>NZ_JBQFRG010000026.1:0-508 GCF_056537285.1 Ruegeria sp. CF8 | reverse complement strand
ATATCTCAAAAGACGAGCAATCAAAGTAACTTAACCCAACGGAAGAAGTGGGCGGCCCACCTCATTCAATCCCTCGTCCAGCACAAAAACACGCACAAACAAACCAAAACATAGGAAGAATATCACAGAACCCGCTCAGATACGCCTCAATGCACAGCTTGCACACCCGCTTTTGAGCTCTAAGTGGCGTCAGCGTGAGACAAACACGTCAAATCTGAGCTGCTCAGCTACAACAACAGCTCGATAAGCAGGCCGCCAGCAGTCAACGGCAGCCAGTCACATCGCGCCTCGCACGCAACTTCTCCCCCATGCGACCTGCATTATTGTCAGCAGCCCAACGCCCCCGGCCAGAGCACTTATTCCCTCGCCTAATTCCTTTATCCCCGCAACCCCGGCATTCTCCCAGCCACATAATCCAGCCCCAACAGACCCGCCCACACCATCCAACCACTCAAATCACAAGAATGGAACAAAACGAAAACCAGCCCCATACTCCAACTCATCGGAC
>NZ_JBQFRG010000025.1:0-586 GCF_056537285.1 Ruegeria sp. CF8 | reverse complement strand
TTGTGAAGTTTTCGCCGATCGTCGCAGCTCGCGCGCAATCAAAGAAGCGCCCAACTCAGAGTTCATGGCGCATGGACGAAACCTACATTCGTGTACGTGGTAATTGGATGTATCTCTATCGAGCGGTCGACAAACACGGCAAGACCCTTGATTTCATGCTGTCTGAGCGACGAAATCGTCCAGCAGCCACAAGGTTCTTTGCCAAAGCACTTTCGTCAAACGGGATCCCAAACAAAATCGTCATAGACAAGAGCGGCGCAAATGCAGCAGGCATTCGAGAAGTGAACAGGATCCTGAAACGGTTGGGCTGCCCAGCCAAAGTACAAACGATCAGGTCCAAATATCTCGACAATCTGATTGAGCAGGATCACAGATTCATCAAGCGACCCGTGCGGCATATGTGCGGGTTCAAGTCGTTCAGATCCGCGTCAGCTACTTTGGACGGCATTGAGGTCGCCAACATGATCCGCAAGAAGCAATTCCCCAGCACTATCACGTCGGGCTTTCGGCTATTTTCCGAAATCGCAGGATAGGTGTGTCCGGTAGGTCGCTGGCATTGGCTGTTCTAAATAATTGCGACACATCC
>NZ_JBQFRG010000024.1:0-1088 GCF_056537285.1 Ruegeria sp. CF8 | reverse complement strand
GGCACATTCTAAACTGCGTTGCGACAATTCCCCTATCTTGCTGAAAAGCAAGGAGAACGGAAAATGGCACACACGGAATTAGATCTGCACGAGCGGCGCGCCATTGAGAACATGTTGAACGCAGAGATGCCCGTCAGCAAGATTGCGGTCGAGATCGGCAGGCATCGGTCCACGGTTTATCGAGAGATCAATCGGAACCGTTTCGAAGACTCCGAGTTGTCGCATCTGAGTGGCTACTATGGCGTCAAAGCACAACGAACGGCGCAGTCCAGACGCGCTCGGCGGCGCAAGCTGATCCGTTTGGAAAACCTGCGCGCACATGTCATCGACCGTTTGATTGCAGGTTGGACACCGGAACAGATCGCGGGCCGCCTCGGTTACGACGATCAGCCTGTCCGGGTCAGCCACGAGACGATCTACGCATATGTATACAGCGCTGAAGGCCAATCCGAACAACTGGCGCGGCACTTGCCGAGCAGACGTAAGAAACGCCGACCGCGTTATGCCAGACGCCCCAGAGGCCAGGTTTTTCCGCCGGATCGGTCCATTCATCAGCGCCCGGAATGCGTAAAAACACGCGAAGAATTCGGCGATTGGGAAGGCGATCTGATGATCTTCGAGCGCCATACAGGTAAAACGAACGTCGCCTCACTGGTCGAACGGAAGACCCGGTTTGCCGTGCTGTTTCGCAACAACGACCGCAGTTCGACGCACTTCATGAACAGACTGATGGATGTGATGGAACCCCTGCCCCAACCAGCACGACGCTCGATTACATTTGACCGGGGCTTTGAATTCCGGGAATGGCGCAGACTCAAATCCGGCATCGGAACAGAGAGCTGGTTTTGCGATCCTCAAGCGCCCTGGCAAAAGGGATCGGTCGAGAACCTGAACAAGCGTGCGCGCCGATACCTTCCTCGCGACACGCTCGTGGCGGCGCTCTCAAATCGCAAAATGAAGGCGATTTGCGACCGCCTGAACGGCACCCCCAGAAAGTGCCTCGGATGGCAAACTCCAACCGAGGCATTCAGAGATGAACTCATGAAACTGAGATAGCGGAAACCGTCGCAACGACCCTTGAGTTACCA
>NZ_JBQFRG010000023.1:0-1157 GCF_056537285.1 Ruegeria sp. CF8 | reverse complement strand
ATGGCAAAGGAAAAGTTTGAGCGTACAAAACCGCACGTCAACATCGGCACGATTGGCCACGTTGACCATGGTAAAACGACGCTGACCGCAGCAATCACCAAGTATTTCGGTGACTTCAAAGCGTATGACCAGATTGACGGTGCGCCGGAAGAGAAAGCGCGCGGCATCACCATCTCGACCGCCCACGTGGAATACGAGACCGACAACCGCCACTATGCGCACGTTGACTGCCCCGGCCACGCCGACTACGTCAAGAACATGATCACCGGTGCTGCCCAGATGGACGGCGCGATTCTGGTTGTGAACGCAGCAGACGGCCCGATGCCGCAAACGCGTGAGCACATCCTGCTGGGCCGCCAGGTTGGCATCCCGAAGATGGTCGTGTTCATGAACAAAGTTGACCAGGTTGACGACGAAGAGCTGCTGGAACTGGTGGAAATGGAAATCCGCGAGCTGCTGTCTTCGTATGAATACCCCGGCGACGATATTCCGATCATCGCAGGTTCGGCTCTGGCCGCGATGGAAGGCAACAACCCGGAAATCGGCGAAGAGAAGATCAAGGAACTGATGGCGGCTGTTGATGAGTACATCGACACCCCTGAGCGTGCTGTTGACCAGCCGTTCCTGATGCCGATCGAAGACGTGTTCTCGATCTCGGGCCGTGGTACCGTTGTGACCGGTCGTGTTGAGCGTGGCGTGATCAACGTTGGCGACGAGATTGAAATCGTCGGCATCCGCGACACTTCGAAAACCACCTGCACCGGCGTTGAAATGTTCCGCAAGCTGCTGGACCGCGGTGAAGCGGGCGACAACATCGGCGCGCTGCTGCGTGGTGTTGACCGTGACGGCGTTGAGCGTGGCCAGGTTCTGTGTAAGCCGGGTTCGGTTACACCGCACACCAAGTTCGAAGCCGAAGCCTACATCCTGACCAAGGAAGAAGGCGGTCGTCACACCCCGTTCTTCGCGAACTACCGTCCTCAGTTCTACTTCCGTACAACTGACGTGACCGGCACCGTGACCCTGGCCGAAGGCACCGAGATGGTCATGCCAGGCGACAACGTGTCGTTCGGCGTTGAGCTGATCGCACCGATCGCGATGGAGCAGGGCCTGCGCTTCGCGATCCGCGAAGGTGGCCGCACCGTCGGCGCCGGCGTCGT
>NZ_JBQFRG010000022.1:0-1357 GCF_056537285.1 Ruegeria sp. CF8 | reverse complement strand
GAATGTTCGCAATGGTGACTGCGAACGCAGGAACCCGGCAAATCTGCAACATTTTCAACGTCTGCTTCGTGTTGGTTTGCTGTTGTTTGCGCAACCTGCAGCATCCGGAAATTTGGGCTCTAGTCGACGTTCGCCGCGGCAAGCATAGACGGTTTGTACGAGCCTCGGAGTTGTCCTCGGTCCCATTTCGCCTTTCGTGCGTGCAGCAGGTCGTATCTGCGCGAAAGCGGACATCATTCACTCTTTATTATTGAACATCTTCGCGACAAAACAATTCGTACAATACGCCGACGATAGCCGACACTCTGGCGTCAGAGACGCGGTAGTAGATGTTCTTCCCCTCCCGCCTCATGGAGATCAATCCTTCGAGTCTAAGCCGCCCGAGCTGTTGTGACGCTGCCGCTTGTTTGAGCGACAGCTTTTCTTGGATTTCAGTTACGGATCGTTCGCCTGCCATTAGGTAGCAAAGAATTTTCAGCCGCCCCTCATGGGAAATGGCCTTAAGAAGATTCGAAGCGTCTAGCGCCTTACCTTCAAAACCTTCACTCAAACCATTGCTCCTTATTGTCAACTACGAGTGAACGCATCGAGCCCAAAGCAATCGTTTCTGCAGACAGGGTGAACGGCAGTTTTGGCGAAGAAGCGCCTCTGACCGCGTTGGATTGCGCAACTGCCCTACTTGGTTTCACAATCCTGTCAGTCCGAAGTGCGGAGAGAAAACTAACTTCAGCGAGCACTACGCAACGCCTTTCGGATGTAGATATTGGCAGATCGGAAATGTGATGGACCGGACGCCTCGGCAAACCGACCAAGGGTCCATTTGCCGGTCCATGGAACCGCGTGGCTGGTGTATAGCAAGCCGTCATCTTGTGCCTCGATAAAGCGACGCAGTTTGTCGCAAGCGGCACTGAAATCTGAGAGCAGTTCCACCCAAGGAGTTTTGTTGCCTCTCGCATACAGCGTAGCATTGTATTCCTTGAGTTGGTTCCATTTGAAGCCCTTAGCTGGCAAATGCACCTCGCGCTTCGCGACGCCGTCTTCGTGCCACCTGTGGAACATCCCCATCCAATGGGTGCGATGCGCGATTACACCCTTTATCGTGACGTCGTCATCAGGGGCCGACAAAGTTGCATTTGTTTCGTCGACGCCATCGAGCGTATTGCGTAGCTTGGCCAAATCCTTATCGAACACGGCCAGCAAATCGGTTTTGTTTGCTGCTGCTGGCATGACTCAACACTAGTCAAATCAAGCGATAAATTTCTTGATCTGGCTCAACGAAACTGGTTTTTCCAACAAAGCCATTGCGACCATTCGCGCCGATGCTATCGAAGTTCACTTCGTCCGCGTAGCGGTCATG
>NZ_JBQFRG010000021.1:0-4517 GCF_056537285.1 Ruegeria sp. CF8 | reverse complement strand
CACATCGGAACGATTGTTTCCGATTGGCGAAAACCCCGCCATTGATTTGGCGGGGTTTTGTTTTGGGTTTACTCGGCTGCGTCGAGGTATTCTTCCATTGGGGGGCATGTGCAGACGAGGTTTCTGTCGCCATATGCGTTGTCGACGCGGTTGACGGGGGACCAGTATTTGTCGACGCCCATGGAGCCCGGAGGGAAGCAGGCCTGTTCACGGGTGTAGGGGCGGTCCCAATCGCCGACCAGATCGCGCACCGTGTGGGGGGCGTTTTTCAGCGGGTTGTTCTCCGCGTCGATCTTGCCGTCGATGATGTCCTGCGCTTCCGCCCGGATGGATAGCATGGCATCGCAGAAACGATCCAGTTCGGCCATGGGTTCCGATTCCGTGGGTTCCACCATCAGGGTGCCCGCCACCGGCCAGCTCATGGTCGGCGCGTGGAAGCCTGAATCGACCAGACGCTTGGCCACATCGTCGACGGTGACATGCGCCGCTTCGTCCAGCGGTCTTGTGTCGAGAATGCATTCATGCGCCACACGCCCCGTTTCCGAGGTGTAGAGGATCGGATAGGCATCCTTGAGCCGCGCCGCGATGTAGTTGGCGTTCAGGATCGCCACTTTGGTCGCCTGCGTCAGACCCGCGCCACCCATCAGCAGCACATAAGCCCAACTGACCGGCAGGATCGAGGGCGAGCCGAAAGGCGCCGCCGAGACCGGACCCACGGCGGTGCCGTATTCCGGGTGACCGGGCAGGTGCTCTTCCAGATGCGCCTTGACGCCGATCGGACCCATGCCGGGGCCGCCCCCGCCATGCGGGATGCAGAAGGTCTTGTGCAGGTTCAGGTGGCTGACGTCACCACCAATGTCACCCGGACGTGACAGACCCACCATGGCGTTCATGTTGGCCCCGTCGATATAGACCTGACCGCCATGGTCATGGGTGATCTGGCAGACCTCCTGCACGGTGGTCTCGAACACGCCATGGGTCGACGGGTAGGTGATCATGCAGGCGGCAAGGTTGTCCGAATGCTTTTCCGCCTTGGCGCGGAAGTCGGCCACATCGATATTGCCGTTCTCATCTGCCAGAACCGGCACAACCTGCCAGCCCACCATCTGGGCCGAAGCCGGGTTGGTGCCATGCGCCGAGGTTGGGATCAGGCAGACATTGCGCTGCCCCTGCCCACGGGCGAAGTGATAGTTGCGGATGGTCAGAAGGCCCGCATACTCGCCCTGCGCGCCCGAGTTGGGCTGCTGGGAGATCGCGTCATAACCGGTGATCTGGCACAGCTTGTCGTTCAGATCGGCAATCATCTCGTGATAGCCCTGCGCCTGATCTTCGGGGCAGAACGGGTGCAGATTGCCAAACTCGGGCCAGGTGACCGGGATCATCTCGATCGTGGCATTCAGCTTCATGGTGCACGAGCCCAGCGGGATCATCGCCCGGTCCAGCGCCAGATCGCGGTCGGCCAGACGGCGCATATAGCGGGTGATCTCGGCCTCGGCCCGGTTCTTGTGGAAGATCGGGTGGGTCAGGTACTCGCTTTCCCGCAGCGCATAGTCCGGCAGGCGGTATTGCTTATTCGAGCTGTCATCGGTGCGGTCGATGCCAAAGGCACCCCAGACGGCCTCGATGGTCTCAGGGCGGGTCTGTTCGTCCAGGCTGATGCCGACCTTGGTCTCGCCAACCTTGCGCAGGTTGACGCCACGGGCCACGGCAGCTTCCATGACGGTCTTCTGCAGATGACCAACCTCGACCGTGATGGTGTCGAAGAACACCTCGGGTTCGACCGAGAAGCCTGCCTCTTCCAGACCAGCGGCCAGGCGCGAGGTCTTGCGGTGCACCGATTGTGCGATGGCCTTGATACCGTCAGGGCCGTGATAGACCGCATACATCGAGGCAATGACAGCCAGCAGCGCCTGCGCGGTGCAGACGTTCGAGTTCGCCTTCTCGCGGCGAATGTGCTGCTCGCGGGTCTGCAGCGACAGGCGGTAGGCCTTGTTGCCACGGCTGTCGATGGACACACCGATGATCCGGCCCGGCATCGAACGCTTCAGCTTGTCGGTGGTTGCCATATAGGCGGCGTGCGGGCCGCCATAGCCCATCGGAACGCCAAAGCGCTGGGTCGAGCCGATGGCGATATCCGCGCCCATCTCACCCGGTGACTTCAGCAGCGCCAGAGACAGGATGTCAGCAGCGACGATGGCGATGGCTTTATGTTCGTGCAGGGCCGCGATCTCGGCGGTGAAGTCGCGCACGTGACCGTGGGTGCCGGGGTATTGGAAGATCGCGCCAAAGACCGCGCCCGCATCCAGGCTGTCGGGATCACCCACCTGCACGTCGATGCCCAGAGGCTCGGCGCGCGTCTTAATGACCGCGATGGTCTGCGGGTGGCAGTTCTTGTCGACAAAAAAGGCCGCGTTGTTGGCTTTCGAACGCCCGCCACGCTTGGCCATCGCCATGGCTTCGGCAGCCGCTGTGGCTTCGTCCAGCAGGGACGCGTTGGCCACGTCAAGCCCGGTCAGGTCAGAGACCATGGTCTGGAAGTTCAACAGCGCCTC
Organism: Ruegeria sp. CF8; assembly: GCF_056537285.1. Taxonomy (NCBI): domain Bacteria; kingdom Pseudomonadati; phylum Pseudomonadota; class Alphaproteobacteria; order Rhodobacterales; family Roseobacteraceae; genus Ruegeria; species Ruegeria sp. CF8. The sequence goes on along the minus strand of NZ_JBQFRG010000021.1, from coordinate 1,965 downwards.
AAGACGGCCCTGGCTGATCTCAGGCTGGTACGGCGTGTAGGCGGTGTACCAGGCCGGGTTTTCCAGAATGTTGCGCAGGATCGGCGCGGGGGTGGTGGTGCCGTAATAGCCCTGACCGATCAGCGAGGTCAGAACCTTGTTCTTGCTCGCCACCTCTTTCATGTGGAACAGCGCATCGCGCTCGGTCATCGCCGGACCCCAGTCCAGCGGCTCTTTCTGCCGGATCGCGGGCGGGACGGTGGCGTCGATCAGTTCGTCCAGCGTCTTGAAGCCGATCACCTTGAGCATGTCGCGCATCTCGGTGGGCGACGGGCCAATGTGGCGGCGATTGGCGAAGTCATAGGCTTCGTAGTCGGTCAGTTTGAAGGCCATCTTTGCGCTCCTCACGGATAGGTCAGGGCCGGCGGAGACTGCGGGAGCCTCCGGCGGGAGTATTTGGAAAAAGATGAAGCGGGGGAGCCCCAAAGACGGGGCTCCGGGTTTGGGTCAGCCGATGAAGGCTTTGTATCCGGCCTCGTCCATCAGGTCTTCAAGCTGCGACGCGTCCGCAATCTTGACCTTGTAGATCCAGGCTTCGCCCTCGGGGTCGTCGTTCAGCGCGCCGGGGTTGTCGGCCAGCGCTTCGTTCACTTCGACGATCTCGCCATCGACCGGGGCGTAAAGTTCCGAGGCGGCTTTGACGGATTCGATCACGCCGATCTCGCCGTCTTTCTCGAACTCGTCGCCCACTTCCTGCTGCTCGACAAACACCACCTCACCCAGCTGTTCTGCCGCGTGTTTGGTGATGCCCAGCGTGGCGGTGTCGCCCTCAACGGTCAGCCATTCATGTTCTTCGGAATAATAGGTTGCCATCTTGTCTCTCTCCTGACTTCAACGCTTGTAATTCTGTGTGACGAAGGGCAGCGCCACGATCTCGGCCGGTTGCGCCTTGCCCCGGATGATCAGATTCACCTTCTCACCGGGCGCGCCATGGCCTTTGCTCACATAGCCCATCGCAACCGGGCCACCCACCGTGGGGCCAAAGCTGCCCGAGGTGATCTGACCAATCGTGTTGCCCTCAAGGCATTGCACCTCGACGCCCTGACGCGCCGGTGCCCGGCCTTCGGGCTTGATGCCCACCAGCTTGCGGGCTGCGCCCTCGGCCAGTTCCTTTTGCACGCGATCCGCGCCCGGAAAGCCGCCTTCTTCCTTGCGGCGTTTCTGAATGGCCCAGCCCAAGGATGCTTCGATGGGCGAGGTGCTCTGATCAATGTCATTGCCATAGAGGCACAGCCCCGCCTCGAGCCGCAGGCTGTCGCGCGCGCCCAGACCCGCTGGTTCGCAATCTTCATGCGCCAGGAAGGCTTTGCTGATCTCAATCGCCTTGTCCTCGGGGATCGAGATCTCATACCCATCCTCGCCGGTATAGCCCAGGCGCGAGATGCGGCACTCGACACCGTTGATATCGGCCACCGTGGTTTCCATGAACTTCAGATCGCGGGCGGCAGGGCAGAGTTCCCCCACCACGTTTTCCGCTGCGGGACCTTGCACAGCCACCAGTGCGCGGTCGAAGATCTCGGTCACTTCGACGCCGTCCAGATTGTCGCGCATATGCGGAATGTCCTGATGCCGCAGCGCCGCGTTCACCACCACAAAGTAATGATCCCCCGCATTCGACACGATCAGGTCATCCATGATCCCGCCTTCGGCATTGGTAAAGAACCCGTACCGCGCCTTACCTTCCTTCAGCGTCGCATAAGCCTGCGGACACAAAGCTTCCAGCTTCTCACCCACATTCTCACCGCGCAAAATCACCTGACCCATGTGAGACACATCAAACAACGCCGCCTTCTCACGACACTGCTTATGCTCTCCCATGATCCCCAGCGGATACTGGACAGGCATCTCCCAACCCGCAAAATCAACCATCTTACCACCCAACTCAACATGCAAATCGTACAAGGGCGTGCGTCTAATATCGGTCAT
>NZ_JBQFRG010000020.1:2500-6160 GCF_056537285.1 Ruegeria sp. CF8 | reverse complement strand
TATGAGCCTGACGAGGTGAAGACGTTAAGCAATTGATCCGGGGGATCAATTGTAGTCTGAACGGGCTGCTGTGGATTTTCCGACCTGGTTGCGGGAGCAGGATTTGAACCTGCGACCTTCAGGTTATGAGCCTGACGAGCTACCGGGCTGCTCCATCCCGCGTCAGGGTCGGAAAGTGTGATATCGTATTAGAGAGATGTTGGGCTTTTTCTAGGTTTGGCGGTGACCTACTCTCCCGGGGCTTAAGCCCAAGTACCATTGGCGCGGCAGTGCTTAACTTCCGGGTTCGGTATGGGACCGGGTGTTTCACTTGCGCTATGACCACCAAACCGAGGAAAAGCCCACGTCGCTGTTTTTGCAAAGCAAAAAAGCGACGAGCGGGAGGCAGCGTCTTTTGTTCACAAAAGGCGCGTTCCCGCACGGTTATAGTATCAATCAACATCGCGGCTGGGTGCTACGACGCTATCCATTGTCAAGGTCGGTGTATGCTTTGGTCTTGTCTTTCCATTACTGGATCAAATCAAGCCTATCGGGCGATTAGTACCGGTCAACTGAACGCATTACTGCGCTTACATCTCCGGCCTATTGACGTGGTGGTCTTCCACGGCCCTCAGGGAGACCTTGTTTTGAGGGGGGCTTCCCGCTTAGATGCCTTCAGCGGTTATCCTGTCCGATCATAGCTACCCAGCACTGCCGTTGGCACGACAACTGGTCCACCAGTGGATCGTTCACCCCGGTCCTCTCGTACTAGGGGCAACTCCTCTCAAGTCTCCTACACCCACGGCAGATAGGGACCGAACTGTCTCACGACGTTCTAAACCCAGCTCACGTACCTCTTTAAACGGCGAACAGCCGTACCCTTGGGACCTGCTCCAGCCCCAGGATGAGATGAGCCGACATCGAGGTGCCAAACACTGCCGTCGATATGGACTCTTGGGCAGTATCAGCCTGTTATCCCCGGCGTACCTTTTATCCGTTGAGCGATGGCCCTTCCACTCGGGACCACCGGATCACTATGGCCGTCTTTCGACTCTGCTCGACTTGTCAGTCTCGCAGTCAGGCTGGCTTCTGCCATTGCACTCAACGAGCGATTTCCGACCGCTCTGAGCCAACCTTCGCGCGCCTCCGTTACGCTTTAGGAGGCGACCGCCCCAGTCAAACTACCCGCCACGCAGGGTCCCGGATCCGGATAACGGACCGCGGTTAGACATCAAGAGTGCGAAGGGTGGTATCTCAAGGGAGGCTCCACGGATACTTGCGTTTCCGCTTCAAAGCCTACCACCTATCCTGCACATCACAATCCTGATGCCAGTGCGAAGCTGTAGTAAAGGTGCACGGGGTCTTTCCGTCTAACCGCGGGAAGCCTGCATCTTGACAGGCAATTCAATTTCGCTGAGTCGATGTTGGAGACAGCGGGGAAGTCGTTACGCCATTCGTGCAGGTCGGAACTTACCCGACAAGGAATTTCGCTACCTTAGGACCGTTATAGTTACGGCCGCCGTTTACCTGGGCTTCAATTCAAGGCTCTCACCTCTCCTTTTAACCTTCAGGCACCGGGCAGGCGTCAGACCCTATACGTCGTCTTGCGACTTCGCAGAGCCCTGTGTTTTTAATAAACAGTCGCCACCCCCTGGTTTGTGCCCCCAGCCCCTAGTTGCCTAGGAACCGGGCCTCCTTCTCGCGAACTTACGGAGGTATTTTGCCGAGTTCCTTCAACATCGTTCTCTCAAGCGCCTTGGTATGCTCTACCAGTCCACCTGTGTCGGTTTAGGGTACGGTCTGATGGAGGGCTATTTCCAGGAACTGCTCAGCAGCCCAACCAATCCGATAAGGTTGAACTACACCTGCAATCCGTCACATCCTCCTGGCCTAGGAATATTAACCTAGTTCCCATCGCCTACGCCTTTCGGCCTCGGCTTAGGGGCCGGCTTACCCTGCTCAGATTAGCTTTAAGCAGGAACCCTTGGACTTTCGGCGAGAGTGTCTCTCACACTCTTTGTCGCTACTCATGTCATCATTCTCACTAGTGATCTCTCCACCGGATCGCTCACGCGCCGGCTTCATCGAAAGAACTCGATCCGTCATTACATCCAACTGCTTACACAGCACAGATGCAAATACGGATGAGTTCTATGTCACACTACGCTCTGCTACCATGCCTTACGGCATCCTAAGCTTCGGCTCATGGCTTGAGCCCCGTTACATCTTCGCCGCAGGACAACTTATTTAGACCAGTGAGCTGTTACGCTATCTTTAAAGGATGGCTGCTTCTAAGCCAACCTCCTGGTTGTTTTGGTCGTCCCACCTGCTTTCCCACTTAGCCATGAATTGGGGGCCTTAGCTGTAGGTCAGGGTTGTTTCCCTCTCCACTACGGACGTTAGCATCCGCAGTGTGTCTGCCATCTAGTACTCCCGGGTATTCGGAGTTTGGTTAGGATCAGTAAGCCTGTGGGGCCCCATTACCCATCCAGTGCTCTACCCCCCGGGGTATTCGGATGACGCTCTACCTAAATAGATTTCGCAGAGAACCAGCTATCTCCGAGTTTGATTGGCCTTTCACCCCTAGGCACAGCTCATCCCGATCCTTTTCAACGGATGTGGGTTCGGTCCTCCAGTAAGTGTTACCTTACCTTCAACCTGGCCATGCCTAGATCACTCGGTTTCGGGTCTGATCCCACGAACTCATGCGCCCTATTAAGACTCGCTTTCGCTACGCCTACACCTAACGGCTTAAGCTTGCTCGTGAGACCAAGTCGATGACCCATTATACAAAAGGTACGCCGTCAGATCTCGAGGATCCTCCGACTGATTGTAGGCGTTCGGTTTCAGGTACTGTTTCACTCCCCTCGTCGGGGTGCTTTTCACCTTTCCCTCACGGTACTGGTTCGCTATCGGTCAGCAAGGAGTACTTAGCCTTCGAAGGTGGTCCTCCGATCTTCAGACAGAATTTCACGTGTTCCGCCCTACTTAATACGTCCATCAAAGCTTCCTATACGGGGCTGTCACCCGCTATGGCCATGCTTCCCAACATGTTCTAGTCACTTATCTGGCTCGGCTGGTCCCCGTTCGCTCGCCGCTACTAGGGGAGTATCAATTGATTTCCTTTCCTCCGGGTACTTAGATGTTTCAGTTCCCCGGGTTTGCTCTTAAAACCCTATGTATTCAGGTCTTAAGTACTTGGTTAAACAACATATTGATTAGCAAAACTAACAATATGAAGCTTTCAAGTGGGTTGCCCCATTCAGAAATCCATGGATCAAAGCTTATTCTCAGCTCCCCATGGCTTATCGCAGAGTATCACGTCTTTCATCGCCTCTTGCTGCCAAGGCATTCACCAAACGCCCTTCTCGCGCTTGATTTGATCCAGAAAAAGAAAGACTGGATTTGCAAAGCAAATCCATGGGTCGGAAGCTGGAACAACCAACCCCTTTTCCTGAACCAAAAGCATACTTTCCCGCCTTCCATCCTGGAACCCGCGCTGCCGATGTCGGTCGGCCCCACGCAGAGGATAGAAGACAATGCATAACCGTTAAGTTATGCGGGTTAGTGTACTTGACTTGGACAACTCTGTTCGTTTCAGCCGCGATAGTCGTGGACAGGCGAGGAAACACCCGTGTCACAACCCGCCCCTCCGAAGAGGAGAACGACTGAGATCAACGC
>NZ_JBQFRG010000019.1:0-19293 GCF_056537285.1 Ruegeria sp. CF8 | reverse complement strand
CTGGCTCAACGAAACTGGTTTTTCCAACAAAGCCATTGCGACCATTCGCGCCGATGCTATCGAAGTTCACTTCGTCCGCGTAGCGGTCATGCAGACAGAACGCTGCGAACGAGCCTTTTGCCGCCATCTCTGTCATCCTTTGCTACTACAAGCGCATATGACCGCTCGCAGCCCAATCCGGACATTTGCAACTAAGTTTTAAATGTTCCGAAATGCCGAAGAAAAATGCTCTCGCAATCCAAAACAGAAATGTTTGGTTTCGAAGCTAGGCTTCCCAAATACACCTTGGCGAGGACTACAGTGTTGCGAGTTCAGGGTGGCGATAGGCCTCTGGGTACGACATTGGCTTAAAAGGCCCATTGGGCACAACGCTATTCCAACTGCGTCCGAAATAACCCTGGCGGCAGTGTACGAGAGAACCTGCCTCGGCAATTCCGGGCAACGCGTATACACGGCACAGCCACCGCCACAAGTATGGGTAATCTAGGATTCTCGCACCATTAAGCTTCATTCGCACATAATAGACCGGATCGTGACGATAGAGAGTTGGGAACAGGCGAAGATCTACTTCTGAAAAGTGGTTTCCTGTCAAATAGGGCCTGCCATCTGAGAGATGCTCCTCCAAATATTCGAGTGTCTCAAAATATGCGTCAAAGGCTGTTGCATAGATCGTTTGATCAGACGAAAACCCGGCCTTGTAGGCACCATTGTTAATCGCTGTATAAATTCGTTCGTTCAGGTCGTGAATTTGGTGAAGCGGCACTTCGTCTGGGTAAAGCCTAACGCGTTCAGCCGCCGGGATTGTGCTGCCAAGAGAATCCGCTGAGGCGTCCAGCATTCGGACAATTTCAGCGCTTGCGTTGTTAACTATGCGCCCTGCAATCTTGTCATACAGGATTGGAAGGGATTGCTCTTCAGAGCCTTCGGCACGATAGATCTCTTTGGCAAGGCGCAGTCCTTTGCCGGTGCCGGTCTCACTCGTGCATTCTGGCAAAGTCTCACCTGTGAGCGATGCAATCCGATCAGGCGCAAACTCCCATAGGTTTGGCGCCTCTGGATCGTCGTCGCCGGTGCGGTTTGGAAATGCAACGTCCATGGTGATGCTGTTTTGAAGGCCCAACAAATTTCGCGCCAGCGTCACTCTGTGACACCAGGGGCAATTCAAGGCTACGAACAGGTGATAGCGATCAGTTTCTGCCGGAAACACAGGATCGCCAATGGCGTGGCGATAGCCGCTAACACCGCGCACGAATTCACCCCGTGCGCGGCGCTTGTTGATATCAGTTTGGTCTTCTTCGGTAGACGTGTCGGTCATGACTTCAGCATCATCCTCTCAGCCGGTGATGCAAGATGATTGGCACGGCCAGTTCTTCTTCATCGCTGAGATGCCGTCTGAGGAACGCTTCAATCGTGTCGCTCGTCGCATGTAGCTGTCCGGCTTCATCGTAAGCTTGCGCCTCATCAAGCGCGGATAGCTTGATCACACGGTTCGCAGTGCGGGTGAAGTCACTCAGCACCTTATCCAGATCGAAGTGATCCTGTTCCAGCAACTCAAGTCCCGCATCAAAACGAGGGTCCGCAGCAGATAGTTCAGGGAAATAGCTGCGATCTTCCCAACCTTGATGGCCATGCAGGTTCCCGACTAGGTTGCCGCCATAGTAGGACAGCCGCCCCACGTAGTCGTCCAACCCCATCTCTTTGCTCAAAACCCCTTCTGTATCCAAGCGAATAAGTTCCGCAACACGGCGGAACATCTCATGCGCGCCGAGCCAATGCTTGGTTTTTTGTTTGAAACCTGGATGGGTTTCCCAACTGTCGCGGGGGTATTGGTCCAAGAGAAACCGCATTTCTTGAGGCATGTCGTCTTGGCGAATGGCATGTGTATCGAGCATCGGTTGTCTCCTTTCTGGCCAAAGATGGGAAGTCGGACAACGGCTCGCCACTAGCGAGAACGCACAGTCACTATGCGTCAGCGAACCCCTGCTAAGTCGGTCCAACACAAACCAGCGATCTTGCGCCTCTAGGCTTCGATGCCGTGCTGGATGAAATCTTTAAGGTCTTTGCGGGTAAGCACGTCTTTTGCCGCTGATCTGACCGCCAAGACAGTGTGGCCAAAAAAATCTTGGTAAAGCCCTTTCTTAAAAGCTCTATGATTTGGTTTTCTCGGCGAGTGATTTGATTACGCAGGCGAATGTTCCCGCGGTTTCACGCCACGTTGGTAGAAACTTTGACTTCAAGTCTGACAGTCTTCCCAAGCGTGCTCGTGTTCCTTGGTCTTTGAGAAGCAAACGCAGAGTAGCTCCAAAGGCCAGAGCGTCCTCGGGTGGCAGCAGAATCCCCGCGTCACCGACTGTTTCAGGGACAGCACCCACGTTGCAGGAAACGATTGGAAGTCCGAACATCATTGCTTCGCCAAGAACCATTCCGTAGCCTTCGTACCGGGTCGCAAGCGCGAAAAGGGTCGCCGAGTTGAACAAATCGTTCAACGGAACTTGGTCCAACTCGCCGGTGAAGGTCACGCGCTCGGTTAGACCGAGGGCCTTGGACTGAGAGTAAAGCTCAATCGCGGTGTTTTTGTCGTGTTCCTTGCCAACGATAACAGCCTGCCATTCCAAGTCCTTGATTGTATCAAGCGCACTTAGAAGAGTGTCATGCCCTTTGCGGCGGGCCAATAGGCCAACTGACAAAATCAAAGGCGGACGCTTCGGCTGTTTACAGACAACCGGACGATCAAAACCTGGGGGTGCGACAGTTATCAGATCCGGTTTTGCAGCGAATTGGTTGACCAGCACGCGCGCAGTTTCTGGACTTGGAACGATAATGTGTGCGGCGTGCCGAAGAGCTGCGGTTTCGTTTTTGAGCAGAAATTTAGCCCGTTCCGTCGGCAAACCAGTTTCTAGTCCAAGGGGGTGGTGTATCATCGCAATTATAGGGGCGCTCACCTGCGCCAAACCCTCTGGGTCGATGGAGCCAAAAACCAATCCATCAAGGATAATCGGGCGTTTTCCGGGTACGGCGCGCAGGGCGTTCAGTGCCACTGCCATATCGTCCTGCGTTGGGTCGGGAAATCGACCCGGTAGTTTCAGGTGTTGGGTCTTGCAACCGATCTCGTTAAGAACCCGCAATACCGTGGCTTCGTAGATGAATCCGCCGGTGCGCCGGTCTTTGTCACCGGGGATTGCAAAAACAGCTTCTGTCATACCACTTGCTCGCTCGCATAAACGCGCAGAACCCGCTTTTCGCACCATGCAACTCCAGCGTATGCTGTGACTGCCGCAAGACACAAAAGGACAACGCAGGACCACAGCATATTGTAGTTTGATGTACTCGCAGTCAGTGCCATCAACACGCCTATGCCGCGCCCGGTTGCCAGCCACTCAGCTGTAGTGACAGCCAATAGCGCGGCTGGCACTGCCATGCGGGCAGACGCGAAAAAAGCGGGCAACATGGCCGGGATTTGGGCGCATCGCAGTAGCTTCAAACGGCCGGCACCATAGCTTGCAAAAAGATCCACGATTTGCGTTGGAGCCTGCCGTAAACCCTGTAGACAGGCAACAAGAGTTGGGAAGAAAACCATTACAGCGACAATTGCAACGGTTCCGGTAAAGCCGCGCCCAAATGCCAGAACCAGCAAAGGCGCAGTTGTGATGATCGGCACGGCGCGCAATGAAATAGCGGTCGGCATAATCGCCCGCGCCACTGGTGGCCAAAGCGTTAAAATCACGGCCAGCCCCGCACCAAGGGCCAAACCGGCGAGATATCCGGGTATCGCATAAGTCAGGGTTTCGCCAAGCGCAGTTAGCAATGTGTTCAGGTTCGTGGTGTTGGAAACGAAGGTCCAAATATCTGCTGGCCGCTTCGCGAAGAACGAATTCAAGTTGAACAAATCCATCAGCCCCTGCCACAGAACCAAAACCATGGCAGACAGAAAAACGATACCGAGTATTTGAGTAGACAGCGCGCGCTTTTGACCAAATCTGGGCGTCGATAGTAGGATTGTCGGTGCATTTGGCGTCAGTTTGCTTTTGAGCAGACCAACGCACGCATACCCGAGCATAGCCAGTGATGCGGAAATAGCCGCCAGCGCCCAGGTCGCATCCGTTTGAAGACCGCGCATGGCCCGCAAGGTCAAAACACCCAGTCCTCGCTCGGCGCCTGTGAATTCTCCAATCATCGCACCCAGAAAGGCAGCTGGCGCAGCGATCTGCAATCCCATAAACAGGTAAGGCAAGCTGGCTCTGAATCGCACAACGAACAGAGTCGGTAGGCGGCCCCGGCCGTAAACAGTCATCAAATCTGTCCAGCTTTGTGAAATCGCCCGAAGTCCCACTACAAAGGCCAGGAATGTGGTGTAGTAAACAGCCAGTGCCGCCAGAGCGATCTGTGGACCCGCTCCGGGCCCGAATAGGACCCGTAAAATCGGGCCGCTCGCGATCAGAGGAATGCAAAACACAAGAAGCGCGAGCGCCGAGACTACCCATTCTGACTTCGGGATCAATATCACGAAACAGGCCAAGGCCACCGCCGCAAGGTTCCCCCAAAAGAACCCGAGCGCGGCATTCCTTAAGGTTTCGGTCGCTGCCCTGAAAAGTAGCCCAGAATGATCGTTGATATACTCCGCGGTATCAAATGGTCCACTGATCAACATGCTGTCTGGCTGAACTTGCGCCAAGCCTTCCCAGACTAGAAGCATAAGCAAGACGCCCAGCATGATACGTCCCGGTGCCACCTACTCATCCTCCTCCAACGCGGTCAGTACTTGCGTCACAAAAGCGCGAACGTCTGGTGAAGTTACGGGTGAAAACGTGCAGTCTCTTTTAATGTCGACCTGTATATCCGCTAGGATACGCGCAGGACGAGATGACAGCACGATCACGCGATCTGATAGCAAAACCGCCTCTTCCACGGAATGCGTAACGAGAAGTGTTGTCGTTTGGCGCTCGCGCCACAATGGCGGGAGCTCTTGATTCAATCGACGTCGCGTGATCGCATCGACGGCCCCAAAAGGTTCGTCCAACAGCAGAACCTCTGGCTCAGATATCAGGCTGCGCGCGATTGCGGCGCGTTGGCGCATACCACCTGACAATTCAGCAGGCCGATGCTCGGCAAACCCGTCCAGCCCGACAAGATTGATCAGGTCATCTACGCGATCCACCGGTTTGCGAGCGAGTTCCGCGCCCAATGCGATGTTGGATCTTACGGTACGCCATGGCAGCAGCGATGCATCTTGAAACGCCATGGCAAGCCCCCCGCGACGGGCGACCTGCTTTGGTGTTTCATGGCCAATTGCGATGTGCCCCATGTCGGGCGTTTCCAGCCCTGCTATCATTCGCAGAACGGTTGATTTCCCGCAGCCGGACGGGCCAACCAATGCCGTCGTCTGTCCGGACTGAAATTCAATCGAAAGCTCTGAGACCGCCTCAGTGCGATCAAAACTCTTTCGGATTCTGTTGCACGAAATTCCGGCTGTAGTCACGCGTCAACCCTCGCGTCAGCCATACACCTCTTCCAGCAGCGATCTGTCCCAGAGGTCAGGAGTGACGGTTCGACCCAACAGCGCTAGTGTTTCGACATTCGCCGCAACAGTCTCCTCGGTGAACCACCCGAACCCAAACTCGGCGGTTAAGTCCGAGAACATCAGCGGCACTTGCCGCGCGGCTTGCAGTTTTTGCGCGGCGAGATCTAGACCTGCATCAGGGAACATTTCTATCGTCAACTCGGCGGCGGCGTCGGTGTCTTTGTGGTAATCCTTCCACCCCATGACTTCGCCTTTCATTAAAGACACAAGCTCTGCGCGTCTTTGGGCAAGAGAGTCTTGGGTGGCGATATAGGTTTGAGAGTGCACGGCATAACCGTAGTCGGCCATTAGCATTGTGGTGTTGTCAACGCCCTGCACAGTCATGGCGACGGGCAAATCTGTTTCCCAGCAAAGCAAGCAATCCACCTGGCCGCTTACTAACGGCGCCGGGTCATATTGGGTGGGGACAATTTCAATTTGGTCTATGTCTATCCCGTTCAATGTGCACAAGGCTTGCAAGACGGGTGTATTCGCGACGGCCATACCAATCTTCTTGCCGATAAGGTCTGCGGGTTCGTTTACCGGGTTGGCCGCAAGCGACGCAATCGCGAACGGATTCTTTTGCATCGCAACGGCGATAATTTTGAACGGCGCGCCTTGCGCCACCGCGGCGGCGGTATAGTCCGCAGCTGATATCCCAACCAAAGCAGTTCCTGAAACCACGGGCGGCTCGACAGGCGCGTTTGGACCGCCTTGGGCAAGTGAGACATCCAAACCTAGATCGGACCAATACCCTTTGTTTTTCGCAATGTAACTTCCGCCAAACTGCACGGAATGCAGCCAGGACAGCTGGAAATTCACAGGTTGCAAGTTAGCTGCTAGTGCAGGCAACCCTGATGCAGAGGCGGCAAAACCGGCTGCGCCGGTTTGAAGAAAAAAACGGCGCGTAAGATGGGCGGGCTGTGTCATAGTGAATCTCTTTTCCCTGTTGTTAGTTGCGGTTCAAGCGATCTTGGCCACAGCAGAATTGCAACTGCTGGCAGCGCGGCGATCAGGATAACGGCACCATAAGTGACACCCGAAGCAACGCCCGCACTGGATGACGCCCCGATTATTGGAAATAAGGCAGCAGCGGCTCCTTCCCTCCAACCCCAACCACCAATCGACATAGGGATCAGCATGGCGGTCAAAACCAGAGGAATAATGATAAGCAAGCCGCCTGATGGTATGACAACCCCTACAGCCCTTGCTGACGCGTAGAACCCCAGTATCAGACATGTAGAGCTGACTAAGCCGAGAAAAACAAAGGCCGTTTGACGTTGTAGCCTGATCAAAAAGACAACGAACCTCCCAATTGATGGAAGGGCAAGTGATATAAGGCTCACCACGACTAGAGCGGATAGCAACACAGCAAGAACTGTCATGCTCAGTTCAGGATGATCGAAGCCTGCGGGCCACACTAGCGCAGCACAGACGCCCAGAAAAAGGGCTGCCATGATTGCGATTTGCCCCAACAGCCGTTCCGCGAACACAGATTGAGCTGAACGTTTGAGGTCTGCTTTCTTCCTCGCCCGAACCGCACGGGTCAGATCCCCCGGAACACCGCCGGGCAGAATCATATTTACCAGCTGCGCGATATAGTACTCGCGCAGGGCAAAAGAGTAATCAAACCGAATATCCAACGCGTGCGCTGTAAGTTGCCATCGGAATGCCATCGAGAAGGTTGCGGCAGTTGTAACAACAATCGAAAGCCCAACCCATTCCAGGCTAAGCATCCGCAGATGATCAGCGACACGCGCCAAATCCGTCCACCAAAGCAATGCGACAATCAACGTGATCGATACGACCAACCTGACCCAATACCGCTTCATTGCGACACCATTGCGGTTGAGGTCTTGTCAGAAAAGGCAGCGATAAAGTTGTCCCTAAAACTGTCCATTCGGCGAACAGGTACGTCGGATGCGGGGACAAGCCCCTCGGTCCAACGCCAATGCTCGATATGATCCAAGACTTGCGGGGGTCCGATTATATGAACAGCTACATCCTTGCTGTCACTGCCTGATACAAATCCAGCGGCCTGATGGTCCCCTGCGACAATGACCAGTGGTGCATCGTCGGCCAGTTGAAGAACATGAGAAAAGACGACCTGCAAAACATAGTCTACCGATCTGCGATACGCGTCCCGCACGGCATCCCGGTCTTTCCACAACACTTCAGGTGTCGGTCCCCGTAAGGCCATCTCATTGAAGACGGTGCCGTCGCCTACGTCCTGCCACGGGATTACGTCTGCGATTGGTGTCCAAGGGGCATGTGAAGAGATCAAGGCGATCTGGACAAAATCTGGTCTCGGGTCCGGCGGCAAAAGATCAGGATACGCAGCCAAGGTGAATTGGTCGGGCATAGTGACCCAGCGAAAACTCTCGCCCGCATAGGGGATTTTGGCCTTGTCGAAAACAAGCTCAAATCCCATCGCTCGACTTTCAGGCCAATCCTTTGTGATTGCAGGCATGACAGCGGCTGTCCGATACCCCGCCGCTTGCGCGATATGAGATAGCCATTTGCGCCCACTGTCGATCATCGCTTGATAGCGCCCGTTATCGGCGGTCCACAAGCCGGACCCCAGGGTCCCATGTGCCAACCAGCTTTGTCCGCCTACCGTTGGCGAGATCAACCAACCGCTTTTCATGGCAAGGCCCGAACCCGCGATTTCCGCCTGAGCAGACCGCAGCGTTGCAAGATGCGTTGGCGCGTACAGCGGGTTGTCGAAGCTCGCGCGACCGTAGCTTTCAATCCAGATCAAAAACACATCCCGCCCATCAAGCTTGTTCAACAATCCGAACTGATTGGCATAGGTATCTAAACCTGCAGCCTCACGAAACTCGGCCAAATCCCTGGTTGTTCTCTGTATTTCCTCAACGCGATTTATTGTTAAGCGAGAGGTCCAGGTGGTCCCCGGCGGGCTGTTTTCCAATTTCCAGAAACTGAGGTGATGACCCGCATCCGCGACAGCCCATCCAGTGAAGCCGGCGCCGATCAAAGCTGCTGCCAATCCTGTTTTTGCATTTCGCCCAAGTGACGCCCAAGCGGCAAAGCCCTGGACTATTAAAGCGTAAAGCAGGGCCAGCAACAAAATGGCCGATGACACTGCAAAAACAAAAACAACCAAACCAAGGCTATCACGGGTGAATGAGAAGCCTGCAGCGATCAAGGGCATATCAACGACCGGATTAAACGACCGGTCAAAAGCGCTAAACATTGCATAGTCGGCGAGCTTCAAAACAGCGACAGCCAACAAAGCCAGCGCGACCGCGTGTACGATGATCAAGCGCCGACCTAGCACCATCATTAGAAATAGTATCACGGGCAGCTCGAGAGGCCAGCGCAACACCGCGCTCCACCCAAAAGCGCTTGGATGGTTTGGCAGGGCTAGAACGGCAAAGACAGCTAAAGCACCCAAAACTAGGAAGAGTACCTGCCTCATTCAGCACGCCCAAGAAGCCATTTGATGTCCACAAAGAAGGACCATGCGAGCAGTATCGCAGCCATAAAAGATATCGGCAAATATGCTGTTGTTGGCGTCAAGGGAAACAGCAGCGTGACCAAGGCACCGATTTGTATAACGCAAATTGCTTTTCGACGGAACGACTCGGGGAGTTCAGCCTGCAATGCGGGCAAAAATAGACTTGCTGCGCAGAAGGTGTATCGCATGAAACCAAGAACCAGAATTTCCAGGCCTGTTGTCCCTGATACCAAAAGCCACACAGAGAGGACCGCGCCCAACAACGCGTCCGTTTCCATATCAAACCTCGCGCCAAATCGGGATGTCAGTTTTGATCGCCGCGCCAACCAGCCGTCTACGCCATCCAATGCGAATGCTACTGTTGCCACCACAAATACCAGCCAAGGGTTCACGGTTGGCGCGACCACAGTGCCAGCCAAAAACGCGACCATTGCAGCGCGGATTAGGGTTACAAGGTTACACAGACCCAACACTTCATAAGGATAGGTTCGACGCAACCCCGGGATCAGCAATCCGACGACTACCCCAAAGACGACCAAAGGGGGCAATGCGGAACCAAACGCCAGCAATGAGCATACTGCCATTGCAAGAGCAATGACCGCGCTGGCCATGCACAGGTTGGCAACAGGTGGTTCCACCTCTACAGGCCTTGTCGCGTTGTAAAAATCACCGCCAAACATAAACGTCACCCAATTGATCCTAAGAACAAATTAGCCCGCCAACGACCTTCGGGTAGCCTTGTGGGCAACCAACCGCTCACGTCCTTTTCCCAAGCTTAACAACGCCCGTCAAAGGCAAGTGATCCGAAGCCTGCACCAAAACCTCTGATTTTAGTGCGTGAACCTCTGAAATTGCGTCTGGAAAATCCGTCAAGATTCTGTCCAACGGTAAGAAGGGTGCTCTGCTTGGGAAAGTGGGCTGAGCGGGTCCTTGGAAGGCTGTTCCGACAATCCGCCGGTGAAACATCAAGCCGCCCCAGGGGCGCCATTCGTTGAAGTCGCCCAGCATGAGAGTCGGCATTTCAGGGCGACGATGTAAGTATTGCCCGATAGTGCGCATCTGGATGATGCGAAGCGGTTGCGACAAGGACAGATGCATCGTCATGATGCGCAGCGGATAACCGTCAACCAGCGTTTCGAACACTATGGCGCCCCGGTGGCAATGGCCTGGTAGATCAATTACATCTGCATGGGTGCGCTGAAACCTCTCGCCCAGAAACAGGATGCTTCCCAGAAATCCATCGCTCTGACTTCCCCAACGCAATGCAGGGGCGTCTTGTGTGTATCTGAGCCCCGTAAGCTCGGAGATGTTCTGCACGTCTACGATCCGAGCGTGCGGTCGACATTCCTCATCCGCCTCTTGCAACGCCAGAATATCCAAACCCAAAGGCGCCAGTTCCGTCCCGATTGCGTTGGCCACACGGTTTGGATCGACCTGTCCATCTGGTCCCTTTGCGCGATGAATGTTCCATGTTGCGCAGCGAATTGTGGAGTTGCTCATGTTTTTTACGGCCTTTGTCCGTTTGCAACCTATATTATTCATTACCTTGGCTACCACTCGGAGGTCTTCGTACTATGGCTTTTACGCGTGTAAAAACCGATCTCGGCCGCTTTGGCACTACAACGCGAACGATTGTAGCCTCGGCTGCACTAAGTGCATATGCAATGGCGGCCAACGCCGATATGGCGCGGTATGAACTCGATCCAACGCACACGGCCATCTATTTCACAATTGATCACATCGGCTACGCAAAAACACTTGGTGTGTTCACAGAAGTGTCGGGCAACTTCTTTTACGACACTGAAACGCAAGAGTTGCGCGACGTAGAGGTTAGGATCCAAGCGGCGTCCGTGAACACGTTCAACGACGCGCGTGACGGTCATGTTCGAAACCGAGACTTCCTGGATGTCTCGACGTATCCCGAAATCAAGTTTGTTGCGAACGGTGGCACAGCTTCGGACGACACCAGCGGCACTGTGACCGGAGAGTTGACGATCTTGGATCAAACTCTTCCCGTAACGCTGAATGTTACGCTGAACAAAGTCGCAGAATATCCGTTTGGCCATAAACGCGAGGTTTTAGGACTGTCACTCGACACCGCCATTTTGCGCAGTGAGTTTGGGATGGATTACGGAGTCGCGAATGGGCTTGTCGGCGATGAAGTGACGATTAACATTGAGACGGAAGCAATCAAAAGCGACAAATGATTTTGGTAAACGAATGTGTTGCCAGCCAAAAAATCGATCTTGCGGACACTAAACTGCCTGGCTTCGAAAGGCAGTTCACCTTTATTTTTTCATTTTCCTTCGAACCCGCGTCACTAAACGACTGCCGCCCATTTTCAGTTTTGAGTCTGAATTTACCTCATGTTGATAGCGGCGAACCATAAATGATGCATTTCATAGCTGAAAGCATGCGGACTAAACACGGCCTACGGTGCTGAAGATTTCTGAACAAATCGCGACAATAGAGCTTGTTGGTCGCGAAAGCATTGACGCTGATCAGATTTTGTAGGGCCACGATAGCGATGAGTGCGGGATTAGCGGGGTGTAGCCACGGTTTTGGGACAAACCGGTTGATGCAAGAAAGGGACGTCCACCTATCTGCGCAAAGCCCAGTTTCTGCTCGAAGCCGTCATTGGCGCAATCCCGAAAAGTGTCTGCTCTGCGGAGAATTCTGCCGTTGAGTTTAGCTATCGCAAACAGTTGCGGCCTCGTACCGCACCTGTTTGCGATAGCTAAAACCTCGTTTCTTCAGTATTTGCGCTAACTTTTGACAAAGATCGGGTGCACCCCACTGGCAGAGGTCCAAGACGATGCACAAAACGGAACGAGTTGAGGTTGCAGTCAAATCGGGTAAAGCCGATCAAGCCTGCGCTACGGTGTACTACGACGGATCTTGCCCGCTCTGCTCAGTAGAGATCAGGCACTATGCCACTTGTGTGGGCTCTAATGGTTTGCATTTTGTCGACGTCTCAAACCCCCATGTTGTCTGACGTCAGACACTGTGCGGGGAAGCCGAGAGAGACGGTCGAGCGAGCCGATCTCGAATCGGTTCTGTCGCAGAATTAGTTCCCACCTGTCCGGTCAAACGTAGTTTTGGTAGCGCATGCTCAAAATGACAGGAGCAGACCGTGACAATCTCATTCAAGGGCGCACACTTTCCGAAAGAAGTGATCTTGTACGCTGTATTCTTCTATCTCCGATACGGCGTGTCTTACCAGGATCTGGAAGAAATCATGGCTGAACGTGGCGTTGAACTGGATCACGCGACGCTGAACCGTTGGGTGAGGCGATATGCCGGTCTTGTGGCTGATGCTTCACGATACAAAAAAGCGCTCTGCCGACCATTCATGGCGCATGGATGAGACCTATGTGAAGGTGAAGGGTGAGTGGGTTTATCTCTATCGCGCCATCGACAAACACGGAAAGACCTTTGATTTCATGCTATCAAAGCGGCTGCGACCAAGTTCTTCGCTCGTGCGCTTGAGGCGAACGGTTTGCCACGGAAAATCGTCATCGACAAAAGTGGTGCAAACACAGCTTGCATCAAAGCAATAAACAAGACGTTGAAAGGATTTGGTTGCACGGTGCCGATTGAGATGGTCAGACGGAAGTACCTCAACAACATCATTGAGCAAGACCATCGCTTCATCAAACGTCGGATCAGGCCCATGCTGGGTTTCAAGTCTTTCGATTCAGATGCATCTGCCCTGGCTGGCATCGAACTGGTCAACATGATCCGCAAAGGTCAATTCACGCCCGGACTCCGTCCGTTTCAGCAGTTTGTTCAACTGGTAGGATAATCAACCCACCTGCGCCATCTCCCCAGCCTACAATGAAAATTGCGACAGAACCGGTGTCAACCGAGACCCTACCTCAAGTCGTCATTCCTCACTCAGCTGATGGATAATTGACGACCCCAAGGCATGACGTTCAGCATCAAATTTGTCCCCTAACAACTCCTTCTTGATTGCACTGACAATTCGGCCCCGGTCCGCGCCTTCAAATCTGTTCCCCCATTTCTGTGCAAGACGCATGGCATGATATTGTTCGAACGCGCTTTGCGATTTAAGAATGCCATCTTCGATAATAGCCATCGTGTTCGAGCCGACAGACTTAAATTGATGTGCGAGCGCGACGATCCGATTGCCTTTTTGCCCTGAATTCCATAGAGCCCAAGCATCGTTATCGGTCAGTGCCCTGCGACTTGCCAATTCACGGGCATCTGCCATAAGCCGCTCCTGATCAATGGTTCGTCGATAGCTGGGTGGAGTGAGGCGCAGCGCGTCATAGCGGGCTGCGATCCGCTGCGGATAACTAAGGACGTCGCCATTTTCTGTCTCTTTCCGTTTAATGCGGCCAGCTTCCTCTAAAATGGCAATCGTTTGCATTGCCAGATCCATCGGCAAACCTGACTCGGATATGATTTGGTAGAGCTCCATGTCGCCAGTTTGAAGGATATCCTGAACCAAGACGCTTCGAGCTTCGTCTATTGCGCGCTGAACATTGATAAACCTTGGACCCTGGCCGGCAGCAGTAGTGTTGAGGATGGTCTTGACGTCTTCAGCCTTCAAGGTCGGGTAACTTGCCCAGACCAGAGCTGCTGCAGCCGCAACGTACAGCGCAGCAAAGGTCGTTCCGCGCTGCCCAAGCTTTTCCACCCAACCTTCGAGTGGCGTGGCATCGAGTGTCTCTGGTGCATACAAGTCGGGCTTGTCTACATCGGGGTGGTAGATTGAGTAAGCCGAGGGATGTCCGTCCGCCATTGCTCCAACGGCCAGCGTTTGGGCACTCCATGCTGGCCAGTTTGGTACACCAGTGTTTCCCCCGGCGGCTACAACCAATACGCCAGACGCAGCGAGTTGCTCCACAAAGTTGCTGAGTGCCATGTTTTTGTGATCAGTTCCAAAATCCAGAACGAGCACTCTGGCATTGGCTTGTGCAACTTTGTTCATCCACGACAGGAGAGCAGCAGTAGTAGCACTTTTCCCGTCCGTAAATGGAGAAGCTATTTTTAAGGTTTGAGCGACGATGGTCGCCCGTTTGTCAGGACTAGCACTGACCCGTCCAGCTAGACCATGTGCATCCGCAAATCGTGCCATCGCATCGCGAAAGGCGTGATCGCGTCCTTCAGTAAATGGCCCAGCCACGGCAACGGTGATCGCGTCACGCATGTGTTGTGCAGATTCCGGGACCGCTGCGTCGATGTCGTCGGTTGCTGCAGGTGCTGAAAAGAAGTCGTCAACAGAGTTTTCGGCTTGCTCCTTGGGTTTTAATGCCCGAACTGCGGCCTCGATATTCGGATCGCGGGAGCCAGCGTCACGCCCGGCTAAACGATCAGCTAATGCCTCCCAACGTTCAAGATTGTCGCCTAGAACTGAATGCAGTGGATGCAATTGGGATTCGCCTTTGTGCGCCAATTCGGGCAACTGCCCGCGTATCCAAGCCCAGACCTCTGACCATCGCATCTCGGTTACAACAGACGGTTCCCAAATGCTCCCCATTTCAAAGGTGAAAGGATTGTGCTCTTCTCTATGGACTAACGCGACCCGTACTTGGCCGCGCTGACTTAGTAGGTCTCGAATGATTTCGACGACCGGACTGTCTGCTTTGAGTTCATACGCATGATCGATTGCAATGGCCAAGGGGATCCGGGCAACACGATCAACTATGAGGGATCGCATCATGGATGGAGCCGCATGTTCAAGAAGGTCTTTCCCATTGTTGGATTGACGTAAGATCTCACGCAAGAACTTCAGTAGCTCGTCTTTTTGCGCTTCACCGAGATCACGCGCAGAGAATTTCAGTTGCGCAATACTCGGATCAAGCTCCTCCAATGCGCGGTCCATTAGGTTGCTAAGGTCTTGAGACCGTACGTTTTCCCCACGGATGCAAACTAACCTGCTTTTCGTTCGGTTGGACAAGACATCAACAACCCTGCGAAGATTAGCATGGCGTGCAACAAACCGCAGATCCTTATAGGTCTGCGAAACATGCAGTCGGACCGGGTTGATCTGAGGTGGCGGTAGTGCTTGCGCATTCGCGTCAACTATCGCGTCGGGATCCTCGGCACCAAGAAACAGGGTCGGAATTGCCCAGTCCAATTGCTGGACACGGTCCTTTTGATCGTCCCACACCTGCTTTCGAGCCAGTGTCAACGCTCTGGCCACAGAATATCCTGCAGTAAGGCTTTCATAAAACGAGCGAGTAAAAATGCGTTGCGTGCGAAATGGCAGCACCACCTGCATTCCCATGACCGCAGGGGCCGCATCGCGCACAGCATGTTGCGTTATCGACAACCCTCCCTCCCAGTCGCCGGGCGTCAGTGGTCGCGGCGCCCGAGCTGTCTCGCAGCCAGCAAGTAACACGAAACGTAGATGCGGGCTAAGTCTCAAAAAATTGCTGAACTCCTTGGATAGAACCAGCTTTCCAGTGCCATTCTGGTCTTCAAACCATAACCCATGTTCAGAGGCATGGCCGAGGTAGTGAACTATGTGGAAGCCACTTTCGGTCTTGCGAAGTGCTTTTGAAAGACGCTCAAGCGTAGGGCGATCCTCTAAGGTGACGCTCAGCTTTCCGCTTTCAATCATAGGTGCAAGGTCGCGAAGCAAATGGCGTTTTTCTTCATAAAGATCGAATTGGTCCAAGCTATGTGCTGCCTGATCCGCGCCCGGAAGAGGGCTGGACATAATGACAAGAACATTGACTGGCGGCTTCACCATTTGTTTTCCGGAAGGATAGGAGCGGACGCGCGCTGTTCGAACCAGATGAACGTCTTCCGAGAGTATTAGCGGTATGCCTGAATTGTCAGGGTCCAACATAAGCTCCCATGGCCAATCAGAAACGTCCGCGGGAGCACCCATCAATCGCAAAACAATCTGTTGATTTCGCACGGAAGCCGCAGCGCGTAGGCGCACAAAAAGTTCGTTTACCTCGGGTGTACCAAACAGCATGTCTTTAAGCGCCTGGCCAATGCTCATGCCGTCATCCACTCGCCCAGCCGCCGTTCGGATAGTAGTGTTGAGCCAGTCGAGAGGCCCGTTTTCAGGCTGTAATTCCACACCCCAATCCGGTGCTTGGACCGGAACTGCATTGAGGGCGCCCTCAGTGCAATCAGCGCTGAGCCAATAGATTCTGTCCTCCCCGCGGACAAGGCTTACATCGAAAGAGCAGAATGTTCCTGCACTGGTGTCATTCATTTGGGTCTACAACGCTGACAAGATCTGTAACCGTGTTGGTACCCGCGCTCCTGACGGTCACACGATAATCTCCCGATGGCAGTCCTGGTAAATCAATCCGTGCTGCTTTGGCGTCATCGGGATCAACTGGCATGATATGGGTGTCAGATTTGCCGGTACTTATGCTTTCGACCAGGCAGTATAACGAGGTTGACTCTGACGACTCCGTTTTTGCCCTTATCACGACATCCTGACCAACAAGTGTGTCTTGAGATGTAACGGAAATGTTCTGACCCGGCGCCGAGAAGATCATCCGGTCGCGTTCTCGATCGTGAAGAAGCAAACTGGCGATCTCGTCTATCGTGCCAACGTTGTTTTGAAGTGATCCGTGTTTCTCGTTCAGCCAGTCAGCAGGTTTGTCGGCGTCCAGTTTTTCATGAGGTATCGCCGAAAGCCGCGGCACCGTGCCGTCTCCTCCTGTCGCGCTGGTCAACATCTCGAGCTTCCCACCTTTGAACGTCGCTTTGGTATGTGTTTCTATGTAATTTCCGACAGTTGGGATCACCGAATAGCTGTTTTCAATAAAAGCGCCATCCTTGCGATTGGCATCAACCTTTTCGCGCAGTTCGCGATGCAACGTAAGGGCATCTGTAAGGCGATTTCTGTCAACGTTGGGTAGCTCCGCTTCTGGATCATCCAGCGACAGCATTTGTCCGTCTGTCTGACTAAGAAAACAACGAAAAGTCGGGAGCAACTGATAAACTGAAGTAAAGGACGAAAGCGTTTCAGTCAGGTCGGCTTGCAAAACCCACAAGCCCATCTTGAAGCCGTTGCTCAGGTTGTCCAGCGAGTTCAAGGAGCCCGAAAAAGGTGTTCCAAGTGTGAAAAGCCTCCGTGTATCGCGCCAACCTTCCAATTTTTCTAAGTAGAGCCGCGCGATGATACCGCCCATAGAGTGACAGATTAGGATCAGTTGAGCGTTAGGGTGGCTCTTGCGCCGTTTGGCGAGAACATTTTCAGCCAATCGCTGGAGTTTGCGCGCCGCAACTCGGTTATCGCGTCTCCAGTCATAAGGCATCTCGAAATATGTTTCCCCTTCAACCAGGTTCAGGCGATGAAAGAGGTTGCGACGCATAGCCGAATAGCCGTCAATCTTCCAAAGTCCTGGAATGAGATGCAGATCCTGGCACAGCTCGGTGGCCTCAACCCCATCGCCAAGGTCGTCCAGAGTATGGTCGTCGCCGTCCATCTTGAGTGAACGGATGCTTCGCAACCCTGTAAATGCGCCGCGCAAGGCGGCTCCAGCCTTTGGGGCCCATACAGTTTTGCCGTTCTTGGTCAGGACCGATCCGGAGATCCCCGGAATAAAAACCACTATGTCATCCATGCCTAGTCCACAAAAAGTCTTCATCAAAATACAAATCTAGCTTACGCTGACATATTGGTTTTTCAAGTCATGAGGGAAAATGCGCGTTCAATGGTGCCTGAAAGGAATCGCGGCCCAGAACACATTTGGTGACGCCGATGCAAAGTCTGTCTTAAAAGAAGGGTTGAAGAGTGCAGCTCTATTTGTCTGACGTCAGCACCAATGGGACAGTTTAGGTCGATTTGATAAGAGAGGGTTTCTGGCTCATCGTAACCGCCAAGGAGTGGAGATGAGAAAGAAACCCGGAACCAAGCAGAGCCACGGCGAGAAAGTTGTCAGAGACATCCGCCGTGCGACGCGCAAGCAATATACAGCTGAAGAGAAGATTAGGATCGTGCTGGACGGCCTAAAGGGCGAGGACAGCATTGCGGAGCTGTGCCGTCGAGAGGGCATCGCCCAGAGTCTGTACTACAGCTGGTCCAAGGATTTTCTGGAAGCCGGCAAGAAACGTCTGGCAGGCGACACCGCGCGCGCCGCGACATCGAGCGAGGTCAAAGATCTGCGCCGCGAAGCCCGCGACCTGAAGGAAGTGATTGCCGAACAGGCTCTTGAACTGCGGCTGCTCAAAAAAAGCATGATCGCGAATGGGGACGACGACGAATGAGGTATCCTGCATCCGAAAAACTGGAAATCATCCGCCTCGTCGAAGGTTCGCATCTCCCGACCAAGCGCACATTGGAAAAGCTGGGCATTCCGAAGACCACCTACTATCGCTGGTACGACCGATATCTCGCCGGCGGCCCCGAGGCGCTTGAAGATCGTAGCCCCACGCCGTCACGGGTCTGGAACCGCATTCCCACGCCAGTGCGCGAGAAAATCAAGGATCTGGCCCTGAAGGAAAGTGAGCTTTCCCCGCGCGAACTGGCCGTGCAATTCACCGACACGGAAAAGTATTTTGTGTCAGAGGCTTCCGTCTATCGCATCCTCAAGTCTTACGACCTGATCACCAGCCCGGCCTATGTGGTTCTATCGGCGGCTGACGAGTTCCGGGATAAAACCACTCGGCCGAACCAACTCTGGCAGACCGACTTCACTTACCTGAAGGTCATCGGCTGGGGTTGGTTCTATCTGTCGACCATCCTCGATGATTACAGCCGCTACATCATCGCCTGGAAGCTCTGCACGACGATGAAGGCCAGTGATGTCACCGATACGCTGGACTTGGCTTTGCAGGCTTCGGGCTGTGCCCAGGCGACCGTCTTCCACAAGCCACGGCTGCTCAGTGATAACGGATCCAGTTATATCTCTGGTGAACTTGCTGAATGGCTGGAAGATCAGGAAATGGATCATGTCCGAGGGGCGCCATACCATCTGCAAACTCAGGGTAAGATCGAGCGCTGGCATCAGACCTTGAAGAACCGCATCTTGCTGGAAAACTACTACCTGCCCGGTGATCTCAGGCAGCAGATCGACGCCTTTGTCGATCACTACAACCATCGGCGCTATCACGAGAGCCTGCAAAACCTCACACCGGCCGATGTCTACTTCGGGCGCGGCCAGACCATTCTGAAACAACGAGAAAGGATCAAACGGAAGACAATCGAAACCCGGCGCTTGCTGGTAACTCAAGGGTCGTTGCGACGGTTTCCGCTATCTCAGTTTCATGAGTTCATCTCTGAATGCCTCGGTTGGAGTTTGCCATCCGAGGC
>NZ_JBQFRG010000018.1:0-20672 GCF_056537285.1 Ruegeria sp. CF8 | reverse complement strand
CCGCACCGATCAGGACAAAACCCTTGGCCATTTGAGGGCCGCGCGGTGTTCCATCCGATGCCCGGATTATTGCGAAATTCTATATAATTGACCCCATTCAGGCCCAGCCCGATAGTCGAATTGCCAGACGAAGAACTCGTCGAAAGTGTGGAGCAGACGGCAGGCAATACGGGAGTGCCGCACTCCGCCTTGTACGGTCGGGCCGTAGTCCTGTGAAAGCAGGTTTGGTCTCAGACGTGGCTTTAGAAATGTCCTGGAGGAGGCCTCATGAAAAAGCACAACCCTAGACCCACCATGTTTCACTGCATGGATCGCAGAACAGTATTGCAGCTTGGCGTTGGCGCCGGTGTCGGCGCGGCAATTGGCGCAACAGGCTGGACCGGGCACGCACGCGCAAACGAGCTGGACCTCGATTTCGACGCTCTGTTCGCCGAGATCGAGCAGACACCCGCGCCGGGCCAGTACGGAGAGCCGGCCGTTCTTACGAGCGAAATAAGTTTGACTGAGGACGAGAAGAACGAGATCCGCGGGATGGGCGCCAAGGCCGCCCTGGTGTTCCACTACACGTCGACCGATTGGGCTAGGGCACAGCAGGCGGGTCACCGCGAGTCGCTGGGCGATCTGGGCATCGAGGTCATCGCCGTGACCGACGCCGACTATCGCGCCGAACGTCAAGTGAATGACATTGAAACCGTCATGGCGCTTGAGCCCGAGATCATCATAGCCACGCCGGCCGAACAGAGTGCGACGTCGGATGCCTTCAAGCGGGCCGCCGCGGCGGGGATTAAGGTGGTCTTCTTCGATCAGACCGGCGCCAACATGGAGCACGGTACAGAGTTCGTCAGCAACGTCGCCACGGACAACAAGGGCATGGGCAAGATGGCCGCGCTGATGATGGCGCGGGAACTAGGTGGGAGGGGCAAGATCGCCCTCATTCCGCACGCCTCGGACCTCTTTGCGACAACTCAGCGTGAAGTCGGGTTCCTCGAACAGATTGCGGATTTCCCGGATATCGAGATCGTCGCCAACCAAGGCTTTGGCGGGCCGGATTTCGCAGTGGAATGCGAGCGCATCGCATCTGGTATGCTGACGGCTCACCAAGACCTGGACGGCATCTGGGCCGCCTGGGACGTGCCGACCGAAGGAGTGCTTTCGGCAGCCAGAACAAGCGGCCGCAGCCCCCAGGATCTCGCTATAACGACGTGTGACCTCGGCCTGAACATCGCGCTCGACATGGCCCGCAACGGCTACGTGCGCGGAACGGGTTCGCAGCGTCCCTACCCATGCGGTTTGGCCGCGGGGACCTTGGCTGGCTACTCGCTCATCGGGAAACATGCACCCCCCTACGTGGTGGCACCCGCGCTTGGCGTGACGCGTCCGAACCTGATCGAGGCTTGGCCGCAATCGAATGGTGATGCGGCACCTGAGTTGCTCGTTGACACTGTCGCCGCCAACGGCGGCTGACACTGTCGCTACGGCCTGCGCCGGGTCAGCACACGCTCACCCGGCGCAGCGATTTTCTTGGCATGGGGAGGGGACCGCAATGTCGGCAAAGACTGTGAGCTCGGTCGAGATGTCCGCAATTCACAAGAATTACGGCGGGATCAAAGCGTTACGGGGTGTGGACCTCCAAATTGAGAAGGGATCCATCCATGCGCTCGTGGGCGAGAACGGGGCCGGCAAGTCCACGCTTCTGAAAATCCTGCAGGGCGTTGTCGCGCCCAGTTCGGGGACCGTGAAGGTCTTCGGCGAAGAGGTGTCGGTGTTTACGCCGGAGGCCGCCGGCGCGATGGGTGTCGGCATGATCTTCCAGGAACTGAGCCTCATCCCCTCCATGACCGTGGCCGAGAACATCTTTCTCAACCGCGAACCGCTGAAAATGGGCCTTGTCACGGACGATCAGTCCGCCGCCCGCCAATCGCACGAGTTGCTCGCCGAACTTGGCGTCGAGGTAGACACCAAGACACGGGTGTCGGACCTCAGCATCGGGCAGGCGCAGATGGTCGAGATTGCCAAGGCGATCTCCCAGAATGCGAAGGTTCTGATCATGGACGAGCCCACCTCCGCCCTGAACGTGGAAGAGGTGCACCGCCTTTTCGCTTTCCTGCGGAAGATTACCGCCAATGGTGTGTCGGTGATCTACGTGTCGCACCGCATGGACGAAATCATGGAAATCGCGACCCATGTGTCCATCCTTCGCGACGGTCAGAATGTCGTCTCCGGGCTGCTGAGCGACTTCACGCTGGACAGCATCATCGAGAACATGATCGGCAAGCGTGTCTCGAACTTCACCTATCGAGCACGACCTGTCGATCGAAGCGGTCAACCACTTCTTGAGGTCCGCGATCTGTCTGGATCGTCAGGCAAACCGATCGACGTGAGCTTCGATCTGTTCGGTGGCGAGGTCTTGGGCGTTGCCGGTCTCATGGGGGCAGGGCGCACGGAACTGGCGCGAACGCTGTTTGGGATCGACCGCGTGGTCTCGGGCGGCATCAAGCTTCGCGGAAAGCCTGTGTCGATTGGCTCGACAAAAGACGCGATCGACGCCGGCATCGTGCTTGTTCCCGAAAGCCGCCAGTTCGAAGGCCTTCATATCGAGGATCGGATCGACAGGAATGCCAGCCTGCCGCAACTCAGCCGGCTGATGCGCGGGCTGTCCGTTGACCGGCGGGCCGAACAGAAACTCGCGAGCGAAATCATCGAAATGCTGCGGGTAAAAGCCGAAGCACCATCAACGATCGTGAAGTCGCTGTCGGGTGGAAACCAACAGAAAGTCGCGATTGGAAAGTGGCTTTCGCTCGATCCCGATGTGGTGATTTTCGACGAACCGACAGCGGGCGTCGACATCGGATCGAAGTCGGAAATTATCGAGCTGATGCGAGATCTTGCGGCCCGGGGGAAGGGCGTGATCATTATCTCGTCCGAGCCGGCCGAGCTGCTTGCCGCAAGCGACAGGATCATCGTTTTCAGTCGGGGTCGGCTCAAACGGAAGATCGACCGCGACGAGATCGAATCCTGGTCCACACACGAAGACGACGGCGCCGCTCACAGTGAAACTGCGCTCCTGGAGCATGGGCTTCAGATGGCAATTCAGGGAGTAAATTAAGATGGTTTCAGAGTCTCAACAGGGCCATCGCGGCGTCGATTTGGCGGGCTGGGTCAAGGAGAACTGGAAAGACTACGTTGTCTACATTGCCTTCGTGGCGATCTTTCTGGTGTTTGCCGTCACTCTGAGCGACCGGGGGTTCCTGAGCACCAACAACCTGCTGAACATTGCCCGCCAGACCGCGATCATCACGATCATGGCAATGGCGGTGGCGATGGTCCTGGGGGCCGGTGAAATCGACCTTTCAGTGGGGGCGGTCGCAGGCCTTTCATCGGTGACATGCGGTCTGGCGCTCACAGCCTACGGTTTGCCGGCGGGTATCCTCGCGGGGCTCGCAACGGGGATCATCTTGGGGCTAGTAAACGGCGCCATCACCGCCTATGTCGGGGTTCCGTCGTTCCTTGTCACCCTGGGTATGATGGGTGTCGCGAAGGGCACCGGAATGTGGGTCAGCGACACCTCACCGGTTCCGATCCTGGACAACACGTTCATCTTCCTGTTCGGCTCCGGCAATATCGGCCCGATCCCCGTGCTCGTCTTCTGGATCGTGATCCTCGGGGGCCTGGCGCATTTCACCCTGAAGAAGACGCCGTTCGGTCGCCGCGTGCTGGCCACCGGCGGCAACGAGCAAGCCGCCCGGTACAGCGGGATCAACACGGCGGGGATCAAGCTGCGTGTCCTGCTGATTTCGGGGATGGCCGCGTCGCTGGCGGGTATGCTCTATGCGGGACGCCTGCAATCGGGACGCTTTCAGCTTGGTGAGGGTGACGAGCTTTCGGTGATCGCAGCCGTGGTTCTTGGGGGCACCAGCCTGTTTGGCGGGCGCGCCACCGTGATCGGCGCGATCGTGGGCGCCTTCTTGATCGGGGTGATCAACAACGGCCTCATCCTGATGGGTCTGCAGTACCCGCAACAACTTATCGCACGCGGAATGCTGATCGTGCTTGCGGTGGCAATCGCCCGGCGAGTCTGATGCGCGGACAAATAAAAAACGAAAATTGGAGGATGGAAATGAAAGTAATCGTCACCGGAGGCAGTGGAAAGCTGGGGAGGGCAACCGTCAAGGAGCTCGTCGATCACGGCTACAGTGTGATCAACGCCGATGTGAAGCCCCCCGAAGAACACCTCTGCCCGTTCATGGAGGTTGACTTCACCGACATGCGCCAGACCATCGAGGCCCTGTCGGGGATGGACTGGGACCATGATCGCAAGACGGACGCCATCGTTCACTTTGCAGCCATTCCCATGCCGGGCCTGGCCGCAAGCGGTGATGTGTTCAGGATCAACACAATCAGCACGTATAACGTCTTTGAAGCGGCTCGTCGCCTTGGCATCCACAACGTCGTATGGGCATCGAGCGAGACGCTGCTCGGCATTCCCTACGCGATTGACCCGCCCTACGTGCCGGTGGATGAAGAATACAGGGCACGGCCAGAAACGAGCTACGCGCTATCCAAGCACATCGGTGAAGAACTTGCGAAGGAAATCTGCCGTTGGGACGAAAACATGAAGATCACGTGTCTGCGGTTTTCCAACGTGATGGAGCCCTGGGAATACGAAGCTTTCCCCGAGTTCGACAAGGATGCGCGCAGCAGGATCTTCAACCTGTGGACCTATATCGACGCCCGTGATGGGGCCCAAGCCACGCGGCTTGCCCTGGAGCACGACGCGACCGGGATGGACACGTTCGTGATCGCCAATAGCGACGGTGTAATGAGCCGACCGAACAGCGAATTGCTGGCGGAGTGCTATCCGGAAGTGCCGCTCAAGCGGCCGGTCGGCGACAACGAGACGCTCCTGTCCATCGATAAGGCCAAGCGTGTCCTGGGATACGAACCAAAGCACAGTTGGCGCGACAGCCTGAAGAAGTAGGGCTTCCAAACGCCAACCTCCCGGCGACGGAAGATCTGGCGGGTGGGCCTGAATTCATCGCGGGCCCCCCCGCGCCCAAGGAATGCCCATTGCGGGATAACAGAGGAAGTTCAGGAAGTTGACCTCCCCATCCGACATCAAGATGATCATGTTCGACACTTTCGGTACCGTCGTGGACTGGCGCGAGAGCATTGTTTCCGATCTGACGGAATGGGGCGAACGGAACGGATTGCAGCTTCGTTGGGACGACATTGCCGACCGATGGCGAGGGAAGTACGGACCGCAAAAGGAACGCGTGCGAAGCGGCGAGATCGAGTGGCGAAACCTAGATGCGCTGCATGCCGAGGCCCTGGAATGGGTGCTGGAGGAAGTCGGCGCGCCGTCCCTGACCGATGAGCAATTCCAGCACATCAATCGGGTGTGGCATCGATTGCATGCTTGGCCCGACAGCGTTGAGGGACTGCAGCGCCTGAAGTCCCGATACGTCATTGCGCCGCTGTCGAATGGCAGCATGTCCCTTCTTACCGATATGGCGAAGGAAGCGGGCCTGCCTTGGGACGTGATCCTGTCCTGCGAACTTTTCAGTCACTACAAGCCGGACCCCCGAACCTATCTCGGCGCCTGCAGTCTGATGGGACTTCAGCCAGAGCAGGTCCTGATGTGCGCGGCGCACAATTACGACCTGGCGGCGGCCAGGGCGCTTGGGCTGGCCACGGCCTTTGTCGAACGGCCGACGGAGTACGGGCCAGGACAGACAACAGATTTATCGCCAGATCAGGACTGGGACTTCATCGTTTCGGATCTTGGGTCGCTGGCTACGGAATTGCACTGCTGACGTGAGCCTCACGGCGGCGCCTAACTTGAAGGAAGAGAGACGTGAAACAATACAAGATGTACGTCGGCGGAGAATGGCGCGACGCGGAAAGCGGCGAATTCTTCGAAAGCGTGAACCCCTATACCGGCAAGCCATGGGCGCTGATCCCGCGCGCGGGCAAGGAAGACGTGGATTTCGCGGTTGCTCGGGCCAAAGATGCGTTTCGCTATGGACCGTGGGCGACGATGTCGGCATCGGACAGGGGCCATTTGATGCGGCGGCTCGGCGATCTCATCGCGGCGAACTCGGAAGCACTTGCTGAGATCGAGGTGCGCGACAACGGAAAGCTCATCAGCGAGATGGCATTCCAGACGCGGTACATTCCGCAATGGTACTACTTTTTCGGCGGCCTTGCGGACAAGATCGAAGGCTCCGTCATCCCGATCGACAAACCCGACACCTTCTACTACACGCGTCGCGAGCCGCTTGGGGTATGTGTCGGCATCACCGCCTGGAATTCGCCGCTTCTGCTTCTGTCCTACAAGCTCGGCGCCGCGCTGGCTGCCGGAAACTGCTTCATCGTCAAACCGTCGGAATTCGCGTCGGCCTCGACGCTCGAATTTGCCAAGCTGGTTGAGGAGGCAGGATTTCCGCCCGGGGTCTTCAGCGTTCTGACCGGATTTGGCACCGAGTTCGGCGATCATCTGACCAGCCACCCCGACGTCTCGAAAGTGGCCTTCACCGGCAGTGAGGCAACGGGCCGACATGTCGCTGCACTCGCCGGGAAGCATCTAAAGAAAGTCAGCCTCGAACTGGGCGGTAAGTCTCCGAACATCGTGTTCGACGATGCCGAAATCGACAATGCGGTGAAGGGGGTCGTCTCGGGCATCTTCGCGGCGTCGGGCCAGACCTGCATTGCCGGGTCGCGCCTGCTTGTACAGAAGTCGATCTATGACGAATTCGTCGGCAAGGTCGTCGATTTTGCCGGGGCGGCCCGCATCGGGGACCCGATGCTCAGGGAAACCGAGGTCGGTCCCGTCACGACCATTCCGCAGTTGGAAAAGGTCCTGAACTACATCGACGTTGCCAAGACCGAAGGCGCCGAAGTCGTCCTTGGCGGCGGCAGGCCGGACCCGGAGGAAGTGGGTCCCGGATGGTTTGTTGAGCCGACGATTTTCGCCGGTGTTTCCAACAAGATGCGGATTGCGAAGGAAGAGGTGTTCGGCCCCGTTCTGGCCTGTATTCCGTTCGAAGATGAGGAAGAGGCGCTCTCGCTTGCCAACGACTCTTCCTATGGCCTTGCTTCGGGTGTCTGGACGCAGGATGTGCGGCGCATGATGCGGATGAGCGCCGGGATCGACGCGGGTACCGTTTGGGTCAACACTTACCGAGTCGTCAGCTATATGGCGCCGACCGGGGGCTACAAAAGCTCCGGGATTGGTCGTGAAAACGGGCGCGCCTCGATCGACGAGTATTTGACCACCAAGAGCGTAATGATCTCAACCGCCGACTCGGTCGCAAACCCGTTCGTGATGCGTTGAGTAACCGAAGCGACAAGGCACTGCGGCATGGTCGCAAGAGAATCTTGATGCTGCTCGGCATTTTTTGAAGGAGCAAGACGAAAAATGAATACCGGAAACAGTCGGTCCTACAAGATCGCAGCGATGCCTGCAGACGGCATCGGACCAGAGGTCATTTCTGCTGGTCTTGAAGTTCTGACCGCGATCGAGAAGAGCCACGGAGAGCTGCTCTTTGACGTCACGGAATTTGACTGGGGCTCGCAACGCTACCTCGATACGGGCCGCATGATGCCCGAAGACGGGCTCGAGCAGCTCAGAGATCACGACGCGATTCTGTTCGGAGCGGTCGGGAGTTCGGACGTCCCCGATCACATCACCCTCTGGGGGCTCAGGCTGGCGATTTGCCAGGGCTTTGACCAATACGCCAACGTGCGGGTCACACGGAACCTGGAGGGCGTCGCGTCGCCGCTGCGGGACATCAAGGCTGGTGAGCTGGACTGGGCAATGATCCGCGAAAACAGCGAGGGCGAATATTCAGGCCAGGGCGGACGTACCCACAACGGCTTTGGCAACGAGGTTGGAACCGAGACGTCGATCTTTACCCGATCGGGCACCGAACGGATCATGCGCTTCGCGTTCGAGATGGCGCGGTCCCGGCCGAGAAAACTCCTGACCGTGGTCACTAAATCCAACGCACAGCGTCACGGCATGGTCATGTGGGATGAGATCGCCCATGAGATCGCCGAGGAATTTCCCGATGTTACCTGGGACAAGATGCTCGTCGATGCGATGACCGCGCGGATGGTGATGAATCCAACCTCGCTTGACACGATCGTCGCGACCAATCTGCACGCCGATATTCTGTCGGACCTTGCCGGGGCGCTGGCCGGAAGCCTTGGTATCGCACCGACGGCGAACATTGATCCGAACCGCAGGTATCCGTCCATGTTCGAGCCGATCCACGGTTCTGCATTCGACATTGTCGGCAAGGGAGTTGCCAATCCGATCGCGACGTTCTGGTCCATGGCCCAAATGCTTGAGCATCTCGGCGAAACCAATGCAGCGGCGTCGCTCATGCAGGCCATCGAGGACGTTTGCCGCCAAGGAATTCTGACGCCGGATGTTGGCGGCAAGCACGGGACACGCGACGTCACCGCGGCGGTGATAGATGCGTTGTCGGAGTAGGCCCAGGTCGTGCAGACCGTCTGACCAACCAAGGTCCAAAAGTCTTTCTCAGGGAGAATCTGTCCGATGGCCGAAAACGGCGATGCAACGACGATTGACTTGGCAATCGTGAACTTTGGCGAAACACCGCGCGAGCTGATCCGTTGGAAAGGTCTGTCCGTGACGGCGTTCAGGTATCGCTCGGGCGTGAAGGCCTTGAGGGTGCGGAACGCAGCGGGCGAGATCATTTTTCTTCCGTATCACGGTCAGCAGATCTGGGACGCCGTCTTTCATGGGCGGTGTCTTACGATGGGCTCCCTGTTTGACGAGCCGACCGGTTCTGAGAAATACGTGGAGAATTATGGGGCCTTCTTCTTGCACTGCGGTGCAAGTGCAATGGGCATTCCCGGTCCCGAAGACACCCATCCTCTCCACGGTGAGCTTCCGAACGCGCAATATCAGGATGCCTATCTGACGTTCGGAACCGAGCCGCGCGGTAGCTACATCGATCTGAGTGGCCGCTTCGTGCACGTCGAGGCCTTTGGACACCACTATGAGTTCCAGCCGCGGATACGTCTGATGGAGGCATCGTCTGTCATCGAGATGACGGTCGAGATCACGAACCTGCGCCGCCAGAAGATGGACTTCATGTATCTGGCGCATACGAATTTCCGTCCGGTGGACGGAGCAAAGATCGTCGATTCAGTGAGCGACGATACCACCAATCAGCGTGTGGTCTCGCGCGTGCCCCTTGGCGAGACCGACAAACAGCCGGATTGGCTCAAGGTTTTCACCGCTGAGCCGGGCAAGCATCGGTCCGTCGAAGAGGGAGCTGAGGTCGACTACCTGATCGGCATCGATTGTGAAGCCGGCAAGGACGGCTGGTTCAACGCGCTCCAGGTCCTTCCGGACGGGACGGCGGATGTCATGTCGCATCGGCCCGAGCAGTTGCCGCATGCGATCCGTTGGATGACGCGCAACGGCGATGAGGATGCCCTAGGTCTGGTCCTGCCCGGAACCGCCGAGGTCGGCGGATACACCGCCGAGAGCAAGAAGGGCCGATTGGTCGCTCTGGAGCCGAACGCGACTTTCGTGGCCGTGCTTCGTTTCGGCGTCTTGTCGAAGGAGGAAGCGTCGCAGGTTTCAGACAAGATCCTGGCAGAGCAGTGGTGGCTGGTATGAATGAGATCAACAGTTTCACCAATGGAAGCCGGTACAAAGCGCATTTCTTTGCTGTCGACTGTGATGTCGGACGAGGCTGACACCAGCGGCGCAAGCGCAAGATTGCGCGCGTTGTGGGGCGCGGGCGTCACCTCCGTGCGCGGCGATCTGACTGTTTCGCAAGCCTTGTTCGACGGCTCCGCCCCACCGGATCGCATTATCGCGGTTGGCAAGGCGGCGGCCTCCATGGCGAGGGCCGCGCTGGACTTGTACGGTCTGAGTATTCCCACCCTGGTGTTGACCAAGTACGGCCACGCGACCTCGGAGATTGCATCTGTCGACGATCATGAAAACCTGACGGTTCTCGAGGCCGGGCATCCGATCCCGGACGAAAACAGCATAATCGGTGGGAAGGCGCTGATCGACCAGGTCGAAGCCTGCCGTGAAGACGATCACCTTCTGTTTCTCGTATCCGGCGGGGCCTCGGCAATCTCTGAATATCCGCTCGAAGGAAGCAGTCTGAGCGCCGTCAAGGAGCTGACGGAACGCCTGCTTGGGTCCGGGGACGAGATACACGAAATGAACCGCGCCCGCCGGTCGATTTCCGCGATCAAGGGCGGGCGACTGCTGGAGCGCTTCGGAGGCAAATGCGTCAGGGTTCTGGCGGTGTCAGACGTGCGGGGCGACGAGATCACCGTCATAGGCTCCGGAATTGGCGCACCGCCAGAAAGCGGACAGCACCAGTTCGATTACAGCTACGAGATCATCGCTTCGAATGCCCTGGCACGCTCGGCGACGGCTGACGCTGCGGTTGAGGCCGGCCTCGTGGTTCACGAAAACGCCGAACTCCTCTACGGCGATGTAGCGACGGTTGCCAAGCAATTGGGCGAGCGCATCAGGGCTCAACCCGTGGGTGTTTGCGTCTATGGCGGAGAGCCGACGGTGCAATTGGGAAAAAAGGTCGGGACAGGCGGCCGGAACCAGGCGCTTGCTCTGGCGCTTGCACGGGAAATCGATGGGCGGCCGGACCTCCATGTCATCGTTGGAGCAACCGACGGAACAGACGGTCCCACGCAAGCGGCCGGAGGCATCATTGACGGAGCGAGCTGGGGCAGCACGCCGGCCGGAGATGAGGCGATGAGGGACTTTGACAGCGGCAGTTGGCTCGAGCGCGCAGGCTGCCGTTTCGACTGCGGTGTGACAGGGACAAACGTGATGGACCTGGTCCTCACGTTGCGCACGAAATGAAATATCTTTAACTCAGCTGCAATTGATCCTCGGAGTACTCGCGCAGATTGGACATGAGAAGATCAAGGAGTGAATCGCGGGCGTCGTCTCGGACTTCTCTTGACCATGCGGCCGCCAGGGGCAGGCAATTGCTCCCGTTCCCCATTACCTCCAGCTCGGCCAGTTCAATGCCCTCAAAGCCGAGGCGGGCCGTCCAGCGAGGCACAATCGCGATCCCGACGCCGGCGGCTACAAGATTGAGGATTGTGGATTTCTCGGTCGCATACTGCCGGACGTTCGGGACGGCCCTGATCTCCGCGAACAGCTTCACGGTCAGATCGTGGCTGTGGGGGCGCAGTCTGCGCTCGGGCAGGATCATTGGTTCGTCCCGCAAGTTTTCGATCGAGATGCGGCGCTTGTGGGCTAATTTGTGTGATGACGGGATCGCGACCACGCCGATTTCGTTCATCAGGTGCCGGACCTTTAGACCGGCCGGAGCCTTGGCTCTTGGCCTAATGATTGCAAGGTCGATCCGACCTGAGAAGAGGCGTGGGATCAGTGAAACGCTCTTGTCCTCAAGCAGCTCGATCTTGAGGTTGGGCAGAAAGCGACCGGCATCCGCGATCAACATGGGCACAAGCCCGCTAGCCGCGCTGTCGATTGCGCCCAGGCGGACCGTGTCCTTGCACGTGTTCGAAAGCTCCCGCATGTTTTGAGCAACATGATCGGCCTGGTCCAAAAGTCCCGATGCCGCCTCGAGAAGGAAGGCGCCTTCGGTTGTGAGCGCTACGCTTCTGGTGGTCCGGTTGAAGAGCTTCACGCCAAGTGACGCTTCAAGCAGCTGGATCTGGCGACCGATTGTCGACGGCAGGATATCCAAGTTCCGCGCTGCCCGCCCGAAGTGCATCTCTTCGCAGACGGCGATGAAGCTACGAAGCTGGTTTAACTCCATTCAGTCGGCTTTCATGGGCTCTCATGGACAGCAAGGCTGCCGGTATGGACACGGCGACTCCTTTAAAATATATTTAAAGGCGACGTGAATCAAGTGCGAGGCAGTGATGGCAGACAGGCGGCGCGTGAACCGAGTGGTGCGGCGTGTATCAGGCTATCCCCCACCCGTCCCCGCTTCGCGGCTTTACGACGGGCCCGGAATACATGCGGTTCGCAGAGATGAGCTGCGTGCGATGCCCGATTGCGCTTGGGCAGGTGGAAGGTCTCTCGCATGAGCCCGGATCGAAGCAGCCCGGTTTTGGCCGAACCGCTTTTGTGCTCAGGCGCCTCGGCGCCAGCAACACGCACAAGACGGGTCGGCGGTCGAACAATCGGGGGGAGATCTCGGGCGTTTCGGTCCGGCGATGAAATCGCGCGGTGCGCCGCGAACCCGATCACGTCGCGGACGACGGCCCACAGACCTCGATGGCGTCGTCCAGATGGACCAGAGGCCGGCGATACTCTAACAATCAAGTTGTACCACTCAAGCGTGGCTGGTCAGACCCCTAGTGATGCGCAGTATAGGCCCCCAATGTCCGGACAAAGTGGATCCAAGATGACAAGCAGTGTCGAGTACCCCGGGACAAATGGAGCCGAGGAGAATGGCGGCGAGTCAGACGCCCAATGGGTGGAGCGGATTCGCGAAGTGGCAAAGAAGTATCACCGGATTGCATCGGTCTATCTGCCAAAGAACCACAAGCAATCCGACCTGGCTTTCCACGTCGTGGAGACCCTCTTTGTTTCCAACGATATTCAACCCGGAAGATACTTCACGCTCGAGAACCTGTGCGACGCCCTAGAAATGGGCAGGACGCCGGTCCGTGACGCCCTCATCCTGCTGGAGTCCGAGGGGCTGATCGATCTTCGCAGGCGTAAGGGGATCGTCCTGAAGGATTTCAGACGCGGCGATCTGAGGCGTATCCTGTTGGTGCGGTCCGCTCTGGAGAGCCTTGCGACACGAGAAGCGATCGTTCATGGAACCGACGATGCTAAGGCCATGCTTGCGCGCATCGCGAATGAATTGCTGAAGACTGCCTTCCGCAATAACCAACGAGATTTCATGAGTATTTGCCTCATGGGCTACCAGCATATGACCGACATGGTCGACAACCCATTTCTCAGAAAGCACCTCCTGTCCGCGCACACGATGTCACGCCGCATCTTCTATGCCTGTGCGAACGAAAGCTCGGACATTGCCGAGGTCGGAAAGCTCCATCGGAACCGGTTCATTGCGATCGCGGATTCCGATCAGGATGCCGCCGAAGCCGAGACACGCGCGCTGATGCGGTTTCTCAGGCAATTCGAGGTCGCCGGCTAGATCACCGACCCCGCTCCGGTTCTTCGGCCGAGCAGGTCTGCCTCACCAGAAATCAACGCAGTGAAAATGGAACCCCACACGTTCGGTGCAGGGTTCGCCCTTCAAAGGAGACTACGTCATTGTCGAAAATCATGCTGATCACCGGAGCCTCGTCAGGAATTGGCGAAGACTGCGCGCGTCTTGCCGTGGCGGTGGGACACAGGGTGGTCTTGGCCGCGCGGCGGAAGGAGAAACTGGATGCCCTCGTGGACGAGTTTGGAGCCGAGAATGCGCTGGCTCTTGAATGTGATGTGACGGACGCGGCGTCACAGGAGGCGATGTTCGAGGCGGCGGTCGCGCGGTTCGGCAGGATCGATGTCGTCCTGGCAAGCGCGGGGCTCGGCGCCTCCGCGAGGGGAACGGAAGCCGGATCGCCCGAGAGCTTTCGCGAGATGATCGAAGTGAACTGCCTTGGCGTCACGCTCACCGCCAAATACGCTCTGCCACATCTGAAGGCCACGCAGGGCCATCTCGTGCTGATCGGGTCGTTGGCGGCGCAAGGCACGGTATGGGGCTCGGTCTATTCCGCCACCAAATGGTTCATCAGGGGCTATGCCGACAACCTTGGCGCAGAACTTGGGGATTCCGGTGGCCGTGTGACCTGTCTCCATCCCGGAATGACGGACACGGCATTCTTCGACCAGCCCAAGCCCGATGCCCTTCGGCCGACGGACGTTGCCGAAGCCTTCATGTTTGCGGTCGAACAAGGGGAGAATGTCCTGATCCCGCACCTCCCGATCTACCCAAAGCCGCGCAAGCCCTACTACGACCCCCACCACTAACGGCCCCAAGGCGGGTCCGTTCCGGTGTCGCCGGCACGGACCCGTCTTCGCCGCCGAGATCGGGGAACGGCGGATCGAGTGTACGCGGTCCATCCGCCGGCGACGGCATCCCGGCGTGTCGGACCGGCCAGGCCCGCGCTAGTCCAAATGGAACTGAAGCGGCAGCAAGAACGGGAACTGCGTGTTCTCGTCGATCTCGATCTTCATGATCGGCTCCATCCACGCACCCCATTACCGTTGTTGCCGAGTAAGAGCCATTGATGCGTACAAGCGGAGGTATAAGGTTGGTTTTGTTGCGGTTAGTCGATTAGTTGATCCGCAATTTCAAAGCTCTTGAGCGTACTTCATAGTATTCATGATTTTCATCTCTTTTTGGCCTTCCGCCGATCTGAACCGAAATTCGCAATATCCCGAAATACCACCGCCTTTCGGTCCCCTATTTAGGGGTCAATGCCGCGCCGCATCCGAGGTCGGCAGTGAGGCCTCACCTCCTGATTGCTGAACAGTCGACGAAAGTCCGCTATCCTGGATTCTCAAGGCCGCCTCTTCTACCGATGCAATCCTTGAGCCAGTCAAGCGCGACTTCGACGCGGCGTGACCTGTGACGGCGGTCCGGGGTGAGCGCATGGACGTCAATGGTCGCGCCGCGCCAGCCAGGCAGTATCGGGATCAGATCACCGTTCTTCAAACCACGCGCCGCCTGGAAGGACAGCACGCAGATCGGTCCAAGCCCCGAGTGACCCGCTTCGACGTAGGTATCGAGATCATCAAACCGAATGTTTGCCGAAGGCTGGATTTCGACCCGCTCGTCGCCTCTTGAGAAGGCCCAAGGATAGCCGTCCGCCGACCCCGGAAACCTGTAGGTGATAGGTACCACTTTCGAAACATCGTCCGGGTGTTCGATGGCGTCGTTGGCCTTGATCCAAGACGGAGCAGCACAGAGCACCTGTTCGAACGCGCCGAGCCGGATCGCGCTGGCTGATGTGTCGGGTAAGGGGCCGATGCGGATGGCGATGTCTATGGCCTCGCTGTTCACTGGAGCACGAACCGCACGGGTGCAGAAGACTGTGTCACCGCAATTGTGGCGACCGGCGGAAAAGCCATCGCAGTTCAAGCTGATTTGCGCAAAACGCGTGAGGTTGAGACGATGTTCGGGGCCGTCGTTGATCATTTTGGCCAACTCGATGTTGTTGTCGCCAACGCCGGCGTAGGCGCGCCGCTCACTGCATTCAAAGACATCAGTGATGCCCAAATGGACACCGCGATCGACATAAATGTCCTAGCCACTTTCAAGGTACTCAGACAGGCGGCAAGCAGCATTGCGGATCACGGTAGGATTATCGTGATTTCTTCGTCCCTTGCCGACTTCCCGAGCCCTAGTATGGCGGCCTACGCCGGAAGCAAGGTCATTGCACGCACCTGGGTAAAGGTGCTTGCACAAGAACTGGGATCACGCCAGATCACAGTCAACGCAGTGTCACCAGGCCCGACTATTCCCGGAATGTTCAGCTTTGCGGGACCGGACCTGAGAAAAACCGCCGCCGCATCCTCGCTACTTGGCCGTCTCGGTTCGCCAGAAGACACTGCGAATGTCGTTTCGTTTCTTGCTAGCAATAGTGGCACATGGGTCACTGGTCAGCACATTCTGGCAAACGGAGGAGCGACAATTTAAAGATCGCAGGTCTGCCCAATCGGTGCTGTTTGGTCTGACATCTTTCAGGCAATGCCACTGGACGCTAGGCCGAGATGATCAGCAAGCACTGGACAGCTAGGTAGAGAGACCCGAGCGATCCACATGTGAATCCGAGAATGCGAATGAACGGAATGCCCGTGTAGTAGAGCAGGACAAAGGCAACGCGTCCGAATACTACGAGTGCGGCGGCCAGTGCGGGGCCCTCACCGGTAACGCCAAGCAAAGCGGCTCCGGCGAGTACGGGGACGATGTAAGCGGCGGACTCGACCTGATTTTGGTAGGCGCGTTGGATTCTCAAGCCGAGTGGGCCGCGCTCAACCACAGGTCGGTTGGACGAGAAACCGTATCCGAATCCCTGGCTGGCGTAAGCATAGATGATTTCAATGGTAAGCGCCGTCATGGTGACAAGCGCGAAACCAATGAGGGCGGTTTCAAACGACATGATATTGGGTCTTTCTTCTTGGTAGGACGGTCATGCCATCTGTGTTAGCGAGACGAGATAGGAGGACCGGGTGTCAGTTGCTGATTGCCGCGCCGCTAAGAGGGGCTGATAGTCGGGATCGGCGTACCACGTGTCCAAGACGTCCTGTGACGGGAACCGCAGAATGGCAATGACGTTGGCCTCAGGTGCTCCCTCCAATGCCGCAAGTTTTGGCGTCGCAACTACTGTTTCGACACGGTGACGCTCGTTGATGGCCTTGAGGGGGCCGACATAGCCAGCTTGAAAGCTGGCCATGTCCGTGACATTTAAGACAGCCAGAAGGAAGACGGGAGTTTCTTGGTCCATCTCGTCCATCCTCACGCGGGCAACCGGCCAAGCCAATCGCGCAGAGCACGGCCGATGGCGTCTGGGTGATCTTCCTGAACAAAGTGTACGCCCGGTCCAAGGAAAACATCTTCCAGGTTTGATGCGTTGGCCTTCACATATTCAACGACCGGCGGCGGCATCAGGGCACCAGGAGCTACATGGAACATCAGTTTTGGGATGTCTGTCGAATAGAGCCATTCGCCATTTGCCGTGATGACCTCGGCTGTAGCGGCAGGTTCGCCGGCAATTGGGACTTGGCGCGGCCAGACCAGCGTCGGCTTCCGGCTTTCGGGCGTTGGGAAGGGCGCGCGGTATTTATCCAGCACCTCCTCTGACAAGGGCGTTGCAACAGCCAATTTCCCAAGCACCTCCTCAACGAAGAAATTCCCCAGGAGCACGGCTTCCTCCCCGGCCGGGGAACGCAACATCGCAAAGAGCTGCGAGCTTGGTTCTCCCATGGCTTCCAGGCTTGGAGCGGGAAGGGCTGGCGGGATCCCTGCTTCCATGAAGGAAACCGCCTTGACGTTACTTTCGTTCAAGCGCGCATAGCGCATCCCCAGAACCGATCCCCAGTCGTGGATGACAAGTGTGATGTCCTTCAGGCCCAAGGCCTCGATGAAGCCGTCGAGATATGAGGCATGGTCGGCAAAAGTATAGTCGATGTCCGGTTTGTCGCTATCGCCCATTCCGATCAGGTCGGGCGCGATGGTGCGGTGGGTGTCTGACGCAAATGGAATTATGTTGCGCCAAAGGTAGGACGACGTTGGGTTGCCGTGCAGGAAAAGAACAATAGGTCCTTCGCCCTCATCGACATAGGCCATATTGGACCCGTTCACCTCGATGAATTTCTTCTCGAAGGGCATCTCGGCCGATGGCGTGGCGTCTTGCGCTTGAACGGGCAGGGTTACAAAAAGTGCGAGGGCAGCAGCCGACCCCTGCAGCATTGTGCGGCGCGTCATCTTCATGGTCTTCTCCTTGTCATGTGTGAGTGATGTTTTGTGCATGATGGATCAGTCCGCCTTGTCATGCAGGAAGGTTTTCAGCCCGCGCACGAGCGCGTCCGGTTCATCATCCTGCAAGTAGTGGCGGGCGGTCTTGAACTCGGTGACTGCAGCTTGCGGCAGGCGTTTCCTCCAGGCTGTCAGCGCACCAATGGGAATGAGCGGATCCTTGAGGCCCCAGAAGATGTGGGCAGGCCCTTTGAACTGTTCGACAAACGGGCCGATTTCCTGCAACAGGATTTTCGCCGCCGGATGGCTCGTATTGGTCGGGATCATGCGCGGGAAGGCCATGACCCCCGCCCGCTCACCCGGGCCGCGAAAGATATCCCTGTAGGCGCGCTTCATCGCCCCTTTGCGTTTTGTCGCAGTCGCCATGGTCATGACCTGACGCTCGAAAAACCCGAGGCGACGAACCATGAAGTCGCCTAATCCCCTAGTACGCATCATGACGAGCGGCGGCGGAAGTTTCAGCTTTTCGGGGTTCATGCCGTCAACGGGCGGGTAGAAGCCGAACGTGTTCATCACCACCAGTGCCTTGACACGATCGGGATGGCGCGCCGCGACGCCAAGTCCAATCGGTCCGCCCCAATCCTGCATCACAAGCGTGATGTTGGTCAGGTCCAGTTCGAGAACCAGCGCGTCAAGGTGGTCAATATGTGCCTTCAACGTATAAGCAGCTTCGTCATCGGGTTTGTCCGAGAGACCGAAGCCTATGTGATCCGGGACAACCACGCGCCGATCTGTCGACAGGCCTTTTACGAGGTTCCGATAAAGGAACGACCAGGACGGATTGCCGTGGATTGCCAGAACCGGTGATCTTTCGTTGCGCTCGCCCTCGTCCAGATAATGGAGTTGCCCCATCGGAGTGGGCAGGAAATGAGACGCAAACGGATATTCCTGTTCGAGTCCCAGCTCTTTGATGCGGGGATGAACCCCTGAGGATGAATCAAGCATGTGCGGCTCCGAACCAACGTAGTGAGCGTTGCGTCAATCCTAGCCGCACAAATTCGCAGCATCACGAAGTGATTCTGCAGATAATTGGTGCGTTTTTGCGAACTATTCGGGCGCCGTGCCGATGACACGGGGTTTGTTGCGACGCAAAACGTCCTCCGCAAATCGCATGAAGGCTTGGACACGCGCGGTCTGGCGCAGGTCGTTATGCGTCAGCAGCCAGATGTCACGGCTCTTCATGGGGTCTCGGCGGCCCGCCCGTCGCAATTGTGGGTCGGGATCGCCAAAGAGGCAGGGAAGAATGGCAAGGCCCAGTCCCTCTCGGGCAGCCGCTTGTTGCGCCGGGATTGTCGGGAACACACCCCACACCGGATTGTCAGGAAATTCCGACGACCGCACCCATTCAGGCGCGCCTTGCGTCGCTCTGCCCCAGCCCAGCCACCGGTAACTCTTGGGGTCCCGTTTCAAATAGTCCGCTGTGGCATAGGCCGCTTCCGTGTATGCGTAGAGGCGTTTGCCGACCAAAGTGTCGGGCGGGTTGTTGTCGAGCCGCACTGCAAAATCGGCTTCGCGCCGCGCGACATCCCGAATTGACAAAGACGGATCAAATCGCAGTTCGATCGATGGATGCTGAGCGGTGAATGACTTGAGTTCCGGCACGAAAAGGTGCGTGAGCAGCG
The DNA here is from genome assembly GCF_056537285.1 of Ruegeria sp. CF8. Taxonomy (NCBI): domain Bacteria; kingdom Pseudomonadati; phylum Pseudomonadota; class Alphaproteobacteria; order Rhodobacterales; family Roseobacteraceae; genus Ruegeria; species Ruegeria sp. CF8. The sequence continues at coordinate 1,546 of NZ_JBQFRG010000018.1, read as the reverse complement.
GTTCCGGCATGGTCACCACCAAGGGGCCAGCGAGTTCATCGTCAAGGCCTGCGATGCTGCGTTCCGCTTCAAGCAGGGCTTCACTGAAGCTCCGCGCGACAGCAAATAGATGCTCGCCGGCTGCGGTCAGCAACAGCCCGTCCGGCGTGCGATTGAAAAGGTTGGTACCAATATCCGATTCCAGTGCCTCAATCCGGCGCCCAACCGTGGTGTGGTGCACTCCGAGTGCCTCGCCAGCACCGCGGACAGTCTTGTGCTCGACAACAGCGTGCAGCGTTTTGACATCTTCCCAATCCAAAGCGGCCTCGCATTTTTGCACCACAATGATGCCAATTCACTCCATGAAAAAGCGAAATAGCACCGATAGGCTGGCGATGACCAGATGCGAAAGGACTGCGCCATGCCGGTGATTGCACAATTTGATACCCTCGGGGGGCCAGAGAAGATTGTCCTGGTGGAAAGGGATGTTGCGGCTCCCGGTCCCGGGGAAGTTCAAGTCCGGATGCGGGCCGCAGGACTGAACCGTGCCGAATTGTTGTATGTAGCGGGCCAATATCTCGTTGAGCCGCCGATTCCTGCGGCACCTATCGGCGCAGAAGGCGCGGGCGAAATCCTTGCTGTTGGCGAAGGCGTGAGCACGTTCTCCAAGGGTGACAGGGTTTGCATTCTGCCCATGATGGACTGGGCAAAATACGGTACACTTGCGGAGGTGGCAAACGTTCCCGCCGCCGCTCTTGAGCCGATCCCCGAAGGCGTCAGCTTTGAAGATGCGGCAGCTTTCTGGATGGCCTATGCTACGGCCTACGGCATGATCATCCAATCCGGTGGCCTGTCAGCCGAGGCATCTGGAAAAACCGCTGTGATTACCGGCGCAAGTTCCAGTGTCGGAACCGCAGCGTTTCAAGTGCTCAGACAGATTGGTGCCGTAAGCATCGCGACAACCCGAACAATGGCGAAGGCTTCCGCACTGAAGGAAGCGGGTGCAGACCATGTCGTTATCTCCGGGGAAGAAGATCTTTTGGCCCGTCTTGGCGAAATCACCGGCGGCCGAGGTGTCGACTTGGTGTGCGACTCCATTATCGGCGATATGATCGCCCTCGCAGCAGAAGTTTTGGTGTCGGAAGGCACGATGGTTTTGATGGGCTTCCAGTCCGGTGAAATCCCTGGCTTGCCGTTCTATCCGATCCTCACGAAAGGGATCACGATACGCGGCTTCCATCTGGTGTGGCACCTGCTTGACCACGCCGAACGTCGGAAGGCCGCCGTTGAGTTCTTGATGCCACTTTGGGCGGACGGTGAATTGAAGCCTGTTATTGATCGGGTTTTCCCACTTAGTGCAGTTCCTGACGCTTATGCGCACATGGCTGGCAACACACACCTTGGAAAACTAGTTGTTGAGATTTGACGCCTCGGCGTGAAATCGATTCTTTCCAACGGGATCTGGATTGGCATTCCTGGAGAAATGCATTGCTGAAGTCGACCAGTCCACGGTGCGATAAGACTTGAGAAGCCCAAACTCATTGATTTCGACGATTGTACTTGATGC
>NZ_JBQFRG010000017.1:0-41302 GCF_056537285.1 Ruegeria sp. CF8 | reverse complement strand
CGTGCAGATCTAATTCCGTGTGTGCCATTTTCCGTTCTCCTTGCTTTTCAGCAAGATAGGGGAATTGTCGCAACGCAGTTTAGAATGTGCCTGCTCAAACAATCAAAAACGCAGAAGCGAAATTATGTTAAAAGAGAAAACATGATCTGCTGATCATACCGCATGAAAGGCAGCTGTCCGACATCGTACGCCAGCAGCAATGGCTTCCGCCAATGGCATTGGGAACTTATCCGGCAAATCTGCTAGTGTCCTCTCCAAGGCGGGCTCAATCTCAGAGGCGATGCCCGCCAAGACCTCATCCGCCAACACCACACCAAAACCTGCCGCTTTCGCAGCCTGTAGGAAATGACGCGGCACCACTTCGTTGATCCGGTAGTGTCCGTCGATCGCCATCGCAAGACGCATCCGATTTTGGCGAATTTGACCGTCATCTACGGCTTTCTGGGCGCTCAGCACATCATAGAGCGGGGTCATGCGGAATCCGCCCGGACGCAATGCAATGCTGAAATTCTTGGCGTGCCCGTCTGTCGCTCCCAAGAGCCAAAACAACACCTGTGTGCGAAAGAACGCGCGCTGATCTGCCTCGGGGTCATCACTACCCGCTAGCAACCCGACGCCTTCTGTGATCCCCGGCCCACCGTCCATTTGGTATTTCTGGCTAGGCGGGACTGAGAGCGCTTGGCAAAAGTCTTCCTGCGGGAGGCGGATCAATCGACCATCCTTGGCCCAACGCCGATCAAACCGTGTCACAACAAGGCTTCGCACGTCCTCGAAGTCGGCAATCTCGACCTCCGCCACCTCCATTCCCATGACGCGACAAAAGCTCATGCAGAAATACTCGTTCTCGACACTGTCGGATAAATCGATCCCTGCGGGCAGAACACCAAGCTGGGTTTTGAGGATATGGGTTGTAGGGGTGAGCCCGGACGGGCGGATCCACGCGCCATCGTAGCGCAGTAGCGCCGTTTTCTCCTGCGCCCCTGCTATGGAAATGCGGAAGTCGTCGTCTGCGTCCAAGCCAAGGGGGGCGCTCGCAAGGTTGCGCAGCATGTCAGCAATCTGCGCCTCAGATACGGGCTCTCCCTCGAGCGCACCAGCCTCGGGCATCTCGCCCGAAACGAATTGTAACGCCCCCACGCAGTCACGCCCGATCTTCTCCAGCATGTGCCACGCGTCCGTGCCGCCTGCGCGTACCCGAGCGGCAACGCGCTCACGTATTGCCTGATTGTCCGGAAGCAGATTTTCCAGATAGGCAATGACAGGGCCGCCTTGATGCGCTTCTTCACGCAAAGGCAGTGACAACGAGATGGGCATGGCGTGCTCCCACGACAGCCAGTCCTGATCGTAGGCAAAGCTGATCGCCCCCGATCCAGCAAGACGCAAAATCCCCACCAACCGTCCGTTCAGGAGCACCTGCATCAGGCCGCTACGCCCGTGTTTGGCCATCAGAAGATATCCTCGATCTCAAGCGAGCCACCGCGCTCCACCAAACGAAACTCAAGCCCAAGCGCAGCCATGACGGCGAGCACCGTGGCGAGCTTGGTTCCCGCGTCGCCATTCTCGAGCGACGAAATCGTCGCGACACGCAAATTCGTGCGTGCGCTGATATCGCTTTGGGTCCAGCCGCGCGCCTTGCGCGTCCGGCGAAGTGCCTGGCCGATCTGCTCAGCCGTTCGCGCCGTGAGATTCATGATGTGGCTCCTTTTACGGCGCAGCGTAAATCATAGCAATTTACGTTTCAACGTAAAAATTAGTCTTTTACGCTACAGCGCAATACACTGGATGCGCTCAAGCTTGCTGCCCCGCCGCGCGGGCCTGTTTCGGCCCTCATTGCAGGATATCGTAGATACTTGAATGGCTTGTCTATTCCATTCGACAACCGCTCAACAAGCTGTGCACGGTGCGACTGTGACTATTTTGACTTTTTATCATGCGATCTCTCAAGCGTGTCCGGGTCAAAGTAGTCGTAATCACCTTTCTTCAGCTTCACGACATCGTCCGGTGACTCCAATGCTTCAATTGCTTCGGGTTTTGGCCTTCGAAGCTCCGCAGCGGGCCGGTGCAACAACCGGGAGGAAATTGCCGCCATCAGCTCAATTCCAGCTTCTGATGGCTTCGGAAGCGTCAGGCGTCGATCTTCAGGATTCTGGGCCAGGTCAATCAGTCCAAGACCCTTTCTTTTTGGGGTGCCATCCGAGAGGAAGGAAATGTGCCTCGGGACATTGGAAATGCCAATCGACGAGGAAATCTCCCGCAAGGGTTGACCTTCGAAGCCAATCTCGAACTGCTTCAGGGTCACATACAGCAGCACGCAAAAAGATCCCAAAGACAATCCCTGCGAGCGTGTAGTAATCTCGTGAAGCGCTGGCAGAATCGATTGCTTCAGATGCTCAGCCAACAGTTCTGCTCGCTCGTCAGCATCCAACGTCAAAGCGCGGTCCCTTTCCGCGGATAGCACATAACGACACGCGATGGCTTTACCGGTCCGTGAGGGCACCACAAAGCTCGAACGACGCCCCTCCTCCCTCTGTCGCACAAGCAAGTTCAGGCCTGGATCGGACCCCTTGCCATCTGCCAATTGCGCAATTTGGTGCGTGGCCTGCCCGTATTCGATTTCAGCGGCTTCGGCCACCTCGCGAAACCCCATGGCCCGTGTCGACGCAGCGACAGTCAGCGCGGTCCGCATTTGGCCGATGGTCAAAGTTGGTTTGAACCGGCGAACAGCAAAGCAAGCCTGGCAAAAATTGGTGAACTCCGGCGACTCCCAGTCAGGAGACTGCGTTGGAAGAAAGAAGAAAAAGAAGGCGGAACCTCCATGCACAATCTTTTGAAAGAACTTTGGGACGCTAGCAGCCATTTTTTGCGGATGAAAGACTTTTTTCTTGATTGCAATTTGCGGACGATATACATCAAAGTCAATCGACCGCAAACTTGTAGTGAGATGTCGCCTCGTTCGGGGCTCATCGCCACACCAGAAGTGCGCAATCGAGCAGCAATAATTCGCGAACGCTCATCGCGATGAAAAATGAAAGATAAAAATGAGAAACTTCGACTACCTAAAGAACGTGCCCGTCGAGCTCGTAGTGGATCCTGAGGCCATCCGGCTCTTTGATCTCAGCACCGAACCGGAGGAACCTGCCGTCGCCACCGACGTCTATGATGGCACAACATGGCTCAGCGATGGGTGGAAAGTCAGTCGCTTCCTGAAAACCGCTTTGCACGCGACAACCGCACACTTTCCCCTGCTAACAGAACGCCAATGGATGATGATCCTGAATACGGCAATACCAACGCCGTTTTTTGAAGAAGACTTGGTGGCAGGTGAAATCCATCGTTTGGCCGCGAGCATCGCGGAGAGCTACGGTATCAGTGACACCCAAAACGTTGACCTCAATGCCATTGCAAACCTAATGCCCGCCGAGCTGATGGCCGTGTCTTTGGCCGTCAATCGGTGTTGGGACCTCTCGAAGAATTGGACCAGCCTGCGTCAGGTCTTGTCAGATACGTCCGGAAGACCGGAGGAATCCGTTTTTTCCGACGATCCTGATATCGACGATTTGTGGGAGGTCCGGGAAGTCTCAATCGATGGTAACAAGTTCGTCGTCGACCTCCGCTATCAGGGTGGCGAGACGGCCACTTGCCACATCGAGCTGCTTTCAAGCCATGAATTTGTTCTCAGGAACATGGAACTTTCCAGCAAACGCCCCCTTGTTCCACCGCTTGAAAGGAAAGAGGGATATCTATTCGGACTTGCGGCGCCGCATATCTACGAAAAGCTCGACGAGATGAATGGCGAACTCGCCGATGCAACGTAGAAAGTCCGCCCACGCGTGATTTCGTTCGGGTGCCACGCGGCCAAATTGTCGCCTGGCTCTGCAGAGTAGCCGAACGGTCTGGCAATTTGTCGCTTCAATTGATGCGACAGACCAATCCACCGGAGAAATCGACGAAAACGCGTTCCCAAATTCTCTCACCATTCTAAACAGTATAGAGGTATCAATGTACCTGGCAGACAAAATGCGCCTGATCAGAGACGGACTGTCTTCGGCTGATCGAAAGGCTTTTCCCCGCGGCTTCGTCGAGTTCAAGTCGAAACTCGCCGAAACCATTCTGGACAAAGCCGAGCTCTTCGCCTTCAATCCCAGTGCGCTTTTGATGGCGGGCGGTCTCAAGATTGACGCCCCGGGCGAACTACATCGCGTTTTATACACAGTCCTTTCCGGTCCGCCACGAAAATTCTGGCTTGAAGCTGATGGGGAGATTAGGGCTAAAGCACTTAACCCAGTGCGCAACACGCTCATTCGACCGCTTGCGTCCGAAGAAAGCGTGCCCTCCTTGTCCGGCATTCTTGTCGATATTCAAGGGCAAGGCAGAGCTACTTTCCGGCCGGTTTGGTCATTTACTGATCCCAAGGGGGACTCAACCCGGCAAGCCAAGAGAATGCTCAAAGAAAGCAAACGTGCTGGCTTCACACGGACCAAACTGCAGGAGCAGGCCTTTTTGGAGTTTATGCGGCTCAATGCGACTCCAGGGTTTTCGACGATCAGCGTTTCTCACGAGGCTAACTATCCCACTATTGATGAATTTGCCGCCCGGGTTCGAAACGGCGAGAAATCCGCTGTCTCGCATTACAATGGGTCGAAATGGCAGAGCACGAGTGGCGTTTTTGGTCGGAACCTGACGGAACGTGACGTAACCCACATTGCATGGTGGAGCTATTGCACCGCGCAAATGGTACACCCTGAAATCCGTCATACCAGGGAAGACGAACTCTACATCGCAGACCTGGTCGAGATTGGCAAAAGCCGCAGCCAAATCGAAAAGGAAGCCCAAAACAATTGTGCGGGCGAGCTGACCAATATCGCAGCGATGCTGTCTGTTCTGGCTGCGGGCAAACTTCCCATGAGTGAGCCGGTTCTCGGCACTGTCGACCGCCCCGAACGTTCTGCGCGCGTAAAGTCACCCAACCTGCCAAAGCATGTTCACCAAGATCGGTTGCGCGTCATTTCGATGAATGTCAGTGATCAGAGGAAAATCGCAAACGCTTATGTAGGCTTTGATCCGGGTGTAGAACGGAGTGACCCGAAGAGGGCAAGGCATTTCGTAAACGGTAACCTTTTCAGGGGACGCAACGGGGTGATGACCTGGCGTCGCCCGCATTGGCGCGGATCTGAATTCAAGGACTCGTTTTAACGCGGGTTACCTGACACTAGACGGAGCTCGGTTTTCTTGTCCTATCAGACGCATGACTGGATACTGGCTTTCGAACGGACCGCATGGCAGTCCTGACGATTTGGTCTCGACATGGGGCGGCACAGACGTGACGGAAAGAAGCGCAACTGTCGCCGTCCCTTCTATTCCCCGAAATCGATACCTTTGCGAAACCGGCACTGTAGTGCCCCATGAAAACAGGGAGAGACACATTGGCGTCGCCGATGAAAACGAGAAGGATACCTGTAAGCAAACATTTGTTTGAGACAGAATTTGAGTTTCGTTTGTGACTCCAAGCGGTTTCAGTTGATGTAGCAAGCAAGTAGACATGTCACAGTTTCCAGAGAGCTTTGCCAACAAATCCCGGCTTCGTCCAACAAAGGCTCAAGCATCAAATCCAGCGAAACAGGTGGCAGGTGCCTCTCCTCTAGCACTACTTAAATGATCGCTTAGGCCTCCATGCCGTCAAAGGCTGAATCGTCGATAATGTGTTCAAATGCAAAGCAGGTTATGGCATCGTACGATTAGGGGCGTCGTTCCTGCCCCGACCCCGCTGTCGGGCATGTCGAAGGCCAGGCTGGAACGGCAATACTCGAAACTCTTATTGACCTCGCTGTCCTGGAGGTCAGGAGCCCGACCCTGATCTCCCTTGGAGTAGGATCCGATGTCATTGTCTTTTACGCCGACCGCAAAGTTAACGCGGGACCTGAAACGCCTTGCACGAAAGCAGAGTAAAACTTCGTCCATATCAGTTCATACATGCCTCAACGATCTGGCATTCGAAGAGCTCAAACAGGTCGATAAGTTACTGTTTACACAACATGTCACGTACAGAACTGGGTCGGATCGCGATCCAGATCTTGCTTTTTTGAAGCCCGCCAATGCTTGGGAACTTCTCATAAGTGAGAGCTGGACGCTGGATCTCGACGCCAAAGAGCTGCGATCTCACCGCCCACAGGTTGATCGCAGTCAAGAGACAAGAATACCTCCCGTTATCATCTCATGGGCTGCAGATCTTCCCGACTGCATGACTGTCCCATTCCCCGAAATCGATCAGGAATACGGAATAAGTAGCGGTATCCTAAGAGTCTTGCCGAGGATCGATAGACGAGGGGTGGGAGACTATCCTGTTACCGTCCACATCGGGGGTTACTACGACAGCTATGTTGTTTTGGATGCTTCTGAACGAGACCCGCTGCGATCTAAGCACGACATTGCACGCGCAGCTGGCCTGGTTCGGCTCGCGCGCGATATGCGACAGTGCAGTAAAGACATATCCAAGAGCATTTTTGTCGATGCACGGGCCGATCTGGAAATGCAATGCGCGGATCTTGCGGGCCCAAACTTTGCGCCCTGCCTCTTTATGAAAGGCCAAGTGGACGGAGTGCCCGGCTTCTTAGCAGGGTATCTTAAGAAACCGATAGGACCATTTAGCGATATTGGCGTGGACCTTCTAAACTTGGATGAAAGGGAGCGCTTTTCTATCGCCAAACTGTCTCTCGAGGCTTGGAATTCATTGGTGTCGGGGCTGTCTGAACGTCACTCTCTCCTGGATGAAATGCATGGAGTGAAACTGGCAATACCTCTTCTCGGGAGTGATTTCCGTCGTGTTCGAAATGCTATTTTTCACGACAGATACGTTGGACCTAAATACGTTCATGAAGAACCGTCCTGGATCGTGGACCGCGTTCCCAGTCCAATGATGAAAGAGGTGGCGGCGATCACCGACGGGGCAAGGCCGGGATGGTGCGCTGCGACGGAACTCAGACAAGTGTGATGCTTTTGTGCACTCACAATGATGGTGAGTTGGTCACAGTGAACTGAAGCGAGCGACATGTGGTGCCAGAACACGCGCTTTGGCACCAACTTTCCTTGATGGCCCCGACCCTACCGACCTATTAGCTGCTTCTGCCGCCCTGGACACTGGATGTTCAAGGCCATGCGGCAACCAAACAGTGATGCCGGTTAATACGGTCTGTTTGCAAGAACGACATCTTCCACGTCGTAACAACGCCCCCATGAAAAGGTGAGTTGAAAGACAAGGTCTTTTTGGCAGGCGCAGAGCTAGTCTCTGCCCAATCACCCCTCGGATCGGCAGTTTTTTGCCGAAATTTTCCCCGAAATTTTGATCTTCGGCAAGCCGATAGATGAACGCAACGAGCAGTCAACACCCTTGATGAAGGATTTGACCTGTTTTGAGTGTTTGGCTCACCTACGTTGATCCTCGGGAATTCTAAGGGCAATTTTTTGCGCCCACCCTCCCCTCAACAATATCCGATTTAACACGTTGTTATGTCTAAGTTTTTCTACTTGCCACGAGGATTCCTGAGCGGCTATGCGGAGGACAAGTGGCGTCAGATCGCACGATCCGACACCGTGAAAAGCAATCACCTGCGCCTCTGGTTTGGCGCAAAAAAAAGGAACAGATATGAACCATATCAAAGTCACTACCAAGCCTGTCGAAAACGCTGTCTCCGCACTCAACAGCCAAATCCAAGAGCTATTGGAACTTAAGACAAAGCTACTCTCAGAGATCGGTAAATCCGCAGTAAGCTCCGAACCAGAAACATCCCCAATTTCGACCAACGGTGAGACAGCATCTCGATCCTTTTGCACCGCAGACCGCCGCGCAACGGAGCTTGAGACGAAGCTCGAACAATTGACAGAAGAGCGCGAGCATCTCGAACGAGCTTTGCTTCACCCACTTGCTGAGCACCTTGATGCTGTCAACGGAAACGCCATCACTTACACTCTCTCCGAACATGATGTTCTTTCGCTCGCTCGAGGAACAGAAATCCTTTTGGACGAAAAGCAAGTGTCGAAGAAGAACCGGGTTGGCGCGGAGGTGGAATACCGGCCTGGAGGCAAGCAAGCTTCCAACAGCTACGCCAGAAAAGCAGGCGCGAGTATCACGACCCGTGTAAAACTACGCCGCGTGACTGACGGTTGGCGGTTGGTGGATGCGCAACGAGATCACTGTTTTGTCAATCAACCCGATTTCAAAGCTGTTCGCGTTCCTCCCGCGGCTCACGCTGATATCGTACGAGCCGCAACCATGGATGTCACAGTGTTGGAAATTACAAACTAATCTTAAGGGGCATAAACCGTCTGCGTTGAGCCTAGTCAGTTCCATCTAATTAGCGGTTCAGCTCGGGCCAGTAGAACAACGCTCCCTTACCCCAAAACCTCAACACTTTTCTCAAGCGCCGTCTGCAATTTCGGCGACGGGAGAGGTGTGCCAAAAGGAAAGTAAAGACTGATGCAAACTCATGTCCACTGCGACCAAAATCATATAGTCACCAAGAGAAACCAAAACTTACTCAAGACGCTCGTCCTTGTGCACCCAGGCAGCCTATTCGGGAGCGGCGACTATACCGCTGGATATGCTGCTCGCAGATGCCGAGAGAAAATCCGGAACCGGCTTTTGAACCATGTAGGACAACTTATTGTCATCGATGGGTTCCTTTCCGACGAGATCACGGAAGAATTTGAGGACGCCATCTACACGGGGTTCAATAATGCGCTGACTGTAGCCCATCGAACTGGGGCATTAGACTCCGTATTGGCTATGCGTTTGTGGGGTTGTGATATGGGAGAGCCACCCTTTGATGAGTGGGAAAGCTTTGGCAGTGAGTGTTTGCCGCGCGTATTCCAGCGTCAGGAACGCGCTGCCGAGTTTCTGTGTCGGCACCTTAAGTCTCAGGAGATTGAGGTAACAGGAGCCTGGGCCACTGAAGATGGACATTCTGGTTGTGTAAATTCTGTAGCTGAAATTTTGCGTGACGGCCTGCCCGACGCCAGAGTCAGGATTTCCGAAACAGCGCTGTTTGTTGAATACGGCTCTAGACTCGGCCCATTTACCCCGTCGTTCAACCTAGAGCAGGAAAGGAACGGTCATGGCAATTCTTGAGGTCGGTCCAGTCAGAGCTTTCTTCATGTTGGATCTCTCCACAAACCATCTGCCTCTCCAAACCGTTGAGCAGATCAATCGCGGCGAATTCTACAGGGATGTCTACCTTCAAGGTAAGTACAGTTTCTTATTTTACATCCCGTCACGCGATCAAGGCGGGAATATCCAAGCTGAGCTTTCGAAATGCCCCTGCCCCGGGTTCCGCGCCGCGCTCAAACTCGCGTGGAACTGGAACCTGAAGTTCATCATGTATGACAGTGATGCGGAAATTCAGTACGAAATCCCAGAATTGCCCATATATGACTGGGACACTACTTAGAAGCTAAAACGCTTGCTGAGTAACATGTTGACGAAACTTGATTCGAAGAAAAAGTCGATTCGAGTATTGAAAAATTTTCTTGGCTTGTAATGTCCCAATCTCAAGCCAAGGATTTTATCCGCTGCGTTGCATTTCAATCGCAGTCATATGGATTATCAGTCAAATATTCTCTCAAACTATTCTTACCTTGAGGGCAATGTTTCTAATCTATTCTTCTAGAAATTTATTTTATCCCTTTGCCCAAAGAATAGCTTTGAAATCACTCCCTAATTGCCATAATCAACGCTTTTTCCTATTTTCCAAGTTTCGTGTGCACACCGGCTTGCTTTCGAAAAAAACTCCGACAAACCATGTAACTAAGTACCATCACACATTGAGGAAAGGAGCCAATCATGAAACTTGGAAACTACTGTTTGGATTGTGAATTCACGATTGAAGACAACATTGAATTGGAAGAATGGGTGCGTAATGTTCACCGAGATACTGGAAATGACATCCCAGAACATGGAGAATTCAATATAGATCAAATTCGTTTTGCGGTAACCTGTATATTGTCAGGAACAAAAATTCCAGGTGCGCGTTTTGACTCTGCACTCGGCCATATCGAAGTTTATTCGAGTGGACGTATTCGAACAAGAGTGCGATGAATGACTAAAAACCCCGGGTCGCAAAACCCGGGGCTATTTGTTGGCCGCGCAAGCACGTTCAATCATGAGAGCTAGATCGATTGAACGCCTCAATACAGTCACAGTACAGCACCATATCATCGCTCTTCTGAAATGCCCCTCAGCACGCGGAGTTCAAGGCGTCACCAGTGAAACGAACCCACGCCTTAACCTGAGCTTAAAAATCGTTAAAAACTTGTAAACGTTCACGCATTCTAAACTTGCGGCACGCTTTTCACCTGCCTAGTTCAATTTGTAACAGCCCACAAAAGGGCTTGACCGATCTGCCATTTCGCTCGGCCGCGCACTGGTATGAGAGGATACAAAAACGAGAGAGCAGAAGAATGACGTCCAAGATCAAAGGCACGTACGATCACATCCCATCCGTTTTTGCGCCAGTTCCGGCCTCACCCGACGCAGCTGTCAGGCGACCTGACCTTGTGACCGGCCGAGAAACGGCACGGCGGATGTGGCAGCCTTAAGCAACGAAAACCTCCTTCCCATACCACTTCAGGACGATGCCGGCTCTGAGCCACCTGTGTATCCGGCGCTTGAGCCGTACCAGGGCAAGTCGGCGCGCCAGCGGGCCATTGAAACCATCGTGGCTTTTGGCACACCTCGGATCATGTACCTGGGCGTCAACAAGGATACTATCGGGCGTGTATCTGTTCGCAAAGAACCGCACTGGCAGTGTGAGCACCACAAATACATGAGCCTCAATGTCGACTTCGCAGAGCGCCGTAAGCGGCGTGTGATCGTGATCGACATCGATGATCGATGGGAGGATGATGTCTGGCAGAAACTAACGGACCTCATCCTGGATGGAGAGATTCCGATGCCAGCTTTCGCCTGCACCCGATTGGTATCGAGAGGGGAAGAAAGCCGGCGTACCCGCGCGCATCTCGTCTACCCTCTGCAGTTCCCAATCAACGAAGGTGACCAGAAACAGAAGTTCTTCATGGATGTCGTTTTGGACCAATTCTACGACGTCCTCGAAAGCCACAGCATTCCTGTTGACCGACGTCAGGGCGTCACATTCAAAAACCCAGCGGCCCATGTCTGGGATGTTCATTTCTTTACCAATCATCGCCATAGCTTGCGTGATTGGGCGGAAATGCTTGGCATCTCGGACCTGGAGGAAGAAGAGAAAAAGGCAAAGAACATTGCCCGGTACAAAAAAAGAATGGCGCGCCGCGCCGGTCGAAAGTCCGGCATTACCGGAGAACGCAACCTTGATGTGTTCGAACTCGCCCGGCACAAATGCTACGCAGCCAAGGCTCGATGTGTAAGTTACGAACAATTCCATATTGTTGTGTCCGACATCGTTCAGGAAACACACGATGGGATGAACTTCCCCAGCGCGCTGTCGTCCAAAGAGATTTCACAGATTACCAAGTCCATCGCCGAGTGGACATGGTACAAATATGAGGGCAGCGACTATTGCGACCGCAACAGGGGCGCCTGCTCAGACCTTCTCGAGTTTGGCATGGACCGCCAGGATCGACAGAGGATTGGAGCGGGCTATACGCACGACAGACGCGCCCAGAAAGCGCTCGAAAAGGTCAAGACGGCTTATGACCAACTCAAAGCCGCAGGAGAGAAGATCTCGGTTCGTACACTCGCTGGTTCTGCGGGCGTTTCCACCACCACGGCTCAGAAGTATCGCAGGGTTGTTGAAACGGGTGCGAAGATCGCGTCTAAAGCTGTTGAGTTTGCAAATGAAGTTAAGGCGGGCCTAGCCAAGACGAGCCAGGTTACCGCAGAGAGCCCTCCCTTAGTTGAACTGTATCACGATGGTGCATCAGAGTATCCCCAGCGGGAGCGCCCCAATAGCCCTCCCCTGGCCATAGATATTGGGACTCTTATAGAGGGTGGTTCTAAACAACATACCGGCAACAAATCACCGCGAGTCAGAAACTGGTCCAGACGTGCAATTGTTATCCGGCGGCCCAAAAAACGGACTCACAAACCTAAAACATCAAACCCTTATAGCGTTCCGAATCCCAATACTGGCAGGCAACTTAAGCCAACTCGTTCGGATTCTGATCATAGTGGTTTGGGACTCAATACATCTATCCAAACAAGCAAGCTTATAGGAAGGACCACTGTCCAAATCAGATTGAATGGAAACTCAAAGGGGCGGTCACCTCCCTTGGCGTGACACATACTAGAAGACCTGTATCGCGCTAAAGCAAACGGTATGAGATTGACACTTTCGAGCAAGCCAACCCACCTAAACTTGATGGACCCTAAGCTATGTGGTCACCTGCAATCCTTTAGTCTGTCGGTCTTTATGAAACCTACTGTCATGTATTGGACAGCGACCGCTCGGGCGCTCAGCATTCGAAACCCCATTGGAGTGCGAATTGGTTACCACGCTCAACATTCTGGTTACTTTTACAATCAAGAAATTGGTTACTCATCTCCAGAATTTGTTTTCTTTTGGGAGGAGTAATGGGTAGAGCACAAAAGATTTGGTTTCCACCAGTACCCCATAGTTGACCGCAATCTATTAGAGCGGGCTTCAGATGTCGGTCCTGGCACAACTGCTTACCGAGTGTGCAAAGAGCCGGCGGGGGTCACATCGATTTGTCGACATACTGATGCTTCGATACACTTGAATGTCCCCCCTCCCCTTGCCCTCAGTTGACAGTTACTCCTTCTAGGTAACTGCTCAGAAGGTTCTCTGGGTCCAACAACGGCGCGACCACCAACACCTATATTTTTGTCGCCATTCGAGAAATTCGAAACACAACTGACAGCAGTTGCAAATCCAGCACAAAGGCACGCGACTTTCCTGTAGTAATAGATACTACAACTTGCAGTTGATGCCCCAAGCAAAGATCGTTGTCCCGCCAAAGTGCTGCCGGAACCCAATCGGAGCTGACCCTCCTACCGGCGGAATTCCAGGAGGGCGCGTAATGTCTGAAGCTGAAGCCACCATCAATGTGGTCGACTACGACAACATTCAGAAAAGCGTTGAGCTCGAATTGGGTGAGACCCCACTGGGCTGGTCGGGGATCGTGACCGAGCTCTTTGAGCAGATCAAAGCACGCAGTGACGAGCTTGGGATCGAGTACCCAAAGGTACTCCAGATCAAGGAGAAGTTTGGCGAACTTCGGATCTACTTCAGCAAGGCTTCCGAGGATGAACGCATCCATAACTGGGTCACAGCTACTATCAATAAGGCAAACCAAAGCTGCGAGAGATGCGGGAACGTGGCACGCCCTCAGAATTTAGGGAGCTGGATCATGACGTTATGCTGTTGGTGCGCGCATGAAGAAGCGGCCAGGCGGTTCAATGAGCACAAACGCCGCTATTTCCGCCGAACGGACGCCCCCGAGCACCTTACCTGTTCGGTCTGTGGCTACGTTGGACATATAGACCGTTCCGATGACAGGTGGAGATGCCCCTGCTGCGTGAAAAAAGGCTGGTAAGATCCGGGCGGGTTCCACGCCGCTCACGAAACTCATCGCCTCATGTGGAGTGACTTAAGAGCTGGTCTCCCGCTGTCTCAAAGAAGACACGGAAACTTCAAATCAGTTCGCGCCGACTAAGAAACTGGACGTTCTGGCGCTCTTTGTGAAACCAGAATCACCTGCCGATTCTCACCTTAAGTGGGGAAATACACGTGCCTGATACGGTCGGAAGGCAGCGCCTCTCACAACCCATGATAGAAAGTTCCCGGAACTACGCGGTGAATCACATCGTTTTGCACGCTTCATGTTGACACGATGCCCCCAGCAGGTGCAGCTTCGCTCCATGACCAACACACGCATCCGCTGCCAACGAATATCGGCTTAAGTCGATACCCCACGCGAAATACGTGGGAGGCAGCATTGGTATGCGGGCGGGGCTTATACCCCTGTGATAGCTCCAGATAAGAGTGCACGAGTCGGTTCGATTCCGACGCCTCCTACCATCCTTTGGAGGCATTCCATGTCACAGAACCCCAATACAAATGAAGACCTTAAAAGACGCCTGAAGCTCTACGCCAACGACGAGCTTCTATCGGAAGTTAAAACGCGCATCGAGACTGGTGAGCTGAAAGAAACGCTTCTGTTCCATGGCGCTACAGGTCGGATGTACTCAGACGTTGGAAAGGAAGATAAGCGCCTTCTTCCTCCAGATGCCATTCTGCGATTGGTATTCCCTTTGCACGAATTCGACCATGAAAGTATCAGGCATCGAAACGTCGCTGAATGCCTGTTCGACTTACCGGACGAACACTTCTCCGCTCTGAAATTGACGGTGGCGGCAGAGACAGAAAAAAGCCTGCATCGTCTTATTGCTGCGCTGGAGGAAATCGCTTCAGAGCAAGCATCCGAACCCCCTAGAACCGGGAATCCGGCGGATGAGTGACACCTTCGACTACGATGACATCCGCGGCTCCGTTGAGAAGCATCTGGGAAAAGACAATCTGGGCTGGGTTCGGATTGTCACTGAGTGCTTTGAAGCGATCAAGAAGCACTGCGACCGGCATGAGGAAAGCTATCCCTCGGTCGGCCAGATCAAGCAGAAATTCGGGTCGCTTCGGATCTACATGGATGGGACGCAGGAAGACACGTTCATTCAACTGCGGTTGCAGCAAGCTATGCAGGAAGCAGAGATGTCCTGTGAGCGGTGCGGTAACGCATCCACAGTTCAGGTCATCGCTGCCTGGCATGTAAACCTGTGCTGTTGGCATGCGCATGAGGTGGCCACTGAGCGAATGGAGACCTTTCCCACGGTGCGTTTGAATACTCGCGCTAAGCGAGATGCGCTTCAATGCCGAAGCTGTGGCTATATCGGCCAAATTGCCTGGGGTGCTTCGGGTCACCGATGTCCTGCGTGTGTGGCGAAAGGTTGGTAGCCCGATGAGTGGAACAACCTGGGAAGAAGATGAGATCTTTGCGCTGGCTGGCTTCTGTCATGACGAGGCAGACATCCTCCGCCCTGTTTTGAGCGCAGCTAAGTCCCGTGCGTCCTGGGAAATCGTAAAGAAATTGATTTTGGAAAGAGCCAGTGCTGAAGATCTTCTCAAGGTGATCAATCAACGATCTGAAGAAACCGCAAGGTTTAGCGATGAGCCTGACAACTGGCGGCAGACGGAAATTGAACGTTTGAGGGAAATCGATCCTGCTCTCGCCGTCTTCGCCCAGGACACGGTGGAACAGATGGCGAGCCTCAAGCGCTGGAAAGAGCTCATGGGCCTTATTTCCGAACGTCATGCTGCCGATATGAGCATGGAAGCATCTCGCGTAGAGAGTGAGAAAGCCACTGCTGCTCGGTATCTTCTGGACAAGGCGGACTTTGAATACCTGCCGCGCACGCTCCGAAACGAAATGCCGGAACATATCAAGCAACTCACAACCTGGAGCAATCAATTCGCCCGACTGGCCTCACTTGATGAGTTGAACGAGCTTCGTGCAGTTTCCCAAAGGTTCCCTCATTGCAACTTCGTCATCGAAGGGATGGCCCATGATATCGAGTGCCGATGGAGCATCGGATCTGACATCCTTCATATCCAACCCACCCTACTGGTTGGCGAGCCCGGCGTAGGCAAAACAGCGTTTGCAAAGGCGGCTAGTGAGGCGCTCGGTCTTTACGTGCAGAGCGCAAATGTCGGTGGAAAATCGGAGAACCATTTGTTTGGCCTCTCCGTCGGCTGGAGTTCGGCGCATGCAGGGATCGTGACGGAGGCTGTGGCAACGGCACGCGTCCTTAACCCAATGATCATCCTCGACGAAATCGACAAGACGCACTCGGGTCGCAACGGAGATATCACTGGCGAACTTCTGGCGTTGCTCGAGCCCTCTGAGGCTAGGAGATATCGAGAGAAATACCTGGCGGCTGACGTGGATGCCTCACATGTGAGCTGGGTCCTGACGGCAAATGATTTGAGTGACGTACCCGCCCCTCTTCTCAGCCGTTGCACAATCTATGAAATCCCTCCTCCGGCACCGGAGCAACTACCTGCGATCATTCAAAGCCTGGTGAGCGAATTCGCCGATGAGTTTGGGTTAAGGCCCGAGTTCTTTCGGCTGGATCTCGGCGACATCGAAGCTTTGGTGGTTACATACGAGCGGCACAAGTCAGTGCGGGTTTTGAGACGGCTGGTGCGCGGCCTTCTGCATCAGAAAACCAAAAACCACGCATGGAACTAGTGCGGGCCCGCGAAAGCCCAAGCCTGCGGACACACCAAAATAGGAAAGACGAAAATGCTAAGAGTTGTTGTTTATGTAAACCGTACGTCAATCGCGGAAGCCCGGGCTGGAAACATGAGCGAGCTTGCGGATATCTCCGATTACAAGGTCAGAGTATTCGAAGACGAAGCACCGCATCTCGATATCCCGGCTCAGGATGTGAGTGGCTGGATCAAGGGGCACACACGCCGCAGCAGCGTTTGGTATCTGGTTCGAAAAATCGCGGAGTTGGCTGTTCGGGAGATTGAAGCAACGTCTGACAATGAGCACGATGTGTCGCCAGATGGCACCCAGCAAAACGAGCAATGAAGAGTACCGGGGCCGGTCTCCCGTCCTTCTGCACCATAGCAAACTACTCGCGCTGGAGGACGGGCTTGTTTGCAGAATTAGAGCCTCTCCTGAAGAAGCGCTCGCACGCCCGAGAACTGGCTTTCCGAGCGCGATGAAGTACTATGCAAAGTTAGCCAATTGCCCGAAAGCGTCGGATACAGAGGGGAATGGGAATGTCGGAAGAAGGTCCCAATGAAACTACCGAAGAATTCGAGAAACGTTGCGAGGTAGACGCCATCACGGTGGCCTTTCTCCTCGTCAAAGCAGCTCAGTTCGTCTCAGAGGACGGGCTAACGCGAAAAAGCATGAGCGCGGATGAGTGGAACAAACTCGCCCCCAAGCAGGTCTAGAATGAAACCTCATTGCCGGGGTGTGCTCTCCTTTCCTCAGTAGAGAAAAGCACAAAAGAGAACCCCCCTATTGAGAAGGATTTCGAGCCTTGGATCAGGACTAACGTGTTTCCAGCGCTGGTCGTGAAAGCAAGTGCTGCCTCTCACCGCACTCGAGCGCGCTTCTAAACAAGACAGTTTCACTGATTGCCGGAAGTTCTGAATTGGGACAGGGAGATCATGCTGGGGTGCTCAGGGTAGAAGCCGGCGCGTCAGCTGAAACTAAGAGCACAGTCACGACCCGGCTGGCCCGGGATTTGCAACCTGGACATACCCTCGACGGCGCTTTTGTGCCTCGAGTTTTTGGAGCGCGTCAGCTGCTTGAGCTTGGTCGTCGTAGGTCTCCATCATGGCCTGCCCATTTGTGCCAATGCGTCCCCAGGTCCGAAGGACACACACTTCCCCAAACAGCGTCGGTTGCAACTCTATTCCATAGAACCGCGCCATGTTGACTTCTGGGTCCACGTGGATCAAGTGGACAGGTGTAGTCGCTGATAGCTCCATGCCTCCATTATCATTTGATGCCGCCTATCTGTCCAATGACATTGGAATATCCATTCAATTGGAACGATTCAGAATTAGAATGGAAGCGAACGATTATCCCCACTGCAGTGTGTAGGTCTTTCCACAAGCCGCTGTTTAGTATTGGGAACTAATCCTTCTGCTTCGTTATATCGAATCGTAATGATCTTCAGCCCTGACCGGGACGCGGCTACTGAAATACGCACAACGGATTTCGTCCTGTTTTCTTGGAGATACCGGCCTCGAGAAACTCAAGGTCAACAGGAAACTTGGAGAAGTGGCGAACTGAAGACCGCGCCACAGCAGATTGTAACGACGGCAGACGCCCCACATCCCGCCACAAACGGGTCGCACAAACCTTCTGCGATATTCAGTTCAAGCCAAGACGGACTGACTTAACAGCAGTCACTCCCTTTGACCTTCAAGCCCAAGACAATCTCTTTGACGCACACGCCATCGATATCCTGTTTGATTCCCAGACAATCGGCCAATTTTTGGGCCTGGTCGGTACAGTCGTCAGGTTTGCCACCGGCGCGTGAACCTAGGCGCTTGTCTTTCAAATCGTTGAAGGGACGTTTGATCGATGGGTCCAGCCGATAGGTCATTCCGCCGACCGGATTGTCATCATGCAGGACTTCAATTCGTATGTCGCGGTCTTTAATCGCCTCGATTTCGTCGGCGGTAAAGTTATTGCCGGGATGTAGCTTCAGGAATACCTCGCGCCGTTCACCGGACTTGAGAACCACCCCTTCGCGAAGACCCTCGATCTCCAGACGCCAGCCCAGTTTGCGCAGTATACGGGGAAGGGTGATGTCAAAAGTAAACCGCCCGCGAGCAGGGTTGGGGTTGCCGACAAAAAAGCTGATCCCACTCAAACCAGCCATTAGCCCATCCTCGCCGCCTCCGCCGGGTACGAGATTCACGTTGCGCTGAGCGACGTTATTGTCATTGGGGACAAGCCGCCATTCGGGGATTGTTTCGCCTGCGGTAAAATTGTCAATATTGGCAGGATCGCCATCCGAACTGACAACCATCAGAACACAATCATGACCGTGCGTATTTACGTTAGGCGTCCACTCGAAGGGGCCAACCAGAACTTCTTCGGAGTCATTCGGATCTAATGTACCGACAGGCAATTGCGCTGTGGTTAGCGGATCGAAATCCGCTGGCCAATTCAATCCGGCACCCGGTTTGGTGTGGAATCCCCGAACAACGACATTTTGTGCTTGCGAGGTGCCCCGGTTCTTGACCTTGCAATACATGTAGTTTGTCTCGCCAAGAGCGGCCTCTTGGTGGCTGTGGATGCCATCGGGATCGCGCCGGTTCCAAACGTTGGGACACGCCCAATGGACACGCTGGAATTCGTACCCACCGGCCCGACCGTCATCGATATACACATCAAATTCAGGCGGATCACCTGCTGTGGTTACACTACCGCTGGTGGCATTTGTGATCAGCGGTGTCTGGTATTCACCCTGTTGTTCAAAAACCCACCGGACGACCTTGGAATAAGCACCGCCGAAGACCCCCTCTGACGTCCAGTTCAGCTGATCGGTTGTCATCATCTGGGCGGCGAAATCTCTCGCGTAGTCGGGGTCAGTCGCAGGCGTCAGATCACCAATCGCGCGGATGATCAGGTACATCGCCATACGCGATGCGAACTGGCGGCGACCCAGATTTGGATGATCTCCGCCAATTGAGCGATAGAAGTTGAAGAGCGTGGTCAACAGTATTTCTTCTGACCCGTAGCCTGAATTGTCGCGCGATCCACCCCAGGCCCAACCGGCCGCCACATCCCTATCGGCGCGGCGGTCCAGCGACGGGTGCCACGGCACGTAGGTAAAGCGCAAATCGCCCGGTTTGTTGACGGGTGTTCCATCAACGCCCCAGCATTGACTGTCGGGATCGAAATAAATCAGAGACAGCGAGTCACCGGCGCTGTGCGTGAAATTCATATTGGCGCTATCGACCGCTTCATAGAGAATGCCATGGCCGAGAACTTCATGCAGGTGAACCCGAGGATCGCAGGCGCGGCCCAAAGGATTGGCGGTATCCGTTGTGTCCATCAAGCCATAGCCGACATGATCAATCCCCCCCATACCATCACCGACACAATGGGCATTAACGATATTGAAACAGCGAATATCGACGGGTACCGGGAAATTGGTGTTGGCCATATAAGTGGTCACATTGAAACCAAGGTCCTCAATGGTCCGGAATATCCGGTCGACGTGGAAATACCCGCTGGTCGAAGCAAAATTGTTAGTACGCACATCGTAATCGAAATCCGTGCCGTTGCTTTCCACGGGCGGCGCAATATTCGCACCCTCTTCCTGACCGACAAAGGCCCAGGTTCCGGACAGGTTCTGATTGCCCCCGCTTGGCGCATCAAGATTTTGCAAGACCACATCGTCGCGATGAGGATTGAGCGTCATCGAGTCTGACGTGCTGTCCAACGACGTGTCTCCGGTTTTGGTGATCGGATCGTTTTCAAAAACCAGACCATTCACACCTGCGAAGAAGGGCTCAACATAAAGAATAGAGCTTGTTTCAAGTTCCACGAGAACGCGCCAGATATGCTTATGACCGCCATGCGCCAACGCAAAGGTCACCTCGGCCACGACATAGTCCTTGCCGTGCTGAATCGAGTCCGGCACAGCCGGAAGCTTGAACGGCAGGTGCAGTTGACCGTGCACTTCGCCGCCGCCTTTCGGGTCTTCATGCACGTGGTTGTCCTGATCGGGGTGCTGATGCGCATCCATGCTCAGGCGTCGCTTTGCGTCGTAGCGATAAATCCAGAACCTGCCCCTGATAATCCGGGATCGAGACACAGCGGCCGCTTCGCCGTCATCAGAAGGTTTCAGGAACTTCGTGAGAAACTTGGCCTCATCCGGCGCGCTTTCGGCTTCTGCCTCTTTGGCTTCAACCGCCCGAAGCGAGAGATCCTGGTTCGCCTTGATGGCGCGCTGGCCGAGACTGCGCTGATTGGCAGACAAAAGCGCTTTTCGTGCGGCATTCAGGACCCGAGTTGACGGTAGGGTGACATCGACATCGTGCAGGCTCGTATCAACGGATGCCACAACACGGTTAGGCCCCTGCTTGACTGTCACTTTCATGCCTTTTCGCCAGACGGGTATATTGTGTACGGTCTGATAAAAGCCGAAGACCCCGGCATCGAAATGGTGTTTTTCTTCGCCCAGACGGTATTCTTCACCCTGCTCTACCGGATCGACATAGCTTACTTTGGTTCTGGCGTTGTCCAAGCGTCTGGTCGGGACTTCATAGGTATCTGCAAAGCTCCGAAGATAGGCGATCGCGGTATCAAGCGCACCTCCGGTGCGATTTGGGCTTTCCCAGTACTCGTCCGAGTGTCGGATTGCACGGACCTTGGCCTTGGCATCAGCTTGAATATGTGCGCGAAGGTCGGAACTGTAAAATTCCTTCATGACTTGGTGCTCCCTTTACCGGTTGATTTGGACTTCCTTCTGCTCTTTCTTTTGGGTTGTTCGATGATGCGAACAGAAACCGTAATGCCACCGACGATGGTGCCGTCTGCATTGCGCTGCACCAGATCGACATCCATTCGGTCTCCGGGTCGTGTTGTCTTGGGGGCGACCAGACGCAACCGGGTGCGGATGACTTCACCCGGGCGCAGACCAAGTTCGATCCCACTGGCGTCATGATCAGAAAAGGCAACCGCAGACGCGCCGTCTTTTGATTCGATCAAACGTGCCGTCAGCGGTGCCAGTGGGCGTTGAAACACTGGCTGTCGCCCACCTGCAGGTTGTTTCGCCCGCATATCAAGTTGAGAGCCAGGGGCAAGATCAAGGATCATGTCATCCCCATCATTTGAGGCGACCCCCAGAATCTCAACACGGGCCTGGTCGATGAACCGAAGCGAAACGGGAGAAGGACGTCTTTTCACAATCGGGTCTCTTTGGATATTTCTGGCACGCATTGCTGCGTTGGCCAAAGCACGTGGTACATGACCTGTCAGATGTGCCTCCAACTTGGGTCCCCTTCGGGATTGCCAGAACTCCAGTATCGCAAACTGATCCCGCAGCACGGTACGAGCGCCGATGGCCACCATCATTTCAGCTTCGCCGCCCGCTTCCATTTCGATGATCGTCAGGTTTTTCTGGGCAAGGTTGTTTGAATCCCAGACATGCGCAGGGGTCGCGATCGCGTCGCCGTTTATGATCGCTGCAGATGTCCAGCATGCATGGGTGCCCTCAGCCGGCACCTGATCCGCTGGCCAAACCACCTTTGCGACGGTGCTTTCACCGGGATCAACCTGTGTGCCGGTCAACGCTGTGTAAGGCCAATAGTCATCCGGATAGACGAACTGAGTACCCGCCCACTCTTGAACTTTGTGCCATATCAATACGTTGCGCGCGATGCCGACGCCGCGGTTGTAAACTCTTGCCATGAACCAGTTGTCTTGCCCGGCGATTGGGTTCTGATGGCTGGATGCATCATCGTTCTGGTTGCGGACCCACAGATCGGGCGAGTTCCAGAATGCGCCGCTGGAGGGCTCATCCCCGTCATCGCCGGTATTGTCGCGCATGAAGACATCGATAGCCAGCGGCGGGAACAAATCGAGCAATTCATCCAGCGTTTCGATGCACTCACCCGAAGCAGATGTGCATGAAGCCCCGAATGGCTTGTGAATGGCGCGCCAGCCCAGCGTTCGGGCGGCCTCGATGTGATCAAGTGTCTCGGTCACAAAAACCGTCTGGCTATTGGCCGATGTATGCCCGGCTTTGGTCAACGCGGTTTGGAATATCTGCGCATCAGGTTTGTAGATCGGTGGACTAAATTCCGAGCTAATAGTGATCACGTCGAAGCGAAACTCCTCCAGACCATAATCCGTAAGCTTCAGACGGACATCAGCGATGGTCGTCCCCGGAGACTGATCAGACAAAAGGCCGATGCGATAACCGCGCAGCCAAAGTGCTTCGATTGTTACAACGGCATCAGCGAACGGAGTCTTGTCGCCGGTTGGGCCAAAAACCAGTGTGTTGCCGAGATCGAAATAGATTACCGGAGCGGGCATTACTTGGTCTCCCTTTTTAGCTGGTTGTTCAAGATGATCGTAAAGCCACCTTGCATGCGGCCTCGGTCATTGAACTGCACGACATCAAAGTGTTGGGGTTTGCCTTTGGTTTTTGGCATCTGAAAGCAAAGATCGAACCCCAGGACCTCACCCTTGTTCAATGCAATGTCAAAGCCGCTCCGGTGACCGGGATCGAAAGCAATGGCCAGCTGCCCACGCGGATCTTTGGTCAAGTGTATTTGCGCGGGTCCCTGGCGGTCATTGCCCTGATGATCGCCAACAATCAGGCATGATCCGTCTGCCGCGCGTATCTGCACGGTGTCTGACAGGTCAAATCTTCTGGACGCCAGATGAAGGGCCAAGGGTCGCTGTTTCTTTCTGCGCGACGACTTTCGATCCTTTGCACTGGAAAGCAGCGTTTTGATCCGAGCCGGGTCTTTGTGTGTTATCAATACCTCCAGTTCGGGAAAGGCACGTGGACGATGCAGTTCAATGCGGGCAATCTGGCTTGTTGGGCTGTGGCGACTGCCGATCCGAAACGGGCGGTGTTCCCATTCATCCGGGAGTTCGTCAACGACGGTCATGTTTCTTTGTGCGAGAGTGTCCTCTTCCCAGACATGGCGACCCGGAACAGGTCTGTCATCAGCACACCAAACCATGGCGAGAAGACAACCGTGCGTACCCTCTGGGGGAATATCAGACGCGGGCCATTTGGTGCAGACAATCTGGCTTGCACCCGGGGCAAGATCAAACCCGACAGCCGCGCCTGTCAGTGGAAACCAGTCACCGGGATATTCGAACTGTGTTCCAGCCCAGACCTGCATTTTCCAACCCACTACAAAAGAGCGCGCTGTCGCCGAACCACGATTGGTGACGCGCGCGTAAAGCCAGTTGTCCTGACCAGCCTCCGGGGGTTGCGGGGTTGTGCCGCCATCAGGGGAATTGCGAACCCAAACATCGGGTGAGCGCCAAAATACACCCGTATAGGGCTCTGCTCCGGTGTCATCTGTTGCATCTCGCAAATGGAGATTGGCAGAACCCGGTAGGGCCGTGTTCCCGCCGTAAACGAACCGATCAAAAATATCAGCTATCGCGAAGCTGCCGGATCGCCGGATCAGTTCGGCCTCAACCAACGGAGTCGAGAAATGGCGTCCTTCGCGTGTATTGTAAATGGCGGCCATATGGCTTTGCAACGGCGCTATACCAATCTCGGCTGCGATGCCCGAAAACACGTCCGATCCATGCCCGTAGGCTGCGCCATTGGTGTTTCGGCGCCATGGATCATTCTGCCACATGGCAACCGGCGGGTCGTTTATGTCCAGCGGCACCGCATCCGGTGTAGTGGTCATATATGTGGTCCAGGCTTCGTCCAGCCACCCATCCTCACCTGTGGCCGGGACCAGACCACGGGCCCACCAGCTGTGAAACACTTCATGTTCCAAAGCCCCGATACGGCTTGTCGTCGCGCCATCATACTCCATCGAGTGGCTATTGAAGGACGTCAGATAAGCCACATAGCGGTCACCGTGCATGTAGGGACCGATATCCCCGTCCATGTCCGTCAGAAAAGACGCCAAGGCCACTTCGGACGAGTTGAGATTCAGGGAAGCGTCAGTTGCTCGTTTTGTCAGTTCAAGCGCGACCGGCCCACCAGATAGATTGACCGTTCCGATCTGCTGAGTGATCTCGCTATCCGCTTCGATCATCAACATGTGAGAACACGGCGCGAAATGCGCCGGAAAGGCGACCGTCCACGTGTTCGACCCATTTTGGGTGATGGCGCCATTGGAAATCAGCGTGTGAGCTGCCGCGCCGGTCAATGCAATATCCAGCGTGACCGGAAACTGGTCAAACAGCAGGTTTGAAGGCAACCAGCTTTCCAGATACCTGGCCGGGTTCAGATCAGACAGATGGAAGTCAAACGAAAGTGCGCCCGAAGGCAACCAAATGACATCGCGCGCATTGGGCGATTGCGGTTCTTGAAGGGCGTAAGCGAGTGTCAGGACGTGGCTGCTGCCGGCCATCAGATTGCGATTGATGATGCGGAGCGCGTGATCGTTGCCCGGACCAAAATCGTGGTGTGCCAGATCGCTCACAGCGATGGAACTGCCATCAAGAGTGGCCGCCTGAATGGTCTGTCGAATATCGAAAATCGGGAACCCGCTATGGGGACCAACATCAAACTCCATCACCGCCGAAGCAGTTGCCGTCTGCGTTGTCGCGTCAAATTCAAACAACCCGGTAACGTTCGTAATCCGGATGGGAACGGCATTGAACCCATCTACAAGTTTGGGCGCCGGAACATGCAAAATTGCAGTCATCGGAACTCCTGAAATACGAGCGATTCCGAACCCTGAAAGCCGATTGATCTATGTTGCAGGTGTGCAGCGGTAATTGATGCACAAAGCGAAATCGCAATTGATAAATATGCTTTACCTTACGTCAATTTTGCAAATTTAGGAAGACAAAAGTACCGATAATTTTTTGCGAGCGGCAGGGGACGACTGAACCACAAGTGATGCTTACGGATCCGGCCTAGTACAAAAACACGGGCTCAATGCCCAATGCCGCGAGCTGGTTAAGCATGTTTGTCGCGCTGTGTGTACAAGCCATTTGACAATCCAAGATTTTGAGAAAAAGCATCACGTTAACACCCGTTTACGGCGCTTCCTGCGGCCTGACGGGCCTCCATCGCAACACCAACAGACGTGATGGAGATCCAGCTGTAGGGCGCGAGACTGGTCGACATCGGCCCAATCCGGACATTGATGACCTGAACTCAATGCTGCGGCGCGGCCCGCCAAACCGGACCTTCGCCGCAGCTGATAGATGGGTTGTCCCCGAGGCCAAGGATCGTAGATTTTCCGACAGATGGCCAGCTAGGCTTAAGAGATCATGGTATAGTCAAAGGCCGGTGTCGTAACTCGTCAGCCTGAAGCTGCTCGGGACGACCAACTCTCCCATGGCTGCGAATTCGTCGGACCAGCTTTGCGCTTGGGCGTTCAGCGTCTCCATGTCGGGACGGCTGGTCCAATAATTCACACACAGCCATGTGCCGTCGTCACCTTGACCGACCGTACGATAGAGAAGCGTGTCGTTCTGGTTCATCTTCTGCGTGATCGCCTCAAAGAACGCGCGCACTTCGGCTGGGTCGGCGCCCTCGGCTTGTTCGAACAATACAATCTCGACGTGTTTGGGAACCCGCAGATCATCCGCGCCGACCTTCTGTGTCATGCCGCCCTCCAATCGTTTCAGCGGCATTTGCAAAGCGGTAGGCCTGTCATCAGGCTGCGCCAGGGGAAGCCCGTTCACCGGACGCGCGCCAAAGTAGAGATGCCCGGCCGAAACATGGAGCACTTCGTACTCAGTCGTTGGCGCGTTCGCGGCAACACCCATCACCGAGCATCCTGTTTGGAAAATGTCGTGTTCAACCCCAACGGACCATTCCACGCTTCCACAAGTATTGGATTCTGCCGAATTCAGGAACGCGGCGAAGCCTTCCATCTGTGGCGTGACAGTCAGGTAGTCATTGACGACCAGATCCACCTCCCGCGCGCCAGGGGCGACATCGGAAACCCCAAGAACGGTCACGTCACCACCGAATTTCAACTCAAGCAGGGGCGCGGAACAGGAGGGGTCGGCAAAGGTCGTAAAGTGGGCATTGATGCGGCCCGGACCAAAAACAATGGACCGCTTCAAGTACCAGGGCGCAATCCCGTCCTGACCCGCTTGCGGGCGCAGTTCGCAAGCGATGCTCTCCCACGTTCCGCTAAGATCAATGTCACTTTGCTGCGCCAGGATCGGCGTCGCCACCAAGCCGGCCGCAATCACCTTTAGAAAGAGCTGTACGTGATTCATGAGTATGTCCTCTGCTGCAGTGTTCTACAGTAAGGCTGGCTGATGGAGTGACGTGAATCCAATTGATGGTTATAAAGATTGCATGAATGAAAGTGATAATAATCTGGCAGGCCTGGACCTGAACCTCATCACCACTCTGCATGCGCTTCTCGACCGCCAATCTGTATCTGAGGCGGCGGACGCCGTTGGTCGCACACAATCGGCAATGTCGCATAGCCTGTCACGCCTGCGAGCGCACTTCCGCGATCCAATTCTGGTGCGCGAGGGTTGGTCAATGCGGCTCACGCCGTTTGCCACAGAGTTGCAACCACGCGTGACCGCTGCCGCGCAAGCCGCTAAATTAATGTTCGCAACCACTTTCGCATTCGACCCATCCACAACCACACGCCGCATTCGCATCGCGGCCCCTGATTTATGCACAGCGCTCTTTACCGGTTTTATCCGCGCTCTGTCGGACCAAGCGCCGCAGGCGTCGGTCGAGTTCATCCAAGGCGGTGCGGCCCGGCAAGCCGTATTGAGATCAGAGGCGGATATCGGTTTGGGCTTTGGCCTCCCGAAATCTGACCCCAATCTCGTGCTGCATCGGATTGCCCCTTTACAGTGGTGTACCTTTGCGCCCAAATCTCATGACTATTGTGCCGATCCCACCGTGACGAAGTGGAGCAGATCGAGGCATATTCTTGTGGGCCAAGGCAGCGCACAGGAGGGACCCGTTGAGAAGGCGCTTAGAAAACACAAGCTCAACCGCCAAGTCGCAGGCTACGCGCCAAACTTTTCTGCAGCCCTGATGCTGGCCGCTGAAACCGGCGCCGTTTTCACCACGCTGCGCGCCCCGTTCGAGAAAACGGGTAAGCGCCTCGGCATGACGGCTATGCCTGTTCCGTTTGAGATGCCGGATGCTCCTGCGACGCTGATGTTCCGCGCCGACTACGGCGACCCATTCCTGATCTGGCTGAGAGAGATGTGCCTCGACGTATTGGACTGAACCAAAACCGTTTGGAAGCTGGACCTGTTAAAGTCCAGCGAGACTTTCTAGCATACGGCGTGAAGTGTCAGCGTGGGCGTCGGCATCATAGGCAAAGCCGGTGCTGGGATCATCGCCGACGAAGGGAAGCGTAAAGGCATGGGCGACTCCATCGTAGGTGACAATTTGGAACGGGACTTCTGCAGTCTCCAGCTCAGCGCACAGTGCCGCGACAGCCTCGGGATCCCCCAAAGGATCGGCGGTGCCCTGCAGTAGCGTAACCGACGATTGAAATGGTTCGGCACTGTTGGGTTCGGTGTTCTCGATCACCGACCACATGGCAGCGATATGACCAACATTCGTACCGGTGCGACCGAGTTCCAGTGCCGCGAGGCCGCCAACACTCGAGCCCAGAACCAGTGTTCGGTTCGGTGTACCACCCTCAGCCATCAAGGCTGCGAAGGCCGACTGCATCGTGGCGCGCAGCGCGCCAACGTCTTCCCGCAGCGCAAAGGCAAATGCGTTCGCCTCTTCAACACCGTCAGGACGACGGCCCGCGCCATAGAGGTCAGCGACAAGAACCAGCGCACCTTGCGTCGCGAAATCTCGTGCAAGAGCAAGCTGGTTCTCTCCGGGCCCCAGGAAATCATGGGCAATGAGAACGGATATCCCGGTCAAATCGCCTGATGCGTCTGGTCGAACCAGAGTGCCTTCAAAAACGTGGCCATTGGCCTGGTATTCTAGGGGTGTTTCTTCGATTGCCATGGCGTTTTGGGCCCCTGAAAGCAGAACGATACCTGTCACAAAAAGTGCTGTGATTGTCTTGAGCATTGTGTTCTCCGGGTTGGCCGAGGATGCACAGCACCCCCGGCCCTGTAAGGGTCAGCGTGTTATGTAGCCGCCGTTGATCCAGACGGTTTGGCCGTTCACCCACTGCGAGTCAGGACCCGCCAGGAAAGCGACGACGGGTATGATGTCTTCGATCACGCCGAGGCGCTGTTCGGTCGACAGGCGCGCGGCGTAGGCCGCGGATTGCTCGGTCTCTTGACCATGGAAGAACGGCGTATCGACCGGACCAGGCGCAAAGGAGTTCACCGTAATCCGCTTTGGCCCCAGTTCCTTGGCGAGCATGCGGGTGTACTCTTCCACTGGCGCCTTGGTGCCAGAATAGATCGTGTAGCCTGGGGCAGCGCCAGCCAACAGGGACGTGCCCGTGTTGATGATGCGCCCGCCGTCGCGCATGCGTGTCGACGCTTCGCGCAGGCTGTAAAACAAGGCGCGGTTGTTGATGGCATCGAGCCGTTCGAACTCGTCATCGGTGAATTCGGCCAGCGGCTTCTTGATGATGGCCCCAGCATGATTGAGCACGATATCGACTCCGCCAAACGTCGTCTCGGCCGTGTCATACATGGCGCGCACATTCTCAACTTGCCCGAGATCGCCCATCGTCAAGGCCGCGCGCGCGCCTTGCGCCTCAACCAAGCGGGCGGTTTCTTCGGCCTGATCGCGGGTCTCGGCGCGGTGGTAGTGCACCACCACATCCGCGCCCATCTCGGCCAGTTTGACTGAGAAAGCGCGGCCCATATTGTTGCGAGCACCTGAGACGATGGCCACTTTGCCAGTGAGCGGTTTTACACCTGCCGTTTGCGCCTGTGCTTGTGTTGCCGCCGCACCGGCAAGAGCGGCGACACCCAGCCGGGTCAGGACGGACCGGCGGGACATGGAAAGGGTTTCATTCGTCATGGTCTTCTCTCCTGTTTTGGGTAGTTAAAGTTTGAAGCCGCCATCGATTTTGATGGTGGCGCCTGTGATGAACCCGGCCTTGGGTTCACACAAAAATCCGATCACGCCGCTGACATCCTCGGGCAGACCAACGCGGCCAAGCGCTGTGCTGCCCGCGATGTAGTCGCGCGCACCGGGGATGATCTCGTCAAAGAGCTTGGCGTTGAAATCGTCGTCCAGCCCGCCGGGCGCCACCGCATTCACGGTGATCTGCCGGGGTCCGAGGATTTGCGCCCAATAGAGCGTCATGGCTTGCAACGCGGCCTTGAGCGGCCCGTAAGAGATCAGAGGTGGGAATACACCATTGGCAAGGCCCGAACTGAGATTTACGATACGCCCCCCATCCGACATCTGCGGGACAAGCGCCTTCGTTAGCAACACAACGCTTTTGAAGTTGGTGGTGTAGATCGCGTCGAGGTCATCGCCGGTGATTTGGTCAAACCCACCGATCCGAAGCGTGCCCGCGTTGTTGATCAGAATGTCGAGCCCCGCTGCGCCCCAAGACGCCAGCCTCTCTTGCACCTGTGCCGCCAAAGTAGCGGCGGCCCCGTCTTGCGAGAAGTCGGCCTCGAAAGCGACCGCCCTCTGTCCAAGAGCTTCTAGCTCGGAAATAACCTGAGCAGCAGCACCCGCCTGACTGTGGAAGGTCAGGATGACATCCGCGCCCTTGGACGCCAGCTCCAATGCCGTCAGCCGCCCGATATTGCGGCTGCCCCCCGTCACAAGGGCGGTTTTTCCTTCAAGTACCTTTTCCATCACGGCGCCTCCTTGATGCGTTGAAGGCAACCTAAGTGAACGTTTTTCCCACCATCAGTCGTGGAATTGACAACTTGATGTGGACAAAACTACAACATGCAGCATGAAGAAGGCCGCCGAAGTCGCATTCCTAAAAGCCGTGGAACTCGGGTCTGTTCGTGCCGCGGCGCGCGCCTTGGGGCAGGATCCCTCAGGCATCTCGCGCCGCATCACCCAGTTGGAGCAAAGGCTTGGCACCCAGCTTGTAGACCGGAGCGGCAACGCGACCCGGGCGACCGCGCAAGGTCAGGTCTATTACGAGCGGCTGTCCTCCATCATCGATCTGTTGGAGGCCCTCGACGCGGAAGTCAGCGGCGAAAACCTCACTCCAAGCGGCCTTCTGCGCGTCACCTGCGGCATTGATTTCGGGCAGGAGTTCGTGACGGATTGGCTGCTGGAATTCCGGCAGATGTACCCCGGCGTCGACTACGACCTCATCCTCGCCAGTGGCTATGTCGACATGAACCAGAATGCGATTGATGTGGCGCTGCGCGTAGGAGAGCTTCCAGATTCCAGCCTGGTTGCGCGCAAACTGGCCGATGTTCCCCGCGTGCTTGTCGCCTCGCCCGACTATCTAAAACGTAAGGGAACCCCGGAGCGCCCCGAGGACCTGACGCAGCACGACTTCATCTTCTTTTCCCCGACCAATCGTCAGCAACCATTGGAGTTATTCGACCCAAGTGGCGCGTCCGTAAGAGTTCAGCGCTCGGGCGGCATCGCCATCAACGCGGTTCGTTCAGCGGTCAAGGCTGTTGCCGAGGGACAAGGCATCCACGTCGGCCCACTCTGGGCCTTCGCGCCAAAGATTGCGAGCGGCGCCATCGTCACTGTGTTGCCAGAATACTCTCAAAAACTGCTCCCTCTTTATGCAGTACGCCAACCCTCCGTCATCATACCTGCGCGCATTTCTAGCTTCGTTGACCATGTAAGCGACAAGGTCCGCTCGGTCGACGGACTTCTGCCAGTTTCCAATGCGATGTGACAAGCGGCCCCAAGCCGCCGTCTAGCTCTGGTACCTACCGCTGCAGATGCAGCCCGCTTAGCAGACATTCGCCGTGCGAACTGCTCTGGACCTAGGCGTAAATTGGCTGTTTGACGTGATCTTAAGGCCAATTGTCTCCCTCATGATCAGTTTTGCGACTGTATTCCCGATTTCCTCACGGATGGGGTCGGCTTCGATTATCTCTTCCTCATGCCAAGCAACATTCAGTTGCGAGGCAAAAAATGGATCAAAGAAAAGGAAAGAGAAATGGCAAATCCACGCCCTACGAACGGCCCATCAACCACAGGAAACAAATCTGGTTCTGGCCGCGGAAACAATCCGCCTAAGGGGAAATAGTAGCCTCTAGCCAGCCGCGCGCAGCACGCACAAAGGCTTCTAAAAAAGGCTCGCCTACGACAGTTACTGAAAGAAATGATTGGGATGGTGGTTGCGCCGCCATCCCCTTATCGAGGTGCAAAGTGTATTATTCAAAAGACAAGGAGTTGAACAAGGTGATTGCAAAAGAAGTGAAGTCTGGGGCGCGTTATGTCTCTGGAAAAAAACACTCAAAGCTATTCCTGGCTGGTGGTGGATTACTGGTTTTCTCACGAACACCGAGTGATCGGCGAGCGTTTCGGAACGTGAAGGCAGAGCTGTCCAGGCTGCACCGCCAACAGGCTGAGGTGTGACCATGCTCGACACTCTGCCGAAAGCTCAACTTCCAACTTCACATTCCGCACTCCTTTATGCTGTGTCGCTATTCGGCTCACCGAAATGGCAGCACTCCGAACGCCGCCGTTATGCAAATTTTGAGATGCGATTGGAGGGAGGGGCTGACCGAACGCTCGAGTTGCTTGATTTGCTAAGGCAGGCGTTGGGTCTGGAGCAATCATCAACCCTATGGGGCGATGTTGTTGAGCAAGCTTTGAGACTTGGGCTGTCTCTGGATGCGTTAGAGCTCCACACGCGGACATATTCGGTAAATCCGCAGCAGGCACTTTGGGTGCTTCTTGCGTTCGACGTTATGCCTGCCCTTGGCAGAACGTGGGGCTTCTGGTGTCAGGATGAAGCGCTTTTACCTCGCATGCCTGAAGAAGGCCTTTGGTTTTTGCCCCATCAAGACACTGCGAACTCAAATCGTTTGATCCTGCCGGTCGAAGCAATTCTGAGTTGGTGGCTGAAGCAAGTGGAAGGACCTCTCGATCAGCTTTGGGGAGAGTACGATGAAGAAAGGAGACGGACCCTTGACAACTGGAAGTCAGGCCGAACGACGCCAGCGATTTCCAGGATCATGGAGTGGTTTAATGACGATCATAAGTTTTCATATAAGAGTTCAGACGAAGCTCATCTGTCGACACCGCAGCTTCGCTCGTTGTTGCTTTGGGCGCGTGCACTCGAGCAAAGCTACAAGGATCTCGTTGGATTTTTGACGCCAGGTGTTCAGCCGAACGACGCGGATCCTATGCGCAACAAGGCGCTGCAATTGATCGAGCTTTTTAGGTGGAGCCACGAGGCTACTGTCGCGACAGACCCAGCCAACCCGCCATCGGCCGATCAGGCTTTTGCTAAGGCTCTACCATTCTGGATAAAGGAAGGCCCGTTTCGTGTGATTACACCAGACGGGTCCGGAAG
The DNA here is from genome assembly GCF_056537285.1 of Ruegeria sp. CF8. Classification (NCBI taxonomy): domain Bacteria; kingdom Pseudomonadati; phylum Pseudomonadota; class Alphaproteobacteria; order Rhodobacterales; family Roseobacteraceae; genus Ruegeria; species Ruegeria sp. CF8. The sequence continues at coordinate 8,702 of NZ_JBQFRG010000017.1, read as the reverse complement.
GCTACTGGCCACAGAGCAGGTAGCCGATTTCCTGAGTGGAATAATAAGTTCTGTACCGTGCGACGATACGCTCCCCGATGTTTTTCGAGATCTAAAGCTAAGGTCGCCGGCGATAATGACATTCAACGGAAGCTTGGTAGAACAGCGACAAAGGATTCAGGAAGCCATCGATCACTGCATTAAAATCCAGAAAAGCAATGAACCCGATCGCCAATACCGTGTCGCAGCACACTTGGCAAAGCTTCGAAAATTGCCCGGCATTGCCGAGTTTGAACCGGACCTCGCCTATCTTAGCGCCCTTAACGAAATTTCGTCAGGAAATTTTGACGGCGCGTGCGAACACGCTGAAAAGGCTCTCGAACTCTGTCTGGCACGGTCCATCGGCCCACTGAAACTGGATATCGCTAAGCTCAACTTCTCACTTGCGGTTGCTCAGGAAGCGTTCAGCCGTCGCAGTGCGGAACGCAGTTTTCGATTACTTTGCAAGTCAGTTGAACCTGAAGTAGCTGCTCGCTGGAAGCTCGGTGAAGGCCCGATCGATTACTCTATGCGCTTAGCGGCGGCCGATCACGCGGCTTGGTTCTGGGAGAACATTGTTCGCCCTTATGAAGGGGTGGAAATCGAAGCGCCGCTTCAACAAGAATCTGACATCATTAGGTCATACGCTGGTTTGCTTCTCTCCAGTGCGTCAGAGTTGGAGTTACGCGGTTTCATCAAGCACTTTCGCGGCAAGCTTAAGCGCAAGCTAAGAGATGTGCGTGGTGACACGTTCTTCACTGTGACATCAAAGATGGTGCCGGATCTTGTGCGTGCAATGAGGCAAATGCCGACCTATTCCGGAATCCACAAAGATCCGGTCGAACTTGCTAACTCGATGGCCGAAACGCATTTGAAGCTAGTAAGCTTGCTGCCCACGGATGTTCTGAATGCGCGGGACTATTTGAAACAGACTGCGCTGATGCTGGCGGCCGAGCGAAAAGATGTAGACATGGTAAACGCCCTCATTGATCGCCATGTGGATATTGATGCGCGTGACGCACTTGGTCGGACAGCATTGCATTCAGCCGCCAAGGTTGGAGCCGATCGATGTTTTGAAGCTCTTCTTGTTGCTGGCGCGAACCCAACTCTCCAAACTTACACCGGCAAGACGCCAGCCATTTTTGCCGCCGAATTCGGTCGTGCCACGATCTTCCAGATGAGATTGGCATACACGGCATATCAAATGGGCAAAAGCGAGCTAGAGGAAGCGCACAAACTGGCGCAGGACTCTGCGAAGCATTTCAAGGCAAAGCGCAAGGCATATGCCATTCAGGGATATGAAATTGCGGGACGGAAGGGCTTTCAGAGGATTGTTGAGCTTACGTTGAAGGTTCTGGACGGGTGACCTCTTGGAATTTGGGTTGCGAGTCGGCCCATTGCGGACCTAAAGCTTGGCATCCGATGTTGCAACGCAGCGTCGTCAAAGCAGACCTAGATGAGTGTGATCGGGTTGGGCTTTCGAATTTTTATGAGAAACAGCATTAACTCTGCAATCTTGCGCAACTACGCAGTCGATCATCGTTTTTTCGGAATAGAGACCTGAAAGCGCTCGATGGACTGAAACCAATCTTGCTCCTAAACTAACGCTGAAAAGACATTTCATGGAGGAAGTGATGGGCGTCTTATTCGATGATCGATACTGGGCTAACGTCACAAATTCCATGATGGAGTTACGACCAGTCCGGACTCAGCCCCTTCCTATCGGAGACGCAACAGCTCTTTTGGAGATCTGCTGTAGATCCCTTTCGGACCTCGTTGAAGACAAGGATTTCAATAGCGATCTGAATGCAGCACTATCTGCAGATACTACCGTTGCCATGCCATTCGACCAATTCCTTGATGAATTTGAGCGAATGGAAAAAGCAATTGCAATGCAGTCAGGCGTAAACGACAGCGCTGCGGCAGACTTGGGGCGATCTGTGAGAGATGTTCAAAGACAACTGGCAAATAAAAACACTGCCAGAGAGATTCTGGCTGATACTGAAGAAAAAATTCGATACTCGCAGAAGATGGCATGTGCAGCATTTCACGGCGAAGTAGACGCCATGGAAACACGTAATGAACGTTCGATTTGGCAAAGAACCTGGAGTGCGACCAAAGGTGTGTCGGTAGTTTCATTCAATGCTTCAGCCGGTGCTGGAGCTATGGCATATCTACCCGTCGTTGGGGACTTGGTTGTAGGCGCGGCGGTAGGAAAGTCCATCGAGTCTGGCGCTGGCATGGTTGGAGATGCTTGGCGGGGATATTGGTAGCCCCGGCCCAATGCGGACCTCCACCACCCGGTCGAGATGCTGCGGCGCGGCCCGTTGAACCGGCCATTCGCTGCGACCGCAAATCTCAACACAAGCGAACTCACAGAACGCGGACAAAGCAGAACTTTGACCCATTACTACGAATAGCTGGTATGCGCACTAAGCGTTTGCTGAAAGAGCCCGCTGGGGCGCTAAACCGCCCCTTTCTTTGTCCCCCAAAAGTTTAATCCAGCCTCAAAGAAGCCGTCGGTAATTTGATAGTAATGACCGAATGATCTCTATGAACACCTTTTCGTCTTAATTTTGACAGCCTAGCTAACGATCTCTGCCACAACGTCGTATGCACTGCGGGCCGCTACATGCATGTAGCCCCATTCACCATCCCATCGCTGGTTGTATGCTTCTCCTGCGAAGTGAACGCGTCCATCGATTGAGGCCCCCAGCGTTCTTGGGGATCCACTTCCAAAATAAGAATAGGTGCCTCCTTGAAACGGGCTATTGCTCCAGTTTTGGAGCACGTGACTTTGGTAAGTCCGCGATGCTGCGCCATCGTACAAAAGGTCCAACTGATCTAATGCTGCTTGAACCAACGTGCGTTCATCCAGTTGCGCATAGGGCGTTGCGAGTTCACCATGTGCAAAAAGGCCAAGGATGTTTTGACGTGTCGGCTTATCAAGCGAGACGTTGTAGAACATAAACTCCGACTCAGGTGTCTCGTACCCATGATCAAACAGCACCATGTCGGGATAGAAACGCTCGTTCATCCGCATGAACAGCTTGAACCCATCCGGCATGATAACCTGATTAAGGACGCGCTTTTTCTTGCGTGGCAGGTCTGGAGTGAACGCAATATCCCCGCGTTTGAGAACATTGACTGGGACGGTGACAATCACGTGGCGCGCCCTGACCGTTGACCCATCAGCAAAGCCAATGCGCACAAAGGCCTCGCTGTAATCTACCGTCTTTGCCTGGGCGTTCAGAGTGATTTTGTCACGAATGCCGCGCGCCATATACCAATCAAAGAAGTCGAACCAAGTCGTATCAATAAAACGTTGCTCGCCACGCCATTCGTGCGCGTAACGGTCAGCTTGATGCAGATTTTTACCATCCCACAGGTGGCATGTCATAGGACGCCATTCTCGTGTTGATTGTGAAGCGGTTTTGGTCTGCGAGAGCGTGTTCAAGATGTCAGCCGACGTGTGAACCCATTCGCCTCCGAGATCGAGCGGGAAATCGGCGAAAGTTGTGTCCTTCTTTGCCCGCCCGCCGTGGATGCTCGCGGCTTCAAAAACTCGAAAATTTAGTCCAGCTTCTTTCAGCAAGAAACCTGCAGTTAGCCCCGCCGCGCCAGCGCCAAGGATCGCCACGTCCAGAACGCCCGGTTCATTGCTGTTTTGTGCACCAATGCTCCCAGAACCGAGGGCAAGCATTGCGGGGCTTACTCCCAACAAGGCAGCGATTTTTCTTCTGGTATAAGTTGTGGACATGTCGGCTAACCTGGCATCTTTTTCGTGTTATCGGAGAAGTCCTGCATGCGGCTTTATTCAAATTTCAAAGCAAGTTCGGGCGTTTGTGGGAGTGCCTGACATGCCAAAACCTGACCTCCAGCAATGTCATCGTCTGACAGAGCCATACGTGCGCCCATCTTTGCATCGCCCAAAAAAAGCTTTGCACGGCATGCCCCGCAGACACCGGATTGACAGCTGTATGGCGGGGATATCCCGGCATTGAGCGATGCTTCCAACACCGTTTGCCCAGCTTCAACCGGCACCGTGTGGGTATAGCCTGAAAGCTCGATGTGCGCGATTGCCGGTATGCCTTCGACACTGGATGGAGTGCTGTCAGCGCCGCCATAGCTTTCGGAATGAATGCGTGCCTCCGGCACATCAAGTGATGTGAGCCCTTGCACGACAGCCTCGTTCATCCCGCCCGGTCCGCACATGTAGTACTGTGCATCCTGCGCATAGGGGGGAAGCTCCCCGATGAAATCTGCAATTGCACCTGCATCGATCCTGCCGCGTCGCCAGTGTTCGAAGCTGGACCACATTGATGGGCTGGACAGGATATGGCGCACGGCGAGCCGCCCAGAGAAGTCATGTGCGAGCGCGTCAAGCGTGTCGCGAAACAGAATACTGTCTGCATTTTGGTTCCCATAAAGGAGACGCACATCAGACCAAGGCTCTGCCAACAGTACGGACTGCAGCATTGCAAAGATTGGCGTGATCCCACTGCCCGCAGCAAAAAAGTAATGCGTGCGCCGCAGGTCTTGTTCTGGCGTCAAACAAAACTGTCCAAACGGCTGCATCACGTCCACCTTATCGCCAGCACTCAAAGCGTCGTTGATGTAATTGCTTACGAGGCCACCCCGAACCCTTTTGACCGTGAACTGAAGAGGCTGGGGGGTATACGGGGAATTTGAGATTGAATAGCTGCGCCGAACCTCTTTCCCATCCAAAGTGAAGCGCAGCGACAGATGCTGCCCTGGTCGCCATTTGAATTGGTCAGACAGGTCTTGTGGCACATCAAAAACAACCGTTTTTGCGGAACCGCCAATCTCGTCACGCGTGCCAAGAACAGTCAATTCATGAAATCCGCCGGTCATACCGCGCCATCCATGTAGCTTTTGACTACAATCTGATGCTCCAGAACCGGACGTTCGCCTGCAGATGCAGGTCCGACCTCAAAATAGGGGCTTTGCAGCGACTTTTGCTGCTGCTCGCAAGCGTAGATATCTTCTTTGGAAAAATCGCCGGAAGCCATCGGATCGTCCTCACCGTTAGCATTATGCGCTTCGTATTTTCCGCGCAGGCCAAAGCTGTTCCAGAATCCTGACGAGCGTATGCTTTGCTTGGTGAATTCCCAAGAGGATGCGTTTGCAACGCGGGTTCTTGTTTCAATGCGCGTCAAATCTGGCGCGATCGGCTCAATTACAAACGTAGACCATGCGTCCTCTGATGCGCCGATCCCGATGCCCGGAAATAGCATTGGCACCCACGCTCCGGAATAGTCTTCCGGTATCACGCGAGGCATCGTCAGTTTCTTTTCTTGGTCTTCAGCAAAACTTGCAACGGGCGGCTCCCAGAACACGAAGTGCGGACCAACAAAGCCGTATTCAGCCTTGGCGTGATCATACATTTGCAAAGTGTTCGAGTGCAGATGGCTCAGATGGTAGACGTCGATGTAATTCTCCACGACGATCTTCCAGTTGGCCCTCACTTGATAGCTGGTGCGCGCCTCAGGATATTCAATCAGCCGTTCGGGCTCGTGCGGGCCAAGCTTGTCGTCGACTTCGCCGAACCAGGTCATAATAGACCCGGCCTCAGGATTGGGATGCACCCAGAGCATCCCTTTCCAGATATCAACAGCAGCAGGCTTTAGCCCCAAACAGGACTTGTCCACTTCACCAAACTCTTTGTCCTCTTTGGGGACCGAAACAAGGTTCCCTTCCAGATCGTAGGTCCAGTCGTGGTACGGGCAGGTTAACGCCTTTTCCGTTTTTCCAACGGCCCGGATCAATTGTGTGCCGCGATGACGGCAGATGTTGTGAAAAGCACGCAGGCGTCTGTCGCGCCCCATCACGATGAAGATGCTGTTTAGGCCAGCTTGCACCGTGATGTAGTGCCCGGGCTCCGGGACATCTTCCATGAAACCGGCGTAAGCCCAAGTCTTTGAGAAGATGTCGGACTGTTCCCGGTCGAACCAGTCTTGGCTTGTGTAGGCCTCCACGGGGAGGTGGTGGAACATTGAGGCGGAAGACGCTGTTGTCATTGCAGGGCCGGTACAAAGTCAGAGATCAGAAGGACGACACCGAACACGACCCAGGTCACCTGAATGAGCCAAAACAGCACCGGGTCATCATCCCGTGCGATGTCGGAGATCAGAAAGGCATGGCCCGAGTAGAAGTTCGGGATCACCCAATAGAGAAACAGCAAACCCCAAACCGTAGAGATGCCTAGAAACGTGGCCACCATAAGGATGGCAAAGGCCGCGTAATTAACGATCTGCATGGTGGTCATTGTATTTGAGTCTCACTGTCCTTTTGGAGCTTTTGCGGGCAATCGTTCAAAGATTTAAGGTCTTCCGCCTGGCATCGCCGCATCCCGCAAAACTCTTTGGCTCAAAGCCTTGCGGAACGCACTGTCATCGGTCAGTCGGTGAACGTGTATGACCCTAAGTCACACATATCGATATCGAAGTCCTCAACTTCAGACCCATCGTCAAAGATGCCGCGCAAGTCATAGACACATGTTGTTTGCCCATCAGCAATCACAACATCGATCTCGTACCCGGGAGCTAGATACCCGCCGCGCATCAGGTTGGCTTCCCAGGAATCCGAAGTTGATTTGCTCACATTGAATTCCACTAAATCAGCAGAGCTGTCGTTGAAGATCGTAAAGGTCAGGTTTTCGGCTTGTGCAGTTGTTGAAAGCGTCAAAAGGGCTGCGCAGAGAGCAGTACGAGTTGATTTCAGCATTGTTTCCTCATTTTTCGGTGGCTTGCGCCTAACAAATCCCAGAGCAGCGGTACTTCATGCAGTTGGTTGCGAAGGTGCCGTTGCTTCAGCGTCTACTTTATTCGCAGGCCAGCTATCGATCTTGGCCAGCAAGACGGTCAATTCTGGAGAATGAAGGCGTGAGGAGATTGAAATCTGGCCAAATTTGGCCAAAGTGCGCTCTAGAGTTTCACTGTTCTGCGGATTTTTATTGATGCCTCTTCGATTTGGCCCCTTTCAACTCGACACATCAGCCAAATTGCTGACGCAGGACGGCGTGCCGGTTCCGATCAAACCGCGCCCGCTTGCTTTGCTGTCGTTCCTGGCGCGCGAGCCTGGGAAAGTGACTTCCAAGGATGAGGTCATCGCAGAGGTTTGGAGGGGGCGCGTTGTCTCAGACACTGCCGTTTCTTCTGCCGTGCGTGACATTCGGCGAGCCTTGGAAAAGGCCGGATACCAAGAGGACGTGGTCAAAACTCACTACGGCTACGGGTTCGAATTTATAGCTGAAGTTTCAGAAGCAACGGCAACACCAATTCCGAGTATCGCACCGCGCGCTTATCCTCGCACCTTGGCAGTCATGCCAATGCTGCTGATGTCTGACGACGCGTCTTTGAAGAACCACGCGGATGGATTTGTAGATGACGTGATCTTGCAACTGACAAAGTTTCGCAGTCTTCGAGTTCTGGCCCGAAAATCGACCTTTGCTTCCCAAGCAAAAGATCAATCTATTGGAGAGATCGCGCAGCAACTGGGGGCGGACTACGTGCTCGAAGGGAGCCTACGCGAAATTGGCGCAAATGTTCGCATGAACCTGAACTTGATAGCAGCATCCGATCAAACGCAGATTTGGGCTGAGAGCGTGGATTTTGAACGCATCTCCTTCCTCAATGGTGACACCAAAGCTGTTGATACGGTTGTCGGAGCGGTACCCAAAGTGCTCAACGATCATGAGCTGCAAATGGCAAGACCGCTGCGCATCGAACAGCTTGATCCTTGGCAGTGTTTCCTGCGGGGTTCTGAACGCCTTGAGACTTTCCTGCCAGAGCATCAGACAGAAGCCATCGCCCTGTTCGAAAGGGCAATTGAACTTGATTCATCCTTTGCAGACCCACATGCGTCACTGGCCTATGCACTCTGCGTGATGAACCAAAACCTTGAAGATAATGTGGGAGGAGATCGCCATAGCCCTATGCGATTGAGGTCTCTTGAAGAAGCGAAAAAAGCCACAGTTCTCGATGCAAATATGGATTTTGCCTGGGTGGCGTTGGCGCGTGTAAACTACGCGTTGGGACATTTAGACGAAGCAATTGCATCCGCAGAACGGGCCGTAGAAATTAATCCAAACCTAGGGTTGGCCTACAACTGGCTTGGTCTGTCGTATCTTGTGCAAGGCGCACCAAATCGTGCCATTAAAGCATTTGATCAAGCGCTCACAGTCGCGCCCAATGCAGCCTATTGCTGGCTTGGCGAGGCTGGGCGTTCAATGGCAGAGCTTTCCCTTGGTCACTACCAAGACGCTGTAGAGTGGTCGCGACGGGCGCAAAGGCAGCCCAAGGCAACTTATGTTGCTTACCTGGGAGAGATTTGTGCTCAGGCTCATCTGGGCCAGGAAGACGAGGCGTCGCAGGCTGTAAAGCGGGTCCGGCAAATCAATCGGGACTTCGGTTTGCGCTTGGTTCGACATGATTTTCCGTTGACTAGTTTGGAATTCGAAAGCTGCTTGGTGGGAGGATTGCAACGCGCCGGCGTTGTTTAGTTCAACGAATTGAACTGATCTTCTCCCGACTATTCAGAATTCCAGTTTCAGCTGTTGAACATACGCATTGAATGTTCGCAATGGTGACTGCGAACGCAGGAACCCGGCAAATCTGCAACATTTTCAACGTCTGCTTCGTGTTGGTTTGCTGTTGTTTGCG
>NZ_JBQFRG010000016.1:0-59866 GCF_056537285.1 Ruegeria sp. CF8 | reverse complement strand
CCTTAATGCCATGGCAACACGCTTTTAGCCCAGGAAAGCGTATTCACAAAGCAGTGGTTGCTCCACGTTTCTCATTGATTAGCTTTGGGCCACGGACCAGCCGCCGAATGGGCTTGATGCCACGGCACGGGCGGCGAAGGTCAGAATTGAGCCCCTTTTGACCGATGCTGCGCGATGCCTCAGTTACTGCAATGGGCAAAAAGCTGAATTTGCAAATCCAGGTTGATTGCCCAAGAACAAAATTCTCTTAAAGTGAAGTAACTTCGCATGACGTTTGCGGTCGCGACTGGAGCGTGGCATTGAGCAACAAAGGTGCTATTCGAAACGGCTTAGTGGTATGGAGGATGACTCAGTAGAGGTTCGTCCGCCATTTACTATTCCACGGGCCTGATTCTCATGTTGGCTTCATCTGAACGGTTCAGCCATCCGTATAAGAGTTTATCGTTCGAAGTTCCCTCGCCGTCCAAAAAGACTATCACAATACGGTCTTCGGGTCGGTTCCGAATTGGTTTGAAATCCGCGACCACCACATCGGCACCAGCCCCAGTTTCACCAATGATGCTCCAACGCGCGTCGATCATGTCTGGGCGGAAACGCAAGTCATCCTTTGTTCCATTTAGAGTGACACCCTTGCCGCGTACATACGCTTCAATTGCACCAATTTCGTCGTTCTCTAAAAGCGCAAGAAGTGTCTCGTGCCGCGACATATCGTTTCCATGCGTTATGAAGGTTCCGGTCATAGTAAATGGTGGGCGAAGTAGTTGGTCGACCCCATTGCCCACATAGCGATGTGTGACACCATCGCGGAAATTGAGCGCCACAATCCGGCGAACCACGCCATCCTTGTGGAGTACAATGGCCTCAGCAGAACTTACGCTATCAGTCCATCCATTCCATCCGGCTCCCGGCGCTATTGGCATCGCACCCAACGAATACTCGCCATCTAATACGACTTCGGGTGCTGTCAGAGCGTAGCAAACCTGCGAGGCGGTTTCTTGGGAAAACAGCGGCAGTTGGAAGCTGTTAGCTTCTGCCCATGAGCCAAGGGCTGTTTGGGCTCCCTTACCAGGCGCACCATCTACACCTTTAGGGTCGAATCCGGCGTCCAAAAGAGCTTGTTGGCCGCAGTGCGCGTATTTCCTATTTGCACGAAATTCGAGAGCCGCTTTAGATGCTTTTGAAAGGTATTCTACGCTTGGCGTTTTCACATACCGAATGACGGCCGCATCAGTCGGGTTGTTGTTGTTTTTGTTGAAAGCAACATAGACGATGTAGTCATTGATTTTCGTCTGTGTAAGGTGCCCCCAACCCCCGTCATGCCAGGTCATTTTACCATTCTCGACAGCTTTATCGAATTGGCTTCCATCGAGACTGGCTGAATTTAGCAATACTGTGAGGTGTTCGCGGAATTTTCCGCCTTCGCCGATGGAAGAAAGCAACTGGGTTGGTGCTTGTTCCTCTGGCGTCTCTGGCTGCCAGTCAAAAAAAGTTTCTCGTCCGCCATTGATTTCGTTTTGATTGACGAAGCCTGTTACGACTTCGTTCTGCACCCTAAAATAGAATGGTACATCCCAAACTGCTCCAGGGCCATGTTGAAACCGAAATAAAGCGGTGTTTTTTGCATCTGGATCTTTGGAGGGATCGGCAAACAGGCTAACAGGTGCGGTGATTGCGAAGGTCGCCAAAAACCATGAAATCATCCATCTTTTCAATAGAACATACATCCCATTTCCTTCTACTTGTTACTTGTTACCAATAGTTACAGTTGATTTTGCGCCAAAAATCTAAGAACCAGTTTCCTACACTTTGTCACCTTCTTCGCTACTGTAATCATGTATTGCCACGTAGATTGAATTTTTGTCCCTTACGAAGGTGGGTAGTTACCAGTTGATCGCCCTGCCAAATCACCACGTGAACACTGCCACTTCCACGTACTCTTACTCGCCCGTTCACGAATGTTACCCAGGTTCCCTCGTCCAGACCAAAGCCAATCAAATTACGATTGGCAGAAATGACTTTTTTTAAACGGTATTCGCGCCCGCGCTGACGGACATGTTGATCCAAGACAACTTCCGGCCAAAATCCTAAACCTGTTCGGGTAAAAACACTGCCACCGGACCCACCAGAGATCATCAGCTTTGACAGAACAGCCGCGCCCGCCGATCCTCCTGACATAACGGTTCCAGACCGAAATGCTGTCAAAAGCGCATCATGGACACCTGGAACGGATTTCAGTGCCTGAACCTGCCGACTTTGAACACCTCCCGTGAACCATACTGCGTCAGCTTGTGCAATTTGCGCTTTTGCTCCAGCCGCAGACGAAAGCTCTAGAACATCGATTTTCCCAAAGCCGCTTTGCCGAAAAAAGCCCTTGGTCCTGGCGGCAGCAGTTGCTGGATTGCTGGCCGCAAAAGGTACGATTAACAACCGCCTCCCTTTGGCCAGCTTGCGCAATTCTTTCGTAAGGCTAATTGGAGTTTCACCGCCCCCATGCGCCAACAATGTTGGAGTCCGCGCTTTGGCTGTCGCAAGCTCCGGAAATGTACACGCTGACAACGATGCCAGAACAAAATTTCTTCTGTTAAACATCCAGCAACGTTCGAGCTAAAGGAGATTTCTGTCAAGCCGCGCGAGTCTTCAAATCCTCTGAGCCTGCTGGCTATACTAGTTAAAATTATCAATTCGGGACTTCGTGCAAATATTATTTGTGAAGGTCCGCTCAAGGGCTACTACGGTCATCCGAAAGTGATTTTCGGAGGGCAGCTAAGTCCGCATAGCGGTCGCTCGCGATGTTCGGGCGAACGTAAGCAGGGAGCCCAACTCTACAATTTTTGGCAATGCGGCAAAGGTCTGCTTTTCTTATCGAGCCGCTTGCTGAGACGGGAATTGTTTTTTAAGGTCTGAGCACACAGTCACAATCTACAACGGGAGGGCACAAGCTGAACATGCGTATCATCCGCCGACTTCAGCATGGTCCCCGTTTAGCCCTGTAAATGCGTTTACAGGGCGGGCCCGAGAAACACCTTTCTATCGGTCTGCCCAAAGCCGCACCGGCACATCTTTCTATGAGCAGAGACTCCGATGACTGTGATGAACATCAACGCTTTAAGCGTAACCTGTGGCGACGTCCTTTTCGATGAACTGAACCTGACAATTTCCAAGGGTGACCGTATTGGATTGGTTGCCGCAAATGGGCGCGGCAAGACAACACTTTTAGAATGCATGGCCGGTCAATCAGAACAGACCAACGGGAGTATCGTCCGGGCGCGCGGTTTGCGGGTGGGATATGTGACCCAATACGTGCCGGAACGCGCCTACACCAAAACGCTCCATGAGTGGGTGTTGGATTCCCTTTCTGCCGAGCAGGCAGAATACGAAAGCTGGCGTGTGGATGTCGTGCTTGGTGATCTGAGTGTTCCATATGAGTTACAGCATCGTCTGCTCAACGAATTGAGTGGCGGGTGGCAAAGGACTGCATTGCTGGCTGCGGCCTGGATTCAGGAGCCAGATCTCCTATTGCTGGATGAACCAACTAATCATTTGGATTTGCATCGTATAGGCTTACTCCAGAACTGGTTGTCTGCCTTGCCACGTGAAATGCCTGTTGTCGTGACGTCTCATGATCGTGCATTTCTTGATGCGACCACCAACAAAACGCTGTTTTTGCGTGCGAATAGGTCACGTGTTTATTCGCTTCCGTTTTCGGCAGCACGTGCCTCGCTCGATGAAGCGGATGCCGCTGACCAACGGCGGTTTGCCAATGATTTGAACAAAGCACAGCAGCTACGCAATCAGGCAGCGAAGCTAAAGAACATCGGCATCAACTCAGGGTCTGACCTTTTGGTGACCAAGACAAAACAGCTAAATGATCGCGCTGCAAAGATTGAAGCGGGTGCCAAACCTGCGCACCACGAACGCAGCGCCGGTGATATCAGGCTGGTAAACATTGGAACTCATGCCAAGGCTCTTGTCACTTTGGATGACGCACGGGTTGAAACGCCGGACGGTCGCTTGTTGTACAAGACCGGGCAGAAATGGATTTTGCCGGGAGACCGCATCGTACTTTTGGGAGCCAATGGGACCGGCAAAACCCGATTGGTAGAGATGGTGCAAAGTGCACTTTCAGGGAAAAGTGGCGCGGTCAAATGTGCTACTTCGGTTGTGTCAGCCTATTCAGATCAGCATCTGAGCCAGCTTTCAGACAGCGATACACCGATGACTGTTGTTGCGGGCCAGTTTGATATCGGCGACCAACGCGCGCGCAGTGTACTGGCGGGTGCGGGTGTGAACATTCAGATGCAAGACACCAAAATTGGTGCGCTGTCTGGGGGGCAAAAGGCGCGCTTGGCGATGCTAATACTGCGGCTCAAAAATCCGAATTTCTACTTACTTGATGAGCCGACCAACCATCTCGACATTGAAGGACAAGAGTCTCTCGAGGATGAACTGATCACACACGGCGCTTCATGTTTGCTTGTCAGTCACGACCGCAGCTTTTTGCGAAATGTTGGCAATCGGTTTTGGCTCATCACAGATAAAGGTCTGGAAGAGACAGACAGCCCCGAACCGTTTTTGGCCAGAGAGATGGGTTCACAATGAATCTTTAATTCCAAAATCTGAATATGGGATGAACGACGTCGAGACTGCCTTTCGCAATTTTTCACCGAAAGTTCACTTCGTCCGCCCTCCAGCCACGCGAACGCCTAGCAGAAAAGGTCCGGAACGAGCCCAGAGCAGCCACTTTAAGTGCGTTCGCGCAATGCCAACGGCGATCTACTTCAGTTCTTGACTTAGTCTTTAAGGGGTTCTTTCCTTATTTGAAACGCAACCGACCCTTGGGAAAATAGCGATGAGCCGACGTTTGGCAACGATACTTGCTGCAGATGCGGTTGGCTTTTCAACGCGAATGGAACAGGACGAGGAGACGACACTCAAGCTTCTCAAAGGTCTTCGTCAAATAATTGATGCCGAGATCGGAAATCATGGCGGGCGCATTTTCGGTAGCGCAGGTGACAGTGTCATCGCCGAATTTTCTAGTCCAGTTGAGGCAGTCAGGAGTGCCTTGCGCATCCAAGCGGCGTTGGTCAGTAGTGAAATGCCCTTCCGAATTGGCGTGCATATGGGCGATATCATGGTAGATGGTGAGAACCTGATGGGGGATGGCGTGAACGTCGCGGCCCGGCTTGAACAAATCGCGCCGGCACGAGGAATATGCATCTCTCAGACAGTGGCTGATCTTGTGCTAGACAAAATCGATACTCAGTTTTCCTTTTCAGGCGATCATGAGTTGAAGAACATTTCCAAGACTGTCGGCATTTGGGTCTGGCCCGAAAAGGAAGCAAAGGCTGTCGGCCATCATCGGCACATGTTACCTGCCACCAAGCTAGTTTTATCTGTGGTCGTGGCACTGGCTGCCCTTGTCACTTACCTGTTTCTTGCATGGCCAAACCCTGGTCGAGGGTCAGGCGAGCCAAAACTCGCGGTCATGGCCTTTGAAGACCAAAGCCCCGGTCCCGATCGCGGATACCTAAGTGATGCCATCAGCGAGGGCATCCTGAACAACCTTTCACGTTACACGACGTTCAAAACTATCGCTCGGAACTCAAGCTTCAGCTTCAAGGGCAAAGACGCCAGCGTTGAAGACATTCAAGAAGAACTTGGCGCAGACCTCATTCTCAGTGGTAGTCAGCAAAAGATCGGTGAGAACTTGATAATTTCAGTGCAGCTTGTCGACGCACATACAGGCGATCACTTATGGTCTGAGCGCTATGATGGGGAAGTGGGGCAACTCTTTGACTTTCAGGGGGAGATCATCCGTTCGGTTGCCTCAACTGTAGGCGGCAGGGTATCGCACTATACGCCGCCAAAGGGTAGCCGTAGCACGGTAACGGCAATGCACTTGGCGGCGGAAGGCTTCAGCCATTTCCGACAACCCGGAAGAGAGGCGAATGCGAGGGCCGTGAAGTTCTATGAGCAGGCCATAGAGGCCGATCCGGAAGCTTCCATAGGGTACATGTCGATGGGGTTCGTGCATTGGAGTGAATCTCACTACGCCAGCACCAGCGACGAGCGCGAAGCGGAGCTCCGCAAAGCCGAAGAATACGCAGCCAAAGCGGTAGCGCTGGATGAGAACAACTACCTCAACCAATACCTTCTTGCTCGATTGCAGCAGTCTCGAGGCAATCTGAAAGCAGCCCTGAAGATTTATGAGAAGGTAATGCAGCTAAATCCAAGCTATTCGAATGTGTATAGGGCAAGCGGCTCAACCAAAATACTTCTGGGTGACATTGACGGCGCGATTGCTGATATCGAACACGCAATAGAGATCGACCCGTTGCATGATTGGTCATATAAAGCGGAGTTGGCGCGGGCGCTTTGGGCGGATGAACGATGCGATGAAGCTTTGCAGACCATCCAACAAGTACCCGAAATACCTTCTCGTAACCTGCCATATCTCATTGTCATACAAGTGTGTGTAGGAGATCTGGAAGGCGCGCGTGAAACCTATGTGAAATTTCAGGAAGACATTCCGAACCGCACCTTGCAGTTCGAAAAAGACAAATACGACGGCGTTTGGACTGCGCCGGGCGTTTTCGACCGTTGGCTGAATGACCTACGGACGGCGGGTATGCCTGACTAACGGTTACGCCGTCACCTCCAATTCAAGGTGACGCCTTCTTAGTCAGGCATAGATGCTGCGCACCACTATTCCTTATGAACCGTCATTCAATCAGACAGTACTTTCAGCAATTTGGCAAACGACCGCTTAGTCCCGCGATGCGTTTGTTCGAGCTGATCCGGGTTTCGCGTCGCAGCGAATGGCGACAATGCGGACTGCGTCTGTAGCATCGTCTACCCACATTCAAGGGCAGCAAAGGGCTGTTGGATGAATCGTGTAAACAGGGCAGGGGCCTGTGCTGCATCTGCACCGAGTTCTGCAAGGAGCCCATTTCGGACACTCCAACTCGAACCAACCTTCGGGTATGCGTAATTTTTTGGGACGATGGCGACGACAAGGTGATCTTTCGAAAGGCACTTGATGCACCACCTACCGAACCAGCATTGGAAGGTCCGGTCGGTCGCTCTGAATAACGGAAACTCATTACACCCCCATCTTCAAAAAGACCCGCATCGTTCGGAGGGAAACCAAGTGAACAACGCGGGCTGTAGTTTTGGGGTGTTGTTGTTACGGTACTGATCGACGGATGGATCAAAGTTCCCTGCGCCACCTTTATCTGGGATGATAGGCAACGCGGGGAGATAATCTGACCATGGGACTAGCCGGACTATGTCGAATGTGCGGTTAGCCGCTGGTAGTCAACCAAGTTGGCATGAGCGCAAATTCTGTTCGCTACTCTCCAAGTTCGTTGCCCGCCATTTGCACAGCGCGGCCACGTTTTTCGACGCGGAAGTTTAGGCCGAAACAAACAAGAAATTCTCAAGCGCGCCAGAGCAAGCTTTTTGGCGCGCGTAAAGTTACTTGAATTGTTGTATTTTAGATTCAAGTATTCGTACGCGTGGCAAATTTGTATTACCTCTGCTGCTCGCGTATTTACCAGACTTGTCTGGTTGCCTCCCGGAGATTCTAGTGAGTGGTTTCGTCGGGAGGCCATTATTTTCGGTTCAATGTTCAACAAATTAGAGGCCTGTGCGGTTACCAAGCTACTGAAACAATATGGCTGCTTTGGTCCGCAGAGCAGATTTTATTGGGCTTGAAACGTTCGTTCAGTAATGGCAACCCAACATGAATCAGCGTCACGTGGGAAACGCCAAATGAAAAACCTTGTTCTAACGTGCTGCTTTGGAGCTATTTCTCTAGGATTTGCAGCGTTACCTTCAGCCGCGCAGCACCGGCTAGGTTGGGCGTATCAGGTTGATGGGCTTGCTGCGTTTCAAGGGGACGCGGATTTGAGTGACGGTGGCGAATTCTCTGCAAGCCGAGCATTTCTTCGCGCTACCGCACTTTACAATCTGGAAGGAGGAAACTCCATTGGGCTTTCAACCAGCTTCGGCAAGCTGGATTATAGCTTTAGTCAATCGAACAATCAGCCATGGGAGAATATCCGTGACTTGCGCGTTGCTGTTCCCATGCGATTTCGTGCGAGCGATACAGCAACAGTTTTTGTGTCACCACAGATCAGGTGGGACTATCAAAGTGGAGCTTCCGCATCTGATGGTAGGACCTACGGCGTTTTCGCGGGTATTGCTTGGCAACTTAACGAGCGCCTGACGATAGGACCGGCCTTTGGCGCGTTCTCTCAATTTGAAGATGGTGGTACCGATTTTTTTCCGGCCCTTCTGATCGATTGGGACCTAAATGATCGCTGGAACTTGAACACTGGCTCAGGGATTGGAGCGACACAAGGCCCCGGGTTGACGCTGAGCCACACGTTGACTGAGACCATAGACCTTTCCTTAACCGCACGATCGGAGAGAATTCGATTCAGGTTGGATGGGGAAGGTCTCGCGCCAGACGGGGTGGGCGAAGACAAGAGTGTCCCCGTCGTACTTTCTGTTGGATACAACCCAAATCCTGGAGTTTCATTGAGCGTATTTGCAGGCGCAGAATTTGACGGCCGCCTGACGCTAGATGATGCGAATGGAGCAGAAATAAGTCGCCAGAGCTATGAAACTGCGCCACTGGTTGGACTGGCGTTTAGGGTCAGGTTCTGATCGCAGCATTGACCCATTTTGCCAATTGTGTGGGAATTGTTCTTGTGGCTGAGTTCGAACGTCCGCATCCTGTGAATTCGCAGACGTCGAGATTTTGCATTTGCAGCGAATGGCAGGTTCGACGGGCCGCGCCGCAGCAGGTCGACCAGTTGGTGAACGTCCGGAATGGGCCGCCCTTGAAGGCGACCCGAAGTTTCTAAATTTCAATGGCTTCTGCGATAGCTAAGGCATCCTCCAGTTCGACACCAAGATACCGAACCGTGCTGTCCATTTTTGTATGACCAAGTAAGAGCTGAACGGCCCGCAGGTTTCCGGTCTTCTTGTAGATTTGGGTGACCTTGGTGCGCCGCATCGAATGCGTGCCATACGCGCTCGCTTCAAGACCGATCGATGTCACCCAGTCTCTGACAATTCGCGCGTATTGTCTGGTGGAGATGTGCAGGCGCTCGTGAAATCGGCCCGGCCAAAGATATTCTGAGCCAACCATGAGTTCGTCCTGCATCCACTTCTCGAGCGAGGCCCGGGTACCTTCGGAAATCTCGAAACGGACTGGTTTTTGAGTTTTGCTTTGCAGGACTGAGGCGCGTTCTTTGATCTGCCCCGACGCCATCACATCGACGACCTTCATTTTCACAAGATCACAGCCGCGAAGCTTGCTGTCGATTGCCATATTGAACAGCGCGAGGTCGCGATGGTTCTCGGCCAGTTCCAGTCGAACGCGGATCGCCCAGACGTGCTTTGGTTTCAGCGGTCGTTTCTGGCCAACGATACGTCCCTTATTCCAGGCCGGGCGAAGCGCGCGAATGGCCGGTAAGTTTGGTGTTTCCATGACTGACCCTCCGATCCGCCATGCCCTCCCAAGCGACAACCCGACGTTGACCGGAGCACTCTATCACAACATACCGCGCTGCCTCCGAGGTAAGTAAGAAACCATACCTACCAAATTCTGCGAATGTCTCGAAAGCGCAGAAAGCGGACTTTGCAAATTTGTACGGACGGTCTTAATCGTACAATGGCTTTGTAGGTCGTTTACGACGCTTTTTTTGTGATTGTTCTCCTGAGTGCTCCATCATCTGGCTGCGTTCTGCTCTGAGGCATCACAATATGTCTGTTTGCAAGATTGCACGCTGGATGAAAGCTTTAACAAGCTTGTTTCAAGTGCCCTGAGAGGCGATGGTCTTCCAACATTCAGGCAACCAAAGGATTGAAGCAATGCTCTGCAAGATTGGCGATGTAGAGGTTTGGCGAATTCTTGAGATTCATGCCCCATTCATGAAGCCAGAAGAGTTGTTTCCAACCGCCGGACCAGATGTCAAAACAGTCATTGAAAGCCTTGCTCCCGGCAGCATCGACCACAGCTCTGGACGACTAATTTTGCCCATACAAGGTTTCCTTCTGAAAACGCCTTCACATAACATTTTGGTGGATAGCTGTGTCGGCAATAACAAAACCAACCAAAATCATCCAGCATGGCATCAACGCTCCGACGGTCGGTTTATGGCAGCCCTGAAAGCCGCTGACGTGAGCACTCACGAAATCGACTATGTGCTGTGCACTCATCTTCACGTAGACCACATAGGCTGGAACACGCAGCTAGAAGATGGCCGTTGGGTGCCTACCTTTCCAAACGCGCGCTATCTGATGCCAAAGGATGATGAAGAAACTCAGCGCTTGCAGAACAGTATTACCTACGTCGAGAGCGTTTTGCCTGTAGTGGAGGCTGGTCAAGTGGAACTGGTGGAGGCAGGGCACAAGTTGGGTGATTACGTGACGTTTTTCCCAACACCGGGACATACACCAGGCCATGTTTCAGTGCTCGTGAAAAGCGGGGGGGGCGAGGCGGTGATCACTGGCGATGCGCTTCACACGACCGCGCAATGTCACCATCCCGACTGGCATTTCAAGTTCGATTCCGACGCCGAAATGGCAGTGAAGTCGCGTAGATTGCTGCTTGAACATTGCTCGGAAACCAGTTGCTTGGTTTTGGGGTCTCACTTCGCGTTGCCTTCAATAGGGCATGTGAAAATCTATAACGATGGTTTTCGTTGGGATGAATGAGATTTGGCGTCCCGTAATCGCTGATACCAAATGCAGAGAGATCCATTAACGAGCCCCGAGCGAACCCCGTATACTACCA
The DNA here is from genome assembly GCF_056537285.1 of Ruegeria sp. CF8. Lineage (NCBI taxonomy): Bacteria > Pseudomonadati > Pseudomonadota > Alphaproteobacteria > Rhodobacterales > Roseobacteraceae > Ruegeria > Ruegeria sp. CF8. The sequence goes on along the minus strand of NZ_JBQFRG010000016.1, from coordinate 49,056 downwards.
GTTGGAGTAAAGAGCCGCATCATCTATCGTCGAACTTATGTCGAACAAGAGGCAACAGTTGCAACGAAGGTTGGCTGCAATACTAGCCGCAGATGTCGTTGGGTATTCGGCGCTCATGCACAAAGATGAGCAAGCCACACTGCAAATGCTTGATCACCTGGAAAGCGACATCGTAACCCCGACAATAGCAGGTCAATCCGGTCGGATCGTCAAGAGCATGGGTGATGGCTGGTTGGCGCGATTTAACAGCGCAGCGCAAGCTGTGACCGCCGCAATTCAGATACAGGAGCAATTGGTTGAGCACTCGCTATTGAACATGCGAATTGGTGTTCATGTGGGCGACATCACAGAAAAAGGGGACGACATCCTGGGCGACGGCGTCAACATTGCCGCACGACTTGAGAGCATTGCGCCATCCGGCGGCATAGCTATTTCTGAACCCGTACACTTGAACCTTGATCGCACTCTGGCAGATGCTTTCAAAGCTGTGGGAAAGAAGAGGCTCAAGAACATCCAGCGCAGCCTGGATGTGTGGATGCACGATAGACCACTGCTGGGGGCATCGCAAAGTTCACAGTCTTTCGCAGAGACTAGCTTGCCAAAGCTCTTCATTCATCCTGTGACATGCAACGACCAGCGCACTGAATTAAAGGAAATGGCCGTATCTCTCACGTCGGATTTCGGTTCTTATTTTCGAACGATCAACTGGTTAAACGCGGCGATATCCTCAACGGAGTCTTCGGAGGGATATTCACTTCGCGGCGTGCTGCGTGGTCATGGTGACCGTTTGCGCTTGGAAGCCCGTTTACATGACTCTTCTGGTTCAGAAATCTGGACTCAGAAGTTCGACGGTGTGCTTGAAGCTATCTTTGATTGGCAAGACGAGGTCGTGGAAAAGCTGTTGGACGCCGTAAGCGGAATCTTGATCCAGTTCGAGACCGCAAAGCTCTCCGTTTTGCCTGAAAGCGAATTGACCGCCGAGCAATGTGTAGTAATGGGTATGATTGCTTGGACGGGTTCGGAAATCGACAGCTACGAGGGCGCAATTTCTTACCATGCGCGAGCGATTGCGGCCAAACCGGACCTTGCAGCTGCATATGCGGAAGCAATCTCGATGATGAATGGTGCCCGAACTTATGACCTTCGTTCTGAGCTGGCTCCCTACTACGAATTGCTCCCTGGGTGGGTCGAAGCGGGGCGGCATATGGCCGGGCAAAACTCGACGCTTGACCTCAGCGTAGCCGTTGCTGATTACAATACCGACGGGAATGCGGATCGCTTGTCCGTAGCACTTGAGCAAATCCAGCAAAGGGCACCGCTAGATGCTCGCCTCCACTCGTTCATGGGATGGGGTTACAATTGGTCAGGAGACCCTGAAAAGGCGCTTAGTTGTTTTCAAACGGCACTCCGACTGGGTCGCTACAGTGCGGTATTCGTTAGTGCGTCCGGAGGTGCCGCAACTGCCTGTGTAATGTTGGGCCGAGACCGGGACGCGATATCCTATGCCGAAGCTGGACTGCGCTATTCTCAGGACTACCCCGCGCTTCACAGTGCAAGAGCCGCGGCACATGCAATGCTTGGTGAATCAGAAGCAGCTTCCAAGGCTTTAGCGCAAATGCAACGACTGGAGCCAAGCGATACGATCTCGAAATGGCGTAGCAATGTGGATTACGGCGGCTCGGAAGGCGGAGAACGTTACTTCAACGCATTGCGTTTAGCAGGTATGCCAGATTAACCGGCCATGGCGTTTAGACTGATTATCAGGATCCCCCAACTTCGCTGAGCTACCTCTTACATAACGTACAATTAGTGATCGCATTGGACTGCCAATGGTCCTTCCGGTGTCCGCATAGACACAATTGAACACTTCAAGCGAGTCAACAAGTCCGACCGGAAACGTCGGATGATTGCTTTGAGCCCAAAAACTCGGATTCCGCGCAATTCACCTATGACAGTTTTCTGGATGCTATGCTCTCTGAAGGTCGAATTTCCAAAAGACTGCGCCGCGGGGCAAATTAAGTCGCTAACTTACCACCTCTATCGAATTGCTTGACGTCGCGAGTGTTGCGACATGCGATCTCAATACTTTAACGAACTGGTCACGCGCTTCGTTTGGTTCCGAATGCAGCGGAAAAAGAAGCCCAAACGACATCCAGCGTTCAGGCGAAATTGGAACTGTCCGAACACGGGTCTGATCTACATCGGCGGCCACGAGTTCATCTGCGATTGTGATGCCACCGCCATCTGCTACGAGAGCACATGCCAGCGTCGAAGATGCGACTTCGCAAGTTTGTTTTGGCAGTATCCCTGCGGATCGAAACATATCGTCCAATTGATCGCGCAAGAGCAGTCCGTGCATGAGGCGGACAACAGGAACGTCAGCCAGATCGTCAATGGAAACTTCCATCAGATCGGCAAGCGGATGGTTAATTGGTACGACGGCTTGTGCTCTCACGCGCAACAGCAGCTCGGTTTGGATGTCGGGGTGTTCGACGGGAAGCGCACCAATGCCCACGTCATATTCCCGACCCGCCAGCCATTTCCCAGCTTCTCTGCGAGCGCGTACATCGAGGCTGACATTGGTATCAGGGTTTGCCCTAACAAATTGACCGACAGCAGGGGAAGCTAGAGCGCGAGCGATGCGCGGCATTGCGACGATCCGAAGGTTCTGGGTGCGGCCTGCACGAATCTCAGCGGCGATGCCAGGGATCTCATCCAGGTTATCGAGGATGCGGCCCGCTTCGCGATAGAAGGCCAGCCCCTCGGGTGTTGGGGTTAGGTTCCGACCGCTGCGATCAAAGAGATCAAGCCGCAATTCTCCCTCAAGACCGGAAATCAAGCGACTCACCGCTGGTTGCGAAAGGTGCAGTATGTTTGCTGCTGCTGCAAGTGATCCTTCAGACAGCGTAGCTCTAAATGCGCGAAGCGCTTTAATGTTCATGTTGGGCACCATCACTTGCAAATTTTGCAAGCAAACTAAACATCTTTGCATTTTTCGCAAGCGCCGTCATCTGCTAGGTGAGATCAGGAGAGAAATTAGGGAGGATCCTATGAAACGCAGAACACTCATTTCTGCCGCACTGGCAGGCATCGCCCTTGCGGCATCAGCCACAGCCAGCTTTGCGGCTGACTGGCCCAAACGCCCGATCAACCTGGTTGTGCCCTACAAGGCAGGCGGCGGCACTGATGCCTACGCCCGCGCCATCTCGGCCGCCGCCGAAGGAATTTTGGAAGTCCCCGTTGTGGTCGTAAATAAACCCGGCTCAGGTGGCTTAAATGGAGCCAATTCTGTCGTTGGCGCACGGCCTGATGGCTACACGATGATGATGACCTCTGGTGGCTCATTCTTACTGTCCACCATGACCCGCGACACTGACATTGATGCACTGGACAGCTTTGAGTTCGTTGCGCAGGTCGGCCAATTGCAAACCTCGCTGATGGTCCCGAAAGACAGCCCGTTTCAGACTGTTCAGGACGTGATCGACGCGGCCAAGGCTGATCCTGGATCGCTTCGTTGGGCGCATTCAGGCCGCGGTGGCTTCCACCATGTGGGCGGTCTGGGCTTTCTGGCCAATAACGGTATCGAAGCGCAGGATGTGCCGTTCAAAGGTGGCGGGCCAACCCGCGCCGCTCTGATCGGGGAACAAGCCGACTTCGGCTTCTTGGGCGTACAACAGCTGGCCGGGTTCGAAGATCAATTGCGCGCCTTGGCCGTCAACAGCCAAGAACGCGATGGCATCATGAATGATGTGCCTGCGTTTGGAGAGTTGGGCATTCCGTTTGCCGCAGTCTCCTCGCCGGTGATTGTTTTTGCTCCGAAGGGCACGCCTGCTGAGGTGGTCGCGGCGATGGAAACAGCATTGGAACAGATCGCAGCCAAGCCTGAATTTGCTGAATTGCTGGCGTCGCGCGGCACTGGCCCGGTCTATCAGGACGGCGCGGATGCCAAGGCGACGCTGAGTTCTATGAAAGAGGACGCCACTCCATTGGTCGAAAGTTTGACCAACTAAGTCCTCATGGCCGGGGCATCGATGATCTCCCGGCTTCTTTCTGTCCACGCACTATTCAGGGAGGAAAAAATGCGCGCTTATGCCGAAGGTCTTGTTCTGGCCGTTGTTTCGCTAGTGGCCATCTGGGGCGCGTGGCAGGTGCCCGCTGCATCGCCCGGCGACACCTGGGCCGGGATCGTGCCCTTTGCTGCCTCCGTCGCTCTTCTGGGCTTGTCGGGCCTCTTGTTGCTGGGTGCATCCCGTCAGACCGGAGATGTTGCTACAGCAAGCGGAGACAGCGGTGCCACTCTCCAGATCATCGCGCTGTTCACCATTGCGCTGATCTACCAACAGTCTTTCCGCTGGTTTGGCTATTTGCTGCCCACGGCCATAGTGGCTCCCATCGTGCTTTACATGTTTGGTGTGCGGAGCTGGATTGGCCTTGCGGTCTCCGTGGTCATCTGCCCGCTGGTCTTTCACCTCATCTTTTTTGTACTGCTTGGTGTCTTCCCGCCCTATGGCGAAGTGTTTGACCTGCTCAGCTGGATACAGGGGTAAGTCTTATGGAAATTTTTCCGGCCCTTCTTTCGGTCATCACCGACCCGATGCTACTTTTTGCCATCGTTCTTGCCGCTGCCGTCGGCATGATCGTGGGCGCAACGCCGGGTCTGACGGCATCCGCTGCAATCGCGATGCTGCTGCCAATTACATTCTATATGTCACCGCTCTTTGCACTCGCCTTTCTTTATGTGATTGGAAAATCCGGGCGCTATGGCGGCTCTATTGCGGCGATCCTGTTCAATACACCCGGCACTGCCGCGAGCGCCGCGACACAAATCGACGGTTATCCACTGGCGCGCGCTGGTAAGGCGGGCAAAGCAATGAAGGTTGCCACGATCTCATCCGTGATCGGCGATCTCATGGGTGACGTCCTGCTGGTTGTTGGCGTAGGGTTCATCGCGGCAATTGCGCTGAAGCTGGGACCACCAGAAACCTTTGCCATCTACTTTGCCGCCTTTGTGGTGATCGGCTCAGTAATCGGAAAATCCATTGTCAAAGGTCTGGCCTCTGCGCTCCTGGGTATTCTGGTGGCTATGGTTGGGCTCGATCCAATTTCCAGCGAAGAGCGCTACACATTCGGCTCGTTCGATCTCTCCAACGGTATCGGCCTTGTACCGCTGATGATTGGTGTCTTTGTCTTGGGTGAAGTCTTTGCGCAGCTTGAAGAACGCCGCAATGCGACCGGCGAGACCAAGGAAAACGAAAGCTCCGCTGATGGCAATGATCTGACCTGGGAGGAATACAAACCCTGTCTGCCCCATGCTGTGCGTGGTGGCTTAATCGGTGCTGGCATTGGTGTGCTGCCGGGTCTGGGATCTGCGATTGCGGCATTCATCTCCTACGGGGAAGGCAAACGCCGCGCGAAAAACCCTGAACAATGGGGCAAGGGCGCATTGGAAGGTGTGGCCGCGCCAGAAGCGGCCAACAACGCGGTATCCGGCCCGTCTATGGCGCCGCTGCTGACATTGGGCATTCCAGGTTCGACCATCGGGGCAATTCTGTTGGGAGTGTTCCTCATCCATGGCATCCAGGTCGGGCCGACGCTGTTCCTGACCGACAAAGAACTTGTTTATAAGCTCTTCGCCTGCGGCATGTTTGGTATCCTCGCCTATGGCCTGATCGGATATTTCGGTGCCACGCAAGTCGCCCGGCTGATCCTGAAAATCCCGACCAATGTGCTCTATCCGCTGATCTTTATGACGGCTTTTGTTGCGGCCTATTCTGCCCGCGGCTCAATGTTCGATGTCACAGTTATGACCTGTGCCGGTTTCGTTGGCTGGCTGATGCGCAAATATGACTTCAACATTGCGGCCTTCGTGATTTCCTTCGTTCTGGCCAAAGGCGCAGAAGAGACGTTCCGGCAATCCCTGCTAATGTCGGATGGTGGCGCGCTGATCTTTATTGAACGCCCTATCGCGCTTGCCTTCCTGCTCCTTGGTGCAGGGGCCATTACCTTCCGCATTCGCGGCATCATGAAAGAGCGCAAACTGGCACAGGGAGAGTTAGGCGATGCTTGAATGGCAGCTCATGCAAGGCAGCTTTTCCAGCACAGATATGCGCCGCATCTGGTCTGAACCCTCGACAATCTCTGCATGGATCAAAGTCGAACAAACGCTGGCACATGTGCAAAATGAAGCGGGCCTCGTACCGGATGAAGCTGTTGTTGCGCTCGACGGGTTTTGTATCGGTCAGCTCGATCAAGACCGCCTGCGGCAGACCATGGGGCTAGTCGGGAGACCTATTGTTGGACTAGTCGCGCAACTGCGCGAACATGTTGGCAAGGACCTCGCCAAATTCGTCCATTTCAAAAGTACCACGCAAGATATCATGGATACAGCGCTTGCGATGCAAATGAAGCTCGGTCTGGCGACCGTGTTGAGCGACCTCGATCAGCTCGTTTCCTCCCTGACAGGTCTGATCGAGGCGCACCCCAACACGCGCATGATCGGGCGCACCAACGGGCAACATGCGATCCCGATGCTGCTCCGGACCAAGTTTGAAGTCTGGCGCGCAGAACTGTTGCGCCGTCGTGAGGTGATCACCGAAGCGGAAAGGCGCGGGACGCTGGTTCAGGTCGGCGGGCCACTGGGGGATTTGTCAAATTATGATGATGGAAAAGGAGCAGAGATAAAGGCGCGAATGGCAGAGGCGCTTGGTCTGGGCCTTGCAGAACCTCATTGGCAAAACGCTCGTGACGGCGTGGCCGATATTGTCACCGCTCTCGGCGCGCTGTGTGCGACGATCTGCAAAATAGCCCACAACATAAACCTGCTATCATCCAGTGATATCTGTGAGGTGCGCGAATGCCATGAAAACGGCAAGGGTGCTTCATCCTCAATGCATCATAAACGCAATCAGCGGGCCAGTGAATTTGCTGAGGCCGTTGCAAGATTGGGGCGCCAAAGGTCGGAGCAAATCGGGGAACTAACCCTGCACCAACATGAGCGCTCTGGCGGTGTTTGGGTTAGCGAGTGGCTTGTCATTCCAGAGGTGTTCTTGCTGTCTTCAGGAGCTCTATCCTGGGCAAAACGGATGCTGTCTGATTTGAGAGTGGACAAAATCCGGATGGAACAGAACTTAGTCTGAGAAATGTTAGAAACGATAGCCGTCATTCGCTTTGTTGCAGAATACGGCAACACTGTCCGATCTCGGGAACTACTAAGTCCACGTGTGATTGTCCGCATTCCGCTGCCTCCAGTCGATGATGCGGAGGGCGGCCAACGTCGAGCCTGACCAACCTTCAGCGGTTTCGATCTTCCATGCTTCGAGCAAAAGTGCACTTTGCAAAGCCTACGTTGCTTCGCGAAAACAGACATAGTCCCTGAATGACTTCAAAGTGCACCTTTTCATTGAATTCGTGAGACCCATTCCTTCATTTGCCCCCGCAGTATCTATCAGATAGATGGATAATAACTAAACATATTGCTTCCTAACCTGTAGAAGCGTCGCTGAAACAGGAGATACCACCATGACAAAAGAGATCACTATAATCGGCGCCACGGGCCATCTAGGACATCGCGTAACCGCAAAACTTGTTGAAAAAGGCGCGGAAGTGACTGCCATCGTGCGAAATCCAGAGGCGGCAAAACCAGCTCTGCCCCCAGAGGTTCGGCTTGTACGGGGCGACGTGTCGGATCTGGCCAGCCTGAGATCCGCTTTGCAGGGCACTGAGACATTATACATCACGCTGAATACCGAGTCGCTAGACACCACCTTGCCGTTTCACACCGAACGCGAGGGGGTGATCAATGTCGTAGCGGCAGCGAAAGAGACTGGTGTTCAGCACATCATGCAAATTGCAGGGGTCGACACTGCGTATCCAGAGTTTTCGACCGAAGGCATGGCTTATGGCACAAATGCGATCCGCCAAGTCGGGATCGATGCCATAAAGGCATCGGGCATTCCTTATACATTCTTCTACTGCTCGTTCTTTCTTGATTCCCTGCCAAAATTCCTGATGGACAACCAACTGGCTGTCATCGGAAACCACGTTCATCCTATCTGGTTCACCAATTCCAGCGATCTGGCCGATCTTGTCTTCAATGCAATTGATAACGACGCGGCCAAAAATAAAGAGTTTGCGGTTCAGGGTTTGCAAGCCAAGACCTACACCGAGGGGGCTACAGAGTTTCTGAAAACCTACGCCCCTGAGGCAGAAGTCATCCGGTTGCCTATGGAGGCGGTTGGCCAGATGGGATTGCCGGAAGAGCACGCGGCTTTTATCGAACATTTGTTAACATTCGTGCAGCAGCTGAAGGAAGAACTGGTGGACAGTGAAACCCGTGTGATTCTTGGGTCACCGAAACACACGATTTCCTCTTTTGCTGAGGAACTTCGCGGCGAAATCTAAGTCACAGTGGAGTTCTGGATCACAGCTTTTTCAGATAGTTGCTCCAACAGCCTGGCTGTTGCCTGACCCAGGGGATTTTCGAAGGACCAAACCATATCCACCGAGCGTTCGGCGTAGGGTTTGGTCTCGAATTGCAGCGGTAGGATTTTAAGCGCACCGGTCTGAACAAAGACATCCACCGCGTGCAAGGGCAGTGCGGACCACCCCAGGTCGGCCTGCACAAGATCAATGGCCTCCGATGCAGTACTGACCTGCCAAATTGATGGCGAGGCCTTAAGGATAGCGCTGTTGGGGTTATCGGCTTCTTTCAACAATATTTGACGATGCAGACGCAACTCCTCCCAAGAGACCGACGGCATTTGTGCCAACGAGCTTTCGGGATGGCTGATGCAGACCAACCTGAGTGTGCCTAAAGATCGAAAGTCGAGTGTTTGAGGGATGCCCTCGGGTTCCAAAATAATGCCTAAATCCACCGCGCCTTCGACAATCAGCCGTTGAATCTCCCCGGCCGTAAATGACTGGATTTCCACATCAACAGACGGAAACTCGGCGCTGAAGGCACGGATGATCTCTCCGAGGTTGGCGATCTTGATATGTGGTGCCATTGCTAGCGTAACGCGGTTCTCCAAGGCCATCGACAGCGCGTCGGCGATGGCCAAAAACCGGTTGCGCCGTTCCAACAGGATTTCGGCCTGCGAGATTAACACTTCGCCTGCTTTGGTGAGGGTCGGGTATCTTCGGCTACGGTCAAAAAGCTCGACGTCCAGATCGACCTCAAGATTGGCGACGAGGGTGCTTATCACCGATTGCGCTTTGTTGCATTTGCGGGCTGCGGCGGAAAATGAGCCTTCGCTGTGGGTAGTAACAAATGCCTCTAACTGCTCGAATGATGCGCGCATCGGGAGTTCCCCACCATCTATCTGTTTAGCAGATGGTATCCGCCTTTATAGATCACAACAACAGAGTAAAACTCTCTCGAAGACATGAATTTAGGAGAACACTAATGAGTTTTGCTGGCCGGATGGTGCACGCCGTGTTGTTTGAAGTCTTTGCGCTACTAAGCATTGCCCTGCTGCTTCCGCTGATCTCGCATGTCGACGTGCAGAAATCGCTGATCCTTGGGGTGTTCTTCTCATTGGCTGCGATGCTGTGGAACTTAGTCTTCAACATGACGTTTGATTGGATTCTGGTGACCATCCGAAAAAACGCGCATAAATCAGTGTTTGTGCGAATGGTTCATGCACTGCTGTTTGAGGGCACCTTTGTTGCGCTGACACTGCCTGTTCTCGCCTGTGCCCTGAGTTTAACACTGTGGGATGCGATGAAACTGGAGGCGGCGCTGATTGTATTTATCTTCATCTACGCATTCTTCTTCAATATCGTGTTTGATTGGTTTCGTGTGAAACTGGCCGATCAAAATGCCTTGTGACTGCACATCTCCAAAATTTCAAAGTCTAACTGTGAATGTCCGCTTTGGGCTGAGACCAGTCATCAGAAAGCGATGAGTCTACGGCAACTTTGTCCGCAGAGTGGTCATTCGGGGAAAATCGATCAATGTCTGCTATGCGGACAAAGCTGACATTCCGGCCTAATGTATTTAGCTGTCATTTTGCTGCAAAGACTGCCTGAGCGGACCTATAAATCGTTCGACGTGTAGCGGAAAGCCGTGACAGAACTCGCTTTTTTGGCGCGCGGTCTGTACGTGAGTAGTAGAAACGGCTCCCAACGTTTATCGGGAGCCGTGTTTTTGAATAGGAGTGTCTTTGGGAAGTCAGGCGTGTCCGCCACCGATCAAGCCGATACCCGAAGTCAGACCGAACCAAGCTTTAACCCGCAATCCGACTGCCTTGATTATTCCCATAGCCTGGATCCCGTGGGCGGCAAGAGTTCCTTCCATTTCACCTTCAAAATTGGTGGTGTAGGACTGGACGATGCAACCGCTACCCGGCACCAATAGTTCGCGGTGTTCCGGGTGCACCAGATCGAGATGCACAACGATCTGACCCCTTTTTGCCTTTTCACTGGGCTCTATCAGGCGACCGCTGGGCGCAAGCTGGCCGGAAGAAATCTGCTCTTGAATTCGGACGATCCTTGCCGGAAGAACAGTATTCCGCATCGAAATGTTGAAGTTGCTTTCGCACGCCACCTCTGCGGCCATTCCCTCGTACAGTTCGGTGCGAGAAACCTGCGAGAATCCAGCAACGATACGCCCTTTTTCTGCATCTTTCCGATCCGGTACAATAAGCATGGCTGGGCTCATTGCGGCTTGCGCTGCGCGCGAACCAACGTTCAGGGTGACTTGTTCAACTACACCGTCGACTGAGCTGAGAGTCAGAGTTTTTGACAGCTCCACTTGAGCCTGCTTCAACGATGCACGCGCTGATGCAAGTTGGGCTGGCAGAACAGCCGTTGCCTGAACATGTGCCACTCCAAGTTGCGTTTCAGCAGCCTCAACCTCTGCCTCTCGTGTGCTCAAGGTTGACTGGGCACGTTCCAACTGGCTCACTTGAAATGCCGCTGAGCCTTTTGCTTGAAGTGCCTCGTGATCCATAAGTATCAATTCGGCCTGCTCTCTAGCGGTGATCGCGGCATCTAGAACGGCCTGCGCGGTCTGGACTTGCAATTCAGCAGCCAGTTTCGCGCTTTCTATCTCTTCAACTTTGCGAGTTGCGAGTTCTACGGCGGCTTGTTCAGACGCGTTCTCGACGGCAAACAGCGGATCGCCCGGTTCTACCCGATCACCGCCCTTTACATAGATATCTGTGACGGTTCCACCGTTCTCGGCAACGACCGGAACAGTTCTGAAAGGCACGAGGCCAGTGTAGGATTTGGGGTAGTAGTAGAACACGGCAAAGAACACGATCAGGGCCAGGACGAACCACATGAAGAGCGCCCGGTGAACATTGTACAGGGTGACTGGCAGCCCGCGCCATTTCAGATAGATCACGCGCAGGACAAACGGAAAAGATGTGACGAGAAGCTCAATCATTTTACTAACTCCTCTTTCGACGGACGCCACCACAACATGAAGTCGCGGGCGATTGCGGTCAGGATTAGGGCGCCCGGCAGTAGACTGCTGAAGTGGCTCAGGGCAGGCATCAACTCATACGCCAAGGCGACAGTGAGCATCGTCGGAATTGTTGTACGCAGCGGAGTGCCGATTGATTTGTGTTCAGTGTAACGCTCAAAGCGCGCATAGAGGTGTACGACCAGCAGGATCGCAAGGGCGAGAACGACCAAGCCGACCCATGCATAGGTGTCGGTTTGATTGGGCGCGACCCACCATCTGGGGTCGCCGCCAGCGGCAAACGCCGGAGTTGAGATGACGCCAAGTATTGGCGCCATCAGGAACGCGGGTGGTTTCATATTTCAGCTCCTTTTGTTGCGCAGCCAAGCTGCGCGTGTAGATTTTCAGTGTCTTGAGAACGTCAATTCTCGGTTGGTTGTTGTGCGGGTTCTGGGGGCTGTTCCTGCGGGGCGTAGGGTGGATCCCAACGACGCCCGTTCGGTGTTTTCTCGCCAAGTGTCGAACCGTGCAGACCGTGGATATTCCCCCCGGACCACTCGTGCTTGGCGGAGTTTTGGATTGCCTTCAGTACGCGATAGTACCTTGCGAAGTAGATCATGGTCGTTTCCTTTCTGATGACCCGGACCTAACCGTCATCGCGCTTGCGATCCTGAGCGTTCTGGACATTTGTTATTGGCTTCTGGACAATTGCAGTGACTGCAGGGAGTTGCGTGCAAGTTAGGGGAGGACGTAACAGTGCCACGCATTAGCGCTTACAGACTGCAAAACGTTGGGCTGCGTTATTCGCAAGAACCTGGCGCGCGCATTCCGTTTCCTGAAGTTCTGGAAATGGCTGGAGCGCTTTCGGATGTACTCGACAGCCCCGACGCCACTGTCGAGTTGCTTCATGAGGCGGGTGTGGTTGAAACTGCGTGCCGGGTTTTGGAGGATAAGACCTTTGCGGCGCGCGTGGGGCTTTCGGCGCAAGGTCCCGGAACACTTCTGGCCTACATCGTGCGGGCAGCCGAAACGGTGAAAGACGCGCTAGCCTTGACGCAACGCTTTTATGCAATGCAGGATCCTGACTTGCGTCTTGACGTTGTGGGGGCGCCCGAAGAGCCAAAGATCACTCTGGAGAGCAGTGTAATCCCGGCGCATCAATACCCTCGCCACCGTGAAATGCTGATATTCGGTCTTTATAAGCGAGTTCAACAAATCACCTCTGGCGGGCTTGCACCTATCTCAATCGAGTTGGAAACGGACGATACCGAGCACTGCCGGCTGCTGGCCGAATTGGCCGGATGTGAAGTCTCAGGTTTCAAGTCCGGATACGCCTTGGCTTTGCCCCCAAACGGCATGAGTTTTCGGATACCAACGGCAGACCCCACCCTATTGGGGCATTTACGTAGGCACGGGGAAGAACAACTGAAGGCGCAGCCTGATGCAGTCCGCAGTCTGTCCGACCGCATTGTAGACTTGCTCGGGGAGCGTCTTCCCGGACCGATACCAAACGGCGACGATATAGCCGGAGCGCTCGGACTGACGCGGCGCACTATGACCCGGCACCTGTCGGCCGAGGGAACAAGCTTTAAGTTGCTCTTGGAAGGGGTGTTATGCGACCTGTCCAAGCGTATGCTTCGTAGTGGTGAGGGTGTTGCCCGTGTTGCCTTCATGCTTGGATTTGCGGATCAGGCCGCCTTTTCGGTGGCGTTCAAGCGATGGACAGGCGAAACGCCCGCCAGGTTCCGCAAAGCTGGTCGCTAAAGGGCTTAGCGCCAAAGGGCGGAAGATGTCCAAGATCCACAAAACCTTGTCCCGTCTCCAAAAGAAAGCAGGCCATCGGGTCACCTAGTTCAATGGCACACAGCAGCCGCGGTGGTTGCTGACCCAGAACAAGGATAACCCTATGAAGACCTCGAATAAGAAACTCTTTATCGCCCCGATCTCCGGCGCGCTTCTAATCACCATGGCAGCCACGGCTCAGGCCGACTACGTCACCGACAAAGCGATCAAGGGCGCAGTTGTCGGTGCCACGATCGCCGGTATTGCTGGCGAGAACATTGTAGGTGGCGCTGCCGCTGGTGCCGCAGTTGGCGCCGTGGGTGGTGCGATCCAGAAGGACAACTTCGAAGACGCGCAGGACGAAGCCCAGGAGCGCCGCGACGACTTCAAGGAAGAACACAAAGACTGGAACGACTAAAGCTCGACCGCCAACGAAACAGAAATAGGAGAAACACAGCCGAACAAACCCGACCGGTCAGCATGCGCTGCTAGCATCCAGACGCAGTTTGACTGACCATCCCGCACAGAACTCGCACAGTTTCTGATAGGTTGCCATTCGGCTCGAGAAACGAGCCGGGTGGCAACTTTGTTTTGGACCCTCAAACGTCACACGTTTGAGGAAGCCGCGGTCCTGGACTTCAGTCGCCAAACTCGACCCCGGTTTTGTCCAAAATCCAAAAACAACCGTCCAGGACCCAAACGACTGAAACAGGCACCAACCCCAAATCTGGCTCATTCGAACGACATCGAAGGGGCCAGTAACAGACGCGACTCTGGGACTGCCGCGCTTCGCAATCCAACGCCAAAGGAAACGGCAATGAACCTATTCGCAAACTTCGACGCAGAGACCCTGGCACGCATCCAGTTTGCCTTTACTGTGTCGTTTCACATCATCTTCCCCGCCTTTTCCATCGGCTTGGCAAGCTTCTTGGCCGTTCTCAATGGCCTCTGGCTATGGCGCAAGGACAAGGTCTACCTCAACCTTTTCAACTACTGGAAAAAAATCTTTGCCGTAGGCTTTGCCATGGGCGTCGTGTCCGGCATCGTGATGTCTTACCAGTTCGGCACGAACTGGAGCGTGTTCTCGGACACCGCAGGTCCCGTAATCGGACCCTTGATGGCCTACGAGGTCATGACAGCCTTCTTCCTCGAGGCAGGCTTCCTCGGCATTATGCTTTTCGGTCGCGAACGCGTCGGTCCGAGCTTGCACATGATGGCCACAGCGATGGTCGCTCTTGGCACGCTGATATCGGCTACGTGGATCTTGTCGGTCAATTCCTGGATGCAAACCCCGGCTGGGTTTGACATCAACGAGCTGGGGCAGTTCATTCCCGTTGACTGGTGGTCGATTGTCTTCAATCCGTCCTTCCCCTACCGCCTGACACACATGGTTCTTGCCGCCTATCTCACCACTGCTTTTGTGGTGGCCGGCGTTGCGGCCTGGCACTTGCTATGCCGCAATCGCACGGCTGAGGTCACCCGAATGTTCTCGATGGCAATGTGGATGGCTGTTCTGGTCACCCCTGTACAGATCGTCGCCGGCGACCTTCACGGTTTGAACACGTTGGAGCATCAACCGCAGAAAGTGATGGCGATGGAAGGTCACTTCGACAGCCATCCCGAAGGTGCACCGCTTATCCTGTTCGGCATTCCAAACGAAGAAGAAAAGCGCGTGGACTATGCCATCGAAATCCCGAAACTATCATCGCTGATCCTGAAACATGACCTAAACGCGCCGCTTGACGGTCTGGACACTATCCCCGACGAGGAGGAACCACCGGTCGCGATCGTGTTCTACAGCTTCCGCGTCATGCTCGCTATCGGTTTTGCTATGCTGAGCGTCGGCTTGTGGTCGCTTGTGCAGCGCGTTCGGGGCCGCCTTAACGAAGATCGCTGGTTGCACTGCACATCCGTCCTGTTGGCGCCCAGCGGGTTCGTGGCGGTACTGGCCGGTTGGATCACTACCGAAGTGGGGCGCCAGCCTTACACGGTGTACGGGCTGATGCGGACGTCTGACTCACTCTCGCAAGTGGATGCGCCTACAGTTGCCGCATCTCTGATAGCGTTCATCGTTGTGTATTTCGCGGTGTTCGGAGCAGGCACGTTCTACATGCTGCGCCTCATGGCAAAACCACCTGCCGAAAGCTTCCAGAAAAGTCATAAACCCATTGAATTCTTAACCTTGGCGGAGGCAGCATAATGCTTGATCTCTCGACGATCTGGGCAGGCATCATTGTCTTTGCCGTTCTGACCTATGTGATCCTGGACGGTTTCGATCTTGGAATTGGGATCCTCTTTCCATTCGCGAAAACCGACAAAGATCGCGATGTCATGATGAACTCGGTCACGCCTGTATGGGACGGGAACGAGACCTGGTTGGTCATGGGCGGCGGAGGTTTGTTCGCTGTTTTCCCGCTGGTTTATTCCGTGGTGATGCCCGCTATCTATTTGCCCATTGTCGTCATGCTTCTTGCACTTGTCTTCCGCGGTGTCGCCTTCGAATACCGCTGGCGAACGGTTCGCGGACGCTGGCTGTGGGATGTTGCCTTTCATGGCGGCTCAACCGTAGCTGCCATGTGCCAAGGCATCGCTCTCGGCGCGCTGGTCCAAGGTATCCCGGTCGAGGATCGACTGTACGCAGGCGGACAATGGGATTGGCTGACGCCGTTCTCTGTCCTGACGGGTGTGGCCTTGGTGATCGGGTATGCCTTGCTAGGAGCAACCTGGCTCAACATGAAAACCACGGGCGAGATACAGCGCCGTATGCGTTCTTTTGCCCGACCGCTGATGCTCATGACGCTCGCGTTAATAGGTCTCGTTAGTCTTTTAACCCCATTCCAAGACCCTATCTATCTGATCAGATGGTTTTCGTGGCCCGGTATTGTTTTCTCTGTACTAGTGCCGGCTATCGTTGCTGTCATTGCATGGATGCTTGATCGCAGCCTGAGGGAACAGCGAGACTATCAACCCTTCTTCTGCGCCATTGCCTTGTTCGTCGTCTGCTTCATCGGCATTGGGATCAGCTTCTATCCCTATATGCTACCCCCAAGCCTCACGATTGCTGAAGCCGCAGCGCCGGACAGTAGTTTGGCCTTTGCTTTGGTCGGAGCCGTCATTCTGCTGCCTGTGATCCTGGCCTACACCGCCTACACGTACTGGGTTTTCCGCGGGAAGATCGATCCAGAGGAGAATTACCATTGAAACTTCTAAAGCAAGTTTTCTGGTTCGGCGCGATCTGGTTCGGCAGCGTCTTTTGCTTAGCGACTGTCGCTTACGTAATCAGGATGTTCATCACTTGAAATGGCAAGGATACCAATGTTCGCGCATCGGCATGTCTAGATCGCGCAAATATTAGTCCAAGCGCCGAAAGAAACTCCGTTCCGGCCTACCAGATTCCCAAGAATAAGCGGCTGGCTAGGTCGTCTCAAATTCAACAATTCAAGGGGGCTTTTATGCTTTCTCGTGCAAAACCAATGCCTGTGCAGTGGGATCAGATTGACCCGGCTCTGCCCATAACAGCTAAAAACAACCACGGTGGCAGCCTTTCGCCTGGCATGTTACCAAAGCTATTCACAGGGCTCGTTGCTGCAGGGCTTGTGACCTTCGTTCTATTGCCCTTCACCTCGGCCGTCAGCGGGGCGGTCTCGAAAGACTTACTACCAGTTATGGACCTGTTATTCGTCTTGCTCTCTGTACTTGTGGTTTTTACTTCCACAGCTGCGATCGTACTGAAAGGGTCAACACTGCGGGCCGTCTTCGGCCGAGGATTGGCATCTCTCGGCACAGCGCTTATCATTTCGCCCATAGGGCTCTCGGTCCTATTCGCACTATACCTTCAAGACTGGGTATTGATCGTAGCAGACACGTCCATCGAACAAGCGGGAAGAACAGCGATATCCTTGTTTGGTGGCATCTTCGTAGCCAATGCTCTCGCTATGGGATTGGCTTTTGGATGTTTGTCTCTGCTACTTGGGATCAGGCTAATGCAAAATCGTCCAAAATTACTCATCTCGCCTTAGGCGAGTGAATTTCCACTTTGGGCTCAGAGCGGACCTTCGCTGCAACTAAGTCGAACGAGTGCTATGCGGACATAGTTGCCGTAGGCTCAACGGTTTCTGGTGACTGGTCTCAGCCCGTAGCGGACATTCACAACTGAGCTTAGCAAATACCGAGATGCGGACAAAGCTTCCGATAAGTCAGTTTGTCGGGATGTGTGACAACGGCCCAAAGCGGTCGTTCGACTTGGATCACCGTCTCTGCGGTGCGGCCTATTGAAGCTGCCGTTCGCTGCGAGCGCACTGTTGTGTTGCCGTCAGAGGCCGAGAGTGCCGACAGAATTTGAAGTCAGCCTTTGTCGACGAACGGCAGTCATCGGGGGGAGGCAAACAATCGGAAACTAAATCGTTTTCCCAGTGGCAACACGATTGGAAGTTGCGCAAGGACGACTCCTTGTCGTTGGTGCAGTGGCCGCGATCACTAAGAATGACAGTAATACGCTCGTGTTTGCGTTCAAGCTGGGGTGGTCGACTGGCTTGACTGAATGGACGACCTTACGGTCGCGCAAAGACGACTTCGCTGAGTGAATCCAAGAGGCCGCCGTCAGGCGGCCCCTGTAGTCATCCCAACGACATTGGGTGCTGTTGGCGTCAGACCAAACGAAACAAATAGACTTAGTACTGCAAGCAATTCCTAAAATTCGACGACCGCACGAATGGATTTGCCTTCATGCATCAAATCAAACCCATGGTTGATCTCATCCAAGGTCAGTTTGTGAGTGATCATTGAATCTATCTCGATCTTGCCGTCCATGTACCAGTCCACATATTTTGGCACGTCGGTACGACCTTTAGCGCCCCCAAAGGCGGTTCCTTTCCATACGCGGCCGGTGACCAACTGAAACGGGCGGGTCGAGATTTCGGCACCCGCAGGGGCCACGCCGATGATCACCGACACACCCCAACCGCGGTGCGAGCATTCCAATGCGTCCCGCATGACGCCGACATTGCCGGTGGCATCAAAGCTATAGTCCACGCCGCCGAATTGATCCTTTTCGGTCTTCGTCAGATCAATAATCGCTTCGGTAACGGATTGGCCCTCGGGCAGTTTCGACGGATTGACGAAATGGGTCATGCCGAATTTCTTCGCCATTTCGGCCTTGTCATCATTCAGATCGACGCCAATGATCATATCCGCACCCGCCATGCGCAGGCCTTGGATCACGTTCAGGCCGATGCCCCCCAAGCCAAACACTGCGGCTGATGACCCCAACTCGACCCCGGCCGTATTGATGACGGCACCGATGCCCGTGGTCACGCCGCAGCCAATGTAGCAAATCTTGTCGAAAGGCGCGTCGTCGCGCACCTTGGCAAGCGCAATCTCGGGCAGAACCGTGTGGTTGGCGAAGGTCGAACAGCCCATGTAGTGATAGATCGGTGTTCCATCGAGCATGCTGAACCGTGTCGTGCCATCGGGCATCAGACCCTGGCCCTGGGTGTTGCGAATTGCAGTGCACAGGTTTGTTTTGCCCGACAAGCAGGCATGGCATTCGCGACATTCGGGGGTGTAAAGCGGGATGACGTGATCGCCGGGTTTCAAGGTGGTAACACCTTCGCCCACTTCAACAACGATGCCTGCCCCTTCGTGACCAAGGATACAGGGAAATATCCCCTCGGGATCAGCACCCGAGCGGGTGAACTCGTCGGTGTGACACAGGCCCGTCGCCTTGATCTCGACCAGTACCTCACCGGCCTTTGGCCCTTCGAGGTTTACTTCCATTATTTCCAGGGGTTTGCCGGCTTCAAGAGCAACGGCGGCGCGCGTGCGCATCATAGTACGTCCTTTCAAGAAAAAAGCCCGGGCGATAGGGAGGTGCCCGGGCCAGTCGGAGGAGGTGTGTGCCTCTGCTACACAGGCAGAGGGCTGTTTGGGGAGTTTTTGAATTCGACGGTCGTAAAGATCAGCTCGGTGTCGCCGATGTTGGTCAGGTCGTGCAGCATGAACTCGCCCTCGGCAAAATTGAAATGCTTGACGTCGCCGGCCGCGTAGTCGGCATCTTTTGTTACGCCGGTCGCATAGTGCGACCGAGATTTTCCCGCGTTGATCGCTACCCAAAAGTAGTTCAGCACATGGCGGTGAAAGCCCGCGCGCTCGCCCGGTTTCAGGGCCAGGCGCCACACGCGCACGTCGTCTGTTTCCGAAATCAGATCCTGACCCACGTGGCCATTCATCTTGTTTTCAAGGATCTCGGTTTGCAGAGATTGATCCCAGTCGGCCCCGGGTGTGATCTGATCGTTGCTGGTAAGAGTTGTCATGCCACTTTACTCCTGAATCAAGTTTGCAGGGACGGGACCACGCCGCCGTCCACGCCCAAAACGATGCCGCTGACAAAGTCAGAGATATCCGACGAAAGGTAGAGGACGGCCTTGGCAACATCCTCGGGCGTGCCAAGTCGGCCCGCAGGCAACTGGCTGTCTTCCAGGAACGCGGTAACCGCCCCGTCGCGGTCTTCGCGCGGCACACCATAGTGATCGGCCAGCGTGTCCAGGAAACCGCCCGGCACGTCCCAAAGCTCGGTCCGGATATGGGCAGGCGCCACGATGTTTGAGCGGATGCCCTTACGGGTATAATCCCGTGCCAGGATCTTCGAGATCATGTTGATTGCGGCCTTCGACACCGAATAATCCGGCAGCAGCGGATGCGGCTTGATCCCGGCCTCGGACCCGCAGTGAACCAGCACGCCCTTGCCTTGCTGTTCCATCACCGGAAGAACGGCACGCGCCATCCGGATGTATCCCATCACGTTAAGGTCAAAGGTCTGCTGCCAATGCTCGTCCGTGACCGACAGGAAGTCGTCCCGCCCGGGCGCTGCACCCGCATTGTTAAACAGGATGTCGATCCGGCCAAACGTGTCGAGGGCTGTTTTGACAACCTGCTCAGCCGAGCCTGGCTGCATCAGGTCGACATCGACGCCGACGACCTGGCTGGGATCGCCCAGTTCGGCCAGATTGGCCGTGTTGCGCGCGGCACCGACAACTTTTGTGCCCGCGTCAAGATAGTGTTTTACGGTCTCCAGCCCGATGCCGGAGCTGGCGCCGGTGACGATCGCCACCTTGCCATTCAGATCCTGTGTCATGAAAGAACCTCTGGTGATTTGATTTCGTGTATGTGGTGTGTTCAGGGGATGATGCGTTCAGCGCGCAGTCGATCGAACACGTCGATGAAGCTTTGGGTTGTGTCCTGGAACTGATCGAACCCGAGCGCCCGGCATTTCGCCATCGAGTGTACGCATTCCATCGGGCGGCCCAGATCCAGGTCGCTGTGCCAGGCCGACGCCAGCTTGTTCAGGGGGGTGCGCTGAAGGTTGTGCTCTTCGACCAGGGCGTCCCATGCAGGCCCGCTGTCTTTCATCTGTTCTTCCAACGAGTTGTATTCGCCGGGGTACTCCGCCACCTCGATGTCAAAATAATCCGCGATAGTCTGCCAAAGCTGTTCCCAACGGAAGACATCGCCATTGACCGCATTGAACGCTTCGTTGCGGGCATTGGGTTCGGTCGAGGCCCAGACGATCTGTTTCGCCAGAATGCGCGCATCGGTGATGTCGTTCAGGCCGCGATAGGCCGTCGGGGAACCGGGGAAGCGGAATGGCTGCCCTGTCGCCTTGCAGATGGATGCATGGGTGGCCAGTGTCGCGCCAATGTTCATCAGATTTCCAACGGCGTAACCGATGATAGTGTGCGAGCGGTGCACGGACCAGCCAAAGCCAAACTTGTCGCTGTACTCCATCACAACGTCTTCCAGTTCGTAATAGAAGTTCTTCTTTTCCAGCCGGGGTGCGCATTCGCGGAACGGTGTGATCGGGGTGACTTTGCCATAGTCCTCGAACGGACCAAGGTAGTGTTTGGTGCCGGTCACCACAGCCACATGCTCCACGCATCCCTTGTCCTTGAAAGCATCCAAGACGGTTCGCAGCATGTTGCCATTCAGACGGATATTGTCGTCTTCGTCTTTGCCCAGCGTCCACGAGCAATAGTAGATATGGGTCGGCGAAAGCTTGGACAGGGACGCAACAGCGTTGTCATGATCCATCAGATCAACCGCGTGGCTGTTGATGTAGGACACACCCTGCGGCGGGCGACGCGAAACACCGTGGATTTCCCAACCCCCTTGTGCGTGCAAGTGTTCGGCCACATTCAGCCCGACAATGCCGGTCGCCCCAACGATCAGTGCGCGTTTAGCGTACATGCTTTCCTCCTCCTTTGTCCGTCGCGTGGACGGCCTCAGAAGGACGGTGACATGCCGGATTACCTTCTCCCAGAGCTGTTATGGCAAACTCTATTTGAATTTATTTCACAGGCGGATCGGCTATGATGATATTAGGAATGCCAAGCCGAATTCAGAGGACCAAAGGCAATGATCAACCGTGGTGGCGAGATGGAAATCTTTGTTCGCGTTGTCGAACATGGCAGCTTCTCAGCTACCGCCCGCGCCTTACGGCTAACCCCATCGGCAATCTCGAAACTTATCTCGCGGCTTGAGCAGCGGTTGGGGGTGTCCCTGGTCCTGCGCTCGACCCGTGGCTTGCAGCTTACGCCCGAGGGAGAGGTGTTCTTTGACCGAGCACAGCGGATCGTCAGCGAGATCGAGCAGTCGGAACGCGCGGTGTCCTCTGCGTCAGAAGAAGCCCGAGGTACCTTACGGGTCAATTCCAACATTCCCTTCGCGCAGCACTATCTGCTGCCAATCGTTCCCGGTTTTCTTGAAGCTTATCCCGGCATCACGCTGGATCTGGTACAGACTGACATGCCGGTTGACCTGATTTACGAACGTGCCGACGTGGCCATTCGCACCGGCCATCTTTCAGACAGCGCGTTGAAGGCGCGCAAGCTTCTGGAAACACCGCGACATGTCGTTGTTTCGCAAAGCTATCTGGACCGGTTCGGCAAACCCAGGCATCCCACCGATCTGGAACGGCACAATTGTTTGAACTTCAACATCAAGCGCAGCCTGGATATCTGGCCCTTTGATGGGCAGAAACAGGGTGAATCCGAACGTTTGGATCAAGCGGTTAAGGGTAACTTGCGCGTCAGCGACGGTGAAACCATGCGCCGGATGGCATTAGAAGGTGTCGGTATCGCCCGCCTGTCCGAGTTTCACATCGGAGCAGATATCGCCAACGGCGCGTTGATCCCCATTCTCGAAGAATTCAATCCGGGTGACACTGAACCCGTGCAGGCGCTATTTGTAGATCACGCGCATATGGCGAACCGTATCCGCGTGTTCATTGATTACGTGACCGCAGCACTTGCCGAAGGCTCCCAGTGAACGTCATCAATATGGCGCGGTTTGACCCGGATATGATCCGGGATCGGTAATGGCGCGTTCTCACTGCGCAGATGCTCGCAGATCATCATGGAGAACCGAGTATCTCCAGTGTTTTTCATGTCGTGTAGCAGAAAGTCGCCCTCCTGGAACTGCACGTGACGCACCTCACCTGCCTCAAAACTGAATTCAGCCTCATTGCCCAGATGGTCACATGATGAAGCAAGCCCCGAGGTCAAAGCGACGCGAAAGTAGTCAAGAACGTGACAGTGAAACCCCAGCCGCTCACCCGGGTCGAGATCGAGACGCCAGACACGCATACGCGCGTTCTCGGACAGGACAAATCGACCAACGCAGCCATTGCGGATGTTGCGTAGTAGTTCGGCCTGGCGTTCCTCCGGCCAATCGGCCGGAGGGGTGAGTCTGACGGTGTTGGATGTTCTAACCTGCATTATGGACCTATCCTTTTGCCGCGTTCTTGCGGCTATAGAGTCCGACCATCACGATGATCACGACGCCGTATGCGATCTGCTTGGCGGCCTCGGGGGCCTGCATAATCGACAACATCGATGACATCAGCGTTATCAGCAGCACACCAGCAACAGTTCCAGCATAGCGGCCAACGCCACCGAACAGGCTGGTGCCGCCCAAAACGACCGCCGCAATACCCGGCAGCAGGTAGGGATCCCCCATCCGCTGATAGGACTGACCGGCGTACCCTGCCAACATCATGCCCGCAAGAGCGCTCATCACACCGGCAAAGACAAAGGCCAGAATAGTGACACGCTTGGTATTTATTGCGGACAGATAGGCCGCAGGTTCGGAGGTACCAACCAGATAGATATTTCGACCGAACACAGTGCGTTTAAGCAGGAAGATGGTCAGGAGCGAGACCGCAATCCAGACCAGAACCACCACGGGCAGCCCGGCAATCCGCCCTTGGCCAAGTGCGCTCATGATCGGGGATGGCTGGCTCGCCAAAGCGTAAAATCCGCTGAAATAGACCGACAACCCAAGCAGGATGTTATTTGTGGCCAGTGTCCAGATCATAGATGGAATACGCATGACCGCGACGCCAAATCCATTCACCAGACCAACCAAGGCACCAACACCCAGGCCCGCCAACAGCCCCAGCTCACTTATTCCGGCCGCGGGGTTTGCACCCACGACGGCGGTCGAGATTGTTGCCGCCGCGGTCATCGTCCAGGGCACCGATAGGTCAATCTGCCCCAGCAGGATTACCATCATCGCACCCGCAGCTACGATCCCCAGAAAGGCACCGTTCTGCATTTGCTGAGCCAGGTAATAGGGCGACAGAAACTGCGGGAAGAACAGGCCTCCGACCACGATCAAGAGGATGATGGCCGCAAAAACCGAACGCGTTGGCCCATCAAAAGGAAGTTTCTGCGCAATGAGTGGTTTGTCTTGTGCCACGCTGTTCATTGGAACACCTCCATGCGGTTGGTGATTTTCAAAAGGCGCGTGGCGCCGAACGAAACGGCAATCAGCAGAACGGTGCCTTCGAACAAGGGCTGCGCGAGGGGCTGCAAGCCGATGAAAAAGATCAGGCTGCCGATGGTGCGCAGAACCAAAGCACCCGCGATCGAGCCCACGACGCTGCCGACACCGCCCGTCAGCATCGTACCACCAATGACAACAGCCGCGATCGAGTTCAGCGTATAAGTCAAGCCAATCGAAGGATCACCCGACAGAGTCTGGAAGCCGATGAACAGACCACCCAAGGCTGCGAAAACCCCGCCCAATGTGTAGGCCGCGATCTTAGCACGGGCCACGTTCAGCCCCGAGGCTTCGGCCGCCGCCTCAGACGAACCGACCGCAATGATCGAGCGTCCGATAGGGTGACGCCGGATTGGATACCAGATCGCCACGGCACCCGCCATGACCAGTACGGCGGAGGGCACGATGCCGAACGCATCCATGGTGAACGCATCGCTCAACCCGATCGAGATATCGCCACCGGGGATCGGACGAACCAACAAAGCCAGACCTGTAAAGATCGCGCCGGTTGCCAGCGTCGCGATGATCGCCTGCAACTTGCCGATGACCACTACCAGACCATTTATCAGGCCGCACAAGGCACCCGCCAGAATGACAATAATCACGCCAAAGGCCACTTCGGTTGGCGATCCGTTGACAAGATGTGACGCGATACAGTTGGTCAGCGCCATGATCGGACCGATGGACAGGTCGATACCCTTGGACAGAACCACGATGGTCTGTCCGACCGCGAGCAATGCCAATGCGGCACATTGGTTTGACCAGGTAGTGAACACACCCAATGTCGCCCCGCGGGGGTGCACGCTTAGAAAGATTCCCATCAGCACGGCAAATACGCCCCACGCAAACAGAGTTCGCCCATGCGTCTTCAAGAATGCGGAATTCATGACGCTGCCCTTTCTTGCTGCCGGTCACCCATGTTGAGCGCACTGGACAGTATGTTTTGTTCGGTAAGTTGATCGCCGCTCAGTTCTGAATTGACCCGACCGTCGTACATGATCAGCGCTCGGTCGCAGAGGCCGATCAACTCGTCATAGTCGGTGGTATACAGAAGGATCGACAAGCCATCGTTGGCCAGATCACGCAGCAGGCGATAGATTTCTTGCTTGGTGCCCACGTCGATACCGCGTGTGGGGTCGATCAGCAGCAACAGCTTGGGCCGGGTGGCCAGCCATTTGGCGATGACCACTTTTTGCTGATTGCCGCCAGACAGAGTGGAAACCGCCAGATCCGCACTGCTCACTTTGATTTGCAGCGTCTCGATCATCTCATCAATCTTGGCCTGTTCTGCCTTGCCGCTGACAATGCCATGCGGGCTGAAACGGTCGAGAATAGGTGCAGTTAGATTGTTCGCGATTGACTGCGGCAGGAACAGACCGCCGGTCTTGCGATCTTCGGGCACCAAGGCGACGCGGAACGCATCGTCAAGACCATCACGGGGGCCTAATGGCACCTCAGTTTTGTCGCCGATCCGGATGTCACCATCCACACCGCGCAGCACTCCGGCCAACGCCTGAAGCACCTCTTGCTGGCCCTGACCGTCCAGCCCGCCCAGGCCCACAATCTCTCCGGGGCTGACCGTCAGATCAACACCTTTGAGCTTGCCGTTCCACGTCAGGCCGCGCGTTTCCAGATATGGGGGATGAGATTGCCCGGCGGGCGCCTTTTCGGGGAAGACCTGTGACAACGGTTTGCCAATCATCATCTGAACGATCTCTTCGTCCGTCCGACTGCCCGTTGCAAAAGTGTCCACATGCTCACCGTTGCGAAAAACCGAGCAGGTGTCGGCCAGCGCCTCAACTTCGTGCATGCGGTGTGAAATGAACAGGATCAGCGTTCCCTCGTCACGCAGCCTTCGCAGCAGCTCCATCACCGGCTCAACGTCCGCGGCGGTCAAGGCGGATGTCGCCTCGTCCAGAATAAGAACCTTGGGTTTGCGTATCACCGCCTTGGCGATTTCCACGATCTGACGTTTTGACAACGGCAGATCAGCAACTTTGCTACGCACGTCGATATCCAGACCGACGCCCATCTCTTGCAAAACATCCCGCGCCATCTGGGCTTGCTTGGGACGGTCAATCAGGCCGAAACGATTGGTCGGCGGTTCCGCGAGACAAATATTGGCTGCGACATTCAGGTCAGGAACAATCGACAACTCCTGAAAGATGCAGACCATACCATGACGGGCGGCTTCAGCCGACCCATTCATGCTCAGTGGCTGGCCTTCGAGCATGATCTGCCCCTCGGTGGGTTGCACAACACCGACCAGAGATTTCATCAGCGTGGACTTGCCAGCGCCGTTCTCGCCCAAGATGGCGTGGATCGAGCCTTTGGAGGCTTCAAAATGTACATTTTTCAGGGCGAAGATGCCCCCGTAGCGCTTGCTGATCCCATCAAGCGTCAAAAATGCGGATGTTTCACGCATTGCCTTCCCTCCCGTTCAGCCAGCCCCGAGATGACATCTCGGGGCTGAACCGAAATTAGCTGTCGTTCTCGAACGACTGCGACCGCAGCTCATCCGGGGTAAAGACCATATCCGCCCCGCAAGTTGCGTAGCCCGTTACAGTTTCGAACGTATCGGGCTCATCGGGGTAATAGTGCGTCCCCGCGACCATATCGGCAGTTTCGACATTCGGGATCGGCAGGTTCGCCATGGATGGGAATGACTCGCCTTGCAGCAGCGCCACTGCGGCGCGCACGGCCAACGGCCCCATGCCCGGAGAAACCGAAACGGAGATGCCAGGGATTTCGTTCCCGGCCATCGCTTTCACGTATCCGTTCTCAGCGTCTCCACCAACGGGCACTGCTGGGTGATCAGCGGCAGCCATCGCATTGGTCACACCACGACAGCCATGCTGACAGATGATGCCATCAAACTGCCCATGCACGGCAAAGGCATCTGCAGTTACACGCTGAACGGTTCCTGTGTCCCAGTTGCCGACAACTTCAACCACTTCGATATCAGGATAGTCCGCCAGAACCTGTTCAACACCGGTATGACGATCACGGTCGGTCGAGTTGCCTTGGATGCCCCGAATTTCCAGGATGCGGCCAGATTTCTCAGGCATTTGGTTCAGCACAGACTTGGCTTTGATTGTTTCGAAATCCACCCAGTCTGGGGTGATGCGCAGGATCGAGTCGTTGTCGACCGGGTTATCGAACGATACCAGAACGGTGCCCGCGCGGTTTGCGCGGCGCACAACAGCGTCAAAAGCGGTCGGGTTCACGGCGATAAAGACAATCGCATCATAGCCAGCCTGGATAAAGTTATCGACAGCGGCAATCTGGGTCGCCACATCAGGGCCAGTAGAAACAACGCGCAGTTCGCTGATCGTTTCCTTGTTTTCCGGACGTTCGGACCAGGCTCGAACGCTCTGGATCATCTGTTCGCGCCACGGAATACCCGTATGGCCATTAACCAGGGCAACACGGTATGGACCATCCTTGGCCTCGTACTGAATGATCTTTTCGTTGCCTGGCGCCGGGATGTAGCAGTTGGGCATAAAAGTCTCTGCCGCGGCGGATGAAAGGGTTAGGCCCGCCACCAATGCGGTCGCGCTGGCCTGCTTGAGTAGTTTTCCGATTTTGGACACTTGGATCCTCCCAGTTTGTCGAACACGGACGTTAGCTCCTCAACCAACTGACCCGCGATGAGGACTACCCTGTTTCGAAAGACCTTGATCCAGTAGGGAGTAAAATGGCGTTTCGGCTGTGAAAAATTTTCACATATTGCAAGTTCACCAACCGCCTCAGTAGTGACCAAAGAAAAACGGGCCGCCAAACTTGGCAGCCCGCATTCCTAAGGTCAGGACGTATTTATTTGAATCGGTGATTTAGCTTAGCTGACCATTTCTGGTTGGCTTTTTTCACCGGCGCTTTGTTTAGGTGCGTATGGGGGATAGTCACTGTACCCCTCGGCACCGCCCCCATAGAGCGTCAGCCGGGCATCAGCGTCAAACTCGGCCAACGGCCAACCGTTCTTGAACCGCTGCACAAGATCCGGGTTTGTGACATAGGGCGTGCCAAAGGCAACCATGTCTACATATCCTTTTTCCAGCAGTTCCTCGGCGCTTTCCAGGCTCAGTTTACCCGCCACCATGATCGGACGAGGATATCGGGCACGCGCTTCAATGCGGAAGCTCTCGGGCACACTTTCATAGCGCGAGATATGCTCGGAGAAGTGTACGTAGGCCAGGCCCATGGGGGCCAGTTTCTCAAGCAACTTCAGCGTGATCTCGACGATTTCCGGGTCGGGATCGGCAAAGCCTTCGATCACATAAGGCGACAGGCGAACCGCTACACGATGGGCACCAATTGCGTCGCTCACGGCGGTTAGAACCTCCAGCACGAACCGCATGCGGTTTTCCTGGCTACCACCATACATGTCGTCACGCTGGTTGCTGGCCAGACGCAGGAAGCCGTCAAGCAGATACCCATGGGCTGCGTGGATTTCGACCCCGTCAAAACCCGCTTCAATCGCGTTATGAGCAGTCTGGACATAGTCAGCAATTGTCGCCTGGATGTCTTCAACAGTCATTTCGCGGGGTGTTTCAGTTTCGATCATGTCAAACGTGCCTTCTGGCGTCGGACCGAAAACCTTGTCGGGGTCTTTCACTGCCGAAGCCGAAACGGGTGTTTGGCCCGAGATAACCGAATGGCTGCGACGTCCAACATGCCACAGTTGCACAAAGATCGAACTACCAGCATCGTGCACGGCTTTGGTTGTCTTTTTCCAGCCCTCAATGTGCTCGGGAGTGTAGATCCCTGGTGTCATCGAATAGCCGCGACCAACAGCTGAGATTGGTGTGCCTTCAGTGACAATTAGACCAGCATTCGCTCTCTGGCTGTAGTAATCTGCCATCGTGTCGTTGGGCACGTCCCCTGGTTGGGACGTGCGCGAACGTGTCATGGGTGCCATCGCAATTCGGTTGGCCAGCTCAAGCTCTCCCAACGTATAGGGAGAGAAAATCTTGCGTGTCATCAGAGTTTTCCTCAGCATTTGAATACTGAGACAGGTAAGAAGCCCCGACTTTGTCATCTACAGCAAAAGCAGCAAAGCAGTCTTGAAATTTTGGCACAGGTGATCTGATCGACAAGCGGGACCGGTTTCAGTGAGTGGGTTAGACTCGCTTCGCCAACCGCTGGCGCTCAGCTCCAGCGGCTACAAAGCCACCGAGGAGACGATCGACTGCTCGAATGTCAGCTTTCCGAGGTGACGGGCAATTGTAGCGCTTCCGCAGCGAAGGTCCGGTTCCCGCCCATCCCGTCGAATGCTGCGCCGGACACCAAGGTCTGAGACTTGGCTCGTAGCGGTCATTCGCTCCACTCGGCATGAGCATCCGCTTTGCGGACTGAGCGCCCATTCAATCCGCTCAATCCAATGGCAGCTTACAAGCTAAATTGCCTGATCTTGGAGCCCGGTGTTCATCTTCGTTAGAGGCTCTTGCAAAGAAGACCGCCCGGCATTTGTGCACGTTTGTAGTAAAGATCCTATATCGAATTGCAAGAAAGGAGTTTCGGGACAAGTTCCTCTGCAAGGGAGGCGACTGTGTCCACTCGTGCGATGCGCCGCGAGCCAGGACGGAACGTCA
Organism: Ruegeria sp. CF8; assembly: GCF_056537285.1. Taxonomy (NCBI): domain Bacteria; kingdom Pseudomonadati; phylum Pseudomonadota; class Alphaproteobacteria; order Rhodobacterales; family Roseobacteraceae; genus Ruegeria; species Ruegeria sp. CF8. The sequence continues at coordinate 19,440 of NZ_JBQFRG010000016.1, read as the reverse complement.
GATAAACCGAATATGGGCGCGAGACATGATTGGGCAAGCAGCGGACAAGCCGTCCTTCTCGCAAGGCCTCACCCAACATGAACTCAGGCAGAAACGCATATCCGTGCCCCGCCATGGCAAGATCAAGTAAGACAGAAAAACTCCGTGTGGCAAAGGGTCCGCTTACCTTGATGGTTGAGACATCGTCTGGGGAAAAGAAGGTCCAGGTAGTATTGGCAACATCACCTCTGAAGGTGAGACAGGGTTGGTCCTTCAGGTCGTCTAGTGTGTTGATCGCTGTCTGGGCTGCAAGCTCGGGTGACGCGACGAGCCAGCAACGAAAGCTGCCAAGCTGCTTCGCGACCAGTCTGTCATCTTCGAAAGTTCCGATCCGGAATGCCAAATCCGTATTGGGATCCTGCATATCCTCGAAATCATAAGCCGGGCGCATGACCAACGAAAGATCTGGAAAGCGCTCTTGGACGGCCGGAAGAATTACTGAAGCAATCACCGAGCCGAATTCCGCTGTTGCGGCGAAGTTTACCTGGCCCGAGACGTCCCCCCGTTCTTCACGGGCGATGTCACCAAGCAAATCAATGTCAGCCAAAATGGATTGGATACGCTGGTTCAGTCGGACGCCTGTCGGGGTGAGCTTGACGGACCTTCCGCTCCGCTCGACCAACTTCACACCAAAATGGTCTTCTAACCGCGATATGTGCCGGGACACACCCGATTTCGCCATGTTGAGATGATCGGCTGCAACGCTGATCCCACCGAGCCGCGCGACGGTGTGGAAGCTGACCAAGGCAGGTATGCCAATCGTTCTAATATCCGCAACCATCAGTTCAATTTGATACCTCTGTTGCTTTGAGTTGGCAATCTTTAACTTCGAACCATCACGGGCCCCGTTGCAGGGCCACATGCAGGAGAAAAGACATGAACATACTCGTTACAGGTGCCAGCAGCGGATTTGGAAATCTGATGGTGGCGGATTTGGTCAAGGCCGGGCATCGCGTTGCCGGCACTGTGCGTGATCCTGGAGGACGCAACAAAGAGGCCGCGCAGACCTTACGCAATCTCGGCGTTGAGGTTGTCGATATCGATGTGACAGACGATGCTTCTGTTGAAGCGGGCTTGGCCGCGGCAGAGGGTGCTCTCGGTCAGATCGATGTATTGGTCAACAACGCCGGGGCTGGTGCACACGGTCTGCAAGAGAATTTTTCTGGCGACGATTTTCAGCGCGTCTTTGACGTCAATGTCTTTGGTGTGCAGAGGATGATCCGCGCCGTCCTACCCAAAATGCGGGCACGGCAATGTGGGCTGATCCTGAACGTCACTAGCCTTCTTGGCCGCGTGACAGTACCCTTCCTTGGCCCTTACAACGCGGCGAAATGGGCCGTGGAGGCGCTCAGCGAAAACTACCGCTGGGAGTTGAGCCAGTTTGGTGTCGATGTCGCTGTCATCGAGCCCGGCGGCTTCCCCACGAACTTCTTCACCAACCTCATTCAGCCGTCTTCGCGCGACCGGGATGCAAGCTATGGCGAATTTGCCGGAGCGCCCGAGGCCATGCTGCAAAGCATGGGGGAATCCCTAGCCAACAACCCGTTACAGGTTCCGCAGATCGTGTCGGACGCGGTGCTTGAGGTGATCCATACCGCGCCTGGACAGCGGCAGTTTCGCAATGAAGTGGACAAGAGCGGCATGGCAGACCCTGTCATTCCGATGAACGTGCAAGCGGAAAAAGCAACCGAGGTGCTCTTCACCGCCTACGGTATGGAAGGTATGATGAAGCTTAAAACTAACGTCGCCAACGCGGCCTAATAACTACGGCAGGTCTGGGGTTTTCCGGGCCTGTCGATCCAACACGAGCATAGGAGGAGCCTAGCCGATGACACACCCCGCATTTTCCTCAGACTCTGTGTCCGTGATCACTGGGGGTGCTTCCGGCATTGGCCTCGCAGCAGCAGTGAAGTTCGCTCAGATGGGCATGCGCATTGTTATTGTTGATCAAGACACCGAGAAACTGGCTGCCGCGGCAAACATGGTGTCTGCCGCCGGTGCGGCCGATGTGATGACGTCTGAGACAGATGTCAGTGATCGCGCGCAACTAGAGGCGTTGGAACGGATGGTAGCAGACCGCTACGGCGGGGCAGACATCTTAATGAACAACGCGGGTGTCGGCGGCAAATCATCGACCATTGGGGACGCCACGGCTTGGGAGAAGATGCTGGGCGTGAACCTTTGGGGTCCGATCCATGGCACTCAGGTATTCGCGCCAAATATGATCGCGCGAAACAGGCCAGGTGCAATAATCAATACAGGGTCCAAGCAAGGTATCACCACACCTCCGGGCAACCCGGCTTACAACGTCTCAAAGGCAGCTCTGAAAGCATTCACAGAGGCGCTATCACATGAGCTGAGAAACGGCCCCGGCCATCAGATCACAGCGCATCTCCTTGTGCCTGGCTTTGTTTATACTGGTATGATCTCCCTGCCTGAAAAACCCGCCTCCGCTTGGACCGCAGAGCAGACGGTCGACTTCTTTGTCGACGGCGTGAACCGCGGGGACTTTTACATCCTCTGCCCCGACAATGATGTCTCACGTGATATCGATGAGAAACGCATTGCCTGGAGTGTGGGAGACGTTATCGAAAATCGCCCCGCACTGAGCCGATGGCATCCAGACTATAAGGAGGCTTTCGAGGCGTTTATGGCGAAGGCTGACTGATCATCGTAACAGTCCACCACTCAGGACAAGTTAATGATTGAAGACCGTCCGGCGGCCCTACGGGTTAGGCAGTGCCTTTCAATTCGCGTTTAGTCTATCGTGAACAGCTCCTGCCTTTCAGCAACACCGCGCAATCTGTATTGCCCCAGGGAAACAAGACTTGGAATGAAGTTCACCAAGTCGCCGGCCACCTTGTTGGAGACGATAATGTTCTGATCTAGTGCGCTGCACATGCCAAGAATGCGCGACGATGTGTTGACTGCCGGGCCGACCACTGTGAAGTCCAAGCGGGTTCTGCCGCCAATGTTTCCATAAAGAACATCGCCGGCGTGCAGCGCAAGAGTGAAGCCGGTCGTTGGTAAACCGTCCGCTTGCCGTCGTTGGTTGAGTTCGTCAAAGGTATCTCGCAACTTCGCTGCTGCGTGAATTGCAACGCGGCGCGCATCCGGAACTTGATTGATATCGAAGATGGCAAGCATTCCATCTCCCATGAACTTCAGAACATTACCGCCATGGCGTTCAACGACGTCAACAGCTTCCGCGAAGTAATCGTTTAGCAATTCTATTATTGAATGTCCCGGAAGCGCCTCTGATAATTTGGTAAATCCTTGTAGATCAAAGTACCAAATCACGGCTGAAATCGTTTCGGATGAACCTCGGGTGATGTCCCCGGAAAGAACGCGCCTACTGGCGTCTTTTCCCAAGTACGCGGCGGTTATGTCTTCAGCCATCAGCCTGTTTGCCCCACATTTCAGCGTCAGGCAAAGTGGAGATATCAGTTGACGCAGACCGTCAAGTTGCTGGCTTGTGAAGCCCCCGCTCGCGTCGGTTGCCAATGAAATAATTGCGCCTTCCTCGGCCTGCATTGGATCGACAGGTGTAGCATTATCTGGAAGAAGGAAGAACCGTTTGACAGCGAAGTAGTCTGTGGCACCGCGCTCGCGGAGTTCGTCAAACAAAGGAAAATTAAGCTCCGGGTCGTCGACCGTCAGGTCTTGTCTAATCTCTTCAACGTTGTTTGCCAAAAGATAGTAAATCGGGCTCAGAACGTATTCTTCAGGTGCATCCGTTCTTCGAATAAACTCTTCTCGCTCATTTCCTCCGTCCCTGTGCCATCGGAAAGCGACTGTCCCAATTTCGGGATGATGTGCGCGCACAGTGATGTTTGCTCTTTGAAGTGGAATACCCGCCGAAACAAGGCGGTTGCAGAATGCTTCGAGCCATATCTCCACCGGCGCATTCTCTAAGCCCTGTTGAACCAGCCAATCTGCTATGTCCTGGATTGCGGCGGTCAGTTCCCAGTTTTGGACTAAAGGAGCTGCCATGATGTCCTCTTAATGAGCTATCTGAACAGTTAGTTCTCAGTCTAATTCACTTCAGGCACACATCAAATTTAATTCTGCCACTGCGCTCGCAGCCCAAAGCAGACATCCAAAATCAAGTTTTGCAGTTTCTTTTGGCACACTTCGATCTCGAACCATGTCAAACTAACCTTTTTGAAGATATCAGCCCAATTTTGGGAAACCTTCAGTAGAAACCAATCTCGCTGACATCTACGCGAACCTCGTGATCGCGCCCGTAGGCAACAACTCCAACTGAGGTGATTGAATCAGCAACGGGAATAGCGCGCAACATGGCACCTGAAGCCTTGAAGCCTGACAGAGGCAAATAAACTTCGGTCCACTTGTCAGAAGTTGCGAACTCGGCCTGATAGTATTGCCACGGAAGCACCGTGCCACGCGTTCTGAGGTGAACGAAGTATGGCTCGCCGTTCCCCCGTACCAATAGCCTAACGCCTGACACACCCTCATCTGGACGATCAGACAATTTGCGTCGGAATTGGATGAAACCGCCGTTGTTTTCTGTACTGACGGTTCCGGTCAGCCGCGCGAATGCGACATCACCTTCCGAACGAAACTGCACCTGTCCTGAGGAAACACCTCCCATGACGGTGTCGGCAACGTAGTCCCAACGCGCCTCCGGAGACTTGGAGAAGTCTTCTGCAAGATTTTCATCAGCCTGAGCCATAGTGCATCCGATGATAACAAGACCTGAAACAAGCCCAAGTAAGCTGGCACGCATATTGTTCCTTCTCAGTTCAGTATCGCAATGGAGAGGTTCAAAGCCGTGGCAAATGCGACCCACGCGAAGTACGGCAGGAAGGCCAGTGCGGAAACCCGATCTGAATTCCTAACCTGAGTGATGAACATGACGATGACAGCCAACAACGCGACAATGACCAAAAGGGCAAACCGCGGCAGTTGCAGTACGAAAAAGGCCGGGGACCACAAAAAGTTCAGACCCATCTGTGTCCACCACAGCTTCATGGCGGTCGAGCCGCGGTCTGTTTCGAACTGACGCCAACCCACCATGCCGATCAAGACATAAAGCACCGTCCAGACCGGCCCAAAAATCCAATTTGGAGGATTGAAACCCGGTTTAGAAAGCTGGGTATACCAATCGCCGGGTGCGGTCAGTGTACCGATCAGGATGCCGCCCCCCAAGGTGAGCGCAAGAAATGCTACGCGGATCAGCCAAGTCGACATTGTGGGACAGCTTTCAGCAGTCCATGGTCGGCACGTTGACAAGCGCTTCAGAAGTGAAGGTCGCAGTACTGATCTCATCGGCATCGGTAAATGACACCGTGGCACCTTCGATCTCCGACCCCGTTACAGTGATTTCGCGTTGCCCAATGGTGTCGTCTACATCGATGGTAAAAGCTAACCTGTCCCCGGCCGCAAGGGAGGCGATCTCAAGTTCAATTGTATCTTGCCCGTCCACGACCGCTGGAATTTGCCGCAAAGCGTCCGCACCCTCAACGAACTCAAGAGGTTGGAAGACCTCCACGCCTGCACCTTTTTCGGTAACATCGAAAATCAAACGTCCGGCAGATTGCGACAAGTCAATTTTTAGGGTCGAGGCTTCTACTTCGCAAGCTCCGACATTTGTCAAAACAAATCGGTCCTTAGGCGCGCCTTCTATGAATCGAATTTGTACACCAGCCTGAAGGGAAGTGGCCGCAAGTAATCCGAGGGTCGCTGCAAGAATACTATTCGAGCGCATGTTTATCTCCTTCCCAATGGTTTCTGATAGATACGCTTCGGCGGGTTTCTTGGATCAGACTTATGCCTTTTGACCTCATCCAATACATTTGCCTGTACGCCTACAATTCGAGCGGAAGCTGCCGTTAACTCTGACTTGCAGCATCCCAAGTTGCGGCTTCATAGCGCATCTGTCTACCACGGCTGCCCCCTCGTTTCTTTGGTTTTTGCGCTAGTTCTTACAAATGTATAGGCGAAACCCAATGGGCAAGGTCAAACAAAATGCACAACACGGACAATGCTGAGTTTGCACTCACATCTGATGACACCGGTCAATCGCATACTACGGTGTACTACGATGGATCATGCCCGCTTTGCTCGGTTGAGATCAGGCATTATGCTTCTTGCAAGGGCGCTGAACATCTGCGGTTTGTCGACGTTTCAGAACCCAGTGCTCGTATTGGTGCAAATCTAACGCGGCAAGAAGCGATGAATCGATTCACTGTGCGCCGACCAGATGGAGAACTTGTGTCCGGTGCGCGCGGGTTCACGGAACTCTGGGGCACTTTACCCAAATGGCGTTGGCTAGCCCGTCTGGCAGGCTTACCCGGGGTAACGCCTCTGCTAGAACTTGCATACAGAGTTTTCCTGCCCCTAAGACCGAAGCTTTCGAAGATCGCCTCTTGGTTCGGAGCGAAGCCGGTTAACAGGACAAGTTCGTCGACATGATTAACCTATACGATGGGCATTTCTAAAGGCTGGATTGTCTCTTCAAAGGCGTTCTCGAATCCGCGTTTGGCAACATTCGAGCCGTATTCACACTTCGTCTTCGGTTTGTCACGCTGATCAGTGACGCAGGTTTGTAGTTGTTCGGCTTGTTGGTTTTGAGTGAATCGTGGCCGCTCAGCTGACGTACTTTTCAAGAAGCGTCTTCACGGGTAGCGAGGCACTCAATCGAGTGGCCAACAGGAACATTCCCCCAATCTTTCGCTGAAGGTAAAGAACGTCCATTGGCACCTGAGGCGGGATATAGCCGGCCTCGACCAGGGCCATACTCTCTTTGTTCAGGCGGAGGGAAAGCGTTCGGTCAGAGAAATCAAATTCATTGGCAGATAGAATTGCTTCGAAAACGCTGCGGATCATTACAAAGATCCGGTCGTCAAATGGGCCATCACCTTCAATAAGCTTCAGTTGCTTGGCAGCCTTACGAAGCGCCGCGCCGTCTTCAAGCAAACCGGCCCGCAACAGATCCACATATCCATCTATTTCGGATGGTTGCAGTGCGCGTGCCGCGCCAAAATCCAAGAGACTGACTTTTCCATTGGATGGGTTGTATCGGTAATTGGCAAAGTTTGGATCGCTCTGCATGATACCAAACTCGAAAACCTCGCGCAGCGTGAGATTGACCAAGGCTTTTGAGACTCGATTGCGTTCCTCGCTGGTCGCATCACCCACGGCTTCGATAGGGCGACCTTCCAGAAAGGACATCGTTAGAACTTCTGGCGTGCTCCAATCTGGATAGAACTCTGGGATTTCGAACGCTTCATCATTCTGCAATAGGTCAGCAAAGTGGCGCAGGTGCTGTCCTTCGCGTTCATAATCGGTTTCTTCATGCAGTTGACTTCGCGCCTCTTGGATATACGGATCCAGATCAAAGCTCTTCGGGAGTAGACCTGACATCCGAACCAGAGTCGCGACATTCGCAACATCGCTGTCGATACTACGAGCGATGCCCGGATACTGCACTTTGATCGCCACATCGCGCCCGTCTTTCAATGTCGCACGATGTACTTGCCCAATGCTCGCTGCCGCTATGGGCCTAACATTAAAATCTTTGAAGGATTTTCGCCAATCTGCACCCCAAGCTCGGTTCAGGACGTCACGCAATTGTTTCGGTGGCATGAAATGCGCCTGATCTCGTAAACGCGCCATGATGTCAGCCAGTTCAGGCGGCAAGACCTCACCTGTATCCATCGAAATCAACTGACCCACCTTCATCGCGGCCCCGCGCATACGCGAAAGCTGATCCGCAATGCGTGTCACGTTGCCGGGAGTTATCAATAAGCCTCTAAAATCGGGTTTTGCTCCGCGACCAATATCTCTTAGGGCGCGTGTTGCCATGTTCCCCGCGATACCTGCCGTCATGCTACCTAAACCAGCAACACGGACCAAACGGCTTGTTGGAACTGCCAAAGGGGTTGTTGAGGATTTAGGGTCAGTCATCAATACTCACCAAAATTCCGTGCCCGGAGCGCCTTTGATGCGACCCTTCAAGTGTTCAGTGACCCAGCCTCCATAGAAGTCCCCGGGTTGCGGGATCACCCGGCACTCACCAACAAAACAAGCGTCCATAAGTCCGGCGTAAAAGGCGAGATAGCCCTTAATCTGTTCAAATCTGGTGGTTGGCGCAGCATAACTCCACGCAGCTTTCTTAGCCGCGGCCGCCCCGCTCTGAACGTCCCAGTAGCTCGCAACACCCTTCCACTCGCAGAATGATCTACCCGAAACCTTTGTCAGAACGGCACCAATGTCTTGAGGCGGAATATAATACGTGGGGGCGTGGTGGGTTTCGAGAACCTGAAACGCCTGATCGGTCTCCACGATTGTTTGACCGCCGAGCTCGATCCGCACCCTATGGGGCACTGCCCGCATCGCAGGTGGTCGCGGATAGTCTTGGACGTTTTCAGTTGTCCAACTTGTCATTTCGAACCTTGGCTATGAATCGTTTGTTCCATCTTCGAACTAGCGTGTAACCGGCGCTATTCTAGCGGAAAAGCTTCCAGCACATGGCGGGTGAACTTGCACCATCAAGACGCTCAGTGTTAGCTTTGATCGGGCAGCACTTTTTTGACCGGCGTTGCAGGCCGAGAAGCCGAAATGAGTGTCCTAAATCTACCAGTTTGCCAACAGTTCGCCCATGCGCTCTAGGCCAAGGTCAAGGTTGGCAGCAGCACCTCCCCCCACACCCAGTCGGATGTGGCTCTGCATCCCGTAAGACGAACCCGGTAAAAGAAATGTCCGATAGGGATCGGCGAGCAAGCGTTTTGCGAAAACGTCGCCATCAATCCCATCGAGCCATGCCAAACCAATCAATCCAGCCTGAGGTTTGACCCAATCGAGGCTGGGTTGATCGGCAACAAACCGATCCAGGCGTTCCAGCGTTTTCATCCCATCTGCACGTGCAGTTTTTATAGCCTGATTGTATCGGTCAGGCCTAAAGGCGATTTCGGCGATGACTTCGCCGAGAATATTCATAATTTCGCTCGAGTTTTCCCGCAGAATAATAGCGTCCCAAATCAGACCGGGATCACGGCATATCATCCAGCCGGTACGCAGTCCTTGGAGCCCTAGTGCCTTGGAAACGCTGCCCGTCGTGATACCCCTTGGATACAAACCAGCAATCGAAGGGGCACGGGACCCGTCCCACTCCAATCCCGCGTAAACCTCGTCAACAACCAGCCATGCGCCTACGCGATCTGCGATTTGGACAAGCCTTTCCAGCTCTGCTTGTGTCATCAACTGCCCGGTGGGGTTATTGGGGTTGGTCATAAAGATGAGCCGCGTGCGCGCTGTTACTGCGGCCTCAACTTTGTCGAGCGGCAATACCCAACCAGCACTCTCTTCGCGGTCGACAACTTTTAGCGTCGCGCCTACTGCCTCTGCCAATACGCCCGCTTGTGGCCAGCCCGGGCGTTCCGTTACGACTTCGTCGCCCGGTTGGACTAATTGCATGAATGCAAGATAATTGGCCTCTGCGGCGCCGGCGGTGATTAGGACGTCGTCTGGCTTGCAATCATCAGACAGGCCGGCGCGGTCCAAAACATGCCGTCGTAAAGCAGGCAGACCCCGAAAGCTCTTTTGGTTCCAATCCAACGGCAGCGCTGGATCCAGCGCATCCATGAACTCACCCAAACGCGGCGACTCGGACAAGGAAAACCCAACGAAAGCTTCTGGATCCGCTTCCGTGGTATCCAGAAGGTACTGAAAGAGTGTGTGTATCTTGACTTTCATGCTCTACTCAAAATCTTTGTAGTCAATCTGGGAGAGATTCTGTGCAAGCAAAGGGATTTGTCAAAGGGCGACCGATTGACCTTGCAGTTTTGGACTATGGGCTGTTCAAGGTCCATTCCACTGGCCGCATCATAGGGATCTGCGGGTTTCTGATCCGGACAGATTTAGGAGAAGCAATACTCATCGATACTGGGTTTCCTGAAAAATATGCCAACGATACCGACGCCGCGGTCAATGAAGATCGATTGTACGAGTTTGGCGAGGTCCTGAAGTGTGAACCAGCTAATCTGCCACGCGCACAACTGGCAAAACTTGGGCTTATTCCGTCAGATATTACATTACAGATTTGTACGCACACCCATATCGACCATATCGGGGCACTCGGCGACTTTCCAAGCAGTCCAATTCTTATCTCTGCTGCGGAGCGAGCCTTACCCCGCCCGTTGTACTGGGGCGATATGCGGCCATTGGAGTGGCCCGATCAGGATTATCTGGTTGTTGATGGCGACGTAGAGCTTGGACCGGGCATCTTCGTTTTGGCGGCGCCGGGCCATGCACCTGGCCAGATCGCCGTGATGGTCGATCTTCCGTCGGGGGTGATTTTATTAACCAGTGATGCGATTTCCCGACCAGCAGAAATCGACGAGAAGTTTGCCGGATCTTGGAACGAAGATGCAGCGATTGCCAGCGCAGACAGGTTGATGCGTCTAGCGTCCGAGCGAGGTGCCTTTGTAATCTATGGGCATTGTCCAAAGCAGTGGCCTGTTCTGAAGAAAGCACCAGAAGTCTACAGCTGACCCCACACCGTGGACCATTTCCCGAAAAGTGACGCCGCAACCAAGAGTTATCTGACGTCGCGCCCTTGGTTCAGAATAATCACATTCCCACTAGAAACATCTCCGGCCGGCGAAATGAGAAAACCGACCCAAGAGGCGATTTGCTCGGGCAGCATCGCGCGACCATGCGGCATGGCATTAACCGCTTTCTCCAAGACTTCCTCAGTTAACACATTGAACAACGGTGTCTCAGTCATGGCAGGAGCTAGAGAATTTACACAGATCTTTTCCTGTGCGTATCGACGGGCGAGGTCTTTCGTAAGTGTATCCATCGCCGCTTTTGACGCACGGTAATGAGGAGGGTCGAACACATCGAAATTGTAAGCACCATTCGATGAGATATTTACAATCTTCTTGATACCTTCGCGTTGCAACATCAATTGGACTGCCTGCTGGCAACAATGGAATGCGGAGTTAAAGTTTATTGCCATCTGCTTTTCGAGTTCCTGAGGCGGAATGTGCGGGAAGTCAGACATGAAGCAGGTGCCCGCGTTGTTTACCAAAGCATCCAGACCGCCATAGGCTGTCCTAATGCGCTCAAACGTTTGAGCCACGGCCAAAGGATCCGTTAGATCAACATAAATAGGTGTGAAGTCCGAACTAAATTCTGATGCCAGTTCGTTAAGACGCTCTTCTTTGAGGTCCAGACCAATCACATGCAACCCGTTTGTCTGCAATTGGCGGCAGATGGCCTGCCCCATCCCTCCCGCGGCGCCGGTCACAACCGCTGTCTTCATGGTAACTCCTCCTACCTAGGTATGATTTGGGATACTTCGAATTAAAGAAGGAAACTCACAACCCTTTTTTCTGAAAGCGGCGAAAGCCAATTTCATTTATTTCAGTGCACGTCCGTTTTGGGCTCAAGCTAGACTTTGCAAAGTCAGCTTTCTGCGCTTCACTGTCATTCGAGCGGCACGCAGCATCCTGTGATATTGTATCGTGTCAACGTCAGGTTGTCGTTGTGGGCGGGCATGGCGGATCGGAGGATCAGCCATGGAAACCCCAAACTTACCTGCCATTCGTGCACTTCGCCCCGCTTGGAACAAAGGTCGCATCGTCGGTCAAAAACGCCCTCTGAAACCAAAACATGTCTGGGCGATCCGAGTGCGCCTCGAGCTTGCCGAAAACCATCGCGATCTTTCACTTTTCAGCATGGCAATCGACAGTAAGCTCCGCGGCTGCGATCTGGCGAAGATGAAGGTGGCCGATGTCATGTCATCGGGTCAGATCAGGGAACGGGCTTCGGTCCTTCAAAGCAAGACGCAGAAACCCGTGCGCTTTGAAATATCCGAAGGCACACGAGCCTCTGTTGAGAAGTGGATGGAAGACGAGCTGATGGTCGGCTCGGAGTACCTTTGGCCCGGCCGATTTCACGAGCGATTGCACATCTCGACGCGTCAATATGCGCGGATTGTACGCGACTGGGTCACGTCGATCGGTCTCGAGGCAAGCGCCTACGGCACCCATTCAATGAGGAGAACAAAGGTCACTCAGATCTACAAGAAAACCGGAAACCTTCGCGCTGTTCAGCTTCTTCTTTGCCATACTAAGATGGATAGTACAGTCCAATGTCTCGGCGTCGAACTCGAGGATGCCTTGGCCATCGCCGAAGCCATTGAGATTAAACGCTCACGGGTCGCTCTCGCGGGCGGCCCAGAGCCGACATCCAACCCGCCATATTGATGCTGCGGTTGCAGCCCGCTTTGCAGACTTTCGCGGCGTCTATGTGGCGGTACCGAATGCAATCGATCAAATCGTAAGACTTTAGTGCTTGAAGTAAGACTAACCATAAGCACCCATCCTGGACGCGCTGAAACTCGTGTCGATCTTACTGGAGGTGATCCGTTTGACAGGCCCAACAATCCATTGATTATGTGCGCATGACCAAAGCTCAACGACCGCCAAAGCCAAAACCCATGCCGTACACCCCGGAGCCGGACCGCTACGAGCGGATGGTGTATCGGCGATGTGGGCGGTCTGGTGTGAAGCTTCCTGTTGTCAGCTTGGGGCTGTGGCACAATTTCGGTGCGGACTCGACGCACGAAAACAAGCGAGCAATGTGTCGGACCGCATTCGACCATGGGATCACTCATTTTGATCTGGCGAACAACTACGGTCCACCACCCGGATCGGCGGAAGAGGCATTTGGCGAGATCCTCAAAACGGATTTCGCGGGTTACAGGGATGAGCTGATCATTTCCTCCAAAGCAGGCTACGACATGTGGCCGGGACCTTACGGAGAATGGGGGTCGCGCAAGTACATGATTGCGTCCTGTGACCAATCACTCGCGCGCATGGGGCTTGATTATGTCGACATCTTTTATTCCCACCGCTTTGACCCCGAAACCCCGCTTGAAGAGACGATGGGCGCTTTGGATCATATCGTACGGTCGGGTCGCGCGCTCTATGCAGGTATCTCAAGCTACAACTCCCAACGCACGCGCGAGGCGGTGAAAATTCTAAACGACCTTGGGACGCCCTGTTTGATTCACCAGCCTTCTTACAACTTGCTCAACCGTTGGGTGGAGCGGGACGGTTTGCTCGATACCCTCGACGATCTTGGGGTAGGATCGATTGCATTCACGCCGCTAGCACAAGGCATTCTTACGTCGAAATACCTGCGCGATATTCCGGATGGCAGCCGTGCCACACAAGGAAAGTCGCTACTCGATGGCATGATTAACGAGCGATCTCTGGCAAGTGTCCGTGCTCTGAACGATATGGCCGAAGCTCGTGGTCAGACTCTGGCGCAAATGGCTCTGGCCTGGGTGCTCAGAGGTGGGCGCGTGACCACCGCACTTATCGGTGCGTCCCGGCCGGAACAGATCGTCGACTGCGCAGGCGTTGTTGATAATCTCGACTTCAGTTCTGACGAGTTGAAAAAGATCGATGAAATCAGTTCGGAAGAAGATATCAATTTATGGGCAAGGTCGTCAGAAACAGAGTGACCAGTCTTATAATTGCTAAAACCCGAGAACACTTGGAACTTGAGGTCATTGGCGGCTGCAGCTTCTGCTACTCGGCTAAATAACTACCAAGACTAACCGACCCCAAGCGGACCTTGAGCACGGTCGTTGGTTCTACGTTTGCATTCCGCTACTAGGCATTCGCCGCGAGTGCAAAACACACATAGATCGAGTTGGTGAAACACGGGCCTCTACAGTCTTACAATTTGAAAATCAGAGCGTCCGTTTGGGTTGGAATTTGCTCTTAGCCAATTGGGATTTTCGTAGAGGTCACTTCATACATTTGTCTGTTTGGTATGTAGTTCACCCTTCCAAGACTGTTTCGCAACACGGGCGAAATTCCCTCCAACGACACCCCGAATTTCCTCCCCGGTCAGTCCCCAGCTTTGCATCGCTTCAACCAAAACCGGAATACAGTCGGGCCCGGCGTGGCCAATCATAGATGTGTCATACTGTTGGCCAGTGGGCCAATAGTCCGGCCTGGCAGACAGGATGACACTCAGATCAATTTTCAAGTCTGGGGTGTAGTCAAAACCAAGACCAACATGCTGCGAACCTGCTACGTCCAACAAGTGCTGTAGGTGTCGTAACAGCGCAGCTTTGCTAACGTCATTTTCACCAAGGAATATACCAAGTCCGTTCAGGCCGACGACGCCCCCCTTTGCGGCACAGGCTTTGATCTGATCATCGCAGATATTGCGCTGATGCCGCCAAACCGATGCGGGGTTTGAATGAGAAAAAACAACCGGCGTGGCAGATCTTTCGATCAGTTCCATACTTGTTTGATAACTGGTGTGACTGGCGTCAACGATCATGCCGACGCGGTTCATTTCACTGAGTATGTCGCATCCAAATGGAGTAAGCCCGGTATCTGCATCATGGCAGCCCCCTGCTGCGTCATTTCCAAGGTTGTAGGCAAAAAGCATCTGCCGAACGCCCAGAGCATGGTAAATGCTGACCATGTTCAAGTCACCGCCCAGTGCGTTCATCCCCTCTATATCGAAACTTATCGCCAGTTTACCTGTCTCGTGGGCCGCTTTGATATCTTCCAATGTTCCAGCCAGAACGTAGTTTTCGGGACGGGCGAGTATCCATCTGCGATAGGCTGCGAGTGTCGCCAGTGTTTCATCACGTCGCATGACGTCGAAACCGACGTTAATGCTCAGATAGTTAACGTGGTGGGTCTGCCAAGTGCCAAGAGTGTCCAGATCAACGTTTGGCGACGGAAAAATTCCAGCGTGGGCATCCCACACCAGAGCTTCACTTATCAAATTTATCATGTCTGTGCGAACGCGACGTTTAGCGTTCCCTCCATTACTTGTGTAGCCACCCCACCGACCTGAAGTCGCAAGACTTGCCCTTCATGCATTTGAACACGACTGGTCACTTTGCTCGGCCTGCCAAGTTCAATCCCCTGTTCCGCCAGCACAGTAGCGACCCCTTCTGTATTGGCCTGCACAAGCCCGTGACGCAGGGCGTAAGTTGCGAGAGCTGCGTTCGTCGTTCCAGCCGCAGCGGATTCCGCCACCCCGACTGCTGGGCAGAAATCGCGAACATGCAAATGCCGGTCTGTACTCATAACGTCAGTTGAAAACGCGGCAACCGTCTCTAGGCCATGCGCAACGCAGAAAGAAGCAAGCCTGCTGAAATTCGGCCTTAGAGCTTTCATAGCGGCGAGGTCACGCATTGGTAGGCAAAGATGGACAAAATCACCACGCGCCACTTCTACTGGTAATTCTGTCGACAAATCGGCCGTTTGAATGCCCAGCAAGTCTGCGAGTTTTTTCATGTCTATGTCTGCCGATGAGAAATCCGCCACGGCGACATCCAGCATCGCTTCGACACGAGACATCTCATTGAGGTGGTACTCAACGTTTGCTTCACTGTTTGGAAGAACCAAAGTGATATTTCTGGCGCCTTTGTGCGGCAGATCAAGCAGGCCAGTATCCACCAAACGGGTAACCAAGCAAATTGTGCCGTGCCCACACATCGGCAACTCCATCACCGTGGAGAAGAATTGAAGAACAACGCGGCCATCTTCAACACAGTCCACAAATGAGGTGGCGGGCGCGCCGATCTCTTGCGCAATACGCGACCTCTCTGATCTTTCGAGTCCTGAAGCATTCAATACGATGCCAGCCTGGCTTCCGGAGTATGGAGTGGCCGTAAACGCATCATAAAGCGCGAAAGGGAGTTCACGGGCTCTATTGTTGTGCTCATTTTCCATTGCGCAGTTCCAATTGAAGGAAGAGGTTCTGAGTGAATAGCTCAACAGGAAAACGTGCACCTAGGCAATCAATTGAGAGAGGTCGCATCACACTTACGGAATTAAACGTTGAGAGCGCGGTAGGTGAAAACAGTCGTTAGTGTTTTGCGCAGCATTCGGTAAAATTGTGCTCAGAGCAGACCTAAGAGGCGGCGCAGCATCCAAACCCGAAGTAGCACTTAGCACTGCGAGTTCGACCCATTCCGGACATTCACCAACTGGTCGACCTGCTGCGGCGCGGCCCGTCGAACCTGCCATCCGCTGCAAATGCAAAATCTCGACGTCTGCGAATTCACTGGATGCGGACAAAGCGCCACTCGGCATCTCCACATGAATGCCCGGTTCTCGAAGCTGATGCCTATTGACGCAAGGCTGGGAGACCAATTCCGGTGCTTTGGAATCCACCGTCGACAGAGATTATCTGTCCTGTCACATAGCTCGCATCATCAGATGTTAGAAAGGCAATTACCCGCGCAATTTCGTCTTCTGAGCCGTAGCGGTTCAAGGGTATAGCATCATGATACGCATCTATGATCTCTTGCGAATGGACAGCCATCGCGAGCTTTGTGCGCACGGGGCCGGGACAAACGCAGTTGACCCGGATTCCGTATTCACCCAGCTCGCTGGCTTGCTGCTGAGTTAAGTGCATAACGGCAGCTTTAGACGTGCCATAAGCGACGCGTAGCGTCGAAGCACGTAAACCTGAGATTGACGCAATATTAACGATCGACCCTTTCGAAGTCCGCAATGCTGGTGTCGCCGCTTGCGAGCAAAGAAAGACCCCATCGAGATTAGTTTCCATGACGCGCCGCCAACGCTCAAAGGTGGTGCCTTCAATTGGCCCAAAATCTGCAACTCCGGCGTTGTTAACGAGCGTGTCAATCCGGCCAAAGTGCTTTAGCGTATCGTTAACCATCTGCTCGACTTGATCAGGAACAGACACGTCATAGGGCAGCGCGAGGCCTAGGTTTTCGGCAGCCTTGGCAAGCTCCTCAGTATCGCGATCCACCAGCGCAACGCCTACTCCCTGACTTACCAACAAGCGTGCAGTGGCAAGTCCAATGCCTCTCGCTGCACCTGTAACAATCGCTATTCTCTGCGGCATTTTAATCACCTTAATTACCCCCCCAACAACATACTCTTTTTCCCGCTGTGGTTCTCACGATTCGATGAGCCATTGGCATATAGCTGCCTCTCGTGCACCTCTCAGCGTCGGGTAGAATGCGGTCGGTGCGGCCGTTCAGCAGATTTCAGTGAATGTCTGCTGTGCGGACTTAGCGGTCATTCGTGTTTTTCGCCCGGAGGACAGGTTCAAACGCTGTTCAACACTTTTGGGATTGCTTGCGCTTATGCTTGATGAATTCCCAGATCATCAAAATCAGCGCCACCGGGAGTAGTACAAATATACAGAAGTCAGCATATCCGGACCAGCCGGTCGAATAGTAGGCATCTGGATACATAAACTTCCACACTATGCCTGGGCTAATGCAGATCAGCACTCTCAAGGGGCCAGAGTTTAATGAACAGAACTCCCTTAACAGAGAAACCAATCGTTTCACATTAAGCTTCCTTACCTAAGTGTATTGCTGTATTTCCATCAATCTATCATGAACTTTCAAGGCGAAAGCAGAAGCCTGCCTAAGCCCGATTTGCCAAAAATCAAAGAACTGGGGCAAATGTGATCTTATGCCGGAAGCTGGGCAATATGGGCTCGGTGCGGTCATTCGCTCTACATGGCGTGAACGGCCGCTTTGCGGACTTTCCTGCCCTTCGTGATGGCCGATTAAACGCCTGCTTTGTAGTGCGCCATAAACATCGTGATGCAATCGTCTAGTGCGCTCTTCGGCGTTGGGTTCTCACCGAGGAAGAACTCAGGCCAGAAGAAGAAGTTTTTAACGAGAGCCAGAAGCTGGTTGGTTGCAAAAACCGGATCAGCCTTTCGTATTACTCCTGCGTCCATGGCTTCGCTGATCAGCCTCGTTATTGGGTAATCATGTGTCGCGGTTTCAGTGAAGAATTGCCGGGACCGGTCAAGGTCACGGATCAATTCTGAGATGACCATCCGGTTTAATCCGATGGCCGTCTCTTCGGTGATCACCCCTATGTAGTGCCATAAGGCGTCCTTCAGTTGCTCAACGAAGTCGCGATCCGGGTCGTAGGGCACTGGCTCCATGCTCCGGTTTTGCTCCAGCATGATCTGTGAGATAGCTTCAAAAAGGGCCTCCTTGCTTTCGAAGTGATTGTAGAGCGTGCGACTCGATACGTTGGCTTTTTTCGCGATTGAAGTGGTCTTTGCCCCCAGAAACCCCTGCTCTTTGAACTCATCAATGGCCGCATCTATTATATCTTTTCTTTTCTTTTCAGTGCGTTTCACGATTTCAGCCTCAAAAAGTAAAAAGACGTGTTTACAAAACACTGCTCATCACCATAAGTAAACACAACGATTTACTTTAGCAAGGCGCAAAGCTGTCTGACCCCGAAAGGACCAAGACTATGACTACCCAAAATCTCACCGCTGGCAAAAACGAAGTCACCTTCACATCCTTTGGCGTGGATTTGGCCGGCGATCTCTACCTGCCCGAAGGCTTTGATGAGACCAAGACCTACAAGGCAATCGTTGGGGCCAGCCCCTTCCCGCAGGTCAAAGATCAGATCCCGGCCACTTACGGTCCGGAAATGGCCGAACGGGGCTTCATCTACCTCGGTTTCGACTACCTCGGAATGGGCTCGTCCCCTGCGCTACCCGGAGAGCACAAGCAATCCCGCTACATGTTCCGGCTCATCGAAAACACATGGGATGCCGTGTCCTACCTCGGCACTCTGCCGTTCGTCGACGAGATTTACGGTCTGGGAGTATGCCAAGGCGGCTCGATCATCGCATCGGCTGCCGTGACCGATCATCGGATCAAGAAGATCGCCATGGTTTCGGGGATGATGGCAGCTGATGGCTTCCAATGGACCGACCGCGATGTGGTTAACCAACAAATCGCAGCTTCGAACGCCTCAAAGCAAAAGATCTACGAAACAGGCGAACCAGACTATGTCGCTCCATTCGGTTTAAATGATGAACAGTCCAGGGAAGACTTTGTCGGATCAGGCGTCAATCCGATGGCCGGAGAATCCTATGACTACTACGGACGCGACGGGGTCAAAGGCCCGGTTGCGGTTCCGACCTATACCAACATGCATATTGGCGATCAGGGCATGCAGTCGCTGATTTCTATTGGGGAAGCCTATGCCGACAAGATCGTTCAGCCGTCCCTGACCATCTATAGCAGCTCAGCATTTACGGCCCCGTGCTCAACGCAGTTTGTCAAGAAGTTGACCAATGAGCATGTGGAATTGGCGTTTGATGAGTTCTCCCATGTGGACTTCTACTACAAGCCCGAGGCCGTGAAGGCATCAACCGATGCTGTTGCTAAGTTCTTCAATAGATGAAGTGATGAGGCAGAGGTCATACAAAGGTCTCTGCCTCCTTGCCGAATAGCGGAAGTTAGCTCGGGGTTCAGCAATGGCCGCTTTGGGCTGCGAACAGACCCATTCGTCCACAACGCTCAGTTAGAGCGCCATAGTCGGCTCAGGGCTCGATACGCTGCGTTCTGTCTACATGACC
>NZ_JBQFRG010000015.1:0-76292 GCF_056537285.1 Ruegeria sp. CF8 | reverse complement strand
AGCACTTTGTTCAACCCGCTGCGGGTGTTCATCCCACTGGGTCTGGCGTTTTTCACGCTGGGAACGGTGAAATTCATTGTCGACATGTTCTACTGGAACCTCAGCGAAACGGCAGTGTTCTCGTTCCTGGCGGCAATCATGATCTGGTCACTGGGGCTGATCGCCGACATGATTTCGCGGCTGCACCTGAGACCCTGACAGGAGCGGCGGCATGCTTTCCGATCCAAGTCAACGGCGCTGGCTGATCCGGGTTGCCGGATCGGTCGTGGTGCTGGCAATCCTGTTCTGGATTCTGCCTGCTGAGGCGATTTTGACAGCGCTGAAAGCCATCCCGGTCTGGGTTTTTGCCTGCGTGCTGTCCTTGTTTCTGCTGGCCCATGTCGCGGCGGCGTTGAAATGGTGGCTGCTGCTGGGGCGCGGGTTTGCCGCCCCATTGGCCGTCCGAGCACATTTTGCCGGGCTGGCCGCCAACCTGTGCCTGCCGGGTGCGATTGGCGGCGACACAGTCCGCGCCGGTCTGGCGCAGGCAGCGATGAAGGACGGCGCACAGGTTGTCGCGGGCGCAACCGTTGACCGGCTGATCGATATGGTGGCCCTGCTGACACTCTCTTGTCTGGGACTGGTCCTGACATGGGAAAGCGCTGCGGGCGGGCATATGATCTGGCCGGTGGCTCTGGTCTTGCTGGCGGCGCTGGCGGGCATGGTCGCTTTGCCGCGCCTGCTGCCCCTGCCCTGGCGCTATGTGCCGTCCCTGCCCGGCAAAGGCTTTGCTCATCGTCTGTCCGATGCGCTGGCTGAAATGGGCCGCAAGCCCGGAACGCTGGCCGTGGCCTTCATTGCATCTGTGCTGATTCAGCTGTTGTTGGTCTTGCTGGCCTGGTGGCTGGCCATCGCAGCTGGTGTCGATGTGGCCGCCGGACCATGGATCTTTGCCTGGCCACTGGCCAAGATCATTGCCGTGCTGCCTGTATCCCTGAACGGGTTGGGCTTGCGCGAGGCGACGCTGGCCGGTTTTCTCGCCCCCTTTGGCGCCAGCGCCGCTGCTGTCGTGGCCGCGGGGCTTGTCTGGCAGGTTGTTTTGTTTACGGCGGGCGGGTTTGGCGCGCTGGTTCTGACCATGTCCGGGATGCGGTTCAGCGCTCCGGCAAGTTCCCAGAAGGAAGAGTGCAAGTGACGGATGTTTCCCAAAACCAAAGCGGCGATAAGCCCCATATCATCATTCTGGGGGCTGGACCGGCTGGCCTGGCCGCCGCCCACGCGCTGACTGGACAGGCCCGCGTGACCGTGATCGAACGTGCGCCTGTTGCGGGTGGCAATTCGGCCTCGTTCCCGGTTGAAGGCGTGATTTGCGATTACGGCTCGCACCGGTTTCATCCGGCGGCCGAGCCCGAAGTTCTGGCCGATGTAAAAGCCCTGCTGGGGGACGACCTGCTGCTGCGCCCACGCCATGGACGCATCCGACTGGGCGGCAAATGGATTCACTTTCCGCTGAAACTGACCGATGCGCTGATGCGCCTGCCCAAACCCTTTGCCGCATCACTGATCGGGGACATGGCGCTGAAGCCCTTCCGCAAGAAAAGCGAAG
Source organism: Ruegeria sp. CF8 (assembly GCF_056537285.1). Classification (NCBI taxonomy): domain Bacteria; kingdom Pseudomonadati; phylum Pseudomonadota; class Alphaproteobacteria; order Rhodobacterales; family Roseobacteraceae; genus Ruegeria; species Ruegeria sp. CF8. The sequence goes on along the minus strand of NZ_JBQFRG010000015.1, from coordinate 74,707 downwards.
GCCCCGAGACATTCTCGACCGTGCTCTATGACGGGTTGGGCCCGACGATTTCGGACAATTTCTATTTCCCTTATGTACGCAAGCTTTGGGGGCTGGACCCGGACAAGTTGGCGGTGAAACTGGCCGAACGTCGGGTTGGCAGCGGCTCGGTCGGCAAGATCCTGATGAAGATGCTGCGCCTGTTGCCGGGGTTACGCAGCGAAACTGCGGGTCGGTTCTTTTATCCGCGCAAGGGGTTCGGACAAATCTCGGACGCGATGCGGAACAGTGCAGAAAGCAACGGCGCCACCTTCATGTTCAACACCGAGATCACCGCCATCGAGCGGGACGGCAATCGCATCACCGGGCTGACGATCCGTGACGAAGATGGCGAGCGGCGCATGACCGGCGATCTGATCCTGTCGACCATCCCGCTGACCGGGCTGACGCGCCTGATTGGCGATGCTCCGGCGGAAGTGGTCGAGGCCGCCCGCGCCATCCGCTTCCGGGGCATGATCCTGCTGTATCTGGTGCTGGAGACCGACCAGTTCACCGAGTTTGACGCGCATTACTTCCCGGAACTGTCGATCCCGATCAGCCGTATGTCGGAACCCAAGAACTATAACGCAACTGGCGCGCCAGAAGGCGTGACCGTTTTGTGCGCCGAACTGCCCTGTGACCCGGATGAAAAATGGTGGTCCATGTCCGACGAGGAACTGGGGCAGGAATTCACCAAATGGCTGGGCCAGCTGGGCCTGCCCGTCACGGTCCCGGTGCGCCGCTGCGAAACCCGGCGGCTGAGCCACGCCTACCCGGTTTACGATGTGGGCTATGAAGACCGATTTGATACGGTGGATCAGTGGCTCTCAGATATGGACGGATTGCTCGTATTCGGACGGCAGGGGTTGTTTGCCCATGACAACACCCACCACGCCTTTGCCATGGCTTACGGCGCGGCGGATTGCATTGACGGCAAGGGCCATGTCGACCGCGCGAAATGGAACAAGTATCGCGAGGTCTTTGCCACCCATGTGGTGGAAGACTGATCCATGCCCGCCTGGCAGGCCGATATCCTGATGTATCATTCGATCTCGGATGCGCCGGGGCCGACCTCGATTGCACCCGAGGTGTTCAAGGCCCAGATGAAGGCGCTTGCGGACTCGGGTCTGCCGGTGGTCACACCTGATGCGCTGGCCAACCCGCCTGCCCCCCGCGTGGTCATAATCAGCTTTGATGACGGGTTCGAAGATTTCGCCGATACCGCCTGGCCGATCCTGCGTGATCACGGCTTTTGCCCGATCGTCTATCTGCCCTCTGGCCGGATAGGCGGCAGCGACAGCTGGGCCGGCGGACATGTCCCCCCGCGCCCGCTGATGGGGTGGGACAAGGTTGCGGCACTGGCCGAAGAAGGGGTCTGTTTTGGCGCGCATAGTATCAGCCACCCCGACCTCACCACGCTGGACCCTGAGGCACTTGAGGACGAGATAACCGGCCCTGGTCAGGACATTACCGCCCGGCTGGATCAGCCCATTCGCCATTTTGCGCCCCCTTATGGGGCATCAAACCCGACCATACGCGCGCGGATCGCCCGTCATTACAACACCTCGGTCGGTACAAGGCTGGGCGTGGCAAAAGCGGGCGATGATATGCACGATCTGCCACGGCTCGAGATGTTCTATTTCACCGACATCGCCCGCTGGAAGGCCCATCTTGCCGGGCGCGGCGGGCCCTATCTTACAGCGCGCAAGATGATGCGCGGCGTGCGTGCGGCCATTCGGGGGAAACCTTGGTGAGCACAGCTTTTTTCATCCGCGACTATAGCCGGAGGCGCGGGACAGATTGTACACTCCGGCACAGTGGTTCTGAACAAGTGACAGGTATATAGATATGCATATTCTGGTGACCGGCGGGGCTGGGTTTATCGGCTCTCATCTGACGGAAAGACTGATCGGGGATGGCCATACCGTCACAGCTCTGGACGATCTGTCAACGGGGCTCATGTCCAATCTGACCAGCGTTGCGGATCACCCGGGTTTCACCTTTGTCAAAGGCAGTATTCTGGATCGCCAGCTGGTCGCTGATCTGGTTGGACCGGCGGATGTGGTGTTCCATCTGGCGGCGGCCGTTGGGGTCAAGCTGATCATGGATGAACCCAGCCGGTCGATCCTGACCAATGTTGCGGGCACGGAAAACGTTCTGGATGCCGCGCTGGTGGACAAGACGCATACTTTCATCGCCTCCAGTTCCGAGGTTTATGGCAAAAGCACCAATTTCCCCTTTCAGGAAGAAGGCGACCTGACCATCGGCGCCACCCGCAACCTGCGCTGGTCTTATGCCTGCGCCAAGACGCTGGACGAGTTTCTGGCGCTGGCCCATGCGCGGGAATCCGACCTGCCTGTCACGGTGCTGCGGTTCTTCAACACCACCGGCCCGCGTCAGACCGGGCGCTATGGGATGGTGCTGCCGAATTTCGTCAAATCCGCGCTGGAAGGCGCGCCGCTGATGGTGCACGGCACTGGCGAACAATCGCGCTGCTTCGGCCATGTGGCGGATGTGGTCGAGGCCATGTGCCGCCTGATGACCCTGTCTGATGCACGCGGTGACGTGTTCAATGTTGGCACCGATCAGGAGGTCACGATCCGCGAACTGGCCGAACAGGTCATTCGAACAACCGGCTCGACCTCGGAAATCCAATTCGTCCCCTATGACACCGTCTATCCCGAAGGGTTCGAGGACATGCAGCGCCGCCTGCCCGATGTCTCGAAACTGCAGCGCGTCACCGGGTTCCGCCCGATGCGCACGCTGCAGCAGATCATTGATGACATCGTTGCCGAGATGACCCGCCCGGTTCCCGCATGAGGGCGCATCTATTGGCACAGACAGGCCGCACCCCGTGACCGATCTTGTCATCGGGTCGGGGCCAGCAGGCGTATCGGTGGCCATTGCCCTTCTGAACCGCGGCCGTCAGGTTTTGATGATCGACGGAGGGGAAGAGCTTGAAGCCTCTGCACGGGAGCGCCGCGACCGGATGGCGGCCTCAGATCCTGAGGACTGGTCTGCAGCAGATATTCGGGCCTGGCAGGCCCCTCAGTTAGACACGCCGCCCGGACAGGTGCGCCGGTTCGGGTCAGACTTTGCCATGGTGCCGGGTACAGACACACTGGTTGCACCGGATCAGATCGGATTGCGTGCCTCACATGCGGCGGGGGGGTTATCCAACCTCTGGGGATCGGCGGTCTTGCCCAACCGGGATGCAGATATCACCGACTGGCCGCTAAGCGCGCAGGATCTGGCCCCGCATTACCGGGCGATTGCCAAATTTCTGCCGGTCAGCGGGCGAGAAGATGCCTTGCAGGCCCTGTTCCCCGCCTTTCCGATGCAGCACCGGGTTCCGTTGGCCCCATCGCCTCAGGCCGGGCACATTCTGCACCGCCTGGAGCAACAGCAAACCAGCCTTGCGGGGTTGGGGGCCTCTGCCGGAATGGCACGCCTGGCTGTGGATCCGGACTGCCGTTATTGCGGCCAGTGTCTGCATGGGTGCCCTTGGGGGCATATTTATTCGGCCAGACAAACACTTGAGGATCTGCGCCACCACACAGCCTTCCGCTACCGCAGCGGCCTTGCCCATGCTTTCGAGGAGCAGGCCGATCATGTCACCGTCCGGCTGGATGGCGGCGAGAAACTGAAAGCTGATCGCGTTTTTGTCGCCACAGGCGTTCTGGAAACGGCGCGCCTGCTGCTGCTGTCTTCGGCGGATCCGGCTGCCCGCCTGCAATTGAAGGACAGTCAGCATTTCTTCCTGCCCAGTCTGCACCGCTGGCGCGCCCCGCGCCGCCCTGATCAAATCCCCTATCACACTCTGCCGCAGATTTTCATCGAGCTGGATGACCCCGATCTCTCGCCCCATCTGGTGCATAGCCAGATCTATACCTGGAATGAATTTTATGCCCAGGATCTGATCCGCAGTTATGGCGCAAAGCTGCCCGGCTCGGCCCCTATATGGCATATGCTGGCCCGGCGGCTGATCGTGGCGCAGGCGTTTCTGCATTCCGACCATTCTGCCCGTATTGATCTGACACTGGCCCCTGACGGGCGGCTTGTATCCAAGGTCCTGCCGAACGACACAACCGAGCAGGTCATGGCGCGGGCCACATCCCGGCTGGCGCAGGTGCTGAAACTGGCCGGGCTGGCACCGCTCAGCTTTGCCCGCCGCCCCGGTGATGTGGGATCAAGCTTTCATGTCGGCGGCTCGGTGCCCATGGCCAAAGCGCCCGGCACAGGACAATCGGATATTCTGGGCCGACCCAAAGGGCTGTCGCGGGTGCATCTGGTCGATGCCTCAAGCCTGCCCAGCATTCCGGCCACAACCATCACCTTTTCGGTCATGGCCAACGCCCACCGGATCGGAACGCTGGCCCCCTGACAGCAACGCTCGCCCGGGATGCTTATCGGGTGCCGGTTTCAAAAGCCCCGCCCTCCAGCGCGGCGGCCAACCTTGGGTTTCTCGCATCATGAGCTGCGCGGGCAAGCGTCGCGCCATAAGCTTCAAGCACGGATGTTTCGTGCCAGATTTCCAGAAACGCCTTGCGCGCAGCCGCACCCTGCACCGCGCGCTGGTCGGACTGATGCTGCAGGTTGCGCATGGCCACAATCAGATCGTCTTCGGTTTCGAAGAGCTCTCCACCCCCTGCCCGCTCGACGATCTCGGGGAACGGGCCCAGCCGCCGGGCAATCACCGGTGTGCCCAGCCGGAAGCTTTCGATCAGGATGATGCCGAAGGTTTCATAGCAAACCGAAGGTACAATCAGCCCCAGTGCGCCACGATAATAAGCGTTCAACTCGTCAGGTGTTTTGCGGCCAAGGAACTTGATCCGGTCATTGCCTGCGGCCTGTGCCTTCAGCTCATCTGCGTAATCACCATCGCCCAGGATCAGCAGGTCCGCGTCGGGATAGCGGTCAAAGGCCGGGAACACGTCCTGCAACCCTTTGATCTTTTCCAACCGCCCGACAAACAGGAAATAGGGACGTTCATGCGCCGCCGGTTCCGGCAAAGCGCTCTGGTCCAGATCGGGCAGGAAATAGGGCAGCACCTGCATGTCCTGCCGCAAGCCAAACTCGCGATGCTTGGCGCGGCTGAATTCGCTTTTGGCAATGATCAGATCCATGTGATCCAGCGCCCGGTCCAGTGCGCCGGTATAGCGCCACAGTTGTGGCGGGCGTTTGTAATTCAGCACACAGCGCAAGCACTGGCGATCATCGCACAGTTCCCGCCCATGCCGCCACAGAACATGGGTGGGACAGACCAACCAGTGTTCATGCGCCTCATAGACTTTCAGCCCCTCGCCCATCGGCAACAGACCGGGCCCGCCGATCAGCGAAGTGTTGTTGTGCCAGATGATATCCGGCTGCCGCTCGGCCAGGATCTCGCGAATGCGTCCTGCATGCACCACCGGGCGACCAAGTTGCTGAGTCAACAGGTTCGACATCACGCCATTGCGGCTGCGCAACCCGATCCGCCGCACCCCGTCAGGGGGCCCTTCGGGTTGCGGCTTGCCGCCCAGGATCAGATAGCTGTCTTCGTCATGCACCACCGTCACATCGTGCCCTCGCGCCACAAGCGCCCGGGCCATGCGTTGAATGCCAATGGCGTCGCCACCAAAGGAATAAGGGGGATAAAATGTAGTGAACATCAAAATGCGCAGGGACTGCATGTGACTCAAACCGGATTACCAATGACTTTCCGGTATGAAAGCATGATCCATACCGTGATCGAAAGATGGAACTTGCCCTGATGCCCTGTTCACACGCTGTGTTGCGGGCATGCTGCAAAGGAATGCAGCTTTTGTCCGCTGCTCAGTCAAGAAGACTGAAATAAAGCGCCTCGATCTGCCGGTTGATGTGGTCTGGATCAAACCGGCTCTCTTTCGACCTGTCCAAGGCACTGGCCGCCATGTCGGCGCGCTTTTGGTCATCTTCGAGAATGTGCTCAACAGCCTGCGTGATCGCCGCGGCATCGCCGATTGGCACACAGGCACCGACCGTATCATGCACCAGTTCGTGAACACCCGAACAATCGGTGGCCACAACCGGGGTTCCAACCTGGAACGCTTCGGCAATCGAGATGGGCAGCGCCTCCCACCGCGAGGTCAGCAACATCAGATCCGCTGCCCGCAAATAGCGATAGGGAACCTCGGTACGTCCGGCGAAAAACAAATGCTCATCCAGACCGCGCTGTGTCGCCAGCGCCCGCATCTCCTGATCCAGTGGCCCGTCCCCGACGACAACAAAGCGATAGTCGGGGTGGGTATCCTTCAGACGCGCCACACACTCGATCAAAACGTCAATGCCCTTTTGATAAGCCACCCGTGCGATGGTGACGACAAGACGATTACCGCCACGCAGCAGGGTTTTTCTCAACTCGGCAACGTCCTGATCCGTATCCTCAGGCGGGGGTTTGATCCCAAGCCCTATGACCCGAAGCTTGTCCTTTGATACATCGGCAATTTCGGCCAGATCCTCAGCGGCGCGGTGGCTGGGCGTCACGACCAGATCGGCGTGGCGTGCAATCTTTCCAAACCCCCTGATCCGCTGTGGATCCGACCCGTGATACGTCACGACAAGCGGGATATTCAGACGCATCCGCGCCAGCAGCGCCACCAGAGCTGGTGCAGATTCATGCGCATGGATCACGTCGATCTGCGAAGACACAAGCCAGCGACGTAATGCGATGGCTCCACGGCCTGTATTCGCCAGCCGCCGGAACATCGCGCCACCATCAACACCAACATAGCGAGTAGGAATAGACAGAAACCCGTCTGCCGCCCCCTCGCTTGCCCATTCACCGGGGGTGCCCGCCAGATAGACGCCATGGCCGCCAGCCCCAAGCCAGGTGCCCAGATCAAGTGCGTGCCGGGCGATCCCGCCCATGCCAAAATCGGTACACATCTGTGCAATTCGAATGGGCCGGTGGCCATCTGGATTCCTTACAGCGTGCATGGGCGATTCCGCATCATATTGGTTCCGATGATGTAGCAATCCGGCTATACCGAGATCAAACATTTGTAGATTGAACTTTGCTTGCCACCCAGCAAGCGCAATGCGTAAATTTTAGTATCCTAGTGCCGGCCAGTGCTTTGGGGCGAAAAGAAATTAGACAGAAACGGAGCATCAGCATGCATGTAGGGATCGACGGCACGACCTGGCGCAACGAGCGCGGGTTCGGGCGCTTCACAAGAGAGTTGGTGAAGGCGTTGGCAGCCCGAGATGGAAAATTCCGTTACTCCCTGATTTGCGATCAGGACCCCCCTTACCCTGTCCCTTCGAATGTCGAAGTGATCGTTGCGCCGGGGTCGGGAAACGACCATCCGGCAAGCCGGTTTCAGATGCACCAGGCAACAGTGAAACTGGGATGCGATGTGTTCTTCTGCCCAACCGTGTCCTCATATTATCCGTTGCTGTCGCGCGTTCCCAAAGTGGTGTGCATACATGACACAATTCCCGAGCGCTTCCCGGATCTGATCTTTCCAACAAAGCTGAACCTTATGCTTTGGAAAATCAAAATCGCACTGGCCAAATTTCAGGCCACCCGGTTCATTACCGGATCCGAGTCATCAGCCGCAGATCTGAAATCCATCCTCGGCATTTCACGGGATCGGATTGATCTGACGACAATGGCAGCGGCGCCGTTTTTCAGAAAGATAAATGATACCAAATCATTAAGTGACATACGCGCTGAATACAACATACCTGAAAATGCCCGCATTCTTGTTTATGTGGGCGGCTTCAACAGACACAAAAATGTTCTTCGGCTCATTCAGGCCATGCCGATGATACTGGAGCAGCACCCGAATGCGTTTCTGGTGATTATCGGACGCACCACGGGCGAGAGGTTCTGGGACAATGTCGAAGATCTGCAGGCTTCCGCCCGCGCAGACGCGGTTGCCTCTGAGCGGATCATTTTCACCGGTGAAATTTCGGACGAGAAACTTGCACTGCTGATCAATGCCGCCCACGCGCTTGTGCATCCGTCATTGTATGAAGGTTTCGGTTTTCCGCCGGTCGAGGCCATGGCCTGCGGCACTCCGGTTCTGGGGTCCAACACAAGCAGCATCCCCGAAGTGGTCGGTGATGGAGGGTTGCTGTTTGATCCCACTGACCCGTCTTCGATTGCGCAGCAGACCAACAGATTGCTGTCTGACAATGATCTTCACGCGCAGTTGTCAGAACAGGCGATACATCAGGCCGCAAAATTCACCTGGGATCGTGCCGCTGAAATGACCGAGGTCAGCTTTGAAAATGCGTTGAGAAAGGCGCATTGAAAATTATCCCCTATTTAAGAACAGTTTGCGCCAAGGATGAAAATTGATGCCATTTCCACCACAGAGAATACTGCGTTTCGACATTTTTGATTTCTGTCGTTTTTCACGATCAGACGCCATGATCACTGCCACTCCCAGAAACACAGATCGCTTGGGAGAGAAAATATGAAACACCACCAGATCTCGGTTGTCGTTCCATGCACCAATGCCCTCTCCGACTTTCGGGCTTGCGCGACAGCCCTGCAAAGCCAGACCGGCCCTCAGCCGGAAATCATCGCTGTCATACGCCTGGGCCCTGAATTCACCAGCCGGCTCGAAGCGGAATTTCCGACCATACGCACCATATCAGTGGCCGCAGATACGACCATTCCACAGATGCGTGCCGTCGGCATTCGGGCGGCCTCGGCCGATGCAATCGGTGTTCTGGAAGATCATGTGATTGTGCCGCGTGACTGGACCGAGCGTATGCTGGCTGAGATTGCGGCGGGATCCGATGTTGTGGCCGGCCCGGTGGACAATGACGCGACCGATACCCTTGTCGACTGGGCCGCGTTTCTTTGTGAATACAGCGCTGTCTTGCCGCCATTGAATGATGGCCCGTCAGATTGGCTTCCGGGCAATAACACGGTGTATCGCAGCGATGTTCTGAAACGGTTTGATGCCCTGCTGGATGACGGCAAATGGGAAAACCACCTCCATGACCATATGCGCGCCGAAGGGGTATCTCTGACACTGCGCAACGACATCATTTCCGGCCACAGGATGCATTACACCTTCGGCCTCTATCTCACGCAGAGATACCTTTATTCGAAAAGCTTCGCCGGGGCGCGGGTGCGCGGCGAAGCGTTCGGGAAACGAATCCTGATGGGCCTTTTCGCCTTTGCCCTGCCCCCGCTCGTTTATTTTCGCGTGGTTCGGAACGTCTTGTCCAAGGGTCGGCACATTCGGCAATTGCTGCTTTCGTTGCCCCTTCTTGTGCCATTTTCGCTGTCCTGGGGATTGGGTGAAGTCGCCGGATACTGGTTTGGCGCAGGCCAGTCCCTGTCCAGAGTTCGGTGAGGGGAAGGCCTGCGATGAACAAACAGGATCACTCACAACCCGATATCTCGGTGATCGTCGCGATCGTTGACGGAGGCGAAGCACTGCGCACGTGCCTGACTGCGCTTGCCAACCAACGCGGCGATTACGATGTCGAGGTTATTGTTCCATTCGACCAGCTTTCGCGGGAAGCCGCCGGGATGGCCGAAGACTTCCCCGATTTCCGGTTTCTTGACCTGGGCATCATTGCGGGTGACATGGTTCCGCAAAACGCCCTTGATCTGCACCGTTTCTGGGATATCCGCCGCTCTGAAGGTATCAAGGTTGCCCGCGGGCGCCTGATCGGTCTTGTCGAAGATCGCGGCATCCCTGCTGACAACTGGATCGTGTCAGTGATCGAACTGCAGGATCAGACCGGCGCAGCAGCGGTGGGGGGCTGTGCCGATAACGGCTATGATACGATCTGGAACTGGGCCATCCATATTTGTGATTTCGGGCGCTACATGGCGCCTGTGCCAACCGGCGAGGCCGATTTTCTGTCGGCCACCAACGTATGTTATCTGGCCGACACGCTACACGAGCTGCGCCCGCTTTATGAGCATCGTTTCTATGAACCTTCAATCCATGCCGCCCTTCAGGCGGCAGGACACAAGATGGTTCTTTCAGACCGCCCCCGCACGACCGAATACCGCCCGCGTATTCCGACAACCACTCTCGCTCTGGAATGGTTTCACTGGGGCCGCAAATACGCCCGCATCCGATGCGGCGAGATTTCGTTCGGCCTGCGGGTCTTTCGCGCCGCCGTAACGCCTATTCTGCCGTTTGTTCTGTTTTTCCGGCATCTTGGAAACCAGCGCCGCAAGCGGATTTATCTTCGAAAGTTCTGGCTTGCCTCACCGCTTATTTTCATGATCGTAAGCATGTGGGCATGTGGTGAACTGGTGGGATATTTTCAGGGAGAAGAGCCTGAGACACTATGAAGCCAACTGTCGGGCGCAATTTTCATGACGCCTGACCGGAGCGAGCGCCTCCTGACAAAGCGCTGTGATTTAGTAGGTGATAATTTTGAAGGTGAAAACATGATACCAGTCGCGGTTCCGGACCTTTCAGGTAATGAAGAACGCTATGTTGTAGAAGCGATCAAAGGAACCTGGATTTCTTCAAGCGGCGCATTTCTCGATCGTTTCGAAAAAGAGTTTGCGGCCGCGTGTCAGACCGACCACTGCCTTGCTGTCGCGAACGGTACAGTTGCGCTTCACCTTGCTCTTCTGACACTGGATGTACAGCCCGGCGACGAAGTTCTTGTCCCTGCCCTGACCTATATCGCAACGGCCAATGCCGTCAGATATTGCGGCGCAATACCGATCTTTGTCGATGTTGATCCCGAGGCCTGGTGTATCGACCCGGAAAAGCTGGCTGAGGCTATTACCCCCCGGACAAAAGGGATCATTGCAGTTCACCTTTATGGCCACCCGGCGGACATGGACGCCATCAACCAGATCGCTTCTGCCCATGATCTCTGGGTCGTCGAGGACGCCGCCGAGGCGCATATGGGGGAATACAAAGGCCGCAAGGTCGGATCGCTGTCCAATATCGCCTCGTTTTCCTTTTTCGGAAACAAGGTTTTCACCAGCGGTGAGGGCGGCGCGCTCACCTTTAATGACGATAGCTTGCTGGAGCGGGCCAAAATGCTGCGCAGCCAGGGAAATGATCCGCATCAGCGTTATGTTCATAGGGTCGTTGGCTACAATTATCGCATGACGAACCTGACAGCTGCGGTCGCGTGCGCGCAGATCGAACGCGCAGATACCATTCTGGCGCGGCGCCGGGAGATCTTTGAAACCTATGACCAAAACCTGAAAGGGATACCCGGCATCAAATTTCGACCGGTCATGCCATGGGCCAGGCTGACGCCCTGGTTATATTGTCTAACAGTCGACCCGGAACAGTACGGTGCAACCCGGGATCAGTTGGCGGATTATTTGCGCGACAATGGCGTCGACAACAGGCCTTTCTTCCCGAGCATGCATCAACAACCGCCATATCTGGAGCTCGCGGCCACGCAGAATGTGCACCTGCCGCAGTCCGAACACCTCTCGGCAACGGGTCTCAACCTGCCAACATTCACCGGCCTGTCTGACACCCAGATTGGGACAATCTGCAACCTGATCGCGGACCGGGCCGCAGGCTAATCGCCCGCCCCGACCGCCGCGTGCCGGAGCTAGGGGCGCACTGGTTGCAGCACCGGCAGCTCAATGGCTTTGTTGGTGCGTGAACTTTCAACAACGGCATTTGCAATTTCGATCGACCGCAACCCGGCATTGCCGTCGGCAATTCTGCCGCTGAGATCTCCTTCACAGAGTTTCAGAAAATCCCGAAGTTCTTCCGCAAAAGAAATTTTCGCAGTGGTTTTCCACGAAAATAGCTTTTCGCGCACCGCAATATCAAAATATTGACGTTTTGTGGTTGTCCCTTTGCCACCGGGTTCCGGAAGGGTAATCAGAACGTTCTTCATCGGCGCATAGGCACCCTGCACCACGCCATGCGTCCCATGCACTTCGATTGCGAAATCATACCCGCGCCATTCGCCCCATGTTGCGTGATAGACGGCGGGAATGCCTTCGGGGTTTTTCAACACGGCCAGGGCGGTATCCTCAGAGCCCGGCAGGTTCCAGACGCTCTCGCTGGCCACACCATAGACCGAGGTCACCTCGCCCAGCATGTAACGCACCATGTCGGTCATATGAATGCCGATATCCCACATCGCCCCACCACCGGATTCCGGAACCCGATATTCCCAATCATGGGTGAAATGAGCCAAGCCATCATGCCCGCAGAACGCGCGTACATGAGTGATTTTGCCTATTTTACCGGCACTAATGACATCCTTCACATAGGCGAATGAAGGGTAATAGCGCATGTTAAAACCGGTCGCGATCACCCGGTTTGCAGACTTGGCAGTCTCCAGCATCCGATGAGAGGTTTCCGCACTGCTGGCCATTGGTTTCTCGACCAGTACATGCATGCCGCGCTTTAGCGCACTGATGCATGGATCTTCATGCGTATGCGGCGGGGTAGAAATCACGACCGCATCCATCTCCACATCAAGAAAGCGCTCGAGATCAGTGAAGACCGGAGCACCACCTGCCACCTGGCGTGCAGCGTCTTCCGAAAGGTCCAGAACGGCTGCAAGCGTTGTATCCGGGCACTCCTGAATGGTTTCAACTCTCAGCTTGCCGATTTTGCCGGCGCCTCCCACAACTCCGATACGCATAAATTGCTCCTTGTGAAAAAACTGCCTATCCGCTCAAAGACCTTCCAGCGCGATCGGCACGGATAGTCCCTTGTCGCGCAAAAGCGCATGACGCTGGGCTGCAATGCAATCTTCTGCAACCATTTCGGCGCACATTTCGCGCACAGTGATCGTGGGTTTCCATCCCAGCTTTTCACGCGCCTTCCGTGCATCGCCCAGAAGCGTGTCAACTTCGGCAGGCCGGAAATACTCCGGATCGATGCGCATGATGACATCACCGGCTGAAACCGCAGGGGCGGTTTCCGGGTCCGCTTCGGTCACAACGGCGTATTCATCAACGCCGGATCCCCGGAACTCCAGAGAAATGCCCAATGCCTCGGCAGTCCAGACTATGAAATCCCGAACAGAATGCTGTTCTCCGGTGGCAATCACGAAATCTTCGGGCGTGTCCTGTTGCAGCATCATCCACTGCATACGCACATAGTCTTTTGCGTGCCCCCAATCCCGCAGGGCATCGATATTGCCCATATAGATGCAGTTCTCCAAGCCTTGTGCAATATTCGCAAGGCCGCGCGTGATTTTGCGGGTCACAAAGGTCTCGCCGCGCCGCGGGCTTTCGTGATTGAACAAGATGCCGTTGCAAGCATACATGCCATAGGCCTCGCGATAGTTCACCGTGATCCAATAGGCAAAAAGCTTGGACACCGCATAAGGCGAACGCGGGTGGAACGGGGTGGTTTCAGTCTGCGGCGTTTCGCGGACAAGCCCATAGAGCTCGGACGTGGACGCCTGATAGAAACGTGTCTTTTTCTCGAGCCCGAGAAAGCGAATGGCCTCAAGCAGACGAAGGGTTCCGATGCCATCAACATCCGCGGTGTATTCGGGCACTTCAAAACTCACATCGACGTGGCTTTGCGCCCCGAGGTTATAGATTTCATCAGGCTGCACTTCCTGCAGGATGCGGGTCAGGTTCGACGTGTCGCCCAGGTCGCCGTAATGAAGCTTGAGCTTGCGATCAACGACGTGATGATCCTCATAAATGTGATCAATTCTCTGGGTGTTGAAGTTCGAGGCGCGCCGCTTGATCCCGTGCACCTCGTATCCCTTTTCAAGCAGAAATTCAGTCAGATATGAACCGTCCTGCCCGGTAATCCCGGTAATGAGAGCCGTTTTTTTCATAATGACGCACGTATCCTTACGGTTATTTATTAGAAAAATTCGGTTTTTGTGCTTCCCGCAAGCTCTACCCCCAACCGATCAGAGGCCTGGTGTTCATTTACCTTTATTCAAGGGGTCCTTCGGGATCAGACGGTAAGGGTAATCGGTCCGGGATGTCACCCTGACAATCTGATGTTTCTTGCGGCCATGCGCTTAAAATATACGCGATCAGTGGCACATGGCACTGATACTGCAAGCTCTGCTGTTAAGCTGAAATGCGCCTGACCAAGAGTTTCAAAAACGAGTTGCAACCACGTTTTTATCCCAGCCGCGCCACTCTGCATACAATGTCTCATTAACAACCACGGGCTCGTATTCTGCCCGGCACCTCTTACAACAATTCAACTGCGGGCAAAGTAGCATAGGCCAACTACCTGCGCTAGGTTTCCAAAAGACAACGCTTTGGCGAAACTGCGGAATCGAGGGGTGAAAAACGGCCATGAACAACACCGGATCAGAACATCTCGGTGGCCAGCCCGTCTTCGTAACCGGAGCGACCGGCTTTATCGGAAGCCGACTTGTTCCGGCCCTGTTGGAAGCCGGGGCCAAGGTCACCGCATTGCTGCGCAGCCGACACGGCGCGCGCGGGCTTGAAGCGATGGGTGTCCGCGTCGTAGCCGGCGCACTTGACGACAGTGCCGCCCTGCAAACCGCCCTGCGCGACCAGAGCGTGCTGTTTCATCTTGCCTATGATGTACGCGCATCCGCAGCCAGCAATCTTGCCGCATTCGACACGCTTCGGGGTGCGGCCGAAACCGCAGGCGTTGGCCGGATCGTCTATACCAGTTCTATCGTCACCTATGACGGCTGGCCGCATCTGGATCTGACAGAGGACAGCCCCCAGGCCCCTGCTGGCGACGCATCATACCAACAGGCCAAGGTCACGATGGAACAGGCTCTGATGCAGGGGAACTGCCCGGCAGCAATCCTACAGCCGACGCTGGTCTACGGCCCGGGCAGTATGCTTTGGACGGACCAGTTGGCAGACTGGATGGCAGCCGGGACCGTGGTACTTCCTGAGCCGGAAGGGCTGTGCAACGCAGTTTTTGTTGATGATCTGGTGCAGGCCATGCTGCGCGCCGCACAGCTTGAAGGCCTGCGCCAGGAACGCTTCATCATTTCCGGCACGGCCCCCGTCACGTGGTCGGATTTGCTGTCGGGGTATGCCGGGATCGTCGGCCATGGCGCAATCCGCCACGTGCCCTTTTCAACTCTTGAGGCCCGCTTGCCGCCCGAGGACATAAGCGAGACCTCCGATACCCCGTCACTTGCTGCGCGGATCAGCGCGACTGCACGGATGTGGATTGGCAGCAAACGGTTCGAGAAACTGGTGCGTACGGTAAAGCAGCGGCGCCCCCAGCACGGCGACATATTCCCCGACCGCTACATGCTGGACCTGTATTCGGCCAGGGGGCGCTGCAGGATTGACCATGCCCGTGCCCGGTTGGGTTACGCGCCGTCCTACACTCTGGAAGCTGGATTGGACGCCACGCGCCCCTATTTGGAAGCCCGCTTTGGAAGGTAGCGCAAGAGCCGGGTCGCTTTTCCGGCGATCACAACACATCTGCGCCGAGATGGCTGGCAACTCTGCCCGCCGGTCGGCTCATCATCAAATTTGCAGAACCCGCAGGCGGCCGAAAATCCGAGAAAAGCCGAAAAGTTTTTAGATCGCGTTTTTAGCCTCAACCCTTACAATTTCCCCCAAAGCATCAAATTGAACCATTTTTGGAAACGCAATACAGAGAGCTGCTGCCAGGCCGACAAATATATTGGATTCGCACCCATTCCACCCTATCCGTGAAGAGGGGTGGAATTTTCGGCACCCAGGATGCCAATTGATTTCAGTGTGACTTTGTACGATCAGGATAGATTATGAATTACGAAACCTCGCACCATCAGTCCCTCAAACAGCTTATTGCGGCGCGCGATGCGCGGGTTGCCGTGGTGGGGCTGGGCTATGTCGGCCTGCCCCTGGCCCTGACCGCTTATGACAAAGGGTTCGACACCACCGGTGTTGACCTCAACCCCGACCGGGTGGCGCGGATCAATCAGGGCGATCAGGTCATATCTTATCTGGCGCAGGACCGGATTGCGCAGGCCGTCAGCAGCGGCAAGTTCCGCGCAACGCAGGATGCCACCGCTCTGGCCGAGGCCGATATCATCCTGATCTGTGTGCCGACCCCGCTGACCGACGCACAAGACCCGGACATGCGCTTTGTCGCGGCTGCCGCACAAACCATCGCGCAGCATCTGCGCCCAGGTCAGATGGTGGTGCTGGAAAGCAGCGTCTGGCCCGGGGCCACAACCACGTTGGTTCAGCCCATTCTGGAAGCGGGCGGTCTACGCGCGGGCAGTGATTTCTTCCTGGCCTTCTCGCCCGAGCGCGAAGACCCCGGCAATGATACATTCGACACGCACAGCATCCCCAAGGTGGTCGGCGCCGACGATCCGCAATCGCGGCAACTGGTCGAGGATTTCTATCGCGCCATCGTCACCAGCGCCGTGCCGGTCAGTTCGGCCGCCACCGCCGAAGCGGTGAAACTGGTCGAAAACAGCTTTCGCACCGTCAATATTGCGCTGGTCAACGAATTGAAGACCGCGCTTGAAGCAATGGACGTGGATGTCTGGGAAGTGATCGAGGCTGCGGCGACCAAGCCGTTTGGCTTCATGCCCTTCTATCCCGGTCCTGGAATTGGTGGGGCCTGCATCCCGGTGTCTCCGGCCTATCTGGCCTGGCGCGCCGCGGATGCAGGATCTGATACACCGATCATCAATCTGGCACGCTCCAGCAATGATGCGGTGCCGGAAATGCTGGCGGCACGCATGGCAGTAGAACTGGCAGCACGCCACGGATCGGCGCTGGCGGAAACCGGTCAGCCCCTGACCGGGCAGCGCATCCTGCTGATGGGCATCGCCTATAAGCGCGATGTCGAAGACACCCGCCGCAGCCCGGCGCTGGTGTTGCTGGACGAGCTCGAGATGCTGGGCGCCGAGGTCGACTATCACGACCCCTATTTCCCGCGCCTGCCCGAAGGCGGCGAATATCCGCAGCTGGCGGGCCGGACCTCGCAGCCGCTGACGGCAGACACCCTGAAACGCTATGCTGCTGTGGCGGTGATCACCGATCACAGCGCCCCGGATTACGATCTGGTTGCGCGCGAAGCAGCCATGATCTTTGATACACGCAATGTTTTTGCAAAACGCGGGATCACAGTAGACAGCGGGCGGTTCAGGAAACTCTGAAAAAGGCCAGGGTCCCGGCCCCCGGAAGCTGCGGACCATGGCAGAGACACGCCACCGGCAACCGGTTTACTTTCAGGCATGTGCAATTCGAAAGAAGACCCCCAGTAATGAGTAAAAAACCGGAAAAAATCTTTGTTGATCTGGACGGGACGCTGGTCAGAACAGACCTGTTTGTCGAGGCTATTCTGCTGTTCCTGAAGAAAAACCCGCTCAATCTTTTTCCGGTTCTTCTGTGGGTGTTCCGCGGCATCCCCTATGCCAAGGCACGGATCGGCCGGGAAATCGGATTAGAAGCTGCGGAGCTGCCGTTCGAAACCGACCTGCTGGATTATCTGCGCGTGCAGAAAGAAGAAGGCAGGCATCTGATCCTCGCAACAGCCTCGCACCGTATCTATGCCGAAAAGGTGGCCGCGCATCTGGGCCTGTTCTCGTCTGTTCTGGCCACAGAGGAGGGCCGGAACCTGAAAGGGTCCAACAAGCTTGCCGCCATTCGTGACACAGCCGGATCCGACGCCTTTACCTATGCCGGAGACAGCACAGCCGACAGCCCGATCTGGGCGGCGGCCGGGTCGGGTATTTTCGTCAATGCCCCGGCCTCAGACGTGGCCGCGGCACAGGCTGCGGGTACCGCTGAAAAGATCATCGCTTCACGCCCGCCGGTATGGCGCGCCTTCATCAAGTCGATGCGCCCTCATCAATACGCCAAGAACGCCCTGATTTTTGTGCCGATCTTCACCTCGCAAATGCATCTGCCCGCAGCGGGGTTTCTGGCGGCGCTTCTGGCCTTTATCTGCTTCAGCCTCTGTGCGTCGGGCGTGTATTTCCTGAATGACCTGATGGACCTGCAGGCCGACCGCCACCACACCAGCAAGCGGCATCGCCCCCTGCCCGCGGGCGATCTGCCGCTTCAGACCGGCGTCATCGGGGCCATCGCCCTGCCCGGCATCGCCTTTGCCTTGTCCCTGCTCTTTCTGCCGCCCGCCTTCACGATTGTGCTGATCGCCTATCTGGCCATCACCATGGCCTATTCCTTCTGGCTCAAGCAGATCGCAACCGCAGATGTCATGGTGCTGGCCTCGCTTTACACGCTGCGTGTCATCGCCGGAGCCGCCGCCACGGGCATTGTGCTGTCTTCGTGGCTGTTGGCATTCTCGATGTTCATCTTCGTCAGCCTCGGCTATCTCAAACGGTATATCGAGGTCGCGGCGGCCCCGCATGATGAAGCCAATGTGCATGGCCGCGACTATTCCCATGCCGACAGCGAGACCATGTTCAGCCTTGGCGTCGCCAATATCACAGCCGCCGTTGTCATTCTTGCGCTCTATATCAACAGCCCCGAAGTGAAAGGCTTTTACAGCACTCCGGAAATCCTGTGGCTGCTGTGTCTGTTGCTGCTGTATTGGGGCAACCGCATCTGGGTCGGTGCCCGGCGCGGTCGGATTGCCGACGATCCGGTCCTGTTCGCCTTGCGTGACAGAATAAGCCTTTTGATCGGCGCAGGGTTTGTGCTGATCACCTTAGCCGCCAAATACCTGACCTTTTGAAGCCCGCACCGGACCTGCCGGAAGACACTGTTTAGCTGTGCCAGCAGACCCGCACATGAAGGAGAACACATATGTCACTCTACTGGTCTGCCCTGTTGATCGCCGTTTGCGCCAATATCTGCACCAACCTGTCGTTCAAGCTGGCCGTGCAGCAGCTTGCCGGGCCCTTCGACATCCGCGCCTTGATACTCTCACCCTGGGCCTGGGCTGGCCTGGTCAGCGGCCTGCTGCTGCTTGGCAGTTTCATTGTCGCCATTCGCGGCATTGAACTGAGTGTGGCCTACCCTGCCGTCACGGGCCTGGCAATGGCCGGGATTTTGCTGGCCGGATATGTCCTGTTTTCTGAAACCCTGAGCTTTCAGAAAATTGCCGGGATCGGCCTGGTTGTTGCCGGAGTGGTCGTACTGTCTCAGGTCAAACCAACCTGAGACCAGCACCCGGCAGGCGGAGATTTGCACATTTGCACGGCAAAACCGCTCAAATATTGCCCTTTCTGAGGATTCCGGAGAAGAATTGGAAAAGGCAGTCCTTTAACCACAGGCAATACGCAGTATCGAACGAGTAGTGGAGTTCAGCTCCAGCGGGTATCCAATAACCAAATTTTAACCTCAGGTGGTTCATAGTTTTGCCATGATTCCACGTCGGAATTGACAAGGGGGAATCCCCCTGTGGCACTGCGATGACCCGCCCTTATTGGGGTGAAAGAAAACGGAACCAGAACGGAGCACCTAGACCAACATGCTGGGAATTATTGGTATAGCGATATGTATCGGCCTTGTTGCCAGCATCGCGACCTGGCTGTCGGGGTATTCTCTGCTGATGGCTTTTGGGGTTTATGCACTGTCCGGCTGGCTCTTCATCCTGATTGCCGCCACAGCGGTCTATGCCACCAAATCATTGAGAATGCGCACAGAAAAACCGGATCACGCCTATTCAGGCTGAACCGTCACTCTTTTCCACTTACCCGCTTGGCCACATAGCCCAGAAACGCCCGTTGCGGGTTTCTGATCTGTGGGCGACCCGATGCAGCCCAATAAGCCAGCCAGTCCGCCTCTAGCGCATAGACATCGCGGCCCGGTGCCATCGCCCGGGCTTCTTCCAGCGCCCCTGAGGGCAGGATCGGCTTGTCCGGTCCCTCGACCACCTGACCCCGTCGGGTAAAGCGGATCAGGTCACCCGGCTCTTCGCTCATCTCGTAATCGGGCAAGTGATCAGCTGCGATCATGTCGCGGATCATCTTGCGGAACACCCGCCGGGGCGAGGCTGACCCTGATTTCTTCAACAGCACCTCAACCGAGATCCGCCATTCGGGCTGGCGGCCACAATGTTTGCGCGCCAGCTCATAGATCCGCCGCTCCAGCGGCTTGCGCAGGCGGAAGTAATCGCGGCTGAGGGTCAGCACCGATTTCGCCAGCACCGCCCGAAACAGCCAGTCTGACAGTTTCACGCTGACGCTGACCATCCGGCCCGCCCTTGTGTGACGCACGATCTCCCAGCTTTCGATCAGGCCGAATCCGGTGGTGGTCTCTTTCTCACCTGTGACGATGTTGGTGGTGATCCTTGTACCCGCCAGCCGCTCGAACGCTTCGCGCAGACGCTTGTAGCCGTCGCCGCTGGTTTCGCGATTGGTTGCGACCAGCAGATCATGCGCCTTGAGATGCAGCACCCGGCTGACTGTCCGGCCCGCATTGATCGCCGCCATCAGCTGGCTGATACAAAAGATCAGGATGTCCTTGTCGTGGATCGTCGCCAAACCGCGCACCGAAGGCGTCACCGTAATCTCGACCCCGTTATGTTCGTAATTGAGGATGCGCCGATCCGGCCGGGTCGAGAGCGAAAACATTGGATGCTCCATCGATCCCATATCTGTCTTGGGCAGCGCATCGAAGATGTCGCATACAAAAAAATCGCCCGTTGGGTGCCGGTCAGGCAACAATGCCCCCGACCCGCTCATACTGCCCTGCCCATATGTCCTGCCCGAATCTTTGTTCGTGGTTTTATTGACGCTTACCGTAGAGTTATCCACGGGAAGCGTAAAGCCGCCGGAACGTGGGTTCAGAGTCACTACAACGTGGGATCAGAGTCACCTTATCGTGGGATCAGATTCACTGTAGACATAAAAAATCACAAAAGCCTATTTTTTTTCAAATACTTAAAAGAAAAGTGTTCTACCCGTAACTATAAATATAACAGGAATCTAACTGGATTTTTTTTGATCTCGCCCTCAGAATCTGCCTCTCAAAGGGGTTTTACCCCTTATTTTTACTTAGAAAATTCGGTTTTGTGCTCACAATGCTTCCACATGCCCTATTTTGTGGTATATTGTCCAAAACATAGCACATGAGCAGATTTCCTATGCGAGCAGCACCGTCCGAAGGGCTTCCCCCCTATTTCAATATTGATCCTGATCTGGCCCAAGCTGAACTGGGCGAGCCAACCGGAACCTATGAGTTCTCTCAGATTGCAGATGCCTGTGCCCGAGGACGGGCAGATCTGGCGAACCGCGGTCTGGAAGACGACGGGCAGAAAAAGCTGCGCCTGTTTTCAACATGGGAGATTACCAAATATCTGATCCCTGTGGCGCCTGCCCATTTTAGGCGTGTGCTCAAAGGTAACCCGGATTTGCCGCAAGGGCAGTCCGAAACCGAAGGCGGAGCCAAGTGGTTTACACTGGACGAGGTTCTTCGGCTGCGGACGCATTTTGCGTCGGAAGGATCTAAGGCGAAAGAATACCGCCCCTACAGGCCTAAAGGGTTGCCTGCCAAGATTGTTTCGGTGGCCAATTTCAAAGGCGGCGTTGGCAAAACCTCGACCTGCGCGCATCTGGCCATGTCCGCGGCATTGGACGGCTACAAGGTGCTGGTCATCGATCTGGACAGCCAGGGCTCGATGACGTCGATCTTTGGCGGCAAGGTCAGCGATGAATGGCAGACGGTATTTCCCCTGCTCGCCCGTCATTACGCCACCCATCTGCGCCGCGACAATCAGGGGCGGCTTGACCGGGGTGAAGCGCCGCATCCGATCGACGATACCCTGTCCGAGGCGCTGAAGACCCGCAGCAGCGATCTGATCCAGACCACCCACTGGCCGAATATCGATCTGATCGGCGCTCAGCTGAACCTCTATTGGGCTGAATTCCAGATCCCGGTCTGGCGGATGCAAGGCCGCAGCTGGAAGCTGTGGGATGCACTGACCGATACGCTGGACGATGATGGGGTGCTGGACGACTATGACATCATCTTCATCGATACCCCCCCTGCCCTGGGTTACCTGACGATCAACGGGCTTGCGGCTTCGGATATCCTTCTGGTGCCCATGGGGGCCTCGTTTCTGGAATTCGACTCCACCGGCCGGTTCTTCGACATGCTGCATTCGACATTCCAGTCCATCGAAGATGGAGAGAACATGGCCGCCCGCGCATTGGGGCGGCCCGAGATGGCCTTTCAATGGGATGCGGTGCGCACGGTCATTACCCGCTATGACGGCAGCCAGCAGGCCGAGCTGGCCGGGCTGATGCAAGCCTATCTGGGCCGCACCCTGTCGCCACATTGGCAGGGCTACACGGCGCTGATCGGCCAGGCTGGGGAACAGGTCAACGGCATCTACGAGGCGGATTACCGCGATTTCAACCGCGAAACCTATGTGCGGGGGCGGGAGACCTTTGATGCCACTTATGCTTCGTTCAAGAAGCTCTTGATTGGCGTCTGGCGGGGCGAAGAACGGGCCCAGCAGGCTGAAGAGGCAGGAACACCGGAATTGTCGCTCTGAGCGCGATGTTTCGCGCGCGAAACACGTCTTCTGTGCTCCGAAACAGAGTCTGACCCGAGCAGGAAAAGGAAAAAGTGATGGCTAAACGCAAACGACTGACCCCAGCCCGGCCGGATTATCTGGAAGACAACCGCCCTGCCCCCGGGTTGAACCCCATGTTCCCTGCTGAGACACCCCGCGCCGCACCACCGGTTGCACAGGTGGCCGGGGCCACGGCAGCCCAGGCCGCTTTGGAAGAGCTGTCCGGAGAATTGCGTGCTGCGCGGGCCGAAGGTCGTTTGGTGCAGGACCTGCCGCTTGACGCCATCGAGGAAACCTATCTGGTGCGCGACCGTATGACGGCTGATGACGCGGATATGGAGGCGCTGAAGGAAAGTCTGAAGGCGCGCGGGCAGCAAACCCCGATCGAGGTCGTGGAATTGACTGAGGGGCGGTATGGCCTGATCTCTGGCTGGCGGCGTCTGGCGGCGTTGCGGACGCTGGCGCAGGAGACGGGTGATGCACAGTTTAACACCGTGAGGGCATTCCTCCGGCAACCGCAGAGCGCGTCGGACGCGTATGTGGCCATGGTCGAAGAAAACGAAATCCGTGTCGGGCTCAGCTATTACGAGCGCGCCCGGATTGTGGCGCGGGCAGCTGAGCGGGGGGTTTACCCGGATGAGGCTGCCGCCCTGCGCGGGCTGTTTGCATCAGCCAGCCGGGCCAAACGATCCAAGATCGGATCCTTCATTACGATCTATCACGCGCTGGATGATCACCTGCGCTTCCCTTCAGCGATCCCTGAAC
The DNA here is from genome assembly GCF_056537285.1 of Ruegeria sp. CF8. Classification (NCBI taxonomy): domain Bacteria; kingdom Pseudomonadati; phylum Pseudomonadota; class Alphaproteobacteria; order Rhodobacterales; family Roseobacteraceae; genus Ruegeria; species Ruegeria sp. CF8. The sequence goes on along the minus strand of NZ_JBQFRG010000015.1, from coordinate 51,560 downwards.
GGTTGGGGCTGACGGTTGCGATGGCTTTGAAGGCTGACCCCGGTGCGGCGTCCAGCCTGGCAAAAGGCATGGCTGCGGCAGAGGCTACGACTCCCGAGGACGAACTCGGAGAGTTGGCGCGCAGGGTTCAAAAGCTTGGGGCTCAGAAGTCCGAGGCCCAACCTCAAAAAGCGGATACCGCGCCCGAAAAAATTGGTGGTATTTACCTGAAACAGAGTCGAAACGGCGCACAGCTGACCCTGACCGGTGAGGGCGTTTCCGAGGCTTTCCTGACCGATCTGCGGGCATGGCTCAAAAACCGCTCTGGATAGTGTTTCGCGCGCGAAACATGTCGTCGAATGACAATCCGTTCCCCGGAGGCCAAGTATTTGCCTATTTGATGGCGCCTGCTTTGTCATCGTCGTTGAAAGCCCAGCTTCTGGCCAGGATATATGTGGCGATTGGCACCACCGAGAAAATGATCAGCAGGGTCACATAATAGGACAGCCCGCCCAGATCGACCGCGACAAAGACAATGGCCTGATTCAGGCAGAGCCCTGCCCCTGAGACGACCAGAAAGCGGGGCATGGTTTTTCCATGTGCTGCGCTGGATGCAAAGCTGAAACGGTAGTGACCGAAATATGAGACAAAGAAACCGGCACAATAGCCCAGTGCATTTGCAGTGAACGGCGCAAACAGCGATGTTTTCACAAAGATAATCCCCAGCACAGCATGGGTGACCGAGGCCAGCGCACCAACCGTGCAGAAAGCCAGAAGGCTGCGAAACAGAGGCATATCACTCACCCATCGCGATCATGAGAGATAAGCCTGTCCACAACAAATAGCGGGCGCTTTTTGCTTTGCATGTAAAGTCGGCCAACATATTCCCCCAGGATGCCGATGGTGAACAGTTGAACAGAGCTGACCAAAAGGACAACAACCACGGTCGACGCCCAGCCCGAGACGGTCTCACCGGCAATCCGCTGCAGGATGACCCATACAAACAGCCCCAGGCTGACAACGGTCATGGAAAGGGCAAGCCAGGTTGCGATCCGCAATGGAACGGTTGAGAACCCGGTGACGCCGTCGATGGCCAGGCGCAGCATCTTTCGAAACGGGTATTTGGTTTCCCCGGCAAATCTTTCGGCGCGCTCATAAGAGAATTTGACCTGCCGGAACCCCAGCCAACTGACCATCCCGCGGATGAACCGGTCTTCTTCGGGCATCGTGTTCAGGTAATCCACAACCTTGCGGCGCATCAGGCGGAAATCGCCGGTGTCCAAAGGGATCTCTACATCCGAAAGCATTCTGAGAAGTCGATAGAACGCCGAAGCCGTTGTCTTTTTGGCCAGGCTTTCACCCTCTCGCTTTATGCGCTGGCCGTAGACCACATCCGCGCCTTCATTGAGGACATCCAGCATGTCAGGCAGCAGTTCCGGAGGGTCCTGAAGGTCGGCGTCCAGAACAAGGACAATCTCTCCGCGGCAATGGATCAGCCCTGCTGACAAGGCGCGCTGATGGCCATGATTGCGCGACAGAACAACACCGCGGATATTGGGGTTGCAGTCGGCAAACCCTTCGATCATTTCGACGGTGCGGTCCGTCGACCCATCATCAATCAGAACCAGTTCATAGCTCGTGCCAAAGGATTCAGCGGCAACATGCGTAGCCCGCCGGACCAGTTCTTCCAGCACAGCTTCTTCGTTGTAGCAGGGGACGACGATGGACAGCCCTGTCCGTGCGCACTTGGCCTTTTGCGCAAGCAGGGGCATCGCCTTGCTTGTTTGGCCACTCATCGGAAATGTCTCCGGCATACTCTTTAAAACAATACCTGAAATCAAACCCGCATCAGACAAGAAATTCAAGCCCGGAGCGGCGATTTAGAGTATACATAACGGATATATTCGGATGAAAAGTGCGTAAAACCTGCGGATGATGGGACTGCGGGTCACTACTGAGTAGCTCCACAGAAAAGTTGATTGTGGTGTTGTTATGATTGAAAAGTTGTTGATTCTATTGAAGTCCCGTTCGGTTCTGGCGCCATTTTTGCTGTGCCTTTTGGTCTATGTTCCCCTGATCGGATACCATGTCGCTTCGTCCGGTTATAATCCGGACGAGTGGAGGTTTGCCGTCGGTTTGGAAACCGGTTTCGCAGATGTTCACATGAGATGGGCCACCCATATAGGGCACAACCTTGTTCTGGACGGGAAATTTCACGATCTGCTGCATGCGTGCCTGACCTTTGTTCCGCTGTACGGGATCAGTGCCATACTGTCCGCGCGGGCTATTCCCGACGGGTATCCAGCACTGCGGGGTGGCGCGACGGTTATGATCTTTCTGGCCGGCGCCTGCCATGTCTATCTGACGGAAATCCTGCATTATCAGACACTGGCATTGTGGTTTACACTGGGCCTGTTCCTGTCCGTGCTGGCGCAGACCCTTGTCACCCCCGAGAACCGGTCCGTATCCCTGTTGGGGTGGGGGCTGCGCATCCTCATTGCAGCAGAACTGACGGCGCTGAGCCTGGGGTTTTACCAAAGCTACGTGTTCCTCGGGTTCATCATTCCTGCCATGGCCATGGTCCGGGTCGACCGGTTTTCCAACCGTCAGATCGTGAAATCGCTGTTGGCGGTGCTGTGTGCCGCCGGGCTGGGGGCCATGTTGTACCTGTATCAGCTAAACGGTCTCATTCGATGGCTCGAGCTTGAGCCCTATTTCAGGTCTGCGGGGGTGCCTCCGACCGGCGTGCTTGTGGAAAAGGCGATGTTCCTGCCAAAGATGTTGTATCTGGTCTATGGCGGCAGTCTTTTAGGAACGCCACACCCGTTCCGGGGGCTCTATCTTTTGGCGTCGATGGTGGCGTTGTTTTTTCCCCTTCTGGCCGTACTTGTTTACGTTTTCACAGACAAAACCGCGAAAATAACGCCGTTATTTCGAATTCTGCTGGGCAGCTATGGGGCTCTGGTCACCCTGCCTATGGTTGTTTGGTTCCTCTATCCCGACATGTTCCTCGTTGGGCGCTCTATCGGGTATACGGGCTTTGTGTTGGCGGGGATTGTGTTCGTCAATCTGGGCCTGATTGTCAGCAGCCTGTCCCCCGGCCTTTTCAGACGCATCTGTGCGGCCTGTGGCCTGGGCACCGCAGCCGTTCTGGCAGCCAACAGTGTTGTGGCGTCACAGCTGTTATGGCCGGTTTTTCGGGCAACGCATGACCGGGATGTGGCCCTTGCTGACGCGATCGTCGATGCGGCCGGACAGATACCGGGATTTGACGTGGGTCGCACACCCATCAGAACCGTCGGTGGTGCGCAGTATGACGATCTTGCCTTTGGCAGTTTTATCAACCCCAGTACATTTCATCCGGGGGTGGATATGAACTCTGTCTTCCAGGTTCGGTTCGGGGCGCAGGCTCCGGCAGGATCCCTGCCGTTTTCGCCGCGCCCCTGCCCGGCTTTTCCCGCGCCCGGATCGGTGTTTCTGAGCGATGAAACCCTGTTTGTCTGCCTTGAGGCGTCAGACGGGCCTGTGGCGTTCGACACCTGCGCACCGTTCGATCTTGGGACAGGTCCGGCTGCGTTCTGCTGGAACGAGGGCCTGTATATCCTTGCGGGACAAAGCTGTGAGGCGATTTCTCTCGAAACCGGCGATATTCATATCACGCTTCCTCAGCATAACAGGCCCGAAGCGCTTGCGTTTATTCATCAGGTCGAACCCAGCCTGGTGAATGGCGTGTGTATGCGCCCGCTCAGCCAGCATGTTGTCGATGTGTCAGATATCATTCTGCGCCGTAGGCCCGTTCCGGGGGCACAGGCGGCTGAAGCCCGGGGCAGGGCGGCAGAGGCCCTGCCGCTGGATCGGGTATTTGGTCCGTGATCAAAGCGCCGGTGGTGTTTACTTGCGGCGGTAGACAAGCACTTCGCCATCCCCAAGGGTTCCGGCAAACTCATGTACGAATTCCAGCGACCCTTCGGCGTCCTGCGCCAGTTCTGGTATGGCGCGAAACATCCGGCTGGGGAACAGGATCACAATCATCACCGGGCCGGGCTGGGCCATTGCCTGGGCATAGCCCTGGGGGTCGGCGATGGTTGTCCAATCCGCGTTGAAATGGCTTTTAAATATCGGACCGCCGGGATTGATCGCATAAATCCGTTCGGACGGGCCGCGCGTTTGTTCCACCAGTTCAAATGCCCCGGCCAGATCCTGCTTTGGCGCCACATAGTTGCGCTGAACCAGAAACACCGACAGGGCCAGCATTGCAACCACACCGATGGCAAACAGGGGCCGTTCCAGCCCGGACTGGCCGATCACCCGCGCAACGACACCCGCGCCGTACCAGCAGCCAATGACGGCAAGTACGATCACAGGGGCAATGTCGACAAAGAAAAACCTGGGCCAGACCCGCATGTCGAGCGCCAGGAGAACCGCCAGCGTCACAGCGACATGCGCCACGATGCACACAAAGAACAAAGGCTGCGTTGAATGCGCGCCAACGGCACCCAGTGCGATCACAACCAATCCGCCGATGGCGATGATCAGCGTCAGGGCTCCGGTGCTGCCGACGGCGGTACGCACCCCTTCGAGCACGGTCCAAAGCGGGTTTTGATATTCCTGCATGGGATCAACTGCGGATGACGCCGAAATTTCACCCATTGTGCCGGCGATGCTGCTCAGGATCGGCAGATAGGCCAGAAGAACAAGAACAGAGGCCAAAACCACGGCAATCAGCGGCTGCATCACCCAGGCACGGGTCAGCGGGCCCCGGCCAAACCCGGTGACCAGAGAGATCAGCCAGACCAGCCCCAGAGCGACAAAGAAAAAGGTGCCGGTCAGATGGGTGAAGACGGCAGCGGCGGCGGTAAATCCGAACGCGATCCACAGGCCGAGGGTCGGCGTGCGTATGCCCCGGAGAAAGAAAATCAAACCAAGCGTGCTCCAGAACGCAAGCTCGGTATAGCCGCGGGCGTTCTGTGAAAACCAAACCTGATGATAGGACAGGGCGACAAGCAGGGCCGACACATGCGCGATGCCTGATCCGGCAACATCCCGCGCCAGCCACCAGATGGCCGCGACGGTGCCAACACCGAACAGGACAGCCGGAAAGCGGTAAGCCCAGGCCTGATCGCCAAAGATCTGCGACATCAGCTTGGCCTTCATGCTGAAGAAATAATGATGGTTCATCGAGTATTCGCGCATCATGTCCCCCCAGGGCAGGCGAACATGCGTGTCGACAGTCCAGATTTCGTCGTACCACAATGGCGCATTCAGCCCGGCCGTTCTGAGGACGGCGGCAATAAGCAGGATCAGAAGAAGGATCGCCAGATCATTGCGGCCAAGTGTGGGGGATGGCTGGGTCATGAGGATGTCTCCGGTCACACCTGGATCAGTTCAGGGTCGTCATAAAGTCGATTGGCCGCAAAGCGGATCGGTTCGCCTGCGTGTCAGCATAGAGAGTATTCCTGTTTCCGGGGAACTTGCGGCTCTCCTGCTATGGTGATCCCGGAAAATCAGGCATGAATCGTCCGCAAAAAGGAAACATTTTGATGAAATGAGCATCACTGTTTATTCCTTTGGGGCGAGCTGTTTCTCGGATTCATGACGCCCGGACCATCATGTGTTGCGGGTGAATGCGGCATGGGTGCGGGTCAAAACAGCGTTGGAGGTTTTAATCAGAAGAGTTTCAACCTTCAGGTAATAGAGATGCGCGACGGCGAGGTTGATGAGAAACAACACAATAACAAGTGCCATAAATATCAGATAGTTAAGGTCACTGCTGGTGGGCAGCATATACACAAGGGCCGGGATCAGGATCGCATGCAGCAGGTACAGCGCATAAGATGAATCGCCCAGAGGACTTAGTCCATGAAACAGCTTCAGTCCCTGTTTGTTGCGTTCCAGTACGACCACTCCGGCCACCAGGAAGAAGCTGGGCACCCCCCAAAGCACAACGGCGGGGTAGCGGTGGTAATCCAGCACAAGGCTGGCTGCAAATCCCAGAAGCGCAACGACCACCATGGCCGCGCCTTGCCAGGCGGGCAGGGGGCGGGGCCGTGTCGCCATCATGCCAAGCAGGGCTCCTGCCGCAAACTCCAACAGCAGAGCGCTGGTCATCAGTCTTGGCAGACCAAAGGCCGTTTCGCTTGAGGGGGACCAGAAAACACCAATAGCGGCGCTGATCAGAAACAGAACGCTCAGCCAGATGACCCGTTGCAACAGCGGGATGCGCAACGCGATCAGCACCGAAAAAATGGCGTAGAAATAGACCTCATAGGCCAATGTCCATCCGACATCGATCAGGGCGCTGGCGCCATTTGGCAAAAGCAGTACGGATCCAATCCAGATCGTGGCCTGATCGGGAATCGCACGGCCTGTGAGAAGGGCCAGAGGAATGCCGATACACGCCACCAGCCAGTAAGATGGATAGACCCGTGAAAACCGTTTGCGTAAAAAACGTGTCCAATCGCCGTTATTGTCCTGGTTTGTCCACATCATGATGAAACCGCTGACAACAAAAAAGATATGGACACCGGATGCACCAAGGCCGGCAATATAGGTTGTATTCGGAAACGAGACGCCGAGGCTTTGATGTAGCCAAATTACGCAGTGGTAAAGAGCAACGGCAGAGGCGGCAATCGCCCGAAGCGCCTGAATGGAATGAAGCACTGGTAAAACCTGAACACTGAAACTGCCAACAGCCTAGGGGACCGCAGCAAATTTCGTCAAGCTCTTCGCCGATGCCAGAAAGGGCGGCCAAAGACCCGCAGCTATCCGGGATTAAGGGGCCTGACCCGCAGCTCATTCATGACAGCTGTCTTTTCAGTTGCTATGAACATGTTGTGTTAAAACGGGTTTTGAGCAGATGCAGATTGAACAGATGATCCCGTCGGGCGTTTTGATCCTGACCGCACCCGCAGGGAACAGGTTTAGCCGAAGAAGAAGGACTGTGTGAGCCGGTTGCAGCGTCTATCGCCAAGAGCCGGTCAGGTACGATTGATTTCAACCCCGTCGACGGATCGCTTGTCCGGGTTCGACGGTCTGATTGAGAAAAGGGTAAAAGCGGATCAATGAAGAGTGGTGACACAAAATACTTGCTGATTTGCAATACGTCGGATGGTCTGATCGCTCAGCTCAACGGCATTGTCGTTCAATTGCAGTTTGCGCGCCGGATGGGGATGACGCCGATCATCTATCTGCATCAGAGAAGCTATATGTTTGGCGGTCCAAACCCGTATTTCGACGCCGAACACGGGCCCAATGTCTGGGACTATTACTATGAACCCGTTGGGGTGTCTGGCGACGAGATTCAGGCTCTGATACGGGCTGAACGGGTCTATACCCTGTCTACGGCGTCCGAGTTGATGCGGCTGTATCGGTGGGAACCCAGAAGCTGGTTCATGAACCCCTACGGCTATTATCGCAGCGTCGAAAACCGGGCGGACGGGCCATATCCTGCAGATTGGTGGCAGCAGGAACGGGACAAGGCCCGCGCGTTTCTGGACGATGGTACTGTACGCTTCAAGGCATCGCTCATGCGGCAGGTGGACAGGTTCCACGACGCGAAATTCCCCGAGCATACGCTGGGGCTGCAGTTGCGGGGCTCGGACAAGTTCGATTTTGGCGTCGGGCCCAACCTGTCCAGAAAGGTCGTCCCTGAAGAGTATTTCCCTTATATCGACCGCTATCTGGCCGAGCATCCGGATTGTGGCGGCATATTTGTGGCCACCGATCAGCGGCAGTGGCTCAAGGATCTGGAAAAGGCCTATCCGGACAAGATCATTTCCTATTCCGAAAAATCCCTCAGCGATACGGATGATAACCGGTTTCATGATGCGGACGAAAAAGCCGCGCGGGGGATCGAGGTTCTTGTGGATCTGTTGCTGCTGTCGCGGTGTCAGTACATCATAAAATGTCATGCGGCCGTCGGCGAGATGGCAGCAACCCTGAACAGGGATGTGGATTTCATCGACCTGAACTATCAGACGCAACCGATGCGGGCGCGCCGCAAGGCCCTGTCTGTTGTTGCCGTGCCTTGTATCAGGCTGCTCTGCGCGCTGTGGAAAATGCTGTCCGAGAACGGTCTGGCGTTGGAAAAGGTTGTCTCGGTTCAGGAAGACACGGTCATGGTGGGATCCCGCCCGCGCCCGCTGAACACGAAAGTGGCCGAAGGGGAAAAGGCCCCAAAACCACCCCTGATGTCGGGGCGTTTCATGTCCGCCGGGTTTGATTGGGTGCTCCGGTCGCTGGCCGATATGTGTTTCGACTATGAAAAGACCGACCGTACAGGCTAGACCCTGCGATGCGTAGGGCAGGGGCGCTCTGAAATAAAGAGAAACACCCGAAGTATCAGCGGCTTAAGCTTCGGGTGTCTCGATGTTTTCAGAGACCAGGGTCCGGGGCTGTGCCCGGTTCAGCTGGCCTGTGCGCGGGCGATCTGCCGTCCTGGTTTCTCCAGTCCGCGTTCTGTCAGGGATTCCTCGAAATCCTGCGCCAGAGCCTCGCGGTCGTGGCTGTCGAAATACCAGCGGATCGTACGGTCCAGCCCGTCCGAGAAGCTGACCTCGGGCTCCCAGTCCAACAGGGTCTTGGCCAGGCTGTTATCGGCCACCCGGTTGTATGGGCCGGTTGGCTTGCTCAGGTCTCGCTTGATCTCGGCATCGCGGTTGGTGCGCTCAAGGATCATCTGTGCGGCCTGCAGAACGGATGTGCGTTCCATTGTGCCCAGGTTGATCGCGGTGCCGTCCTCGATCCGCTCAGCTGCGCGGATCGTGCCTTCGACGATATCCGATACATAGGTCCAGTTGCGGATCTGTTCTCCGGTACCCCAGACGATAAAGGGGTTCTGCTGCAGGAACGCCCGCCCGATCATTGCAACCACCGCGTGGTTGGCCGGGCAGCGTTCGCCATAGGCGGTGAAATAGCGGACCGAGGCGCATTTGAACCCATGCTCTTCGTGGTAGGCCTTGAGCGACAGCTCTGCCATCAGTTTAGCCCAGCCATAAAGGTCATCGGCCTCATAGGGCGGTTTCACCAGATCTTCGGTCAGATACAGGGTCTCGCTGGGGTCAGCCTGAATGCTGGTCGGATAGACACAGCCTGAGGACGCGAAGGTAAATTGTTCAACCCCGGCCTTGTGCGCCTCGCGGATCATGATGCTGTCCAGCGCCAGATTGGTCGAACAGGCAGCCTGGTGGGTGCTGATATAGCCGCGCCCGCCATGGGTGGCGGCCAGGTGAAACACGACATTCATGTCCGAGACGGCCTTGGCGGCGGTTGTCGGGTCCAGCAGGTCGGCCTCGGCAAATTCCACCCGGCCGCTTTGCAGGACGTCGTCGATATTTTCGCGAATTCCGCTGGAAAGGTCGTCAACAACCCGGACATATGCGCCGCGCTTGACCAGGCTTTCCACAAGATGGGATCCGATAAAAGAACACCCGCCTGTCACGAGCACGTTCTTTGAAGACCAATCCATTTTTCAATCCTTTCAAACCAACTCAATCTGTACATTCGCCGCCTACACAATCCGCTGTCCGCAGAAAACCGGGGCAGCTTGGGCAAACGCCGATAAAACAATGAACGCTCCACCGTTCCGATGAAAACACTGACGGCAAAAATCCCGCCCGTCAACAACCCCGATTGACAGCTTTTGCTGCGTGTGCACGCTTTTGTTTCAGGCCGCTGGTTCGTGTGGAATTTGCGATCGAATGGCCGCCGCCGGAAACCTGTTTGCCAGCAACGGAATGTCGATGAAACGAGAGTTCACCACCAGCGTGGCCTGGAGCACAGCAGCCAGCTGGGTGGAGCAAATTGCAGCAGCCCTTATTTTTCTGGTCATTGCCAAGCTGATCGGGGTGGAAAGCTTTGGCATTGTTTCGATGGCGTTTGCCTTTCTGTTTCTGGGCGAGTTTCTGGTCCGTGACACGATCGCCGAGGCCATCGTCGAGCGACACAAAATTGAACCCGGACGGCTGGAGGCCACCTTTGCTGTTCTGATGGGCCTTTCCGTGGTGATCGTTCTTGTTTTGGCGGTAATCGCGCATATCGCGGCGATTGTTTACAAAGAGCCAATTGTCGCCCCGCTGCTGATTGCGGCCAGCCCGACCGTTCTGATGATCGCCGCAGCGGGGGTTCCGCTGGCGCTGCTCAGGCGGCGTTTGGCGTATAAGACACTGGCGATCCGGACGGTTGTCGGGGTGATGCTGGGGGGGAGCGTGGGCATCGGGATGGCGCTGAACGGGTTTGGCGCCTGGAGCCTTGTGGGTCAGCGCCTGACCGAAATTGCGGTCAACAGCCTTCTGACCTTCATCGCTGCGGGATGGGTGCCCAAGAAATGGCCTTCCCGGTCTGAACTGGCGCTGGTGCGGGGGCTGGGGCCTCGGGTTCTGCAATTGCGGTTTGTGACACTGGTCATCTTTCAGACACCAACTGTCATGCTTGGCTATTTTGCCGATCCGCGTGCGGTGGGCCTGTTTGCCTTTGCCGCGCGGCTGGCCGAGATCGTTCTGACCGTGTTTGTCAAAAGCCTTCAAAGTGTGGCGCAGTCGGTCGTGGCCGAGCTGCGCCGCAAGCGGGACGCGACAGCAGGATTTTATCTGGATCTGACTGAACTTGCCGCGATCAGCGGCTTTGTGGCCTATGCGGGTTTGGCCCTGATTTCCTATCCTTTGGTCGAGCTTCTTCTGGGCCCCGACTGGCGCGAGGCCGGTCAGATCCTGCCGTTCTTGTGTCTGGCTTATGCAGTGATTTCTCTGACGTCCATTCAAGAGGCCTATTTGCTGGCCGTCGACAGGCTGAAACCCTTTTTATGGGCTGCCCTTGCAGAGGCCGTCCTTGGCCTGATCCTGATTGCCTTGGCCAGCCGGTACGGCCCGGTTGCAACCGCTGCTGCCGTGGCGGTGCGGGCACTGTTGGCCCTACCGCTGCGCATGAGGGCGACCCATGCGCCCGAGGGTATCTCGGCCCTGCAGTTTCTGCGTGGCCTCAAGGCACCGCTGGCCCTTGCCGCAGGGATGTCCCTGATTGTCGGGTCGTGGCGGCTGGCGATGCTGGGTCATATTTCCGATGCGCTTTATGTTGCGTCGGCAATTCTGATCGGGGTCGGATCTGTGGGCCTGATCCTGTTTTGTTTCATGCCGGGCGCTGTTGCCCGGCTGCGCACGTTTACGCATGCCTCGCCATGAAGGGGGGCGGGATGCTAAAGTTGGTTTTAAGATAAAACGTCCCGGGGCTGCATTTTACGCAGGCATCTGAGACCGAAGAAGAGAAGGAAGATACCAAGCGGCATTTGATGAGTGGACTTTTACAAGGTGTGAGAACGTTATGATTGATTGGTTAAAGAAAAAGTTTTTTCTGGTGAAATGGGGCGGGGTGGCACGGCGGTGGCCATTGGAAAGGCTTATGGCCACGACCGACCTTGACCTCACGGATGCAGAGCTTGCCGAGCTGACTATTGGTATTCATTCATGGCGGCAGCTTATCCCGTGGTATCTGAAACGATTTGAAACGCTGAAGGACAAAGGCCAGTTTTACTGTTTTGGTGTTGCACATGGCAGTACGGTCGAAGGTCTGGTTATGGGGCTGCGGGACCGGGGAATGGATGTTCCCGATATGCATCTTTTTGACTCTTTCGAAGGGCTGCCGGCGGAAGATCCGGGGATACAGGTTCCCGCGGTGTGGAATGTCGGTGCGTTTGCCGCCCCTTTGCCTGAACTGAAAAAGAAGCTGACAAAACTGAATCTGCCAGAAGGTCAGTGCACGATCCATGAGGGATGGTTTTCAGATACTCTCAAGCCCGAGTTGGTGGAAAACGGTACGTTCAAGACAGCGGCGTATGTAGATATCGATGCGGACCTTTACAACAGTACGATGGATGTTCTGAATTTCATGTTCGAACACCGGCTGATCCAGGCGGGTACACTGATCGGATATGATGACTGGGGCGACACCGATCTGTGGACGGCGGGCGAAAGCCGCGCGCACAAGGAAATCATGGACAAATACAACGTGAAATGCGCCCAGCTGTTTTCCTGGGGAGAGCCGCCATTGATCCGAAAGCTGTTCCTCGTCGTTGACGTATAGGGTGTTTGAGTTCCGCCAGGCTGTGACCGGAGGTCCGCTGATGACACATCGCGGTTTTTGGGGGATTTTTGGGCAAAAGGGATTGGGTCTGTAATTGTGTTACGAGTGAGATTGGTATGATGAACGATGCGCAGAATGTGACGGGTTCAGAGGATAGCCCACTGATCCTGCCCAGGATAGCTCTGGGGCTTTGCGCCATGGCCCTGTTTGTGTTTGCCCTGACCGGGGCCGTCAGCCCGGCGGCTTTGTCTCGTGTCGAATACTGGTGGCTGATGATTGCCTCGGTTGCGGTGCTTGCGATCAGCGTCACCTTGCGCACGCCTTGGCAGCTGGCTGGTCTGGCCGCCGCACTTTTTGTGGCCGGGCTGGGGGCGCAGCTGGCCATACGAAGCCCGGTCTGGTTTCAGCATGTCCGTTTTTCGCCGCCGCTTTTCGCATATTCCATGCTGGCCGTGATCGCGACCCAGGGGGCCGTGACCGCGCTGGTATGGTGGCGGCACAGGCTTGTGGGTCACGTCATCCGGGCGTGTTCAGATCTGGGGTGGGCGCGTGTGGTTCTGTTCCTGCTGGTGATGGTTGCGGCGTCAAAGGGGGTGATGGATTTCATCGCCTCTGAAACCTATCCGCGACTGGTCAAACATGTGATCATCGGTTCCCTGTTCGCGGGCCTGAACCTTGCAAGTTTCATCGCCATTCTGGCCGCCATGCCAGAAGACAGGCTGACCGGCCTGAGCACGCGGCTTGCGAAATCGCTCAGCCTGCCCGGAAGCGGCGATGAGATACGCAGATTTGACCGGGCCTTTCCTTATTGCCTGGCGATCGGGCTTTTCCTGATCTCAACCCTGATCAGCCTGGCGGCGTTCAGGGGCGTGCCGCATCTGGACGATATTCTGTATGTCTTCCATGCCCGCTATCTTGCCGACGGTCTGGTGACGCTGCCGATCCCACCGTCAACCGACGCGTTCGACCACTACCTGATGGACAGCTATCAGGACCGGTGGTTTGTGACCACGTTTCCCGGTTGGCCGGTGCTATTGGCCTTTGGCCTGCAGATCGGAATGCCCTGGATCATCAACCCGTTGCTGGCCGCCATCAGCGTGCTGCTGCTGCATCGCTTTATGAGGGCGCTGACCGATCGGGGAACCGCCAATCTTGCAGCCCTGCTCATGGCGATCTCGCCCTGGTACATCTCGATGGCGGCGACGCAGCTGATCCATACCTTTACCTATGCTTTGATCCTGGGGGCCTGGGTCCTGTTGTTGAAGGCACGGGAACGCCCCTCGGTTCTCCTGCCGTTTATTGCCGGCGCGCTTTTGGGGTGGCTGGTGATGACCAGACCGCTGGAAGGGTTCTACATAGGGGTGCTGACGGGGCTGTGGACGCTGAGCTTTCTGAAAGACAGACGTCACTGGCAGACCGTCATTGCCTTTGGCCTGGGCTGTATCGCAGTCGGGGCGCTGATCTTTCCTTATGTGATCCACCTGACCGGAGATGCGTTCTCGACCCCGTTGAACACCTATTACGACAAATTCTGGGGACCGGGATCCAACGCATTGGGATTTGGCCCTGATATTGGCGCACCAGATTGGGGTAACGTTGACGTCTTCAAGGGGCACAGCCCGTTGGAAGCCCTGATCAATGCGCAGCAGAACCTGTATGAGCTGAACTTCTCATTGTTCGGTTGGGGTGGGACATCGCTGGCCTTTGCGCTGTTCTTCGTCTTGTGGGGCCAATGGACCCGACTGACCGCAGCGATGGCCGTGATCATCGTTGTGACGGCCGGGTTTTACGCCCTGTTCTGGTTTTATGGCGGGTTTTTTGCCGGACCACGCTATTGGTTCATGATGATCGTGCCGCTGCTGATCCTGACCGCCTTTGGGGTGGTGAGTGCTGTGCAGAGGCTGACCCGCATCTACCCCGCGGCTCTGGTGGCGCAGCGGATCGGCGGCGGGATTGTCCTGTTGTGCCTGTGCTCGGTTCTGGTGTTCGAAAGCTGGCTGGGATTCAACCGATACCCCGGGATCAATGGCTATCACGCGGAATATCAGGACCTTGCCCGGCAGGAGCAATACCGTAACAGTCTGATGTTCATCTCGACGGATGTGGACAAAGAGTTCGGCAGCGCCTTCTGGCTGAACGATTTCAGCGCCACTTCAGACAGCCCGCTTTTTGCGCGTGATCTGGGACCGGAAAGCAATCGTGACATTGCCGCAGCCTATCCGGACCGGGTGATCTTCTTCGTCGATGGGCGTTCCTCAACCCGGGATCGGGTGGCGGTGATCAGCGGCCCCGTCTCTCTGGCTGACTTGGAATAACGCGGCCCGTACAGGGCTGCTGCGGTCCGAACCAGTGCAAGGGGCGGAGCCTTGGACGGAGTATCAGAAATACTCCTTCAGTCTCTTGGAGCGTTTGATGTCGGAAGGCAGCGCAATCAGGTGTCGCGCCAGCCGGGCGAGGGCTCTCATGCCCGGAATGGCTTTCAGCGCCGACATGCTCTGAGACTTGTTCAGAAACTGCTCATAGGCCTGGTTGTCGGCGTGCCGGAAATCCTTTGCATCAAGGTCCTTTCCGCCATTGTCGGTTGGGGCCGAAGCGACAGAGGTTGCCTTGCGGTTCACTTCGAACACGACGAAGGATTCATAGAAACGGATCCCCCAAACCCGCTTTTCTGACGCCTCGGAGACCAGCTTGGAAAAGCGTTTGTTGATGCGATCCACCATGTTTGTGGCGTATTTTATGAACGAGCGGCTCTTGAACCCGAACCCTTCCATGTAAGAGGTGTGGGTGTCCTCGACGACCAGCAGACCGCCTTCGCGGATATGCGGCAGCAGGCATTCGGTGGTGATGATCTGCTGTTCGTATGTGTGGCCGCCATCATCCAGAAGGATGTCGATTTCGCCGACCTGTTTGGCCAGATTTTCCAGAAAGTCCGGATCGCTCTGGCTGCCTATGAAGATTTCGAACCCTTCCTGTTCCCATCGCTTTGCCTCGGGGTTCAGTTCAACGCCGATGATGCGGGCCTGGGGGCCAAAGAACTCGCGCCACATGAACAATGAGCCACCGCCCAGAACGCCGATCTCGATGAAGGTGATGTCCTTGCCGATATAGGGCGTAAAAAGCGTGTCATACACATCGAAATAGGTGCTGTGCTTTTTACTTTTATAGGGGCTGTTCTGATAAGCCTGATAGCTTTTGGAATTCATCATCACGTTTGCCTTGGATCGTACCATTTAAGAAATTTACAGATTGGGTCGCAGCTCGGGTTTTCTGGATCTGAGCTTATCGAAATAAACAGGGGACGGGCGCAAAATCCTCATTTTCGGGTCATGATAATGGCGTAGGACGAATAGAACGACCATTCATTGCGCGCACACATGCGTGACAGACCCGCATCCAACTGCCGCAGGCCAAACAGCTTATCATAATAGTGGTGCCCGTAATACTCATGCACCTTGATGTCGGAAAACCCGACATCCGCCAGGGCGTTCTGCATATACCGGGTCGAACCGCGACACAGCGAATAGTAGGCAGGGAATTTGCCTGTGTTCTTGTTGTCGAACCGCCGGGGTTGCAACAGTTGAACCGCCTTGCGGGTGAGCTGTTCGGGAAACAGCCAGTTGATCAGGAAAGGCGAGGCAAAGATGGTCGGGACCAGGTGAATGGCCAGGCCGCCATCGGCCAGAAGATGGTGCATGTTTTTGTGGAACTGCTTGCCGTCGGGCATGTGCTCGCCACAGAATTTCGACATGATCAGATCGAATCTCTGATCCACATGGCTGACATCGCCGCAGGCGTTGATCTGCAATGTGTCGAAATCATCCGAGACATGGGAGAGTTCTTCGGCGCTGATATCGCTGATGGTAAATGACTGGACATGATCGGGCAGGGGCTTGTCGCTGGTCGAACGGCTGGTTGTCCCGCCGATTTCCATGATCCGGGCCGGTTTTTCATTCGTGATGACGTCCCAGATCGTGTCCAGATAGTCCCGCCTGCATTCGGTATGCCAGCGTATGTCCGATGTCGCCATTCATTCCTCCGAAACCCGGCTTTGGATGCAGCGCTTCACCAAAAGCCAAAAATATTTACCAACGCCTTGCGCCCGCCACAGAAAACAGGCGCGACAAAGAAGCTCTTTTTAATACATGCGGCACGGATGTGCCGTGACCGTCTGACTGATCTTTTAGATGAATGAATGCAACTCCTAAAGACAGATGCTCTGAGGTTTGCATGTTTCGCGTGACATGGGACCGGAAAAGACATGAGCGGGCTTCAGATTCTGGAGCCCGCTCATATTGTGGTGATCAATCACCTTCGTTTTCAGGGATTTTTGCCATCAGGCGAACAAATCAGCAAAGCCTCCAAAAGACCCTCCGAAGAAATTCAACCCATCGTCGGTTTCACTGCTGTCAGTGCTGTCAGCGCTGTCAGTGTTGCCGCCGAAGGTCCAGCTCCGATCCGAGTTGCCCGAGAACCCAGAGAACACTCCGCCTCTGTTGAGGAAGATGTCGTCATTGCCGAAAATCTGAAACGGATTGAAAGCCTGACCCGCGAACGGGCTGCTCTGATCTGCCGCGCTGTCGTTCGAGCCGAAATTCCCGAAAGTGAAGCTGTCGCGGAATCCGTTGCTCCCGTTACCGGTCTGCGTAAACAGGTTGCTGTTCTGGCCAGTCGTAAGGCCCAAACCCGAGGAGGGCTGGGTGGTCTGCCCGGTATCTTGGCTGCCCTGGTCCTGGCACAGGTCGACACAAATGAAGACTTCTTCAGTCTCGACAAACTCTTCCGCTATTTCGATCGGATTAGCGGGGGCTGTGTCAGGCTGATTTGCCGTATCGGCAGCCTGCTGCTGTCCGTCGGTGTCGCCCTGATCCGAACCAGCGGCTGGTTGTCCTGCATCTGGATCAGGTTGCTGTTGCCCGCCGGTGTCAGGTTGATTTGTTCCCGGTGCGGGCTGATCTGGATCCGGTGCGGATTGATCCGGTGCAGGCTGACTGGGCGGGGGTGGGGTCGGGCTGACGGAGGGCTGAGGTGCCCCGCCGCCGGAGGGAGTGGACGCAGCTGTATTGCTCGTCAGCAAGTCCAGAGAGGTGCCCGGAGGGTTAGTGGTATAGATCGAGCCTGCGCCCAATGTGTCGGCCACGCTGCCGGGTTTGACGACATATTGGGTGTAGCCGTCCGCCTGCGCGGTTGCCCGGTAGGTAAAGTTTTGATCGTACTCGCCAGGCTGGATCAGGGCGTTGTTGGATACGTTCCAGTCGGATTGCCCTGTATAGCCGCGCACCTGTGACGCGATATTGTAATCGATCGTCACGTTCTTCGAGCCCGAAGTCACGTTGATCACCGGGATCTCGATGCCACCTGTCAGAGAGGCCACATCCAGATGCAGGACCGAGTTCTGCGTGATTGTCAGCCCGTTCGCACCATCAATGGAGATGCCGTGGAAATGGCCATTATAGATGGTGTTGCCCTGAATCAGCACGTTGTGATGCATGACATTCGGGTCGCTGGTATCCTTGCCGTCACCCCCCATCCAGATGGTCTGGGTGTGGTCGCCGTTGCCCATATCAAAGATGTTGTCGCGGATGATGATATTGTCGCTGCCGCTGCCGTTGGCGCGCTGCACCTGGATCATGTCCCGGTGATCGTTGGCGCCAGCCATCGCGCCAAAGTCGTGGAAGTAGTTCTTGTCGACCAGAATGTTGTCGACATTGTCAAACACCAGACCGTCAGACCGGATAGAGTGGATGTTGTTGCTGACGACATCGACCCCGTCGGAATTGGTGGCGATGACACCTTTCCACCAGCCTTTGAATTCCGAATTCGAGACAGAGACATTGTCAGAGCTTTTGATGCCCAGACCGACCCCGGTGCCTGCGCCGCCGGCGTAATCCCCATCGAAGACCGAATTGTTGAAGGAAATATTCGAGCTGTAGTCCACAGAAAACGGGCGTTGGAAATAGTAATCCCCGTTGCTGTAGGAGTAGTCGAAGTTGATGCTGTCGAACGTGATGTTCGAGGCCTGGTTCAGCTTGACCGTGGAAAAGCTGGCCGGGGCATTCGGATCGGCAGACTTGATTGTTACGGTCGACGCGTACTGAGTCCCGTTCAGGCTCAGATTCCCATAATCGCCTGCCGCAAGCAGAATTGTTTCGCCTCCGGTCGCCTGTGACAGAGCCTGGTCCAGCTCTGCTGCGGAGGATACTGTGATCGTTGTAGACATTCTACACCTTCTGAGTTCGTAAGCGCCCGAAAGCGCACAAGATCCCGCTCACCCAGATCGGAGGAAACAGTCGCGCGGCGGCGACACAGAGGCCAAAGTGCGGCTATATTTTGAAACTTGTGCCTGTTTGTAGACAATGATGCCTAAATGCTCTGGATTTATGAGCGTGCACGAAACTCGATACCGGGAATTGTTCCTCTTCCCTTAGCGGTTGTCGGACAATTCGCAAATTGATTCCCTTATCGCAACAATGGACACATGGTTGCCACAATTCAGGCGTGTCCTTGCGTATATCCCCCAGGTGTCGGCAGGTAATTGCCCGGTGCCGTAAGGGAAACCTGAGCGCTTCCGTTGGCAGGGCCCGCGGGGGCGCAATCATGGGGCGGTATTCCGGTGAGACAAGTCGCGCCTTGATAGACAGCGCACAACGCCTCGCCTACACTTTCCCACAGGTAGTGATTTGAAAGGTGCGTCATGTTTGGATCAAGGCTTCTTGCCCTGACGGGAGGGGTCGTTTTTCTTCTGAGTTCCGCATTGGCTGCTGAGACATCCTGTGCGACCGATGATTTCAAAACAGGACTGCCCCCCGCTGCGGCAGGGCAGGCTGTGTCAGATGCAGGATCCCTAGCGGCTGCGCTGCAACAGGCCCAGGGCGGCGAGACCTTTCTGCTGGCACCGGGGGATTACGGCGCCTTGAACCTGCGCAAGTCGTTCCAGTCGCCGGTGGTGATCCGTTCGGCGAACCCCGATAAACCCGCCTGTTTCACCGGGCTGAACCTGAAAGGGTCCAGGAATGTGACCCTTGAAGGGCTCTATTTCGATTACACCTTCCGGGAAGGAGACCCGCATTTCACCGTTCCCTTCAAGGTCAGCAACAGCGAAAACATCAAGATCACGCGTTCGGTTCTGGATGGTGATTATGCCTATGGGACCAACTCTGTCATTGATGGCAAAGCCTATGGAATCGGGTTGCGCATTCTTGAAAGCAACAATGTCCAGGTGATCGCGTCAGACCTGCGCAAATGGTGGGCGGCGGTTCTGACGATCCGGTCGGGGGGGCTGGTGTTCGCGGACAATCAGATCCACATCATCCGGTCAGACGGGATCGATATTGATGCCGCAACGGGCCTGACCATAGCAAACAACCATTTCTTTGATTTCCAAAGGGCGGTGGGGTCGAAGGATCACAGCGACATGATTCAGATCATGCGGGTCACGCCCCGGGGGTCATCCGACATCGTCATTCGCGACAATATCTTTGATGTTGGCCGGGGCGATTACACGCAGACCATCTGGGCTGGTCAGGATGGAAAGGACATCAATCTGCCCGTCATGCGGCATCGGAATGTGCTGGTTGAAAACAACATGATCTACAATGCACATATCCACGGCATCTCTATTCATGGATCGGACAATATCTCGATCCGGAAAAACTCGCTGATCCATGTCCCTGGCGGTCATTCCTCTCCGGCGATCAACATCTCGTCCGACTCCAGCTCTGTGGTGATTGAACAGAATGTCACCTCGCAGATCATTGGATATGAAGGGCAGCGTGACTGGGTGGTGCTCAACAATGCCATTGTACAAAGCGAAAGCCCGTCGAAGAATGGCTTCTATGACAGTCAGTTCATTTACTATGCGCTTGGGAAGAGGCAGGGGTATAACGAATATGGCGTGCGCCCCGGCAGTCTTGTTGACAGCCTGAAGGCCGGATCGACATTGGCGGAAAGCTATCCAACACAAAAATGAGACATGATGACAGGTATGTCTGTACCCAGAATTGCATCCCCCAGCAGGCAGGCGTTTGAATGACGGTGCGCGTGGCAACCCAGACCGAAACTCGGACAACAGGGCCGCTGGTCCTGATGCTATTGCTCGTATCGTTTGCAATGCCGTTCTATTTCCAGTTCCTCGGGCTGAGGCTCAGCGGGTACCGGCTTATTCTGCTTGTCTTCATGTTCCCGGCTGTCTTGGGATGGCTGACGGGCAAGGCCGGCAAGATACGGTCAATTGATCTGCTGGTCGTGGCGTTTGCGTTCTGGGCCAGCCTGAGCTTTTTGGTGAACCATGGGGTCGTCGAGCTCTGGCAGTTTGTCGGGATCTTCATGATCGAAACATTGGTGCCCTATTTCATCGCCCGCACATATATCAGGTCATTGGCGGCGTTTCGGTATTTTGTGAAATGGTTCCTGATCGTCATTCTGATCCTGCTGCCCTTTGCCATATTCGAGACCGTGACGGGCAAGACCCCGCTTCTGGATATCTTCGGCAAAGTGCTGAGCGTTTATCAGAAATGGGTGTTCCCGCCCCGGTTGGGGCTGTTGCGGGCGCAAACGACGATGCCGCATCCGATCCTGTTCGGGGTATTCTGTGCCCCGGCCTTTGCCCTGTGCTGGTATGTGCTTGGCTGGGGGAAATCCCTGTCCTCGAAACTGGGCTACGTGTCCATCGTTGGCGGGGCCGTGTTCTGTTCGCTGTCGTCCGGGGCATTCCTGAACGTCATCATTCAGGGCGCGCTGATGGGCTGGAACTGGACGTTCCGCTTTGTGAAAAGCAAATGGAAGATCCTGCTGTCCGGTTTCGGACTTCTGATGCTGATTGCCGAAATCGGCTCGAACCGAAATGTGTTCGAGATCTTTGCAACACATATGACACTGACGCCTGGGACAGCCTGGGCCAGGATCAATACGTTCAACTTCGCAACAGATGACATCATGCGAAATCCGATTTTCGGGATTGGCCTGAATGACTGGACCCGCCCGGCCTGGATGTATCTGCTGAACAGCGTCGACAATTTCTGGCTGGTCATCACCATGCGACATGGGTTCCCGGGGCTGTTTCTTTTGCTGGGCGCTGTGATCGCGATTTATACGCAGCTTGTCCGCAAGCCTTTGACCGGTGCGTTGGCAGATGCGCGACTGGGCTATCTGATTTCCTTGACCGGCCTGTGTGTATCGGCTGTGACGGTACACCTGTGGGATGCCACGTTCTGTTTCCTGATGTTCCTGCTGGGGGCGTGTGTCTGGATTCTCGATGCGGATGAGACGCAGGATGGAGAGGCCAGCGCGCTGCCGGATGCGGACGGGCAGAAAACGATGCGCTATACACGGTTCCCCAAAGACCTGCCTCGCCCTGAAACCCAGGGGGACGCCCCGGCTCAGGTTGCGCGCGTTGCCCGAAGTTCCGGCAGACGCAGGAGGGCACCGCCGCCCCGGACGGTCAGGGCCCGATAACGGTCCAGCGTTTCCGTACCATGCCTACTGCGCGGCGCAAGCGGCGCAACGGGGCCATTCGGCCCGAGAGGATGGCGTCTAGGTCCGAACTGTTCATGCTGCCCTGCAGTGAGGTGCGGGGGCGCAGGAACGCGTCCTGCCGGAAGCGACCTCCATCGCTGGACCAGGCTGCTGTATACCCTGCCGCCTGCAAGCCCCGCAGGACCCTGGCGTCATATAAGCCGAAGGGAATACCTGCCTCGGTCACGGGATGTCCGCAGATGTCTTCCAAATGGGTCCGCGAGTCCCGCAATTCATGTGCCAGTTCGGCCTTGTCCAATCCGGCCCAGGCAACGTGCCGGATGCCGTGACTGCCGATCGTCATCTCTGCGTCTGACAACGCCCGCAGGTGTGCGGTGCCAAGCGATCCCGCCTGTCCGATGCGCCCTGTCAAAACAAAGAACCGGCCGCGCAACCCGCGCTCGACCAGGGCGGGCAGGGCGATGTCATGGTCCGACAGGTTGCTGTCGTCGAACGTGATAGTGAAACGGGTGGGGTCGGGGGCGGCCGCGATCCGGTCAAGCACATCATAAAACTGCCGGGGTGAGATCCAGTAGGGGGCCTCGCCCGGCTCCAGATCGCGCTGGGGTGTTCCGATGCCGTGAAAGTTGATCCCCACCAGATCGGTCATGCGCGCGCTTTCTTCAAATAGCCATGTGCCGTCTCGGCAACGCTGACCAGAGTGGGTTTCAGGCCGCTGGGGCGGAACTCATACGGGCCCGCGGCCATCAGGTCGGTACCGCCAGTGCGCAGCTTGAACTGTGCGACGGTGGGATTGATCTCGGGGTCCAGGCCATTCAGATCATACCACCTCAGACCTTGGTCACGGCACCGCAGGATAGAGTGCCACATCAGGAAATGGCCAGCATTGGGGCGGCGGCCCGCCTGTGTGGTGGCGCCAAAGATATAGACAGCCCTGCGCCCGGCCTGCCCGATGGTCATCCCGGCAATATCGACCCCGCCCTGTCGGGCGAACAGAACGTCATGAGAGAAATCCGGGCCCGTGAGGGTATAGTAGAATTCAGGCGGGATATCCGTCTGGAACCCTTTGGTGGTCTGAACTTCCTGGTACAAGGTCTGAAACCGCTCAGCAGCTTCCGAGATCGGCGCGATGTCAAGCTCCAGACCGGATTTCAGGGCTTTGCGCAGGGCGTTCCGCCATTTCCCGTGCAGATTTTGCATCAGGGTGTCTTCGTCCTGTGCGCAGTCGATGATCACGGTGCGCTGCCGGGGCGAGCGGTCTGTTGGCTGAAAGCCCGCCGCATCTGCAATCGGGTCGAGTGCTGCCGGGTCATGCGCGATGGCTGCGGGCAGCCGTAGCCGCATGATATGGCCGGCCTTTTGCGCATAGTCGCGTAAAGCGGAAAAGATGGCCTGTTGCAGATCCGGCGGCGGATACGAGTGATCTACCGACTGGATCATCGGGCCGCCCGCAATCCAGGCGATCCCGCTGTTGAGAACCGGAACCCGTTTGATCCTGAGACAGGCGGCGGCCACCGGTGTGCCCTGCGGGTCTTGCAGGCAGATGAACTCGGCTTCTGCGCCAATCCGGCGGGCCGCTGCCTGCGCATAGGTGAGGGTCTGCTCAAAGGTCAGATCGTCAAACAGCGCGCTGAGGGCAGGCCAGTCTTCCGGGGCGACCCGGTGTAGGGAGAGTGCGTGCGCTGCCATCAGCTTTTCACCGCCATCGGTTGGGTGGCCAGCAGACGCGCCAATTGCGCTTCCTCGTCTTCGGCGAGCGGTTTTGAAGCACGCAGGGTAAACCCGGTTGGCACCGGCGCGTCGGCGCGTGGGGTTACAGGCAGGCCATGGGGCCTCAGAAACCGGGCTACATCCTTCAGGACATGTTCAGGATTGGCGCAAAGTGCTTCGTAATCGACCCGGAGATGTCGATCCGGCCCTATATGGGAGCAATCGCGCTCAATGTCCTGCGCAACCCCAAGAACCTGTCGGCAAGCGCGTTCGATCAGGGTATCGCCGCCCGCATTTGAGGGGCGAACGGACCACCATGCCTGCTGATCGGGTTTGGGCCCCTTGTTGCGCCGTTGCGCCCGGATGATCGAGCGGGCGGTATCACTCGCATCGCGCCGTACCTCAAGAAACAGGCAGCCGGGAAACAGCGCATCCAGCAGCCGGACGCGGTTGGAATGCATGACATTCTTGTTGATGAAAGGCGCCTCAGCCAGTGCGGACATCCCCGCCAGCGTTGCCCGGATTTCGTCGACGGGCAGCGTCGGCAGAACACGTTCGTCTGTCCATGGGCCATCCTCGAGCCAGCGTTGCCAGATCCATCCGCCTTCATTTGGGGCAGCCCAACCGGAAATATGACCGTAATCGCTCTGATAGGCGGGGGTATGGGGTGCGATCATCCATCCGCCCAGACGGGTCGCGGCCAGAGGGGTCTTGTAGAAGCGGTGCGCCAGATTCGAGAAATAGGCGAATTCGAAGCCGGTCGTCATGAGCTCATAAAACAGCGAGGTTCCAGACCGTGGAGCTCCCAGAATGAAGACATGGGGCCATCGTGCAATCGGGTGCTGTGCGATCATCCTGGCTTCGAACGGGGCCAGAAGCGTATGCACCGTGCTGCGCGTGATCGATTTTGCCAGAGCTTTCATGCCGGGTGATCCGGTTTGGGATGGGGCGTCGTCTGCCCGTGTGGTGGTCTGACCAACGCGCCGAGCAGAAACAGAAACCTTGCCCGCCAGGCTTTGGCCCCTTCGTTGCCGGGCCGTAACAGGCTTTTGGGCAAAAACCAGAGGGCGCGCAGGGCATCGCCCACGGCCATCAGCAGGGTTCCGAGCCATGCCACCAGAGGGCCGCGCGTGAAGCGCAGAAACAGAATATGACCCTTGGCGATTTCAACGGATTTCCAAGGGGAAATCTGCCCGGTGGACACAGCCCCGTAATGCAACAATCGGATATCTGGGTTGTACCGCACCTTGAGCCCGGCCTGCCGGACCCGCCAACACCATTCTGATTCCTCGCTATACATGAAGAACCGGTCATTCATCATGCCAACCTCGTCGATGACATGTCTGGGCAGCATCATGAAGCACCCGGCAACGATGTCGACATCCTGTACCGTGTCGCGCGGGCGCGACGCATAACGCTGATCCCCGAACAGCCGTGTTTTTCTGAGGATGCGGTTGGGCACCAGAATGTTCCAGAAAATGCTGCTGAGAGAGATTTCGCGGAACAGCGTGGGTTGTTGTGTGCCGTTCTCCAGCGAGACATGGCCCGCCAGCACGCCGACCTCGGGGTTGGCTTCCAGATAAGCCACGGCGCGTTCAAGCGTGCCATCGTAAACCTGTGCATCGGGGTTCAGAACCAGAATGTATCGACCCTGCGCCTGCCGGATGCCGATGTTATTGCCCCAGGCATAGCCGCCATTATACCCGGCTGCGATGACGTTGATGCCGGGAAAGTCCGCCCGCAACCCCGCAACGCTGCCATCGCTTGAGTCGTTGTCGATGACAATGATCTCGATCCGCAGATCGCCGCAGTGTTCCAAAATCGACCGGATCGCCGCAGAGGTGATGTCACGTGTGTTGTAATTCACGATCAGCACACTGAGATCGACAGCAGTGTCCGCCCCGCCTGCCGGGGAAGGTTCGACAGCGTGGGTCACGGCTCGGCTTCCATCCTGATGTGGGGCCAGACATATTCGGGACCGCCCGCTGGATGGACCCCAACCGATGTTTGGGGTCATGAGCGCTCTCCCCTCGGGCCGCGGGTGAAGACATGCCTGCACACCCCGCCGGCAAGGCTGAGGGCTGCGCTTTCAAAGCCTTCGGGGCGTTTGGACAGATGCCACAGGAACAGGTGCGTCCCGACATAGGCGATCACGCCAGCCAGTACTTTGGCAAGGAAGCGGATACGCAGCAGCGGCAGATCGTCAGGTGAGTTGAAGGCCCAGCCGACCTGATCGTGGTTGCCCAAAGCGCCTCCGACCAAAAGCACCACAGCAACCATGACAAGCGTAGATACAATGCTGCGCCACGCCACAAGAATAGGTCCGAAAAAGCCGCCTGTGCCAAAATCCCGGGCCATGATCAGGGTCAGGAAAATCGCAAACACACTGGACAACCCAGTGCCGAGGATCGCGCCAAAATAGCCAAAGCTCGAGCCAATGAGCATCAGTACGATTGTGACAACCAGCAGGATGCTGTTTCGGATGCACAGACGCTTTGTATCGCCTTTGACATAGCTTGCAGAACGGACATTGGCCTGCAGGGTTTCGATGGCTTTCAAGGGGGCAAGAACCCAGATCACCTGCGCTGCGGCCAGCCATTGCCAGCCGATGACCACGATAATCATGTGGTTGGCGACCAGCGCCATGCCGACACTGACCGGGATGATGATCCCAAGAAGAATGGCATTGGTCTGCTCAAAGGCTTTCTGCGTGGTGCCGTCGGTTCGCGAAATATGTGCCAGTGCTGGATAGATCACCCGTTCCAAGGGGGCGATGGCCTGATTTGTGAACAGCGATACCAGGCGAAAGCCGATCCGGAACGTACCCGCATCCGCCAGGCCCAGGGTCGCGCCGATGATCAACTGGGGTGTGTTTGTGGTCAGGAACTGCGTGATCTGGGCCCCCAGGGACCAGGATGAGATGTTCAGGCAGTCCCGCCAGCGGCTGAGGGTCAGCCTGGGCCACATGGGTGCGGTGGAATAGGTCCAGATGACACGGGCGACCTGGGTCAGGAAATTGGCGACGACAACGGCCCAGAAATCCCGCCAGATCCAGGCCAGGAGAATGGCAAAAATTGTGTATACAAAACGACTTATGGCTTCTTCACCCGCCACAAAAGCAAAGCGCAAATCACGTTCCAGCAGCGGAAAGCGCGGGCTCTTGAGCGATATGAGAACCGAGATGATGCAAAGCGCCGGAATAAGCTCGGTCAGCTCTGGCAGGCCCAGCATTGGCATCAAGGGGGTGCTGAGCCAGATCAGACCCGCAGCACCAAGCCCCAGCAGAACCTGCATGGTGAACACCGTGTTCAGATGCGCTTCGGTGATGTCGGGCTGGCGGATCAGCGTCATCGAGACGGCCCGCTGAATGATTTCAAGCAGCGCGACGGCAATCACGAAATAGGCAATGACACCGAAATCCGTCGGTGTAAGCAGCCGTGCAGTGACAATCAGCGTCGCAAGGCCAAGGATCTGGCTGAAGATGCTCGAGGCAAACAGCGTCGCTGCCCCTGTAACGACCGATGTCTTGCGGTTTGGAGCGCGCTGCCCCGATGCGGCTTCAGGGGGTGGTTTCAAATGCGCCATGTTCCTAAGTTTAAAACAATACTCAACTGGTTACTCCAATGTTTCCGATTTAGCATGTCGCCGGAGCCGTTCCGGGTCGATTTGGATGGGCCTGTTCTGGCAATCCTGTCGGGTCATTGATACTGAGGTAAGTGAACCTGATCCTTATGTTGCATCCACATTATTGTTGTTCAATGTCAAATAATTACCCTGTTTACTCCCTGTGGGCTTTGACTCGCTTACAGAAAACCGTCCCGGACTTCAAAAAGATTATCCTGTAACGATGTCAGGAATTGGACACGAAACAAGACAAGATGCCAAGTATGTGAGGGTTTGGATTTTTTGATCCTGCGTAAGATGTTGAGTTCTGAGTATTAGAGCGGTGTAACAGTATGAAGATTGCGATTTTCGGGTTGGGATATGTGGGGTTTACGGCGGCCTGCTGTCTTACCCGGCAAGGACATACGGTGGTCGGTGTAGATGTAAACGCTGACAAGGTGTCCGAAATAAATGCAGGCCACCCCCCCATTAAGGAACCCAAGGTGGCCGAGTTGCTGACCGAGGCGTTGGGCAGGAACCTGATCCGGGCCACGGTTGAAATTCCGGATCTGTCCGATGTGGATCTGGCGATCGTTTGTGTGGGCACGCCCAGTTCCACAGATGGCTCGCATAACATGAACTTTGTGGCCGAGGTGACGCGCCAGATTGCCAAGGCCGTCTCGCCCGACCGTGCGCGGCCCCTGACAGTGGCGTACCGGTCCACCTTCCGCCCAGGCACGGTGCGGCAGTTGATCGAGCCGATCTTTCAAAGCTATCTGGGCGACCGGACGGCGCAGGCGGTCGAGATTGTCTATAACCCCGAATTCCTGCGCGAAGCCTCGGCGGTGGATGATTTCTTCAACCCGCCCAAGATCGTTGTGGGCACGGTCGATGGCAACCGATCCGCAGTGATGGACGAAATGCACGAAGGGCTGGATGCGCCGGTGTTCTATACCGCTTTTGAAGAGGCAGAGATCACCAAATTCGTCGACAACACCTGGCACGCGACCAAGGTGGCCTTCGCCAATGAGGTCGGCCGCATCTGTCACAGCATGGGCGTATCAGCCAAAACCATGCACGAGATTTTCGTGTCGGACACCAAGCTGAACATCTCACCCTATTACACCCGTCCGGGTGGCGCGTTCGGGGGGTCTTGCCTGCCAAAGGATGTGCGCGCGCTGCAGCATATCGCCGGTGAGGTCGGCGCGCATACCCATCTGATCGATAGCCTGTTGCAGACCAATCAGGCGCACAAGACCTATCAGGCGCAGGACATCATGGCGCGGCTGCCTGATGGGGGCCGGGTGCTGATGGCGGGGCTGGCTTTCAAGGCCGGAACCGACGATCTGCGCGAAAGCCCCAATGTCGATATCGCCCGGCGGCTGCTGCAGGCGGGATATCAGCTGTCGGTCTATGATCCGGCGATCAAGCCTGCCGATCTGCGCGGACAGAACCTGGGCTATGCCTTTACCCATCTGCCCAATGTCGGCAGCCTGCTGGTGGACCATGCCACGGCCGAGGCCGGACCCTGGGATCTGGTGGTCGGGTCGAACCGGATCATCAATGAGCTGAACCTTGGCGATACAGAAGTGGTAAGAACCTATGAATATGACTAGCCCCGTATCCGCCGTGCAACCGATCTCGTTCGACGAGCTGCGCCAGAACCAGCCCCTGAAGGGGTTGAAGGTTCTGATCGTGGTAGAAAACCTGCCCGTGCCCTTCGACCGCCGTGTCTGGATGGAGGCGCGCACGCTGGCTGCTGCTGGCGCGCTGGTCTCGGTCATCTGTCCCACCGGCAAGGGGCATGAGGAACGTGTCTGGGAAGATGAAGGCATCAAGGTCTATCGCCATCCGCTGCCTTTGGATGCCAGCGGCGCGCTGGGGTATCTGCTGGAATATGGCGCGGCGCTGTTCTGGGAAAGCTGGCTGGCGCTGAAGATCAAATTCACCCGCGGTTTTCACGTCATCCATGGCTGCAACCCGCCTGACCTGATCTTTCTGGTGGCGCTGCCCTTCAAGCTGTTTGGCGTGCGTTATCTGTTCGATCACCACGACATCAACCCCGAGCTTTACGAGGCCAAGTTCAACAAGCGCGGGTTTTTCTGGAAGCTGATGAAGACGTTCGAGCGACTGACCTTTGCCTCGGCCCGGGTGTCGATTGCCACCAATGAAAGCTATCGCAAGATTGCCATCGAACGCGGCGGCATGGCGCCCGAGGATGTGTTTATCGTCCGCTCTGGCCCCGATCTGAACCGGTTGCAGCACCTGCCGCCGAACCCGGACTGGCGCAATGGGCGGAAATATATGGTGGGCTATGTCGGTGTCATGGGCGATCAGGAAGGCATCGACCTGCTGCTGGAATCCGTGGCGCATCTGGTGCAGGTTCAGGGGCGCGAGGATATCCAGTTCTGCCTTGTGGGCGGCGGCCCCAGCCTGGACAAGCTACAGGCGCAATCGGCCGAGATGGGCTTGTCAGAGTATGTCACCTTTACGGGTCGCGCACCGGATCAGGATCTGTTTGAAATCCTGTCGACCGCCGATGTCTGCGTGAACCCGGACCGGGTGAACGAGATGAACGACAAATCCACCATGAACAAGATCCTCGAATACATGGCCTTCGAGAAACCCATTGTTCAGTTCGACGTGACCGAAGGACGCTTCTCGGCGCAGGAGGCCTCGCTTTATGCCAAGGCCAACGATCCGGTGGATATGGCCGACAAGATCATCGAGTTGCTGGCGGATGACGAGCGCCGCGCTGTCATGGGCCGTTATGGGCGTGCGCGGGTCGAAGCGGAAATGGCCTGGCCCCATCAGGTGCCCGCGCTGATTGCGGCGTATCAGCGGATCTGGAAAGGGTAGGGGGATCTCTATCTGGCGGTTTGTTTTGTGTCGATCTGCCCGGGTATTTTCTTGCGGTATCTCAACCGCATGGCCGGGGCTTCGATAAAATGCCAGGACAGTACGGCGCAAAACAAAGTGAAGGGCAGAGAGATCGCCATATTGATGGCAGGTGTTGTGACACCGGATTGCGCCACAAGCTGCTGGATGGGAAAGGCGTAGATATAGACCCCGTAGGAATAATCCCCCAGGCGGTTGTACTGTAACAGAGCCGGCCATTGGGCATATCCCAAAACAAAGACCGCATAAGACAGCGCAACCGCAAAAACCGGCAGGAACAGCGGGGTGAACCAGGCAGCAAAGGCCAGCGCACCCATCACTGCCAGCACGCCCCAGGACAGGGGAATCTCGTCGCGCCACAGGTAAAGCACCATGCCCGACAGGAAGGGCAGCCCAAGTGTGGTCAGAGTTTCGATGCGCGGATTCAGGTCGACAAAGGCGGTCAGTGCATAAAAGCACAAGAATGCGATGGCCATCCCGGCAAAGATCTTTCTGTGACCCAGCAGCCCCAGCACCCCACAGATGAGAACGCCAACATAGCACGTGACCTCATAGGACAGTGACCAGAGCGATCCATTGATTGCGGGCCCATATGGGTTGTCCTGAAACACGCCGGGCAAGTCGTATTGCAGCTTGAAGAGCAGCATGTTGCGGATGAAATACTCACCAGCCTCTGACCAGAAAACCGTCGGGGGGGCTTGGGTCAGGACAAATCCGGCAATCAGGATCGAGATCAGGGTGACAACGGCCAGCGCGGGAAACAGGCGCAGCCCCCGAGCGATCAGGAACGCTTTGGCCGATGGCTTCCGATCAAAGCTGCGCGTGATGAAAAAGCCCGAGATCGCAAAAAACGCCCACACGCACATCATGCCCAGCGAAAGCCCGTGCAGAACGGATTCAAAAGGTTGCCCATACGCGCCGCCCAGGCTGAGCGGATAGGCATGAGCCACCAGCACAAGGGTGGCCGCGATGATCCGGATCAGGTTGAAGTTGTTGTCCCGCCCGTCTGCCCGATCCGCGATACGGGGTACGGCCCTGACCGCTGAGATGTGCTTGGTGCTGTCACTCATTACGGGCACCTCCAGGATCAAAACGGTACGAATTGCGGCAGACGGTTCAGGCTTGGCTCCATGAACCTTTGCAGCCGCGCGTCTGCTTCGGCTTCTGTTTCGCCCGGCAGGATGGGGGTGACAAAGCGGACAAGCGCCCCATCGGTGCGTCCCATGGTAAAGCCGTCCTGGATAACGCTCAGCTTGGCGCGGAAATCATTGACCATGCGTTTGCCGCGCTGCTCGAACCAGTAATAGACTAGCTGTTTTGACAGTTCTTTCTGGATCACGGCACGGTTCACTGTGAAGCTGCCGTAAGGGGTGTTGCCAGGATTGATCTCATAAGGTTCGAGCGTGAAAATCTCCCAGCCGCCCACCGGCAGGCACACTTCGGGCGAGTGGATGCCTTCGCCTTCGGTCTGCTTGTCGTAAAAGGCCACGAACATATTCACGAAGTCACCCGAGCCGGTGTCGATATAGGTGGCGTTGAGATAGTCGCTGGCCCCCAGAACTTGCTCGACCTGTGGGTCAAGGCTGGTGGTTGAGCCAGACCAGTCTCCAAGCTGGCGGGGATAGAGCACAAAGGGATCCCGCTCAACCGGCTGCACTTCGGACGCAGGACGCAGGACCCAGGCCGTGGACACCGCCAAAGTCAGCAGGGCCGCCACCGCCAGCGCAACCGAGGCGCGGATGCCAAAGATACGCAGCGCAATCGGAGCCAGCCCTTCGGTGTCCAGATCGATTGTCTCGGCAAAGGGTTTCGGATTGGGGGCCATGCGCTGCAGGCCGATGGCCATCAGGAACAGAATAGCGACGCAGAGCAGGAAGATGATCCAGCCTTCGAAGAAATGCATGAACCCTTCGGCATGCTCGATGCCGTTCTGGTTAACCAGAATACCGATCACGCCGATGCGGACGGAATTCATAAGCACGGTCAGCGGCGCGGCTGAGACCAGCAAAACCACCTTGTGCCAGATCGGACCGCGGTAGAGCAGGGCGAAGAGATACGAAAAGCTGAGGATCGGGAACAGGTAGCGCAGGCCCGAACAGGCTTCGGCCACCTGCAGCTTGTAGACGCCCAGGTCAATGACATTGCCTTCGATGAAGACCGAAACCCCCGCCATCTGGACGAACCAGACCCCAAGCTCGGATGAAATCCATTGCAGAAAGATCGTCAGTTTCCAGTACAGGAATTGCGGCAGGGGCAGCATGAACACAAGGTGGATCACAGGCAGCTGGTGATGTATGCCGCGCTGCCAGCCGAACACCGTAAGCATGACGCCGCCGGTCCAGATGATCATCGCATAGGTGACGATATCCGGGATGCGGGCCAGATTGCCCAATATGGCGATAGCCAAAGCCACCGCCACCACGGCCACACCGGGCCAACGGTCATGAATGACCGGGTTGGGTGGTGGAAAGTTCCGCAATTCCCGCAGGAACAGATACAGCGAGATGACAGGGATCAGCGGCCCGTGGCTATATTCCGGTGTGCTCCAGGCAGCTCCCAGCGATACAATCCCGATCCAGAAGATGGGCAGGGATCCAAGCAGCAAAAGCGCAAACCAGAACAGCCCGGTTGCATTGATTTCCGGCAGAACCCTTCGGGCGGCCTCAAGCGTTTTGCCGGGGCTGTCATTCGAATCGAGATGATGCATCACCATCCATCATGCACAATAAAATCCGATCCTGAATTATGCCGCGTCCGGGTCGCGGTGATTTGATCGAAAATAAAAACAATTATCGTCAATTGGCTATATTTGTCGCCATTCAGGAATTGGCCCGGCGAGGGGTCAGGGTTTGAGTGTGAACCGCCGTCCAAGCGTCACAAACACCGAGCTCGATGTGGCTGTAAAGCCGTTCTGTTCATCCATTTCATATTGATAGCCCAGGTTCACGGCCCAGTCCCGCGTAATGGCGCGGGAATATGAGGCGTTGAACGTGCCGCGCTGACGCGGGTTGGACGCGCCGGTCCCTTCGTCTTCCTGATCGATGTAATCGAGGCTGAAAGACAGGGCCGAGACTGGATTGATGAAATAGTCATAGGTCAGGAAGGCCAGTGTCTGGCGGGTTTCCAGACTTTGCGTGCTGGTGCCGACCCGGCGTTGAATCGTGGCTCCGATCCGGGAACTGGGCAGTTGGTAGCTATAATCCAACTGACCGATCGGAGTGGTTTCGCCAAACGGGCCATCTGACAGACCGAGATTGAAGCTCAGCGAACTGTTTTGTCGTTGATAGCTTCGGCCGAATGTGGCGTTGGTCCGCGCTCCGTTCACCCCAAAGGTCTGGTCCAGCAAGATATCCGCAGTCCCGTCCGGTAGGGTTTTGCTCCAGCCAAAGCTCCACACAAAATCTTCGGTCACAGTATTTGTGTTGGTTGTGCGGAATGTCTCGTCGACCTGGCTATAGCCGATATTTGCGGTGACGGTTGTGACCGCAGAAATGTCATAGATCGCTCCAACCGAGACGACGGTGGTCTGCCGGTCGGTCCGTACATTGTCTTCAGCCTTAAAGTCACTGTAGCTGAGGTCCAGCGTTCCCTGCAGCACGGGTGAGAACCGGAAGAACGTGGTCGCGGCATAGTCGTCGAAGCTGTTGTCGAACAGGTTGGGGTCGATTGTGTTCTGATATGTGCGTTCGCGGTAACTATAGTTGAACTGAAAACCCACGGGATCGTTCAGGCCAACCTGCCAATCCAGATCGGCGCGGGTGTTGACCCGGTCGCCGATGGTGCCGATGACATCCGAGGCGTCGATGATTCCGTCCAGATTGGTATCCGTCAGCGCCCGGTTGAAGGCCAGATCCTGTTCGCGATACTCCAGCCCAAGCCCCAGCTGGCTGTTGGCACGCGTGCGCTGATAATCCAGCTTCGCGAACGGGTCGGCAAACGAGGAATCGGTTCCGATTATTGGCTCATTGGCGATCCGGTAAAGCCCCGACAGATCAAAGATCAGCGTTGAATCCGGCGTTTGGTTCACAATCCCCAGGGCCAGGGTGTTTTCCCACCATGTGGTGGATCCAAGCGAAGGGTCGGTCAGTCTGAGATTGTCGTCATGCCTAAGGGAAGACAGGTAATCCAGGGTGATGCTCAGACCCGATCCGGTTCCGGTCGGCTGCCCGACCGTGGGTCGGCCAACCCGCCGGGCGGGGTTCTGCAGGGCCTGCTGGGTGATCAGCTGCTGGCTGGGCGTTTGTTGTACAACAGTTGAGGGTGTCGTCGTTTGCTGCAGGGTCGTTTGCTGCGTGGACGTTTGCGTTTGTTGTGTGGATGTCTGCTGTGCAACAGCAGGCGTGAGCGAAAGGATCACCCCTGCACTGCTCCCAATTGCAAGGAACAGTTTATTCCCGATTTTCCCCACCTGTATCAGCCCCTATTCGAATAGGCGGCGCGACGGCACAACAACAACGTCTCCGGCTTTGAGTACGGTATTGCCTTTGATCCCGCTGCCCGAGCCATTGTAGTTGTAGGTATACTTGTTCATCACGCCTGTTTTACGATCAGCTCTGCGCAATTCGATGCGCTTGGGAGCCGCGAAGTTGGTCAGGCCTCCGACCTGAGCCAGAACCTGAAGAATGGTTGTGCCTTCGGTCGCAAGGTGCTTACCGGGCACGTTGACCTCACCCATGACAAAAACCTCAATGGTCGGTCCGGTTGCTGCCGCTGCACCCGGAAGCGGGGGCGGGGCCAGCGCCGCGATCGAGACGAAGACGGTCGGGGGCGAGTTGAAATTTGAAGCCAATGCCGAGGAGAGAGACGCGCTGAGGCCGTTGGTTGACTGACCCGCGGCACGAAGCGTCCCGGCCAACGGGAAATTGACAGAGCCATCGGGAAGGACCAGCACGGTCCTGTTGAGGGTGGGGTCTTCCAGAACTTCCACCTGAAGGGCGTCACCCGGCTGGATTTGATAGGCCTGTGCCCAGGCACCAACGGCCATACCCATGGTAATGACGAGAGCGATCAATGATCCGATGACTGTACGCATATTCAAATCTCTCACTTTTTCTTGTTTATGCCGCCATGATTTGTGCAAAACAATCCGCGGCGTTTCGGATAAGGGCGATATGCGGCAGAAATGCAGCGTATTTTGCCACTATTGCCCGGCAGCGTTCGCTGTGCTGAGCCGTTGGACTTCCGCCTCCAACTCAGCTGATATATTTACAGGCCCCCCAGCGGCCTGGGCGCGCTTGTAGACCCGCAGCGCATCTTCCGGCCGGTCGACAGCGGCGTAGGCATTGCCCAGGTGATACAGAACCAGCGGGTGTTCCGACAGCACACGTGCCGAAGCTTCAAGATATGTGACCGCTTCTTCGTAATTGCCCAGCCGGTACGCGATCCAGCCATAGGTGTCTTGGAACGCGGGATCACGCGTGCCGCGCAGGCGCCTGGCCAGATGCTGCGCCCTTTGCAGGCTCTCATCGTCGCTGCGGTGGGTGCTGAGAAGGCTGGCCAGATTGTTCGCCACAACAATGGATCGGTTGCTGAGCGGGTAAAGCTGTTCATACACGGCAATGGCCTGATCCAGATCTCCGGCCCGTTCAAATTCGGTCGCCAGCAGCATCAGCAGATCGGGGTTTTCCGGCTGGGCAGCCAGCGCTTCGCGCAAAATGGCCTGTGCTTGGGTGGGATCGTTGCGGCTTGAGTGCAGTTCAAACAGGGCAAACCAGGCGCGGGTGGCATCCGGACGGGTCTCGAGGATTTCACGATACAGGCGCTCGGCCTCGTCCAACTGTCCTTCGCTGGTCAGAATGCTGGCCTTCATGAAGAGCAGGATCAGCGAGTCGGGATCTTCGCTCAGCAGCCCCTCAAGATGGTTGGTGGCACCGGTCATATCGCCCTGGGCCAACATCAGGCGGATCAGAGCAACCTCGGCAGGCAGGCCGAAATCGGGGTCCCGGGTCAGTTCGTTCAGGAAAGCTTCCAGCTCGTCTGTGCGCTTTTGGCCCGCAAGCATATGCGCCCTAAGCTCTTTTGATTGCCGCAGAACCTGAGGATCGTCCATATCTCGCAATGTGCGCAGGACGATATCGAGCCGGTCCCAATCCTGTTGGCTCAGATAGACCTCGCCCAAAGCAATCAGCAGATCCGCATTATCCGGAGCCTGCCGCAAGGCATCGACCAGAATGCCTTCTGCGATTTTTGGGTCATCGCCGGCCAGAAGATACCGGGCATAGTTCAAGGATTCAGCGGGGGCGCTCTGGGAAAGCTCTGTGGCCAGCGCCAGCATTTCGCCGGTCAGTTCGCGGTCACCATTGCGTTCATGTGCCTTGGCCATCAGCGTTGCAAGATGCGGATCCCGCGGGGCTTCGCCAAGTGCTTCGCGCAGAAGAAGGATGGCATCGCCGGTGTTGTCATCCTCGATCAGCCATGCGGCTTTCAGTTTGGCGGCCTCGACCTCGGTGGGGTCTTCGGCCAGCACTTTCTCGACCACGGCCCGCCCGGCTTCATCCTGCCCGGATACAAACAGCATCCGCGCATATTCCACCTCGCTCTGACGGGTTTGGGTGGTCCGTTCGGCATTCTCAAGCAGGGCCTGCATATCCGTCAGGGCCCCCTCGACGTCACCCGAACGAAACTTCAGCGCCGCCCGCATGGTCTGGAACTGAAAGGCGTGCACATCACTGGCCGCGACGATCGTATCCAACTCGGAAATGGCCGCATCCGGTCCCCGGTGATCGTTCAGAAAGGCGATGAGTCGCTGAACAGAAAGCGTTGTTTCGGCTGTTGGATCAGCCCGCGCCCGCAAGATATCCTCGGCGGCATCCAGATTGCCGTTGTCGATGTGATGTTCGACCAGTAACTGTTCCACGCTGGTGTCGCCGGGAAAGACCTGCATCATATGCGTGAGTTGTTTTTCGATCTCTTCTGGCGCGGACAACTCCTGCAGCGCTCGCAGCCTGATGGCGTAAAGACTGCCGTTCTTAGGCGCAAATGTCAGCGCGATGTCGGTTTCGTCCACAACTCCTTGCCAGTCCTCGCTCCGGACCAGATGGTCGATGACCGTCTGTCGCGCGGTGATCAGGTCGGGATTGGTATTCAGCATTTCGCGGGCTGTATGAACGGTAAATTCCGCCTCGGCTTCATTGCCCGTCGTGACCGCCTGGGTATAGGCCAGTGTGTTGTTGAGGGATTGGATCACGATATCATCGGGGGCCAGCGCCAGCGCGGCCTCGGCATGGCGTTCCAGCTCTTCCCAGTTGCCCAGATCCAGAGCCATTTCAGCCAGCGCCTGATGCCCTTCGAGATTGTCCGGATATTGTTCGACCAGCAAAAGATACTGACCATAGGCGATCTGAGCATTGCCGCGTTCACGCTCCAGACGTGCAAAGGTCAGGCGGGCGTCTTTATGCTGGCCGTTCAGCTTGAAGACATTCTTGAATTCGACCAGCGCTCGCTCGACATCCCCGTTTTCCAGATGAGTCAGCCCGGCCTGGTAATGCGCTTCCGCGCGTTCCTCGGCGGTGTCACAAGCGCTCAGAAGCAGAGTGGCGGAGAGCAGGAGGACCGCCAGCGTTTTGCCAAAAGGGGTGTTGGTCGATGTCATTGTTGTGTCTCCCGCACAGCCTGATGTGGGCCAGACAGCGCCTGCCCGGGTCCATCCTGGCGCCATGCTACGGCGATGTCAGCAGCCGGTGCAGCGCAATACGACCGTAACGGTCCGGGCCAGAATGGACAGATCGGTGCCAAAGGACATGGTCTTCCAGTATTCGGAATCGTGATAGGCCCGTTCGGCAAATGTTGACTGATTGCGCTTGGAGACCTGCCACAGACCCGAAATGCCGGGGCGCATGGAGTAGTAGAGCTTGCTGGGGTACAGCTCTTTTTGGGATTCCATCATGGGGCGGGGGCCGACAACGGACATTTCGCCGACAAGGACATTCCAGAATTGCGGCAACTCATCCATGGAGGACTTCCGCAAGAACGGGCCCAGCTTGGTGATCCGCGGGTCATCGCGCAGCTTCTGGTTGAGGTCCCATTCGGCCCGCGCTTCGGGGTTCTCGGCAAGGTGCTTTTCCAGAACGGCCTCGGCGTCGTGAACCATGGTGCGCAGTTTTAGCAGATTGAAACTCTTGCCGTTCCGACCGACGCGTTTCTGGCGATAAAACGGGGTGACACCCTGACACAGCAGCAGGATGGCAAGCATCAGAACCAGCGGAACAACGAAGGGTGCCGACAGCAGCACGAAAGCAACATCGAAGATGCGTTTTCCGCTATTTCTGTAAAACCCCGACCTGCGCGCAGCGACAGGCATAACCGGAGCACTAGGGTAGCCAGGGTTGGCCACCTCTTTCGAATGAATTGTCACTATATAACCCCCCGGCACACACAAACACCCAAAACACCACCTACTCAACTCAGGAACTAGCTATGCTCAACCTCAACTTATGTATAAAAAATGTTATACATTTATATCAATTTAGCTCTGCCGATACCAACACCGCTTGGCAGACTTCCACGGCACAATTCTTAACAAATTCCAAACCACATGCCAAACAATAATCATGTGACAGGACCCTGGCTGACCACCAGAACCGCTGTTTTAAAGGGGCGGTTTAAGAGCTTTGTTCTTCTCACTTTGGTCTGAGGACCTCAAAGTTGTGTCAAATACGGCCACAATGATGAGATTTAAGTTAATTTGATTTCAAAAAGGGTATTAATGAGAGGGCGTCCGCACGCGTGGGCCTTAGGCATGTAGCACCCGGATTGACGCTATTTTGAGCAGTTTTTGAAGGAGGCTTCCGGAAACAATCACCCTGATGAGCATTGATTGAATTTGCCTGAGAGGCCTTTTAACGCATGTAACTGTTAGGGGTGTGACATGTCTTGATTTTATGGCACGCTCGTCACTAAGTACTTTTGGTTCATGTGATATGTTAGTGTCTGTAAGGGTTTTCTGGTGGTTCAGAGTGTTAAGTTGGATGATTTCCGAGAAACCAGAACCGGGTACGACAAAGCGGAAGGCGACCGTGCAAACATGGTTCCCAAAGACGGATTCTACCTAGATTTCTTTGGACTGGACCGGCGCCCTTTCACGCTGCTGCCGGACCCCGGGTTCATGTATTGGTCGCCGCTGCACAAGCGCGGCTATTCGGTGTTGCAGTTCGGAATCATGAGCTGTGCCCCCATCACTGTCCTGACTGGTGAGATCGGGGCCGGAAAGACCACCCTTGTGCAGCACTTGCTGAGCGAGATGGAAGACTCGATCACAGTAGGGTTGATCTCGAACGCGCAAGGCGGGCGGGGCGAGTTGCTGCAATGGGTGTTGCACGCCCTTGGGTTGCCGATCGAGAATGACGCCAGCTATGTTCAGCTGTTCCGGGCGCTTCAGGATTTTCTGGTCGCGGAATATGCCGAAGGCCGCCGCGTGGTGCTGATCTTTGACGAGGCGCAGAATCTGACGGTCGAGGGATTGGAAGAAATCCGTATGCTGACCAATATCAACGCAAACACGGATGAGCTGATCCAGCTGGTTCTGGTCGGGCAGCCCGAACTGCGCGATCTGGTTCTGGACCCCAAGATGCGCCAGTTGACGCAACGGGTCGCGGCAAGCTTTCATTTGGAACGCATGGATGAAGAGTCGGTGGACCACTACATCAGGCACAGGATGAAGATTGCCGGTGGGTCGGGTGAAGAGTTCACGGAAGCCGCCTGTCAGCAGATTTTCCAGCAAACCAGGGGGGTGCCGCGGCTTGTAAACCAGTTCTGCGACTTTGCGCTACTTTATGCCTGGACCAATGAAACCAAGGATATCGACGAAAATATCGTCAGCCAGGTCGTTCAGGATGGTGTATTTTTTGGTGGAAACTCGCTTGAGAAGGAGCTGACAGTCTGAAATGGGCCCCGTTCGCTATTACTTTTCCATTTTCCTGAGACGGTTTCCGTATTTTCTGATCGTTGCTCTGATTGTGTCTGTGGCGTCGATCATCATCGCCAGAGCTTTGCCTCCAACATATGAATCCCAGATGCGGTTGATTGTTGAATCCCCGCAGATTCCAGGCAACCTGGCGGCCAGCACGGTGAACACATCTGCGGCCGAGCAATTGCAGATCGTGGAGCAGCGTCTGCTGACACGCCCGGTTCTTTTGGACATTGCACGCAATTTTGAAGTTCTGTCTGATCAGCAAGAGGCAACGCCAGACCAGATCGTCGATGCCCTGCGCCGGAATACACATATCCACATCAGCACTGGCCGCAATCAGGCCAGCTTGATGACCATCGTCTTTGAGGCGCGTTCAGGCGCGATCGCGGCCGGGGTGCTGAACGAGTACCTGACCGAAATCCAGAAGCTGGATGTCTCGTACCGTAAGGGGCGGGCGTCCGATACACTGGAATTTTTTGAACAGGAGGTTGAGCGGCTGAGTGATGAGCTGGACAAGCGCAGCGCCCGGATCCTGAAATTCCAGAATGAAAACTCGGATGCGCTTCCCAGCAGCCTGCAGTTCCGCATGGCCCAGCAAGGCACGTTGCAGACCAATCTGGAACAGACCGACCAGCAGATATTTGCGCTCAAAGGTCAGCGCGAGAAACTGCTGAGCATCTACAGTTCGACCGGACAGATTGTCGGTGTGGGGCAGCAAGCTCAGACCCAGGCGCAACAACAATTGGCGCAGCTGCGCAATCAGCTGGACAATCAGCTTGTGCTCTATTCCGAAAACAATCCGCAAATCAAACTGTTGCGGGCCCGCATCGAACGACTGGAAGAGGTTGTTGCCGCCGAGCAGGCCGCTGGCAGTGTGCCCGCCGATACGCAGACGGGGAACTCGGCGCTCGACATTCAGCTGGCGCAGTTGGATTCACAGATTGCCGCCGAGGAAGACAAACGCGCTGTGATCGAAGATCGCCTGACAGATTTGACCCTGACGATCGACCAAACCCCGGCCAATGCAATTACACTGGCCGAGTTGCAGCGCGATCACGATAATATCCAGACCCAGTACAATAACGCTGTGACACGCCTTGCCTCGGCATCAACGGGCGAACGGATCGAAGTAACCTCTCAGGGACAGCGGATTTCGGTGATCGAATATCCGGTGGTCCCAAGCGGCCCGACCAAACCCAACCGCCTGATGATTGCCGGGGGCGGAACGGTCTTTGGCATCGGGCTGGGGCTGGGGCTGATCGTGTTGCTTGAGCTGTTGAACCGTTCGGTCAGACGGCCCGAAGATCTGATCAACAAACTTGAGGT
Source organism: Ruegeria sp. CF8 (assembly GCF_056537285.1). Lineage (NCBI taxonomy): Bacteria > Pseudomonadati > Pseudomonadota > Alphaproteobacteria > Rhodobacterales > Roseobacteraceae > Ruegeria > Ruegeria sp. CF8. The sequence continues at coordinate 10,594 of NZ_JBQFRG010000015.1, read as the reverse complement.
GTGGCCGATTGCGACCATCCCTTACATGCGTTCGCGCAAAGAGGTGATCGTTTACCGCCTGGCCTGGATCGCGGTGATCCTGGCCATCATGGTTGGTGTTCCGGCAGCGGTGTGGGCTGTCCACACGTATTATCTGCCCCTTGATCTGATCGCCGAACGTGTGATGGATAAATTGGAGGTTCGCTGGTGATGTCTGTTCTGTATATCCTGAGGAGGGTGTGATGGACCGTCTTCAGCAGGCGATTCAAAAGGCCCGTGAAGAACGGGAAAACCGGCAGCTTCCGCCGCAGCAGCCACCGGAAGAGTTTCAGGTTGAGCCCGAGGAAAGTGGTGCCGATCCTTGGGCAGCTGTGCCCGAGATCAAGATCAAGCCGCGCCTCATTTCCAGAAACCGTCTGGTCTCTTATGGGGGCGGTCAGGCAGCGGGATCTTACGACATGCTGCGCACCAAAATGCTGCAGCAGATCCTGTCAAATGGCTGGCGTCGGGTGGCGCTGACTTCTCCGTATAGCGGTTGTGGGAAAAGCACGGCGGCGGCCAACCTTGCCTTCAGTCTTGGGCGGCAGGCAGACCTGAAAACGATTGTGATTGATCTGGACCTGCGGCGCAGAGGGCTGGCCGATATCCTGCAGCAGACCGGCGAACACAGTATGGCGGATGTTTTGCAGGGATCTGTAGCGTTCCGGGATCATGGCCGCCGCCATGGCAGCAACGTGATTTTCGGGTTGAACTACGCCCAGACCCGCAACCCGGCCGAAATTCTGCAGAGCCGGCGCGCCATCGAAATTCTGGAAGAGATCGAAGCGGAATTCAAACCGGACATTATTCTGTTCGATACGCCCCCCTTGATGGTGAGCGATGACAGCCACGGGTTCCTCAAGAATGTCGATTGCGCGTTGCTGCTGGCAGCAGCTGAAGAAACAAGCATCGATCATATCGACGTCGCAGAACGGCAACTGGCCGAACTGACGCAGGTTATGGGGATCGTCCTGAACAAATGCCGCTATATCAGCGGAGCTTTCGGCAATGACCAAGGTTACTACTGAAAAACACCCGGCTGACGCGGTCATCATCCCGCATTACAATGACATTCCCAGGCTGGAACGCTGTCTGAGTGCCTTGATGGACAATGATATTTCCAACACGGAAATCATCGTTGTCGACAATGCCTCTCCGGTGTCCCTGGATCAGATAAGCCGCGCATTTCCCAAGGTGCGGTTTGTGGTGGAAACCCAAAAGGGCGCGGCCCATGCCCGCAATCGCGGCGTTGCCGAGACCACGGCCCCGCGGTTGTTTTTCATCGACGCCGATTGCGTTCCCGCCTCTGATTGGCTGACGGTTGGGCGCAGGATTGCCGACAGGGCCGACCTGATTGGGGGGCGCGTTGATGTCTTTGACGAAACCCCGGCACCCCGCAGTGGTGCCGAAGCATTCGAGGCGGTCTTTGCCTTCAATTTCCGCAGATATATCGAAGTTCAGGGCTTTTCAGGCGCAGGCAATCTGCTGACCCGGCGTGACGTGTTCGACGCAATCGGCGGGTTCCTTAACGGTGTGTCCGAGGATCGGGAATGGACCATGCGTGCTGTGTCCCGTGGCTATAGCCTGATCTATGAAGACGATTTTCGGGTCAGTCACCCATCACGCCAGGATTGGCCTGCGCTCAAGGCCAAGTGGCGTCGAACCACGCAGGAAGCGTATCAGCTGAACGGAACCGATCTGTCCGCGCGTTTGCGGTGGGCGTTGCGTGGGTTGGCCATGCCTGCAAGTGCGGTTGTGCATACACCCAAAGTGCTGGCCAGCAAAAAACTGGGCTCGGTGGGTGAAACCATGCGGGCGGTTGCGACCCTGATCCGGCTCAGATGCACACGCATGGTCTGGATGCTGCTTCAGGCCGCCGGTGGCAGGATCTGATCTGTCACCAATAAAAAGGGCCGCATCAGCAGCCCTTTTAACATAACATCTGTTATGAAACTTCTTTTACACCCTCTGGCGGCGACGCATCAGCGCCAGCCCACCCAGGGCAGTCAACAGCAGCATGCCACCTGCTGGCAGCGGAACCGCCGAGACATCGAAGTCAAAGCCGATCACACCACCGTTGCTCGGTGCGGTCGATCCCGCCCACGAGAACACAAGTGTTTGGCTCAGACTGGTTGATGCGCTGCTGAACAGCGTGTTCAGAGTTGTCTGAAGACCGTTGCCCAGGATCGCGGTTGTTGCAAACACGTTCGATGGGTTGGCTGTATCAACCCAGCTCATCGTCAGGCCGGTGAACAGGCCAAAGACATTGATCGTAACCGATGCGTTTGCTTGCCCAATCAGCGGATCAGTCGGCGATGTGAAATTCACCGCATAAGATCCCGGCCCACCGGGGCTGGTTGCCGTTCCAATGAACAGCGGGTCTGACTTGATATCGTAAGTCCCGCCTGCACTGACCACCGTCACGGCGCTGGCTGCGCTGCTCATCAACACAACCGCTGCAAGCGCGACCAGCATGGTCTTTAAAGATTTAAACATCTATTCCACCCTCGTTAACTGTCGCGGTGAGGTCTGCCACGTCTAAAACCCATCGTGACGCACACTCCCTTAACTTGAACTCTACCCACTCTTTTGCCACATATCGAGTGTTTTTCTGCGAAATATGTCATTTATATGGCCGCTTAGGGGGCCTTGATGCCACAATGAATTGGGTTGTCAGCATCTGTTTCCAAATATTGAACGGTCATTTGGGGTCGATGCGACTTAAAACCTCTCACTCTGAGAGCTGATTCTCGGGTGAAGCAGGCTCAAACAGTTGAAGAAAGGCCATCTTTTAACGACCCGAAATTCGAAGGCGGCGCGGTCATGCGTGTGCATGCAGCATTTCGGGGAAAGTTGCAGGGGTTGCGCGTCTTATTCCCACGATAAAATTACAATGAGTTACAATTTTATTTATTGTTTCCCATTGCGGGGGTGATCAGCAGAGTAGAGCACATCAACTGAGGAAAAAGCGCGAAATTATAGGGCTTTTGTAATTGTTCTTCGTTGCACGGAAAACTTCGTGTAGCTTTGGCAAGGTGATATTCTGAGTATGGGCGTTCAACTCTGCAGTCCGGATATATTCTTTATCCATTGTTACGCCTGATCGATTTTAAAAACGCCAGTACCGAATGGTGCGGTCTGGCGCATAGCTGCTGAGACCGCTGATGGACGCGTCTGATTTTTATCCTGGTTATTTTTTCGATGACAAACATGCGACCCCCAGCGTGCACCTGCAGGGCGGGCAGCAAACTCTCAAGCCCTGTATCTGGCTGATTACCCCGGCAGCGTCCCACGACGTTGTGGCGTGGAAGTGACCTCGAAAAGCATAGCAGGGCCGCCGCGTTGGTTCGGGGGGCTGCTGTTGCTGGCCGCAACAGTCATTGCCTGTCTGACTGTACTGACCATCAATCGCGGCCCTCTCGTCTATTTTGATACCGGCAGTTATTTCCGGCAGGGCAATATTGCCTTGTCCATGATCCTGCCTGCGCCTGCACCACAGGATGGGATCGCCGCGCAATCCCCGGGTGCGGCGGCGGGAAAGGATGATGATGAAACTGCGGGCGGGTCACGTTCAATCGTATATGCCTTGCTGGTGGCCGCATTCTGGCGCGTGGATGCATTGGGTGGGGTTGCGGTCGTTCAGCTGGCGCTGCTGTTGCTGGCGGTCTGGCTGGCAATGCGGTTGCTTGAACGCAGCGCCCCCACAGGGCGCACGCTTATTGTGCTGATCACCCTGCCCCTGCTGGCGGCTGCGACAACGTCACTGCCCTTTTATGTGGCTTATATCATGCCCGATATTTTCACATCGGTCATGCTGATCCTTATTGCCGCAGTGGTCGCATCGGGCCGGCAGATACAGATGGCCGAAGTGCTGGCCATATTTGCGCTTGGCCTTTTTGCGGTCGTCCTGCACCCATCGCATCTGGGTATCGCGGTTTTGATGTTCCCCCTGACCGTACTGGCCGCTGTGTTGCGCATCGGACAGGGCCGCTGGCTTGCAGTCGGGTTCATGATTTTCCTGTCCGGCCTTGCCGTGGCAGAACGCAAGGCGTTCGAGGTGGCCGTTGAAACCGCCACCCAGAAAGAGGTGGTTTATACGCCTCACATAACAGCCAGGCTGATCGTGGATGGCCCTGGAATGGCATATCTAAATGACGTGTGCCCATCATCCGAGTTGGCGACATGTGCGCTGCACGAAGCCCTGTCCTGGTCCGATGACCCCTATCGTCTGACCGCTTCGCATATCATTTTTGAGCGCTCCGAGAGCCTTGGCTCGTTCCGCCTGATGACGGCAGAAGATCAGCAGGCTGTTGCCTTTGAGCAGCGCGATTTTTTCCTGCGCGTTCTGGCGGCACGCCCCATTGGCACCGTTTTGGCGCTGGCGGGCAACGCCACCGAGCAGTTGCTGACCAACAGCGTCGTGATGACCATCCCGAATGACGTGGTGGTCAGCAATGTAAAATCATTGTCCGGGTTGCCGGAAGGCCAGTTCGACGTTTTGGATGACACCATACTGACCCCGGATCAGGGCTGGATCGGGCCACTGGATACGGTTCATGCGGTGATCTACCTGATCTCTGCCGTCATAGTGGTTGGCCTGATTATCTGGCCCGGGCAGGTGGCCACACCCTTCAGGGTCTTTGCACTGTTTCTGCTGCTTGGAATTGCGGTCAACGCACTGGTCTGCGGAGGGGTGTCACAGCCTGCCCCCCGATACGGTGCCCGCGTGATGTGGCTGTTGCCTTTTGCGGCCACCCTGCTTCTTCTTGTCCGGCGCCCCAGGGCGCTGCGCTCCGTTTCCGCCGAGGATCCATGATGTCCAACCCGCCTCTTTCCATCACTGTGGTCATGCCGGCCTACAATGCCGAACATCTGCTGCCCCGTGTCCTGCCGCCCCTTCTTGAGATGCTGAAGGCTGATCAGGTGCAGCAGGTTCTGGTGGTGGACGACCAATCCCCCGACGGCACCGCGACGCTGGCGCGCGACATGGGCGCAACCGTTCTGACCACGCCTATCAACGGCGGTCCCGGCGCGGCCCGCAATCTGGCCGCACAGCACGCCACGGGCGATATCCTGTGGTTTGTGGATTCTGATGTCATCGCCTGGCCGGACGGGCCCGAACATATTCGCCGGGCGATGTCCGAAGACAATGTCGGCGCCGTGTTCGGATCTTATGACGATGCCCCGGATGGGCAGGCCTGGTTTTCACGCTACAAGAACCTTTTGCACCGCTATCACCATCAGCGTGCCCGCCGCGAGGCGCGCACCTTCTGGGCCGGGTGTGGTGCCATCCGGCGCGACGTGTTTCTTGAAGTCGGTGGCTTTGATGTCAAAACCTACGAGGTCCCATCGATCGAGGATATCGAGCTGGGCTACCGGATCGCGGCCACCGGCCGTCGTATCCTGGTCGAGCCGCAATTGCAGGGCAAACATCTGAAGGTCTGGACCATTCGCAACAGCCTGAGCACGGATATCTTCTGCCGCGCCCTGCCTTGGGCCCGGCTGATGATCTCGCGCGAGGGGCTGACAGATGACCTGAACACGTCGATGGCCGAGCGGGCGCGGGCCGCGATTGCGGGGCTGCTGCTGCTGTCGCTTCTGGTCCTGCCATTCTGGCCGGGGACCTGGCCCTTGCCCCTGCTGTTGCTGGCAGCGGCCTTTGTAGCCAATCTGGATCTGGTGCGCGCCATGGCCGGACATGGCGGGCCGTGGTTTGCATTCAAATGCCTGCTCTACCATCAGGTCTATTATGTCTATTCCGCCACCGTCTATGTCTGGTGCCTGTTCGAATATCACGTGCTGGGGCAGAAGCAGAAGCTGCGCGTCACACGCGGATAGATGCATTTGATCTTGCCCCGCCAAGGTCGCCGGTGGCCGAGTCGGTTCAGGCCGGTTTGCGGGACTTACGCGCATATTTTTGCACAATGGGCGCAATGCCGCAGAATTGTTGAAAGAACGTGCATTGCCTCTCGGCGTTGGCTTGTGATTTCTGCATGGCACACTGCGATCTGGCCCAGGTACGGGGGGCGACGCATCTCAGAACAGCGGCAGGCCGAGCCCGCGAAATAAAAGGGTTTGCTCTACGCCTTGCTGTCTTTCTTTATATTTTCAAGGGCTTGTTATACCGCTAACATAGCCAGGCGCGCTCGTCTCAAACGACCACGGCCTCCATCCCGAACCCGGGCCTGACCACCCCCGCCCGACAGATCGTTTGCAGGCGTTCTCGCGCCAGCTCTGGTTGGGCGGAACCTGTTTTAAAACGTCTGCGCATTAATTTCGGCGGGGCACAGGAATTTGTTGTGAAAGCGGGGGAACCTCCTGTAGTTTGAAGGCAGAAATTTGTGTGTGACATTTAGTGTGGGTATGAGTGATTTGACCAAAGATACAATTCCAGTCGTCGTCATTGGCGGAGGCCCCGCTGGCCTGACCGCAGCATACGAACTCCAGAAGCTGAGCGATAAGCATGTGCCGCAGGTCTATGAATCCTCGGACATGGTCGGAGGCATTTCGCGTACCGAAACCCATAATGGGTATCGTTTCGACATTGGTGGACATCGGTTCTTCACCAAGGTGCAGGAAGTCGAAGACATGTGGCACGAGGTGATGGGCACGGATTTCATTACCGTGCAGCGCCTGAGCCGCATTTTCTATCGTGACAAGTTCTACGATTACCCGCTGCGCATCTTCAACGCGCTGGGAAATATCGGCCCCTACGAGACGTATAAGATCATTGGCAGCTTCGTTAAGTGGAAACTGCGTCCCCGGCCGCAGGAAGACACGTTTGAAGACTGGGTCGTCAACCGCTTTGGTGGACGTCTCTATATGCACTTCTTTCATAGCTATACCAAAAAGGTCTGGGGTATTCCGCCCTCTGAAATCCGTGCCGACTGGGCTGCGCAGCGGATCAAGAATCTGTCGCTGCCCAAAGCGGTCTGGAACGCGATTTCGGGGGCCAATGATACGGCCAGCCTGATCGAGGAATTCCAGTATCCCCGTCTGGGCCCCGGCATGATGTGGGAAAAGACCCGCGATCTGATCCGGGAAAAAGGCGGTAGCGTTGAAACCCATTCCGAAGTGACCCAGGTCAACCGGGATGGTAACCGCGTGACCTCGATTGACGTGCGCCACTGGAATGAAGACGGCGAGAAATGGACCGAGCGCGTCGAGGGCGAAGAATTCATCAACTCGATGGCCGTGCGCGATCTGATCCATGCCTTTGATCCGCCGCCGCCGCCCGAGGTGATCGAAGCCGCGGACCGTCTGCGGTATCGTGACTTCCTGATTGTGACCCTGATCCTGGATCACGCGGATCCGTTCCCGGACAACTGGATCTATATTCACAGCCCGAAGGTGAAAGTGGGCCGGATTCAGAACTTCCGGGCCTGGTCGGCAGAAATGCTGCCGGATCAGAATACCTCGTCCATCGGGATGGAGTATTTCTGCCAGAAAGGCGACGGGCTGTGGTCTTCGTCTGACCAAGAGCTCAAAGAACTGGCCAGCACCGAGCTTGAAAAGCTGAACCTGGCAAATGCAGACACGGTCGTCGATTATTCCGTGATCCGACAGCCCAAAGCCTATCCGGTCTATGATGGTGAATACAAAGAAGCCCTGGATACGGTCAGCGACTGGCTGAAAACGCTCGAAAATTTCCAGACCGTCGGGCGCAACGGGCTGCACCGTTACAACAACCAGGATCACTCGATGCTGTCGGCCATGTATGCGGCGCGCAATATCATGGGTGAAGACAATGACGTCTGGAACGTCAATGTCGAACGGTCCTATCACGAGGAATTCGAAGCCAAGCCCGAAAAGAAACGCGCGGCAAACGCGCAGCTCAAGAAAAAGGGCGCTGTCCTCGAATGATCAAAGGGCGGGGGCGATTGACCATATCGCCCCGCCAGGCTCATCTGATGAACAGACGGGTCATCATCCTTGGTCTTTTTGGGGTCGCTTTGCCCGGCGTTCTTGCGCCGTTGGCCAGCGTCCCGTTTAATGCTCCGTAAATTGATCTGACGGCCCGGTATTTGAATGAATCGCAAGTTGCGCAATCTCTTGTTCACACTGCACACCTGGCTGGGTCTGCATTTTGCGATCTTTTTCTTTTTTCTGTTTCTGACCGGATCGCTGCTTGTGGTCGGGGTCGAGCTGGAATCGGTCGGTCGCCCCGCCGTCTGGACCACGGCCGCCAAAGAGGATCGAACCGCCAGTTTTGGGGAAATCTATAGTAATATCAAAGAAGCTTACCCCGAAAGTATGGTCCAAACCATCACCAAGCGCCCAACCCCCTGGTTCGTAGACCGCAGCGAAGGCCGCACTGGTTGGGGTGAGCAGGTGAATTACTGGAGCGATCCCGAAACCGCAGAGGTTGTGCAGGTGACGCGCTATCCCGGTTTTGACAGGATTCTGCGGGAACTTCACGTCAAGCTGCTCTCGGGTCAAAGCATCATCTACAAAGCCGTGGCGGCAACCTCCATTGTGGTTCTGTTTCAGATCATAAGCGGGCTTATTACGTATAGACGTTTCTGGAAGGGCTTCTTCCGGTGGCCCAGACAAGGGGCCGACTCCCGATCATGGGCCGGCGCGATGCACCGGTTGACCGCTGTCTGGACAGCGCCCTTTCTCGTTATCAGTGCTGTCACAGCCTTCTTTTTCATGTTGGGCGATTTCGGGATTGACGGTTTCAGGCCAAAACCTGAGCCGTCCGTTGAACGCGAAACCCGGTTACCACCCGACTTCGGAGCCGCCATCCTTGATCAGGCCGAAGCCCGCGCCCGCGAGGCCCTGCCCGGATTTGAAGCCCAAAGCGTAGCACTTCCTGTCAGGAAATCGGACGGTCTCAGCTTTTCGGGTCACCTGCCCAGCATTCCCGAGATCAGGGGACCCAGCATCGTGACAGTTGATCCCGTGACATTCGAGATCCTGGGGGCCTTCACCCCCTATGACAACACGCACATTGCCCGCTGGCGCCATGTGATAGATGAACTGCACTATGGCTATTGGGGTGGGATCTTTTCCAGGGGGCTCTGGATTGTTCTGGGGCTTGTTGCGACCGGTGTCGCGTTCACCGGCGCTTTGATTTTTGCCACCCGGCTGACCTCGGATGCCGCGCAATATGGTCCGCTCAGACGCATCTGGCGCGGTCTGGGTATTTTCCGCTGGGCCTATGTGCTGTTGGTGCTGGGGGTTCTGGCGGGCGGTTATGTGAATTACGGCCCCATCTCTTACAAAAGGGCTGGTATTCTGCCGGAAAAGGCCCCGGCATCCTTGGCCTATCTGGTGCTGGACGACCCGCTCAGACGTGGAACCCCGATCGACGTCGAACTGCGGATCGGCGCGCCCGAGGTCGACACTGCATCGGTTGAAATCAACGGGCGCACAGCGCAGTCGCTGACGGTGACACAAGCAGGTCAATCTGCACACGCATATTTCCAACTCGACCCAGCAGACTCATCCAACGATGTGATCGTGCAACTGGGCGAAACAAACGGAAGGACACAAACCATCACTTTCCGCCTGGGGCAGCCAATCTGGTAGACTGCGTTTCAAGCGGAAGATCTCTGTCACATGCAACCTGAACAGGTACAATTCTTGACGCCGAAACGATTTAATTTGGTCAATTTTATTGTCTACGTTCAGTCAACATGTGGTTGAGTGAAACACGCAAGACACGGAATTAAATCCGTTCCCCTTTGTCCTTGGGTATTCTGCAGGCGGGGCGGGTTAAATGAATTATGAATATAAAGGGTTTCTGTTTCCATGAATAAAGTCGCAGAACGGATCGATGCAGACAGCACCGCAACCAGTAAAGCGGCTGCGACAGATGTCGAAGGCATGAGCCTGAGCGTGGTCATCCCCGCGTTCAACGAAGAAAACGCCGTGCGTCACACAGTCGAGGATGTGCGCACCCATCTGGAACCGCTGGGCATTCCCTATGAGATCATCGTGGTGGACGATGCCAGCCAGGACAGAACCCGCGCCGAGGCCGAGGCCAGCGGCGCCACCGTTACCTTCAACGATGTCAATTCCGGTTATGGCGCCAGCCTGAAGCGTGGCGTGCGGATGGCGCAGTATGAATATGTCGCCATTCTGGACGCCGACAGCACCTATCCCGCGCGCTATCTGCCGGGGATGCTGGCCATGTGCCGCGATCAGGACATGGTGGTGGGCGACCGGGGCGCGGCGATGAAAAACGTGCCGCTGCTGCGCAGGCCGGCCAAGAAATTCCTGTTCGCCTTTGCGTCGTTCCTGGCCGAGCGCAAGATCAACGATCTGAACTCGGGCCTGCGCGTGTTCCGCAAGTCCGAGTTGATCCCGTTCCTGCCGCTTCTGCCGCAGAATTTTTCGTTCACCACCACGATCACGCTGTGCATGACGTCAAATGGCAAGCGGATGATCTACACGCCGATCGAATATGGTAAACGGGTGGGCAAATCGAAAATCCGGCCGATCGATTTTCTGAACTTTATCATCCTGATCCTGCGTATCAGCACTTTGTTCAACCCGCTGCGGGTGTTCATCCCACTGGGTCTGGCGTTTTTCACGCTGGGAACGGTGAAATTCATTGTCGACATGTTCT
>NZ_JBQFRG010000014.1:0-108969 GCF_056537285.1 Ruegeria sp. CF8 | reverse complement strand
AGTGTCGGAGAGCGCTTTGCAGGCCGCTCGTCAGGCCCGTTCAGAGCTCGGAGCAGACGCAAATCGTCAGGCGCTTCTGATGCGCGCCGAAGCAATTTGGAAGCGCTAAAGTGGGGTCAAGTCATAAGCTTCAGAATCTGTGGATATATTGCAGTTAAGGGTACAAAAACGCTACAGAACGCCGTGAATCCGCAAATTCTGATTTATTAGGGTACAGTGACACCAGGCGTTGACCTGGATACTGCAACGCCTAACTCGATACCACAGAGCGTGTGAGCTGCGTCGTTTTGCATATTTTGCCCTCTCAAAGTGGGGAAAAAGCACATGGGCGCATAAGTTCGAGTGCAGGTTTGTGTGCTGAGGGTGCAATGGAAATCGTCTGACCGACCTCCTCACCTGCAATGACACATCCAGTAAAGAATGCATCTTGCAAGGCTTGCGTGTGCAACGTCGCCCAGCCGTTCCTCAAGGATGCGCCGTAGTGCGCGCCATGCGGTTTCACGGACGTGATAACGTCTTGGAAGGGCGCCGACATGTCTTCGGGTTCAATCAACTGTGTCGCTTGACGTCGAATTAAGGTCATGCCGCGGGGCAAGAACCCTTCTGTCCATTCCCTATCACCCATGAATAAGGCCCGTTTTGAGCTGCGCTCGTCGAGATCGGAATAAACCCACAAGTGGCGAAGTCTATTCAATGCCCCAACTTCTGACAGCCAATAGCCGGCAAGCGGCAAATGTCTCGTAATGAGAGGCAGTCCTTCTGTCGCAAAAAAATCGAGGTAGCGCAGGGCATCGCCCGGCGCAAAATCATAGGTTCTAAGTTCAAGGATCATCTCATCAACCATATTGCCAGGGTAAGGGACAGCGTCATTGTCCAAACTGATACTGATTCGAATTAGTCTGCCGGCACGCTGTGGTCTACTACTATGAGCAGTTTCTTCGCGAGGCCTAACAGACTTCTTGTGTGGTCTTGAAGGCGTATTTTCCAATCACCAATATTGTTCTACGGGCGAGTCCTTCTGTGTACTCACAGAAGCATACGCGGGACTTCATCCGACCACTCCTTCTCAATCACCTGATTTCTTCCTGCACTCTCAAATGCGCGCAGTTTGTTGTGCAAAAAAAAGACTTTCAGAACCGTCCGTCGGAGTGGATTTGGTCTCTACCGCAACATGCCAGTCATCACTTTCTAAAGTGAACGTCCAATGTGCGGTGAAACGGGCAGATGCCGGATTTTCCGGATGAACACTATGATGCATGCGAACAAGACTTCCGACGATCAAGCCATGATAAGGGCCGCGGGTCTGGCCGTAATCGTCAACTGTGTTCAAAGCCAAAGCGCCGTCCTACATGATCCGGCGCTCCGAGCTGCTGGAGGCCGGGCGAATTTGCTCGGCCTTCAGAACGGGAAACTCCTGCGCTTGGCCGGGATTGTCAGGGATGGTTTCGACATCAAACTGGCGCACTGGCAAATCGAGCGGACGCGCTCCAGATTCAAACTTAGCACATCAGGCTCCGGCGCCGGCCAGATAGTCGGCCAGTATGATGTCGGCAAGGCCAGTCTGAGCACATGGCCTTGTCAATGCTTGTGCGCGCATTCGGTCAGCTCGATCTGGGCCGTGTACATCTGACCGGGAACCAGCGCCTCGGGCGCCACATGGCTTTGGTGATGCCATAGGTTGAGCGCGCGATAGGTGATCCGCTGCGACACAACCTCGGACGAGACATCGCATATAAGTTGTCAATCCAGAGGCGGCGTCATCTGTGGTCACAACAAACGAAAATGGGGGCTAGGCAGTCGCCCGGAAGCTGTTCGTTTCGTCAAGTCTCCGAGTTGGCAATCTGAAACTGACGTGAACGCAAACCAATTTGACCGAGCTAAAACTTGTATCGGAATCTGTTCAAATACTTCGAACTGCTGTGATCGCTCGCACAGAGTTAGCGGTGCAATGCGAGAGGTTGCGAATCCTTCAAATTCAGATCTGAATAGATAAGAACGCCGGAAAAACTAATCCATTCAGATGTTAGATAGTCAGTCCTGAAGCGCACCTCTCGCTACTACGTCGACGTTTTTCGCTTTGCTTGAAAACAGCTAGGGTTAGCTATTTCGCTACTAGGTCCAAATGGTCACGTCGGACGCAGCGCGTTGTGCAATAGGCAAGTTAATCCGCAGACCGCGTGCTTCCATAATCCAGGCGGCGACAATCGCGTACACGATATGTCCGAACAGCGCGACATAGGTGATCCCAGTCCAACCCAGAAAGGGTGCATTGCCAGTTACCAAGTGCGCCACGACGAACAGAGCAAAGACCCACAGAACTACACCATAAAGAGCCGCTGTGGCTACCCATGGCATCTGTGGCATTACGGCCCGTTGCAACGGCCGCGCAATAAGCGCCCAACCTAAGGCGTAAAAAACAAGGCCTGTTAGTGTGTGCAACAAGTAAGCTGCCCCGGGAGGGTTCACTCCGAAAATCGCGTTGATCGAAGCTCCTGCAAGACCGACGGGGGCCAGTTTGGAAAAGCCAAAAAGTGGGCTTAGCGCTTGACCAAAAATGTCAAAGGCAATCGTGGCAAACGCTCCGGCGGTAAGGACAGTAATAACCATTTGTTTGAGATCGAGTTTCATAGGGGTACCTTTTCCGTTGTTGGTGAACCGCAGATGGGCGAGGGACAACAAGTTTGGAACTTTTCCTCACGCGGTTGGGATGCCCAGCAACATTTACGCAAGGGTATTTGAAACATTGCTCCGAAATACGCTAACAATCTGGTGATCAGACTGTAGTAAGGTTACAAAAATCGATTTTCTCGGAAGAGTGCTCTGCCACGACTACGCGCGAAGTCATGCTCACGACTAGCATCTTTCGGATGTATCGCTCGCCTTTCTTCGTTATCTTACCCAGTTTCACTTTGCCTCCGGTGGACCTGTTTAGCGGGGTGAGGCCCAGCCAAGCGGCCAAGTCATGTCCTGTCCGGAACTGATGAGCATCATCTATTGTGGCGACAATCGCTGAGGCCGTGATCGGCCCGATACCGGGCATGCGCATCAACCTGCGCGCATCTGTATTGAGTAGTGCGTGATGCTCGATCATCTTGGAATACGCCAGAGGAATTGCTGCCCGAAGCCCGCAAATTAGCGGAAGGGATCGCATATAACCCTCCCAGGCAATTGCGCCTCGCCAAAAGGTTGTTGCGGGAAGGGTTGAACAATCGCCTCGACAGCGTTCTCGAACTTGCCGCAGTTTTTCAAGTGGCATGCCATCAGACCAAGGATCACGCCGAAGCTGTTAATGTTTTGCTTGAAAAAAAACGACCGGCAGATTTCACAGGTGATTAAGCGTCAAAACGTAGGCCGTATCATTTGGAACAAACAAAAACAATTGCGTCGTGAGTGTGACTTTTAAGGCCGCGTCTTCAATGCGCAATGCGATGGAAGTGGCGCAGATGATCTGCACGGATCAGTTGGTCACCCTGACCCACTGCACACGCGTCAGTAGTACAGGCTTCAAAACTCAGCTTTCAAAGACGAAGGCGCGCCGTGGGAGAAAGCTCAACCACCTTCAACCCACTGTTAGATGCGACGCTTACCTGTCCGTTGTTCCACGCATAGACAAGCACCACTGTTTTGCCAGTGTGGGCATCCTGCACCTCAATGATCGGTTCGGCTCTTTTCGCGCGCTCGCTTGTTTGCTGTGTCTGCATTTTCGTTCCTTGGTATCCAGCAGGTCCATTCCTCAAAACCCAACGTCAAGCGAAGGGTAGGGGCTTTCGACTGTTCGATTATTGCCAACCGCCCCAGAAAACGAAGCGAGATTTTGCTCAACTTATAGCTGAGTATCTCGACTCGTTGACAATCGCACGAAACGAAACGACACAAGACGAAATGGAACGAAACGAAAGCGTGGAAGCCATTGATCAAGCGCGGGAAATATCTTGTTCCTCCGCCGCACAACGGCAGCGACATCAAAGAGCTCTTTAAGTACTTGATGTCAGTCGGCGCTGGTCTACCGACTGACCAGACCGGACTACCAGTCGGTTCCTGGACCCCGGAACTTCTTGCGAGCACCATCTCGCAATTCGAAACCAATAAAACGGGCGTAGACCTTCGGACCGTTCAGCATTGGTTTCAGGACAATGACAAAGGCATTAGCGCCGACAACATTTATTGGCTGGCGCGCGTATTCGGCTGTGACGATCCTGACGCCATCACCGCGTGGAGGGCAGAACTCAATACCGCCAACAGGCGGTTGGCAACAAAGCGACGAGAGAAGCGGAGCATTCAAAAGCGCGGAGCAAACCCCTCTGATGGTGCTTCCAAGGGCGGCGATCAAGATACAATTGCGAATACAGGGAACCGCAATTTTTCTTTGGAAGCAAAGCGGATACCTGGACTGGCCGGGCGAACGGAGGCGATGTTCAGTGCTCGTTCTTCATTGGGTTTGCCTGCCGTCGTGTTCGCCGCCGCCACCGCTTTGGGGCTGATGTCGTTTTCATTGAACATTCACAGCATTTTTTTCGCACTTCCGACCGGTCCGACAAAGCAAGTCGGTTTTTTGTGGGCCCCGAATTGGACAGTTGTTTTCCTTATACTTCTGCCAATCTACTTCGCCGTGTTGGTCAATCTGTTAAAGCGGTGGAAAGAAGAATGGCGACCTGGCTTGGTAGCGAGGTTGAGCTCCACATCGCCACGCACAAACTGGGCAAGCAGGGTTACCACGATGTCCTATGTCTATTGGGCGGTATTTGTAGTGACCGTTTTGATAGCCTCAGCGTTCAACTGGGTGGAAACACATCTGATCCCTTTGCTGACAGGGGATGCAGGGAACTGGCCGGTGGATTGGGGAAGAATTGCAATCTTCCAACCTGATCTGGTTTCAGTTCCGAACGCCATTGTATTCTCCGGGTTCGTCTTTCTACTGAATGCTTTTGGGTCCTATCTGTTCTTTGCCGGCTTGATCGTCCTCTATACACTCACCGACGATTTCATCGATTTTTCTACGGGTGTCGCCCACGATTGGGCTGAAGAACCCCGGCGGCGTCTGGCAAAGATCGGCGACGCGCTGATTGTTGGAGTTTTCCGCTGTTGTTCCTTGGGGTTGATGATCACCATCTTGATGAAGCTGCAGGCCGGCTTCCTGCTCTCGGACGGCAGGGACATCGTTGGTTGGCTGGCAGCCGATCTGCAAGCCCCTATTCGGAGTAGTGGCCCACACTTTAACGGATACGGCTTCCATCAGAATGTGCCAGGTTTCTACTACAGCTTCTTCTGTCTGCTTGTGATTTTCGCGGTGTTTGTGATCTGCACGGCCAGAATACGTAAAGCGGTTGTAAACCTGGGCCTGCTGAATGGCGAGAAAGCGGAAAGAGTGTCCTTGATGATGATGTACGGGGTCCTTCTCCAGTTGACGGTGACCTATATGCTCATCGGTGTGTTTCCCGGCTTCACGGTCCTTTTGATTGCCACGCTGGTCTTGGCTGCATGTTTCCTTGCACGTCCCACCTTGGGTCGGCTGAACGCAACAAAAACGAGAGAACTAGATGCTTAAGACGATTGTTCTGGACAAAGCCCCCATTCATCCCGATGTCGCGGAAGGCCCATCCGATGTGCGCGCCTATTGGGTACTTGCCGATGACGGTGTTCGTCTCAGGGTGGCACATTGGCCTACAGAGAAATCCTCTATGGGCACTGTCTTCCTATTTCAGGGGAGAACGGAAAACATCGAAAAATACGGACGAACCGTCGAATATCTACATCGCGCTGGCTACACTGCGTTCGCTGTTGATTGGCGCGGCCAGGGACTTTCCGACAGGATCGCCGAAGATCCGATGATGGGTCATGTCGTCAGGTTCTCTGACTACCAGAAGGACGTTGCAGCCGCGGTAGAAGCGGCCAAGTCCCTTGATTTACCTCAGCCATGGTACCTCATTGGGCACTCTCTGGGCGCGTGTGTCGGCCTGCGTGCAATAATCGAAGGTCTTCCAGTTTCAGCATGCGCGTTCACAGCCCCTCTGTGGGACATTAACTTACCGACATTGCAACGGCTCGGAGCATGGCCTCTATCAGGCGCGTTTCAAGCTCTTGGAAAAGGCGCCACCTATGCTCCCGGTACTCGCGGAGAGAGCTATGTGCTGACAACGGATTTCGACGACAACCGACTGACACATGACCCTGATATGTACCAGTATTATCGGAACGTTTCGGAATCCCTGCCTGACCAGCAGATCGGCGGGCCCAGTATGTCCTGGTTGTTTCAGGCCCTCAAAGAAACTCGAGCACTTTCTAAGCAGAAGTCTCCCAGCATCCCGTGTCTCACGTTTTGCGGCGCTGAGGACGAAATCGTCGCAATTCCCGCAATCAAGGACAGAATGGTACGTTGGCCCAATGGGAAATTGGAGTTGATGCACAACGCAAGACACGACGTCTTGTATGAGGTGCCAAGTGTTCGCGAAAACGTACTGGCTCAAATTTGCGAGCTTTTCGGATCAACAAACAAAGACATGCCAACAGCGTCAACGACATAAGTCTTAGATGTCTAAGCCTTACTCAGACAGCCACTGTTTGTATTCGCTAGTATGGCACGAGCACATAGTCGTAGCGGCCAAAAATGTCCGACCACTCGACACCAACACCGCGGAAGTAGCTTGGACATTGTCGATGAAAAGGGAGCCACGAAGGACGCGGACCAGGTGCACGGTCGGACCAGCTGAAACTGGCGTTGTCGTCATATGTGCCGACATCCATATCTAAACGGGTTTCGCAAGGCCCTTCGCGTTCCCGCACTTTGTAGCTGTAGTGACGGACGTGCCACACCCGTATGGACCGGACTACATCGAAATCAGGAGCTGATAGATCCACGTTTGCCAACGTGGGCTCAGAAAGGGCAGGGGAACCGGCGTCGACAGTTGCCAACGGTTTTTCGCTTGTCCCAAGCGGCACCCATTTCAAATCATCGGAAACATCGAGCGACGACCAAGACTCTTGAGAATAAGTGACATCTATAACTTGAGGGGTCTTGCCGTATGTCCCGGGAAACTCAGGAAGCGGGTTGGCACTTGATGATTTGATGGCATCGAGACGCTGCATGGGTGACATGTCGGCAGAACCAGAAGTCACGCCCATTGGGCATCGCCAGAGTTGAAGCGGCGGTTCAACCGGCAGGGGGGTGATACGGCGGATGAACTCGGCCCGAGCGGCATTGCAATCAGGTGAACTCGGCCACCCTCCAGCAAGGCATAAGAAAATCGCACAGTCGATTGGGTAGGCGTAAGCCGAAGCGGTGAATCCAAGAGCGATAGCTGATGTGCATCCCAATAGCTTCAGTCGAAACATGGTGTGGTCCTTTCTAGCAACGTGATTTCGTGGATCGTTTGCGCTGATTTCTGCAAAAAAGTTAGATCATCATATTTTCTGTTTTGCAAATTTAAAATTTTGCAGTATTGAAATTACAAGATCAGAACTTTCGGAGAATTCGAAAGAATGCAAGAAGTCGTCCTATAGGGGGACGACCATGCCGCACAGAAAGAACTTTCCATTGATCACCCAAGGTGAAGCACGAGACCTTGATGCATCAGGTAAGGACTATGAGTTTCGGTATGACCTAGTCGAGCTGGGGCAAAATGGACGTCCGCAATATATTTGCATCTACCGCTATGACGGTAAGGATAACGTCCTCATCTCTGAGAGGGCGACTTCTCAGGGTGTTGTTCCCCGAAGACTGTCATTGTTCCCGGGCCTCTTCAATTTTCACAGCCGCTTCAGACAGGGCAGCGACATTACTCTGCACAACGATCTTACCATCACGACAGATGGTGTGCGGGGGCAGATCAACCTGGATTTCGACAAGGAAGAAGACGAGGACTAAGGTCGCGCCTCTTTCGGGACGGTCCGAAAGGCGTAGTAAGCAGTTTTCACTAATCGATGTTTTGGACCGAGTCTTTCACGGAATTGGCTTTGCTATTCCAGTAGGAAGGCAAGCCAGGTGAAAAAGCTTCTTTCTCTCACGGCTATACTACTCTGTGCAGCGCTGCTCGCAGATCTGGTCGGGCATCGGAAATCGACGTTGAGGGTGCCCGCCGCTGATGTGCTCGTCATTGACGGCGATACGATTGACCATGGCGATGACAGCTACCGGCTTGTTGGTTTCGATACCCCCGAAACTTACCGACCCCAATGTGACGCCGAAAATGCGTTGGCTTTGAAAGCCACGAACCGGCTCACGGAACTCATCCAAACGGCCGGGTACATCGACCTTGAAATCGAAGACGACGTCGACAGGCATGGCCGCTTCCTGGCGGTAGGTCAGGTGAATGGTCGCAATGTCGGCAAGATCCTCATTTCTGAGGGTCTCGCGCGAGAATACTGGGGCGGCCAACGCCAGTCCTGGTGCGCATGAACTGAAAGACTGGAAACTAGAATGCAGCAGGAGGAAACGAACTAAATCGAGCAGTTAACGGCCCTGTCGGTTGCGCCAACAACTGACAGGGCCAGAGACGCCCCAAAGCCATCCGGGGCAATTCTCGCGCATCAAGAGAAAACCGTAACGATGAAGAAAACAGCAAACCCCGACGCTGTTCCTAAAAAGGACAGCACAGCGGCGGAGTCAATCAAAATGACTTCGACCGAGAAACCTCAGCTCTGGCTGGTTTTTGAACCATTCGTGAATCTAATAGCCTGCAGGCTGTCAGACGCCTGCAAGCGCCGCAGTCGCGTCCCGTGTAATCCGTTTTATGTTAATTATGTCAGTAATGCTGACCTTCCAGGAATTCTGAACACAGCTTTGCTGCGCGTTGGTCCAACCGAAGTATGGCGAGTGGCAGCGACCCGGCAACTACTGATCCGAGAGCATGACCACGCCCGCCAGTCGTGTTCGCGCGCAGTGCAGAATAAAGGGAGCGGCGGCTGCTCACTCAATGTTCAGACCAAAGCCGAGAAGCCGCCGCACCAAAGAGATGAAAGGCCAAGCCCTTGACCCTCTATCTCTGGCAGAAGCCGCTTAACCCCGATAGTGCAACAGGTCAAACCTGCCTGTCACAGGCACACAAATCCGGTGATCGCGTTGAATGCCGATGTCGGGTTCCGGCGCCACCCATGTATGTCGCTGCCGTTGGTGGCAGGTTCATCGTCAAACGTATGCCCGGCACCGGGCCCGATCACGCGGTGGATTGCCCGTCATTCTTGCCACCAGAGGAACTGTCAGGACTGGCGCAGATCCATGCGGCAGCCATCGACGAAAATCCCGATGACGGTACAACCACGCTTAAAATCGGCTTTCCGCTGCGCAAGAACAGTAAAAGCCGTACCGCGCCGGAACAAACCGGTGCAAAGCCAACCGAGGCCAAAGCCGCACCGCGCAAGCTAACCATCACAAGCGTTCTGCAGTTCCTCTGGCACGAGGCGGACCTGGGCAAGTGGTATCCCAAAATGGAGGGCAAACGGTTCTGGGGTGTGATCCACCACGCCCTGCGCCAGGCGGTGTCGGGCAAGATCGTCAAAGGGCAGGATTTGTCCGGCATTCTCTATGTGCCGGAATACTTCAATCCTGAGAACAAAGGTGGGATTGCAGCCAGACGAAACCAGCTCTTCGCCAACCTGCGGCCAACGGGACGCGGTGCAACTCCATTCGGTCTGGTGGTCGCGGAATACAAATGGAAGGAATCCACGGCGCACGGGGCGCGGTTCATCTTCAAACACGCCCCCGATTGCGCGTTTTTTGCCGACAAGGACCTGTCCAAGAAATTCGACAAAGTGTTCGGGGATCAGCTGCGCTTTCTCGAAGCGACGGGGTCTGGTCATGCCGTAGTGATCGCCAGCTTTTCCATCGCCAAGGCGGGTTATCCCGTTCTGCATGAGATTGGCATGATGCTGGCCACAGATAACTGGATTCCGTTCGAAAGCCTGCGCGAACTGGAAGTGCTGAATGCGCTGACCAAACAGTCCCGCGCGTTTCAAAAGCAATTGCGGTTCAACCTGCCCATAGAGGCACCGATCGCCTCCGCGGTGCTGCTGGATACGACAGATCCGATTGCCCTCTTTGTTGCAGACAATCCCGACGATGCCCAGGCATTGGCGCTGCTCACCAGCGCCTCAGAGGACGGGCGGTATGCGAGCTGGTGCTGGTTCGATGACGGGCCGATGCGCCCGTTCCCGGATAGTGGCGCGTCCCCCTCCAGCCATCATTCACGATCACCGGAGGGGGGCAATGCCGGTCAGAGTGTGAGGCCATCACCGGTAAATGAGCGCCGCGCATCGGGCGATGAACACGACGCGATTTGGGATAGCCCCATTCCTCCTAAGGGAACACGCGACCATGGCTAAAGCCGCACTCGTCTCTCTTGTTTTTCTGACAACAGTTGGAGCCCCGGCATTCGCTCAGAATGACGAGGCCGCAATTTGTGCGGGTCGTGATGGCCCGATTTTGAGTGGAGGGCGCTTGCTGTGTGTGACCGCCCCCGCCCGCACCTGCCTGGAACCGTCATTCCGGGCAGGTGCAATGGTTTGCTTGCACTATGAGGGTGGCGGCAATTCTGAACAGATCGTCTCAAGGAGCGCAAGCCCGCGCGCCAAGGGCGAATGGGCAGCAGAGGCAGAACGCGCCGCCAAACGCCACGGTGTTCCGGTGCCGCTGTTTCATGCGCTGGTTCATCAGGAAAGCCGCTGGAACGCCAATGCGGTCAGTCCCAAAGGCGCACTCGGCTTAGCCCAGCTGATGCCGCCGACAGCCGCCGCCCTTGGTGTCGATCCGCTTGACCCGGTGCAGAACCTCGACGGCGGCGCGCGGTATCTCAAAGCCATGTTTCTGAAGTTCGGCACATGGCGGTTGGCCCTGGCTGCGTACAACGCCGGGCCCAAAGCCGTCGAACGCTATGAGGGCATCCCGCCTTACTCGGAAACCACCCACTACGTCGCAACCGTTCTCGAAGGGGCCGGGCTTCCGCCCGACGCCTGATCCTCTCAGTCCAAGGAGACTAACTTACATGAATCGCAACCCTCAAAACGTCGCCTTGCTGGCCGCGCTGGCCCTCGTGGCACTCAGCAGCCCGGCCATGGCGCAGTCGCTGTTTGACGCCCCGGTGTCCATCCTGACCCAGATCCGGACCTTTGTAACGGGCGCCAATGGTATTCTGCTCGGCGGGGCGGCGATCGCGCTTGCCGGTATCTCGGCCGCCAGCCCACGCGTGCCGGTCACATGGGGCCATTTCTTCGTCATCCTCGTCGTGCTGGGCATTTTCTACGGTGCGTTTGGCATTGCCGAAGCCATTCAGGGCTTTGCGACCTGATGAGCGATGATAACCGCATTTTCCAGGCGATTACCCGGCCTTCTGAGAGGGCTGGGATGCCTATGACGTTCCACATTGTGGCGCTCAGCATTCCGTTGATGACGTTCATCATGACGCAGGGCTTTTTGGGCTTCTGGGGGTTGCTCGCCATCGCCCCGTCTTATGCCGCCGCCCGCTGGATCGTCGGCGTCGATCCGTATCTTCCGGATCACGTTGCGACCATGGCCGACTGTAAACTGTTCACCCCAAACAAGCCCTACTGGGGCGGCAATTCTTACGCCGGAGACTGACATGAATATGCACCCGGAGATCCAAAAGGCCATGCCGTCTGCGCGCCGCGCCGCGCGCGAAGTTCCAGCCACCACGCATATACCGTTTGTGCGTTTCCTGCCGGACGGGACATTTACGACGCGCAACGGGGATCTGGTGGCAGTGTTGGAACTCACTGGGTTCATCCACGAAACCGCTGACCGGGCCGCAATCAAGGCCGCGAATGATACGCTCGCCCGGCTTGCCTCCAGCATTGAAGACAATCGGACGGCTTTTTACAGCCATATCATTCGCACAAAAGTGAAGCTGTCCGACACGCTGCCCCCTGTGAACGGCCCCAGCTTTTCCGAAGACCTGGATCGCCACTATCGCGCCCAGCTGGACCAGGACGAGACCTATGAGCTGCGCCACTCCCTGACGATCGTGCGTCGCCCCTACACCAGTGGCAAGCGGTTGCTGGATGCCGGGTTGCGGTCTCTGCGATCAGCGACAACAGATCCGGCAACAAGTGCAACCCGCGAAAAGAACCGCAAAGCCCTGCATGTGGCCGCAGAACAGGCGATGCGGGATCTGTCCGTGTTCGGTGCGCGAAGGCTCACCGGCTCAGCGGCGGATCGCAGCCGCACGCTGTCATTCCTGTCGATGCTGCAAAGCGGGATTTGGCAAAAGGCCCCCTCCGTCTGGACCCATCTGGCCGATGCTGTACCAAACGGGCGCATTACTTTCCGCAAGGACCATGTTCACAGCTTGTCACCGGGCGGGGACAAAGATCGTTTTGCGGCGGTCTTTGCGGTCAACGCCTATCCGGAACGCTCGAAATACTACATGTTCGATGAACTGTTGGGGGAACGGTGCGAGTTCATTGCCACCCAATGCTACGCGCCGATGGACCGCGTATCGGGCGGCACAAAGATTCGTGACGCCAAACGGGGCATGGCAGATGCAGGCGATGAGGCGGAGTCGCTGCAGAAGGATTTGACAGAGGCGCGTGACGCGGTTGCCTCCCGTGCCATGTCCATTGGACGGCATCACTTCACGGTTTCTGTTCTCGGTGACACCCGCGAAGAGTTGGAAGACGCGGCCACGCGGGTAAACTCCTGTCTGACGGGTGCGGATCTGCGCACCCGGCGTGAAGACATTGGGTTAGAGGCGGCCTGGTGGGCGCAGCTGCCCGGCAACTTCGCCTATCAGACGCGGAGCAAGAAGCGCTTTGTGTCCGACAAGAACTTTGCCGACTTCGCCAACCTGCATTCCTGGCCGACGGGATCGCAGGAAAGGCTGCGTTGGGGCGGGCCTGTGGCGGCGTTCCGGACGCTGGGCAGCACGCCCTATTGGTTCTCCTTCCACCGTGAAGGGTCCGACAAATCCAAGGGACCAGGAACCACAGCAATCTTTGGGGCGACCGGTGAAGGCAAAACCCTGCTGGCCAACTTCCTGATGTCTTGCTGTTACCGCCTGCCCGAGCACCCGCATCTTATTGCTTTTGACAAAGACCGGGGATCGGAAACTTTCATTCGAGCCATTGGCGGCACCTACCTCCAGCTGAAATCCGGCATGAACCTCGGCTTCAATCCGTTTGCTGTTGCCACCGATGAGGTTGGTATCGAATGGCTTGAGGGTTTCATTCAACGCCTGACAGGTGCGGACAAACTCACACCGGAACAGGAACGGCGGATCGCAACGGGTCTCAGGCGCTTGGCCATTGGTGATCCGGCCCTGCGCACATTCTCGGATTTTGCCGACACGCTGCGGTCTGTCGATGATGCTGACGCGCCGGTGCAGCTGCTCGATGCGCTCAGTAAGTGGTATGGGACCGGTAGTCGCGCTTGGCTCTTTGACAATGCGGAAGACAGTTTCAGCCTCGATCAAGCCGTTACTGCATTTGACATGACGGCACTGCTCAAAGCGTCGGATATCCGCCTGCCCCTGCTGGATTACCTGTTTTACCGGATCGAGCGCAAACTGGCGCAGGGCAAACCGCAGATTATCATGGTGGATGAGGCATGGGCCTTGTTTGACGATCCGCGCTTCGGGCCGCGTATCCAAGACTGGATCAAAACCATCCGAAAGCTGGATGGCATTCTGGTGTTCATGTCGCAGGAAACGTCGGATGCGGCCAAATCCTCTATCTCGGACACGCTGATCCAGTCCACGGAAAACCGCATCTTCTTTGCCAACCCCAAAGCCGACCGCAAAACTTATGTGGATGCGTTCCGGCTCACTGAGGCCGAGTTCAGCGCTGTTTCGTCCATGCCACCCAAATCCCGTCTGGTGCTGATCAATGACGGCGACGGGTCAGCCGTGGTGTCAACGCGGCTTGAGCTGCCCGAACAATTCTACCGGGTTTTGTCCGCCACAGGCGACAGCGTTGCCGAGATGGACCAGCTGCGCGCCGAGCATGGCGAGGATGGCTGGCTGGACGCCTTCATGACCCCCAAAGCCCCACAGGAGACCTCCCAATGATCCGCAAACTTGTTTTCGTTGCCTTTGGCCTGCCGCTTCTCGGAGCCTGCACCATTACCGGTGATGCTCTCGATGCGCCCCGCGAGCTGAAGGCCAATTGCAATATCGCAGACGCAGAACCGGTCCCTCAGACCGGCCTTGCCACCTCTCCACCGCTCAGCATCGGCAAAATCTGACCCCTCCTCTGAAAGGACAAGACAATGAAGACCATTCTCAAAAGCACCGCCGCGGTTGTTGCACTTGCACTGGCCGGATTTGTCGGAACCACCGACACAGCCAAAGCGCAGGGTGTTCCAACCTTCAGTGCAGCAGAACATGCCGAACTGATCGCTCTGCTCAATTCCAGCGGCGAAATGGTCGGCCTGAACACCGAGATTCTGGATAACACCCTGTTGCAGCTGAATGAACTTCAGGAACAGTTGCGCCAGGCGCGGGCGACGCACAATGCCATCACGGGCGCCCGCGACACGATCGGCAACTTGTTCGACGGCGATATCACCCCGCGCAAGTTGTCCTCGTCCCTCTCTACGCTCTCCATGACCGGCAATTCAGTGAACCGCCGCCTGAGCAATCACATGGAAGAGTTGCGGGTGGATTTCCAACCGTTAAGCGGGCTGCAAGCGCTCGGGCGTTCTGCAGAAGATCCGGCCACGCGGTCACATGATCTGGTTTCCGGATCGAGCATGGCCGGATTGGCAATTGCCGAGGAAGGCTTTGCCGGGGCCGGCGAAGCGATGGAGCGGTATGACGGCTATCGTGAGCAGATTTCCGCGACCGATGATCTGAAAGCTAGCATTGATCTGAACACACGCATAGCGATTGAGAACGGCATGATGCTCGCCACTTTGGTGCAAGCTCTCTCTGCACAAGGTCAGCTGGACGCCGCAATCGTAAACCAGCGCCTGCGCGGTCAGGATATCGTCGCGCGTCAGGCGTACAGACCTGAAGGATCAAACTGATGCGCAATTCCACTCACGCCCTACTCATCGCTGTTTTCGTCGCCACATCGCTGGCGGCGGGTCAACCGGCCTTTGCTCTAACGCAGGAACAAATCGAAGAGTTGCGCCTTTTAGATGCAAAGCGGGCTTCACGTACACGCAAAGAGGCTGCCGTAAGGTTTGCCTATGCCGAGAAATGCGAAACTGCGTTTTCGGCTGGTGAACCAATGCCGGAAAGGGATCTACGTCTCACTGAAACCGTCGAAATCGACGAGGATCTGATGGGAATGTCCGTCGAAGAAATATCAGCAGAGTACGGGATCGCATCGGATGGCTTCTACGAAGCCGACCGGGCCGTGAATGCCTGCATCCGCAAATTCAGAAAAAGGAATGATGGATCATGAGCATCAGGGACTTCCTTGTTGGCACTGATGAAAGCTTTGACAACATCATCAATGGCGGCTCGCAAGAAGTATTTCAGGCGCTTGCGACCCCCAGTGCTCAATTCCTGACCATGCTCGCCGGGGCTGCTCTGGCAGTCTGGGCGGTGACCGCAGCATATCGGGGCAGCTTTTCCCTCGATGGCTTCATAATGTTCGTGTTTCGGTTCACGCTTTTCTATCTGGCGGTATCGGGCGGAGCGCTCTGGACCCAGTATATTTATCCGTTCATCACGCAATTCCCCATCGATGTAGGTAACACAATCATCAACCGGTTTGGGGGCGGTGGAAACGCTGGTGGAGTCGCCACTGCATTTGCGGATGTGGCTGACACGTCTTTCAGAAACATCGTGACGGCCATCGGGTCATATGGGGTGACGGATTACATCGCGGGCGATGCTTTGGGCGTGCTCCTATTTGCGTTGCTTGCTGCGTTCTTCATCCTTCTGATGATCATTATCGCCCTTGCCCTTCTTGTAGCCTCAAAAGTTCTACTAGCGATACTATTGGCAATTTTCCCGGTCCTTGCCGTCTGGGCCTACCTCCGAAGTTCTGCAGAAATCTTCAACGGCTGGGTGCGCGGAATAACGATGCTGGTTCTGTTTCAGATTCTGCTCTTTGGAGTCATGGGCATCGCGCTGGCTGCAACGAGAGGTGTCTCTGAATCAGTCTCAGACGGTCTCGCTTCCGGGGTAGATATACCTTTGGAAATGTTCAAGCTCGCAGGCATTAGTGGGATCACCGCTGGGTTGCTTCTGATTTGCCCGATGATCGCACAGCGAATTGGCGGCGCGGCCTTGAACCTCGGCGAGTCACAGATCAAAGGCGCAGGTGCGACAGGTATGAAAGTTCTGGGCGGCCAGCTGTCGGGCGCAAGTTCTGGCGGCAACAACCTGGGCGACGTCTCCAATCAGCGCGCGCATGCTGCGAATGAGGCCGACAGGCCATCCGCGACAGAGGCAAATAACCAGCGCATTCGGGATTCTGTAAGGCGCGGTGCTGAACGCATGGCCGAAGACGCTCGACGGCGCAGAAGCTGATCAGAACTCATTGAAATCATTGGCGGGCTGGCCCCGCAACAGACGAGGAGTCACCAGATGCAACATGCAACGGCAGATTTGAGGCCCGATCCGCTCAATCCTGACGGGCAGTATCAGGGCTCTCCCCTGCCCGATACCACCACCATCCACGACGGCCACGACCGCTGGGAAGATGAGATGTATCTGTCGATGCGGCGCAGAGCGCGGATTGCCTACGTCATCGGCGGGATCGGCGCACTGATCGGCGTCATGGGCGTTGCGGCCGTCATGGGCCTCGCTCCGCTCAAACAGGTCGTGCCCATCACAATGACGGTCGACAAGCATACCGGCCTGGTCAACGTGGAATCCCGTCTGGGTGATCTGACGCTGGACGATGATGAATATGTCACGCAGGCGCTATTGTTCCAGTATGCCCGCGACCGGGAAACCTATGACGCGCACGATCAGCGAGAACGGCTGACCGATGTGTACCGGCGAACCTGTGGCGGGGCCGCAGAGGATCTGGCTGCGCTCTATAACGAAGACAATCCCAACAGCCCCATGAACATCTATGGCAACAATGGCCGCGTCGATGTCCGTATTCGGTCTGTCACATTGAACAACGCAAATTCTGCCACGCTGCGCATCACCAAAAGCGCACGTCAACAACAGGGCGCACCGGTCACAACGCGGAATTTCGTGGTGACGATGAGATACGAGTTCGACCGCACCGGAAACATGACACTGGAAGAGCGTTGGAACAACCCAACCGGCTTTTGTGTCGCCAACTACCGACTGGATGAGGAGGCGCGATAATGCTGCGTTTTATTTGCACTGCGGCTGTGGTGTTCGCGCTTGGCGCGGCATCCGTCACAGCCGAACAACAAGGGCGGGGAACCCGCACGGACGCGCGCGTGCGGACCCTCGTGTACCACCCTGACGAGGTTTACAAGATCGATGTGTCGCGGGGCTATGCTCTCAGCATTCACCTCGAAGCCGGCGAACAGATGGTCGATGAGGTGCGGGGCGATCCCAAGACCTGGGACTTTATCCCTCTGACCGCTGGCAACGGCTTTGTCCTGAAGGCCAAACATGCTACCACGCAGGCGAGTAACCTCATTCTGCAAACCAACCTGCGCAGCTATGTGTTTCTCCTTCAGGCGCATGAAGCCGGTCCACCTGATAATGTCGGGTTTCTCTATCGGTTCAGCTATCCGGATCAGAAAAAGGGATTCAAACCGCGACAGGCTGGTAACATCCAGACTGCGTTCAACACCACCGGGCGGCCTGCCAATCTCCGATACAGCGCCAGCGGCGACAGGTTGTTACGGCCCGAAGTGGCCTTTGATGATGGGCGCAAGACCTATCTGCGCCTGAAACAGCAAAGCGTGCGGCCTGCTGTCTTTGCCATGGACGCCAAAGGGCGCGAACGTCTGGTCAACTCAACGGATCTAGCGGATGGCACCATTGTCGTGACGGGTGTTTATCCGCGCCTGGTCCTGCGTGACGGACCATACGTGGTCTGCGTGTTCAACATCCCCCTCTATGACATCGACCAGAACCGCGACCCGAATAAGCCCCGAAGGGTTTCGTCATCCACGTCGCAGCGCAATGCAGGCCAAGGTGGGGAGATCCGCTGATGTCTGAGAAAAACAAACTGCTCGAAAACCGCATCGAGAGTTTTGAGGAGGAAAAGAGCGGCCTGAACCTGCCCATGATCCTCGGCATCGGTGCATTCGTTGCCTTTCTTGGCCTGTTCCTCTGGATCAACAGCGGCGGAGATGATGCCAGCCGACGCGGCAGCATCATTCCCGAAGTCAACGAGACGCCGGATCAGCGCAATCAGGGGGGCACCCTATTCGGAGCCGTGCCGACGGAACCTTTACCCCAGGTCGAACAAGAGCCAGACCCACGCGTTGCCATTCTGGAGGCTGAGCTGGCTGAACTGCGCGAGTTAATCAAAGCCGCGCAGGCCGAGGCACCTGTTGAGGAGGCCGCCCCGCAAGCGCCCGCCTCGGATCTGGACGCCGCGGCCCTCGAAGCGCTCGAAAAACGCACCGAACGGCAAGAAAAGGCCCTTGAGGCGTTCCTAAAGAAGCTGGAAGAGGATCGCCTTGCCGATGAACGCCGTCAACGGGAACTGCTCGCGCGGATTCAGGCCAACCGGTCGATTACTGAACCGGGCCAAGCGGCAGACCCGGCACAGGAGGGCGATGCGGTTACAGAAGAAGAAGACCGGTTGACCCAGCCCTTGATCAATAGCCTTGGGCGCAGTGCGGCAGGGGCGGGTGCTGGCGGCAATGCGAACAACAGCACGGGCAACGATTTCCTCGATGCCGCTGCGTCTCGTACCGTCCAGACAGCGCGAGCGACCCAGTTGCAGGATGTGCATCGCCTGATAACCCAAGGCACCATGATACCGGGTGTTCTGGATACAGCAATATCGTCCGATCTTCCGGGGGAATTGAAAGCCACCATAAGCCGGGACGTGTGGTCTGCAGATGCCACAACGGTGCTGATCCCCAAGGGCTCAACGCTTATTGGTGAGTATTCCTCGGATATCTCCCTCGGTCAGCGCAGGGTTCTCGTTGCCTGGAACCGGGTCATCACCACAGATAAGCGTTCCATCACGATCGGCTCGCGCGGCGTCGACAGTCTGGGCCGCGCCGGTTTGACAGGCAATGTGCAGCACCACTTTGGCCTCAAGTTTGAAGCGGCGTTCTTTATCTCGATCTTCTCGGGGATTTCCAGCTTCGGCAATCGCACCCTGAGCGAGAACGATTTGTCCACCGGAACCGACGGCTTTGCGAATTCCGGTCAGGATGCCTTTGAGGAGTACCTGTCGATCCCGCCGACGATCTGGGTGAATCAGGGCGAGCACATCAACGTGTTCGTCTCGCGAGACCTCTATATGTGACGCCTTGAGCATCATTCCAGGCGGGGCGCAACATGGTTGTGCCCCGCAGCGTTTTCAAGCTTTCCATCCCTTAACACTCTTGTCCTGAAGGAGAATGCCATGAGCACCATACAGGCAAAGACCCACCGTCCTTATACGATAGCAGCGGGCGTCATCAGCATCCCGCTCTGGGCCGCGCTGTTGATAGCCTGGAAGGTGAATGGCGATATTGAAACGTGGCGGCCGTGGCTCTTGCTCAGCCAGCGCAATACTCTGCACCAGAAGGATTGGGACCTGGTGCTTTGGGGTGGCATCACGTTGGGCCTCATGACCGGCGCGGGCCTTGCGTATCTTTTTGGCGGGATGGTGTTTGGCGTGACCGCGACGGATGCCCATGGGGATGCGCGATGGGCCAAAGCAAAAGAGATCCGCGCCGCACGGTTGATCAGTGATTGGGGCCTGGTGCTGGGCAAGCTGGGCAAACCGGAGAAAAAAGCACCGCATCTGCGCGCCCATACAGATGATCAGGGCACGGTGCTGGTCTCGGGTCCGCCCCGATCCGGTAAAGGTGTTGGTATCGTTGTCCCTACCCTGCTCGACTATCCAGGCTCGCTGATCGTCTATGATGTCAAAGGCGAGCTTTTTGAAACCACATCGCGGCGGCGGTTGGAAAAAGGCGACAAGGTGCGAGTGCTGTCGCCCTTCGACGTGCAGTTTCCGAACAATCCGGACGGCTCCCTTGTCGGCCGGTCGCACAGCTTTAACCCGCTGGTAGAGATTGCGGCAATGAATGACCTGGAAGACCGGCTTGTGCGGATCTCGGAAATCAGCGCCGCGCTGCTTTCGCCCAAAAGTTCAACCGGTGCGGAAGCGTCCTTGATGGAAGATGCGCAGGAAATCTTTGAAGCCGCCACGGCTATCGTCTGCAATGAACCTGAACCGTCGCTCGGGCGCGTCCTGCAAGTGTTGACGCCGGAAGTGGCAGGCGATGATGAGATACCGGATTATAAGGGCATGTTTGCCGCCCTTGCGCCGCGCGCGCCTGATCCGGTCTCGAAAGGTGCAATGCTGCGTATGGCGGGCCAGGACAACAAACAGCTGGGGATCTACCTGTCCGTCCTGATGGGCGGTGGCCTCAACGCATGGCGCAACCCTGCGATAGTGCGCGCGACAAAGACCAATGATTTTGACTTTGAATCGATGCGGTGGGAGCCTCAAACCTGCTACATCTCAATTCCGGAGGCGCATAAGCAGGTGTCGCGACCTTTGGTGCGTCTCTTCATCCAATGCGCCATCAACGCGCTGCGCCGTCGTCTTGTGGCCTCGGGTGAGGATTTCCTGCCTGTCCTGTTTCTGATCGATGAGTTTCATTCGCTGGGGAAATTGCAAGGCGTCCTCGATGCTGTGACCACCCTGCCCGGTTACGGCGGCCGCCTGTGCCTGATTGTGCAATCGCCGGCGTCGCTGCGTGAACATTATGGGCCAGCTGGTGAGGAAATCCTGACCGAGAGTTCGCATCTGCATGTATGGCTGACCCCCAATTCCGAGGAGACCAAGCAAAAGCTGTCCAAAGCGCTCGGCAACAAGACGGTGACGCAGAAATCCGTCTCGGGGCGAAACTGGTCGAAAGAGCCCGGTCGGTCTGAAAGCTGGGCGGAAAAAAGCCGGGCTTTGCTGACACCTGAAGAAATCGGCCGGTTGGGCAAGGAAGAGGTCATTATCACCGGCAAGGGCATGTTCCCGATCCGCACAAATCGCGTGTCCTATTACAAAGACCATCGGTTCAAAGCGCTGAATAACAGTCAAAAGGGCAAGCCCTGGCCGGATGTGCCAGTGGTCAAAGATAGCGTTGTGACCCGATATGATGAATTCCTGAAGGATGCCGACTCTCTCAAATCGGCTGAGGCTGAAGAACCGGAGCCTGAGTCTGTCGCCAAATCGCCCTTGTCGCAGCCTGTAGCTGTCACTGAACCACGCTCATACGATCCTCCCGAGTATGACGGGTATCTTGATCAGGGCGTGTCCGGCTACGGATACTTCGAAGATCCGCGCGAGACTGCCGATGATGAGGAAACGGCCGAGGACCGCCAGCTAACGCAAGCAATCGAAACGGTGAAGGCCCCTAGCTTTGCGGACAACCTCGGCGACCTCTTAAACCTGGCACCGATCAGCGCAGACAGCGAGCCAGAACTTGCCGACCTGGCGCATCGGCTCTCACCGGACGAACTGATCTACAGGCTGATGCCGCTGTTTAGAGACCAACTAAACTCTACCTCGATGCTAGCGAACGGGTAGATGATTGTTGGAATTAGAACCCATAATAGTCAATATGTTACCAAAGTTTCGGAGACTGCGAACCGGTTTTTAACTTGAAATCCATCCCCCTGTCGTATATGTCTCCCCTGTCGTCTATGATCGGGTGAGCATTAGTGCAATACGGCGACCTACCGGTTCTCCGGTCCCCAGTGGGGCGCAAGAGGATCCCGACCGGAGTTCAAGCTCCCGAAGTAGGTCCCGCGGGGCCTATTTTCGTTTATAGAGGCCACAATTAGCGCCTCCGAATCTGTGCAGACGGCCCTACAGGCGGCTGAATACCACGCGCAACCGCATCAATGAGCCGTGGAAACTTTACTGGGCATGCGCGCCTGGTCATATTATCCTTCTCATATGCTGACCGGACCAGAAGCGCGACATCGGCGTTGTCGTGGCTTGAGATCATTGCCTCAAAAAACACGGCATATGGCGATGATCCAACGGGACCGCGTAGAAAGAAGAAATTGCGCCCCTTAGACTGGTAGACGCTATGTCCTCCGATTGTCTGAAACAATTGAGGAAGGCTCAGCGAAAGCTGCCATCGCCCTACGTCGAACGCGCGCCAGTCGCCCGGGCGACGACTGTAAATCAGGTCAGGTGTATGACTTTCGGGATCAAACGCCTCGGTGAAGACGTGATCTTCGAAAGCGGCGCGAACTGAATAAGCTTTCTGCTCGTGAGTGACTGGGAAAATGAATGGATCGAGATGGGTCAGATCGAAGACCTGGCCCTTGATCTTCTTGTTCTTAAAGTGAGGCATGGCGGATCAGTCTTCTTCCTTCACAACCCGCAACTTCGGCTTCCCCTTCTTGGCTGTCTTCGCCTTCTTCTCTGCAGCCTTCGCTTCTCGTTCCTCGATCTTCTCTTTAGCGAACGGCAAAACTTCCCGGATAAGTCCATCGAACGAATACTCATTCGTGAGATTGCCAGTTTCCTTATAACTTCGCTGATGTCGCTCGATCAGACCTGCGTCCACCAACCCCGTGATAACACGAGTGACATGGCGGGGACTCCGTCCAACGGCTTCCGCAATGGTTCCGATCGCCGGCCGCGGGCGGCCATCCTTGGTCCACCAGAATGTGCAAAGGAACAGAAGAATATTTACCTCAAGGGGGCTGAGGCCAAGCGCCTTCTGA
Source organism: Ruegeria sp. CF8 (assembly GCF_056537285.1). Taxonomy (NCBI): domain Bacteria; kingdom Pseudomonadati; phylum Pseudomonadota; class Alphaproteobacteria; order Rhodobacterales; family Roseobacteraceae; genus Ruegeria; species Ruegeria sp. CF8. The sequence goes on along the minus strand of NZ_JBQFRG010000014.1, from coordinate 86,218 downwards.
CGCTCAAGGATTACGCTGGGAAAAACGGTAAAACCACTGTCCATCAGCGTCTTTGACCACTTTTTCTCGTTTTCACGGAGCTGCTTTTCCTGCTCCTTCGGCTTAGCTTGCTGTGTCATAACCACACCTCTAAATCTTTGATTATCAAGTATATGCACCCTTGAACCGGGTAATACAAACTAAGGGGGATGACACCAGCGACAGGGCCCAATGGGTACTTGGATAGTCCACTTGATATCCTCACAGGGGATATGGTTGAACGGACTCTACTTTGAGTGACAGTGAAGACAGGGGGATTACTGCCATCGGTGACCGGGGGAGGCGACGTTGGTGTCGAACCCTAATGACACCTATGTCGGTACTTGAGGTGCAATTTTCTAGTGCACCGATCCCAAAAAATAGCTTCAGCGTGAAGCTTGTAACGTGCGCTAGGGCGACAGGCAATGGAACTAATGAAAAAACAGCGCCAGTTAAACCAAGACAGCCAGCAATATGAGCCTGAGCCTCCTGCCCCCGCCACCTTGACGTGGACAGGCGTGCAAATGGTTTTGACACGTCCGACAAAGCCATTTTCAAAATGACTTTAGTTACCAGTCTAGTTTAGACACTCGTGGGGATCGGAAGATAGATCAACTGCCCAATTTCCTGCCGCATCGGCTTCTAAAACAACCGTTCCGTCCCAACCCGTCGAGTAGATTGCTTTGCTTATTGTCCGTTCGTCCCACCATTTTGGCTTATCAAAGGTGCGAACAGTCTTGCTTGCTATTCTTGTCTCAGAGACTCCGGCTTCCAAAACGTCGATTACCGAGTTTCTTGGGTGCCCAAATTGCCAGGCGTTGTAGCCCCGCCTTTTACAGGCAGGACCATGTGACAACACTGCAATTTTGGGAGACATCGCTTCAACAAGCGCACTGTTGGTTCCGTTGGCGGAGCCGTGATGCCCGACTTGATAGACGTCGACGTCGAGGACATCGGTGTTCTCGTATCTCTCAACCAGTCGCTCGATGGCGGCCTTGGATCCGCTGCGATGACCAAACTCTAGGTCGCCCGTAAACAAAATGGACGCTAATCCAAATTCTATTTTGATTACTAGCGAATGATTGTTCTCGTCGGAAAAATCATCATAGTCCCACCCTGACCGATCTTCCACCTGGCCCCACAAGATGGTGATCACGGGATCAACGGCGGCGCAGTCAACCTGATCAATTATGTCGCTTGGGTCTCCAGACGGGCTTCGAGTATTGCGCTCCAATACATACCAACCGCCGACGCCATCGTCTTCCCGAGCATACCTCTTGGCAAAGTATTGTCCGTCACTTCCGGAGCCTCCTCTTTGCCCATTGTGTATAATGTTTTTGGGCTCGTACTCATCGATTATGAGTGGCACCGCGCGGGTATGATCAGCATGTGGATGAGTGAGGTAAAGTGCCTCTAAGCGATTGTCCAAATCTGGGCGAGATGCAAAGAAGTCTTCAAGATATTCGAACAAGGCTTCTTGCCCATCGTAAAGTGGAGCTCCCCACTCACTCGGTCTCCATATTTCAGCACCTGCGTCGATCAATATAGCCCCACAATCAAACTCGACGAGCGTCGCGTCGCCCTGACCAACATCAATAAAGTGCACCCTCATCTTTGACTGTGCCAACAAAGAGTGAGGGGCTAAAACTACGACAAGTACCAAAAGTGCCTTAAACATTTGAGCATCCTTCACTTGTTTTTGTTTGTAATTTTGGAAGCCTACGATGCTGAATTTGGGAAAATCAAACGCATTCACAATTTCCAACAATGCTTTTCGCTGTCCCCATGCAACAGGCCGCTCTACATGAGCTCTGGAATCCTTTCCCCAACCCGAAGCGCGTTGGCCTGAATCGTCAAAGTTGGGTTCACGCCTGATCCGGTCGGCATAAATGATCCGTCTGTCACAAAGAGGTTTTTGATTCCATGAACACGGCAATCTCGATCCAGGACGGACGTACTTGGATCATCTCCGAAACGGCAGCCCCCCGATCCGTGAAACATCCGATTGGCTGAGACACCCTTGGAGAGAAATTCCTTCAATTCTGCAGGAGCCATATCAAAAGTCATTCCACCCGCCATTTTCAGGATTTCTGTCGCCTTGATCCCTGCGTATTCACCAGCATTGATATCAAATGGATGGGGGCGGTAATGCACCACTGTACCGGGCATCTGATAGCGATCTGACGTTCCGGATTTCAGCTCAATTCGGTTATGGGCGGTCGGCATGCCTTCCCCGATATAGCTAAGATCCATCTTATGTGGGTAGATATCGTTCAAATACTGTAATGCATCGGCTCCCCAATGACGCCAAACAGCTTGCAACGGTCCCCCAAGGGCTGAAACAAGAAAGATGCCTGTTTTCAGAAATGGTGCCTCACCGTTTGAGCTATCGTTGTAGAAGTGGTCAATGAAACCAGTGTGAGGTGCATTTTGCCATGGATTGGTCGGTGTAGATGCCAGGCTTCTCGCTCCTCCCGTTACATGGAACATGATGTAGCGGCCGAGAACATCCGGATTGCCTATACCGGAGGCCGCAAGAAGGCGACAGGATTCCAGCGCCTCGCATGCGACAACAACCACGGGAGCCGACAGCGTCTCAATGCGAGCTTCGGCGGATTCAGGATCCCCAACTACAACCTCAAGCGCTTCCACGGAACCGGAATTAACAGAGATCTTTCGTACGAAAGACATAGGCTGAATAGTCAAAAGTCCGGATTTCTCCGCTTCCCGCAACAGTGTCACACGCATATCCGATTTAGCTTCAAACCGGCACGCGTAGTCTTGGCAAAGTCCGCTATGGTGACAGGGTTCTCGACCTAGATGGGTGGCGCTGTTGATAGCCATAGGCGTCGGCTTCAACTTGATAGGGCTACTGCACGCATCCAAAGCGTCTTTTATGCGTTTTTCAGCCACACTAAGACGAAGTGCTTTCAGCCCAGACTCTTTCCCCCCCGCGATCCCGATCAGTCGCTCGGCTTCTCCAAACCACGGTTCGAATTCGTCGAATGGAACCGGCCAATCTTTTAGATCGCAGGCATGATCGGGGCCAAGATCAGAATAGGTTCTGGCCTCCAGGACTTTTGCGTGTGCTCCGAACCGCGACTGCATTTCGAAGTCCACTTGTTCCATTCGAAACGAAGCGCCGCCGTAGTGCACAGTCCCACCGCCGACAAGTTGGGACATCCACCCGCGCCTGGTCGGGCGAGGCTCAGGCGCATCCTGTCCATATTCATGGTATGCTAACCACCGGAGCTCTTTCGGCACGTCCTTTTGAAGCAGTCTCTCTTTGGAGAACTTGAGTTCATCACCGCGCCCCCAACTTGAAAACCTCTTTGGCATCCCGTACGCACCGCCTTCCAAAAAGTCATCAAGCTTGAGCCTAGGTCCTTTTTCGAGTGCGAGAACGCGCATGCCAGCCCTGACGAGCTGATAGGCAGCGCAAGCTCCGCCAGCGCCGGTACCAACAACGATCGCGTCGTAGTTTACATTTTCTGGCATGGGCTTAATCCTCGATTTTCATGAAATTACTATAATACCAGCCAAGTCCCGCACGGTTCCCGCCATAGCCAGGTTCGGAAAAGAAGCCTTCTGCAATCCCCTCCCGTATCTGGTTGAATGCACGCCGCTGGTCGATTTCGGAATCCCATTCTGCATCTGAAAACTCGCGGTCTTCCAACATGGAAAGCGCTTCAACTTTTTGAGCAGCGTCGAGCAACAGGAATGTTTGCCCAAATCGAGTGTTGCTCGCGTTTGCGAACATTCGGAGGGCGGCATGTATATCCCGACCCCAGCTTGGCTGCCACACCGCACGAAACAAAATATATCGATGGATTGCAGCGTTAGATGCCTTAATCTCGTATTCCACTCCCTTCCGGCTGGTGACAGAGTTCGGGGGATACAAAACGTCAGCTATGCCGTCGATCAACGACACAAAGGGCATGCTGAAAAGGAATCGCGGATCTTCCTCGTTGGATGGCGGATCAATGGCCAAAGCATTCTTAAGTTTAGGGTGAAAAGATTTCTGAGGGGGAGATTCTAGAAAATCTGCCTTCAACGGTTCAGATGGCATAAGAGCTGTCTCCAATAGGCTTTAAAAAACATAGAGCCTCATTGAAGAAAGCGGTTGGGCACTTGTCAACGGCTTACATCTTCGCCGATGATCGCGATTATTGCTGCTTTTTTAACGACGGACGATATTTCTATGCCTTTTTCTGAACCAAAAAAAATTATGTCGGAATTCGTTGAGCGCTGGGGACAAAAGGGGATAAAGTCAACAGACGCATTCCCTTTCGACTACGAAGGTGTCCTCTACAATGTAGATGGCAGCTCTGACGATCCAAGGATCAATGGTCAACATTGGAAAGAGTTGCTTCAGTCCCGAGGCATAGACGCACCGTGTTATGTGACGAACGATACGCCTCCCGGAAACACTCATCCGGAATTTGGGGTCGGAGGGCATATGACACCCAATGAGGACGGTCAGGTTGAGATCGGCGCGGATAGCTATCTCATGCCATTGTGTCATTGGCACAACCATAAGAATCGCGATGGAGTAGCCTTTGAACATTCTGAGACCCTGATGCTGCGTTTGACTGGTTTCATGCAAAGCGAGACGGCCGCAACGTTTCGTGCCCGTCTGCCCAGTCAGGAGCGACACTCCATTGTTTACCTCAGCAATGGTAGCTGGCACACGTCCGAACTTTCTGAGGATCAAGCCAAGGCAGCAGTTGATGGCTGCCTTTCCCCGGATACCTTAGGGTGCCAACTCAATGACTATGTCATGCTCGAACGAACCGCGCAGGCGGAGGACGCAGACTATATTATCAAGAATGCTGTCATTTCTCAGTAAGTAGCCTGATGCCACCAACCTAAGTCTATTGACCTACCTACGGCTGTGGCAGAAGTTCCAACAAGGCATAGCACACACACCCTGTCAGTATGCAATACGATCCAAGTCCGGATGACAAGAAGTTGCTGGACTGGATCACAGAACGCCGAGAGCTCTTTGTTATGCCAAGGTAGCCAATTTTACGTTTGTCGCATGCGCCGCAAAAAATCCAAAGTACAAATTGAGCTCTTTGCGGCCATTCTCCGAAGGCTACTCGAACGTCGGCTTGGCCTTGCGGGCGATCTGCGCGATCGTAAAACCAACTTCGGTCACTTCCCCATCTGACGTTCAAAAACCTATCCCGCTTTCTCCCTGAGTACCCTAACGGCAACCGGCCGCCTCTGATCCCCGGTTTTCCGAAACTGCACAATCACGTCGATCATCGAGCGGCAATATTCAAGGATTTCGGAATAGGTCAGCCCGGTATCTGCCTGCATGACCATCAACGCCAAACGAGAAAGCGCAGATTCCGGTGATGCTGCGTGCAAGGTCGAGATTCCGCCCGGGTGGCCCGAGTTGATCGCGGACAGGAAATCATAGGCTTCGGCACCGCGCAGCTCCCCCATGATGACCCGCTCCGGTCGGAATCGCAGACAGGCCTTCAATAAATCGCTGCTCGATGCGTTCTTGTTGACCACCAGAGACACGGCATTCGGCTGGCTGGGCCGAATTTCCAACACATCCTCAATGGTCATGATCCGCTCTGAAGGGTCAACTTCGCCAAGACAAGCGCGCAACCAGGTTGTTTTGCCGGAGGATGTCCCGCCCGACAAAAGGATGTTCCATTTGGCCTTGACGGCCGCGCGCAGGAAGTCACTAAAACCTTTGTTCTCGTATGCTTCAAATACAGCCTCATCGGCGGGATCAACGCCAGACTTCAGGTCACCCATGTTGGCGTCCAGATCCGGCAAGCCTTGCATCAGATCATCAAGAGACAGTTGCTTTGCCACGGCCCGGCGCAGGGCAAATGCAACGCCAGCCTCAACAGCAGGTTTGACCGCGACCTGCGCCCGCCACAATGACCCGTCGATTTCGAACTGCGAACCGGCCAGCGGCGTTTTGCTGGAAATGGGATTTTCACCGGCCAGGTCCTGCGCGAGCGCCAAAGCGTCGTCTTCTCCCATGGGCTCGTCCAGCTGACGCATGGCGGGCTCGCCGCTGCGCTCAATCCAGAGTCTGCCGTCGGGATTCAGGACGATTTCAGACAAGAGGGGATCGGAGAGCAATTGCCCTCCGAACACCCGATTCAACGCGCTTTCGAGATGACGGCTCATCGACCGATAACCCGGTCGCCCTTGGCCCGTTCTTCCCGCTCCCGACGCCGCTGCTCCTGCACCGCAGGATCTCGGTCAATCTGTCGATCAAGGTTCTTCACATCCCAGGCTGTGCGAGTGACATTGACGCGTTCTGGTTCGTCGGTCTCCGGGTTCCGGCGTGACCGGGTGACTTCCTCTTTGCCCGCTTTGACGAACGTTGCGGTGTCACCAACTGAGATGTTGTTCCGTGCCATCTGGTCTTGCAGTGCGGTGCCCCAGATCCGTTCTGGCTCGTCCATGCCCTCGACCTTCATATCCACATAGAACGACTTGCTGTTTGGATCGTCGGGGCGCACCAGAGCCTCTTTGGCATCGACGATGACACCCGTGACGCCGGCTTCAATGGAGACCTCCTGCCGAACGGTGCGGGCCTGCTGGCCTTTTTCTTCTGGCCGGTCTTGGCGCGCATCTCGTTTGATGCGCGCAGTCTCTTGCAAGGGTAGAAGCTCGCGTTGTTCCTCACGTGGCGCGCGCTCGATATCAGTTGCTTTCCAGGCGCGGCGGTTTGCCTCGATGCTTTTCTGTTCGCCAGTCTCTGGATCAACCTTGCTGACCGTCACTCTCTTGTAGCCGTCATGGGTAAGTGTGGCCGTATCACCGATGTTGAGATTTTCACGCTGCATCATGTCAGGCAGATCGACGCCCCAGACGCGGAAAGGTTTGTCCCGGCCCACCACCTTCAGATCGACATAAGGTGACAAGCTGTCTTTCTCGTCTTCTTTGTAGAGCGCAGACCCAACCTCGACGATCTGCCCGCGTACACCTGCGTTCAGATCAGGGCGTTGCGGTGCATTGTCGGCCGCGCGGGCGTCTGAGGCCCGGCTTTGACGTTCTGGGCCCGGGCGGGTTTCTTCCGCTCCGCGATCCGGCGCGCGGCCTGTCACCCGCTCCTGCACCCGATCTTCAATCTCAAGCAATCGTCCACCGATCGCGGCGCGATCAAAACCCTGCCCCTTCATGGTCTGGATTTCATCCTGAACACCGGTCTTGATCTTCTCTTGCAGGAAGTCGTCTCCCCTGCCCTCTGCAAAGGCGCGGTTGATGTCGCGGATTTCGCCACGGGCATCGCGGTAGATCTCAGAAGCATCTTTGTACGCGGCCTTCATGTCGATCCGCGCCTGGTTCTCGCTCAGCGAATGCGCGTTGGCCAAGGTCTTTACATCGCGTTCAAACCAGTTCTCGCGCGTCTGCCGGTCTACATCGGCGCCATTACGGATGCGCGACAAGACCAGATCGCCATTGATGCCCATCGCTTCGAACCGCTCGGCCACTTGCCTGTCGGCCTCCTTCAGCACAGCCTTGGTGGCAGCAGCGCGCGGATCGTTTGCATCGGCCTGCCCCCGACCCTCTGAGCCGGCCCGCGCCGGCCCGATGGGCTGGGTGCGCGTTGGATCTGCTGCGTCTTGTTCTGCTGCGCGACGCTGGCGTGTCGGATCAAGGTCATCGCGGCCGACCTCAATTTCGTCGTCCCGTTCCAGCCGCTTGCCAAAGAACGTCCTGGTCTCTTCATCCATAAGCTGCTCATAGTCCCGCAGGACCCGCGAAATCGCGGCCTCTGTTTGACTGCGCTTGTCTTCGTCCTCCATGGCTTCGGCCTTGTCGTCCATGCCGGTGATAAACTCACGGACATCGGTTCCAATGGCCTTCATCTCATCATCAATGGCCGGGGCATGTGTCGGGTCCATCTGGTTGGCGACTTGTTGATTCATTTCGATTTCCTCTGATCTAAGAACCCCGTCCGTCACCAGGATCGATGCTGCGCCGAGTACAGCTTTGCTTATGGCCCCAAGGGTCTCGGCACGCCCTGGGTATTCGGTTGTGAAAATGCCCTGCTCAAATCCGGCGTGATGCGACCGGAGTGTTTCGCCCAGGGCGGCATAGTCTGCATTGCGTTGATCACTCATGACCTGCAGCTGGTCCGGCGCGACAGGTTGTTGTCGGCCGATCCCAAAGAAGGGAAAACCGCTGCGCTGCTCTGGGGTTGGCCGCTCACGCAGATCCCGGCCGTCACGCCGTGCATGAACCCGCGCGCTGCTTTCGCGTTCGGGGCGCAAGTTGCGGCTAAACCGACTGGTCGCGGTCAGAACAATGCCGACGTCCCGCGCGGTTTCAACCTGTAGTTCTCGCAGATCCTGCGTTGTGATCCCGTACGGGCTCAGCTGAAGGGTCTTGCCCGACGCTCCTGCCCGGCTGATCACCAGATGGGTATGCGGGTGGCCGGTATCTTCGTGATGGGCCATCACATATTTATAGCGGTCGCCGTAGTCGCCATTCGTCAAACGCGCGCCGAAACTGCGCGCGGCCTGCTTCGCGGCCTCCCGGTCTGTGTCTTTGGAGTAAGACAGGATGACGTGATAGCTGTAGTTGGTGACCCGCGCGTCCATCCGATCCCAATCCTTCGCCCATTCATTCTGGACGTCGCGCAGTCCCTCCATCCCATGCGTCAACTCGCCGGTATCACCGCGTTCCATTTCTACGGTGCCCTTGCGCGTGATGTAGGATAGCTGGCCGCCCAGACTGCCGGATGCCGTGACACCGCCACCTCGGACTATCTTGACCACTGCCTGGTTGGTCAGGAGCGCATTGGCAATCAGTCCTGCCGCGCTTGGCCGCTGTGCCGACCGACGCCGCGACCGCGCCGGGTTTTGGCCAGGCCGCGGTTTCAGGTTCGGGATAAGCTGAAACTCTCCAAACAGCGCGTCCCAGGCCGGATCATATGCGGAGGCCAGGCTAGTCATACCTTAGCCTTCGCCCTGGGTGACACACGTGACGCACGCTGTTTCTCAGCCAGCCGCTCGATCTCTAATGCACGGGTAAAAGACCTCTCATGGGCGGCGTCGGAGTAATCTTCGATCAGCCGGCGCAACTCCCGAACCTCGTCCTTCATCGCGGCCAATTGATCTTCGGCGCGCTTGTTGAGCCGAAACTTCCCGGCATTTGCGGCGCGGGTCATCTGGTTGAGGTTATTTGCCATGCCGACCAACTGAGCCAGGTGCTCTTTGAATTGCTGTGTTCGGAACTCTTCTTTCGACGGAATACCAAAGGCTATGCGAATACAGACACGCACCAATCCTGTCACACTGCGCAGCTGCATGGCCTTGCTGCGTTGTTTGAGGAACGCCAATTCGTCCTCATCAAAGCGCATGGTTGTTGTGACTGATTTGGGTACGCCTTGTGGCATCGGGGCTTTCTCCACGATCAGAAATCGTGCGTGGCCCCGTCAGACCGCGCGTATGTTAATTCAAGTGTAAGTTGATTTGGTGGCCGACTGCAAGTCTAACAGATTGTCGATAGCACAATCTGTATTATCCCGCAAAGCAAAGTAAGCGTAGGATGTAGACAGTCTGTAGCGGGAGACACAGCCGCTTGTCGCGCACCACTCACCGTCTGGCGTCTGCCCCAGGGCAAATGCCATTTTGGTGTCGCCGTCTGTCTGGCGGGCTTTGCCAGATGGCACATGTCACCAGACCATTGGCAAGTTCCATATGCCAGATAATCGCCAACAATCTGGCATATGGCACACGTCTGTTGGCAATACCCTTTTGGCCTTCCTGGTTATAGACGGTTGAGTATTGCTTAGAAAAGCAATAGCGTCTGTGTCAGCGCGGGTGACGGGTCGCGCGATAACTTGCAATCGCAAGCCCGGTTGTGACACGCCGCTGCGCGGCGTGGCTTTCGGGCGTAGACCCGGAGACCAAATTGAAAATCTATGCAGCCGTAAACTCCAAGGGCGGAGCTGGTAAATCTTCCATGCTCGTCGCCTTCGCTTCCGCTTTGCACCATCAAGGCAAACGTGTCCGTATCCTCGATCTGGATTCACAAGGCACACTATCGGAATGGTTGAATCCTAACAATGGGCTGGAGCCAATCCCTATTGATGAACTGCTGATCGAGGCCGGCCAGTTTGCCAAGGAAGATGCGGAGAATGCCAAACTGGCTTATGCCCACATTCTTGAGGCAGAAAAGGCGGGGGGCTTTGACTACCTGCTGATCGACACCAAAGGCGAACCCAGCATGACGGCCGCGATGGCGATGGCAGTGGCCGACTTGGTGTTGTGCCCCTCTGACGGCTCATCGGCGGAATACAAACCCATCATGGTCACATTCAGATCGTGTGAGGCGGCGTTACAGCAAATCGGCAGCTCCGCAGACCCGAAAGAGAAGTTTCGGATTGTGTTCACCCGGCAATCTGTCGCGCAGTCAGCCGGAATCCATAAGGGCAAACAGGCGCTGGAAAAGCAGTTTCAGTGTGTCGGCGGCATCGCCGACACAGCGGCTATGGATGACGCGCTGCGGACGGGCACAACGATCGGACGGTTGATGGGCTTTGCAGAGGAAGCCATCCAACAGGCGGAAACCCAGACGGCCAGGTCAAATGCACGGCGCATGGCGGATCGGTGCAAAAAGGCGCTGAGCAATGCCGACTATGTTTTGAACGCTTTGAAGGAAAGCGAGGTGCAGCATGTCGCGGCCTAAGGATATCGACAGCCTGCTGTCTGGATCAACGTCGGACATCGCACCAACAGTGACGGATCTGAGCAAGCAGGCACAAACCGAACCTGCAGCTGAGGCAAAGCCGGAATCTGAGCCTTCCTTAGAGGCGAAGACTGACCCGGTGGTAAAAACGACACCGACCGCAAAACCAAAACGGCTAACTCCGGCCCCTGCGAAACCAAATCAGAAAGTTCCTGCCCAGCCCAAAAACCTAAGTGCTGCAGGGCAACCAATCAGGGTTCAGATTTCCACCTCAGACGGCAGTGAGATTGCGGCGGCACTGGAAGAGGTCCGAAGCAACATACCTGCCGCCTTCCAGAAAAACTTTAACCTTGGAGCCTTCTTCAAAGAGGTCCTGCAAGACAACGATGCCGCCATTGCGGCCATGATCCGGAACAACCTGAATGGGGATGCACAATGAGCAAGCGCAAAAAAGCCACGAATGAAACCAAAAGCGTCGTGCGTACTCCTATCCGCTTTCAGGTATCAGCCCTTGAAGGCGGTGAGGTAGAAAAGGAATTTCTGGACCTGCTGGAAGATGTTCCGCCTGCATTGCGAGCGAGCGTGAACGTCGGAAGGTTGTTCCGGCAAGTGATGTTGGAGAACGACAAAGAAATTGCCATGATGATCCGCACGAAATTAAAGGAAAAAGAGGTACATTGATCGCGTTTTGTTCTGTCGCGACAAACCTCCAAAGTCACGCTGGTGGCCAAGGCACTGCTGGCCGAGGGTTAACCACAGGCTGACGCGGAGATATTTGGGATCTCTGCTTGAAGCCTGCTTCGGTCAGGCCAATTTCGCCCAAGGTTGAAATTGCCCAGACTGGATAACCCTCGGCCGCGCAAGCGGAGGGGACATTCCATAGTTTTTTGGGTCTGCTTTTGTTGTGAGAAATGAACAAGCAAGGGAAAAGGGGGCGCTCATGCGCCACCCCCTTTCAATTCGGCCATTTTCTCGGTCAACGTCCAAAGCGCGCGGTTCAGCGCTTTGTTCTGGTCGATCCCTGCAACGGCGCGGGTCCGCTGACGGCGGGTCCGACCATCGGCTGTCCGGACGCGCCCCGAAATTCCGCCGCGGATGACGTTTTCCTGAACCACATTGAACGCGGTCCACAGATCATCGGTGCGGTCGGCGTTGCGGCGCGTGCTGAGCAACCGTGTCGCATCAATTGGCGCAGGTTTTCCGTCTTCTTTGGCCGCATCGGGGAAACGCAACTGGTGTGCGGCTTCGGCCAAAATCTTCCGTTCCGCATCGTTCACGGTGATGGCCTTGAAATCCTGCACCTGCTCCGTGATTTCTTCGGCATCGTCCAAAACGGTAAACGCACCTTCGATGACTTCGGACACCGCGTTTCCCGAGTGCCGTACCTTCACCTCGTTAAAGGTATCGCCCACCATCAGGCCATTTGCGCAGACAAACCGGAAATAGCCGGGGATCATCTGATAGCTGCTGGTCCCGTCATTGGCGTTGACCAGTACAATTTCGAAGGACTCGCCGTCGCTGTTGGTGATCGAGCGGTGACGAAGCCGCAGCATGTGCTTGGTAAACGCGGCCTTGCCCGGAACACGGGTGTTCGCCTGCTGGGCATAGAACGGGTCAAACCCCTCTTTCCTCAGCCCGTCCAGAACGTTCACGGTCGGAACCGGTACAAAGCGGTCTGAGCGACTTTCGTGACCTTCGGTTGCAAAAATCGATGGGACAGCTTGGTGCAGCTGGTCGTTGGTCAGCGCCTCCCCTGTCACCAGTCCGCCGCATGACATGCCCCGCATGTAACGATTGTAAGTCATCTGGAATATTCCTCTGTGGTGATGCGGTGGCCGATCTGCGCCCGACCTGTCCGCTTGCTGCTTGTTGTGAACACAGCAGGCCAATGAAACGGCCTGCTGGACTGACATCAGCCACCCTCGCCCCTCCGCGTTTTTCCCGGCGAAGGAGGGGGGCCGATGGAAAAGATCCGGATCTGATCGGAGGACTGGGGGTCAGGCTGAAATCGGGCAAATTTGGGAGGGACCCGCGCGCTCGCGGGCGGGAGGAACCGGGATTTTCGCGATTTCTGCTTGAGGCGGACAAAAAAACGAAATGTGAGCCACGCCCTTGGCGCGGGTCTCTCTTTGCGCCTTCCCCCTGGACCGGATCAGATACGAGAGCTTTTCGGCCCCGCGACGCTCGAGAAAACAAGCACAGCAGCCCGCCATTAGCGGGCTGCTCAGCCAATCATGGGAATGTCAGGGCCGGGGTGAGCGCGGGCGCAAGCCCGTGTCGATCCCCTGCCCTGTCTCATGGATTAAGTGAGCCGCGCGCCCCGCGCGGATCTCACAGGTCTCTTCAATAGATCCACATGCTATTCGCAGATCAGCCTCGCTATTAGATAGACGGGGTCGTCAAGAAGATCTATTTGAACGTCAAGAGCACATGACTTTGGTCAAAGATGACAGATATTGAAGAATTAGAAGTCGAAACTTCCCCAATGCCGTTCGACCCCATTGCTCAATTCGCGGCTCCTGGTGAAAAACTCTCAATAGACCAAGAAGCACTCGCTATTGTTCTCGACTTCGACGATCCAAGATTAGAGCGAACATTTTGGATCACGCTGGCAGGCGGACCAAATTCAGCAAACCTTCTGACAGCAATGAAAGCGCTCAGAAGCGAAGACTCTGATCCGTTCAACCCCGGGGATCACTATGTTTCTGAACCATCTACTAACGGACATGGCAGCTTCAGGTTTTCAGTTATTCTACACAAGACCGACGATCCGAATATGAGCGATCCAATCGGATATGCGACAATACAGGGAAGTTTTCGACCTCGAGCAGAAGTGGAAGACGAGTATGACGACAGCAGCCCGAACAAGTATCTAGACGAATACAGTCTGCATCTGCACCCTGAAGCGGTGTTTGTCTCGAGCCCGCACCGAGGCAATGGCTATGGCCTCACGTTGGGGAGTGCCATGCTGGAACCCGTTTCCTTGGCATTGTTTAAGCTCTGCGATGAAACCCGTAGACTGAAGCGGCCTACAATCGTCGATATTGACACCTATTTCGAAATTTATTCGCACGGCGGTGAAGCTGCCGTCAACGTGCTGAACAGCAATCTCGACTGTTTGAAGGATCTGATAGATGACTGTCGCGACCTTGAGGAGCACTGTTTGACAATCAGGACAGTGAGTCACGACGGTGGCTGGTAATATCGGGCATATTAGCAGATTTTTGCACGACACTCGACCATATTGCCACACACTCGAAGGTGGAATCTCTTAACAATATTCACAACCATTGAATGCTCAATGGAACCTCATATATCGCTGACCTAGTCTACAGTTTTTGGCATGAGCTCCGGTCATGTATCAGAAGCTAAAGATTAAAATTGAGCGGTAACACAATTGCCCGACGTGTAAGGGCAGGAAAGTAAAAATCAAAAAAATGAAAAAATTGGAAGTCTGCGCTGGGGACGTCATCGCAACTCAGATAGGAACCTATCAACATTGGTCGATCGTCAGTGACAGGTATTGCCAATCTGGTTTGCCGACGCTGATCTCTGCGACAAAGCGCACTGGAACGGTACGGGAAGAACCCTGGAATGTAGTCGTCGGGAACAGAGAGACCTTCGTTGCGGACCTAACACCGATGTTTCCAATCCAGCAAGTTATCGCACAAGCCAGATCCCACATAGATTCATGGGAATATTCGGTGATGAACAGCAATTGTGAGCATTTCGTTACCGCCGTGACCGGCTTTGAAATCAAATCGAACCAAGTGCAGTCTGGCGTGGCAGGCGCTCTTGTTGGTGCAGGCCTAGTTGGTGGTATGTCCGAGAATCCCACTTTCCTGAAACTCCTGACTGGAGCCGTAGTTGTCGCAGGCATCGCCGTCATTGCGACAGGCAAGGCAGAAAAAAGAAAGGCTTTGTCGACCTGAATTTTAAAGGCCGACAAACCCGTGGAAAGACATAAAAGGTAGATATGCAATCAAAAATCTCTGAGTTTTCTTACGGGTTTGCGTTGATAAATGAATTGGTCGGGTGGGTGAACTTGCAGGCAGCACCCATCTTTCCCAGCTTGCTTGAAGAGGGAAAAGAGGGTGGCGGCTACGATGTGAAACTCGACGCCCCAGGGATTCCGCTTCTCATTCAGTTCAAGCGGTCAGAATGTATGACGCGCCGATCTGCAAAGGAATTCAAGGCCGTCGAGGCAGTTGGGGGGGAACTAGAGGTTCCTTATTATAGGTTCCCAATAACTGAAGGATCTATCTCCGATCAGCACGAAATGCTGTTGCAGCACGACGATGGATCAAACCTCGTTTTCTACGCGGCGCCCAGATTTCACGAACCTGATGAAATCAACGCCGCATGGCATGCCAAAGAAATCACGCAACGATCCATCTTTGTTTCACCCCGCACAATCGGAGTTTTGAGTGACGAACCTCACAAGATAGCGTTTGACGAAACGAACACCTGGCGATGCTCCGAACCCAAAAAAGTCGGATTTCTGAACAGTCTTGATCTCAATAAAAAGCTCATCGAAGCCTTGCAAGCGGAAAACTATGATTTGCGATCCCGCTTACCCTCGCTCGTAACTGGCCTGCTACAGTCGCAGCGTCGGGGTCTCGAGGTGGCAAAGGAGCAACGCCGTCTCGGTGAAGAAAGACGTCAAAAAGAACGCGAAGCTCTGGCAGCTGATACTGACCAACCAGAAATTCAAGTCCAGTATCGTTCCTACGTGGCGCCTCGAGGTTCTGATGAAAGCGGACAGCGACGTACCCCAGCAGCACTGCCTGAACCTGTTGAAATGCGTGAACCGAAGCCGATGGATGAATCTACTAAGGTTCTTCGGGAAGCAGCGGATTTGGCAGCACGTGTTTTTGATGCTCAGCTCATGATCATACAAGAACCGAATTGAACCATGCATCCCTTTGAAAGCGAATTCAAAACACTGATATTTGGGTAACCGGTGATATTCATTGATAAATAAAGAGCGCTCTAAATCATGGCACTGACCAAAGACAACATCCTCCGCTACTGGCGTGCCTCCCTCGCTGATGGAGCGCTCAATCGATGAAGCCAAATCTCACGCCGCACAAGCATACAATTTGTGGAAAGCAGAGGACGGCAGCGCTGAATGGCTGCGCCAGTTTCCGCGCAGATGAAACCAGATCGGAAATGCGGCAACGTGGAATTTCATAACTCAGCTGACGATGACGATGCGATCTTGAGCAAGATACCCCAGAGCTGCGAGCACCGTAAGCTAACCGCCGATCCGAGTGCACGAACGACGCCCGATGGCGTATTCCAATATGCCAATGTTGACACATGGCGGGATCGTGTCTGGAACATGTTGGGCGATTTGATCACCGAAGACGTACAGGCGGACTTCAAGCATAACCATCCCGAATACATAACGTCAGACGACCTGTCCTGGCTTGACGACATCATATTCGAGGTGAGCGGTGTATTCAGCGAGATCAAAACTACCACAGCAGATCGCCTGTCGAAGGAGTTCTCCGCATTTCGGGCGGCACATGCGACGCGCACCGATGACCTCAGCCAGTTTTACGACCAAGGGCTTCGAATCCTCTCTAATCGCGAAATAGAAGGCAGAGCACGAAGTTTATTTCTGAATGGCCAATATCCGCGCCTGAGTGAGCACCAATTGGAAGCGGCAATCCTGGATTTGAATGCCGGACATTTTCAGTATCGCGATGATCAAAGCTCCCGGCTCTATCTCTGTGCCGATGAGAGAGACTTCGTTACACGGTCGGGAAATTCCGGGCACTACCTCGATTTTGGCAGCGAGTACTTGTTCAATCTGGCAATTAGATTGGTCGGTGAATACGAGGCTAAACGCGCTCTGCGGTCCACTGGAGCACCCACGATCCTAGTGTTTGACATACCTATGGCCATGGTTTGTCCGGCAACCCTGGAAGAGTTTGCGGGATCGGTGCTGGAATACCTGTTTTGCGAACTTGTTGAAGATCTTGAAGCATATGCACTCGGACCGGGTGCTGGTTCGGCGCTTAGCCTGACCCGCGATCTGCCTCCAGAAACCTTGATCGGTCACTATCATCCTGAGCGTTTTTATCATTCCCATCAAGGCTGATCCCTATTGGTGATCTTGGACTTGCCCTCGGAAAATCTCCTTTGCATAGGACGATCAGGGGTCAAAAGCCCAGGCCTTTCAGATGTGCCTTGAGCAATTTGATAAAGCCGCAGCGGGTAGCTACCGTTGATCGTTGGGAATCGTCGCTGCGGCGCGGCACAGGAGGCATTCGCTGCACACGTTAAATCAAAGCGATGGTGTAAGTGAACTAATATCTATGTCCTAACCAGTGGGGTTATGGTGTTGCTCAGAAATTTGAAGGCTCCAATTTGGGATGCCAAAAATCATGGTGCCAAGTCTCGCTATTGCCCCTCAAATCACGGCAAAATTGCGCTCCAGTTCTTTGCTGCTTCAATTAACGCCTGAAACTTACTTGGATTAAGAACGAAGTACCCGCCGGTAGCTGGAATGCTCCATTTGATCAGTGTATCGACAGCCAGGTCAGCCTTCTGTCCCACCCAACTCAGACAGGAGCTCAATGCCTCTGTAAGCTTCTTCAACGCAGCCAAAACTAGCGATTTGTTCGGCTCCTCAGCCTCAGCTTGTTCGGAAATTTCATCGACCGCCGCCCAAATGATTGCGTAATTGTCTTGTATCGCAGAGGGCAGTTCTACTTCCTTGGGCGGGTTGTTTCCACCAATCCCTAGACGGCTGTTGGAGAATACCGCGGACCGGTCTTTCTCTAGCTCAGATAATGACTGCCTTACAGAAAATAGAGCTTCAATTTTCTCAATCTCTCGAGCCACGTGTCCGGGTCCTGATTTCCAGTCTAGATCGGACAGTGAGGAAACGATCAAGCCGCTCAGATCCCAGGGTAGCGGTTTACCGTCGTGGATTGCACTGAACCATTTTTGCCAGAAGCCCCACACGCTTCGGTCAGAATCAAAAAAATCATCAAGGTTCGAGTAGTCAGCCAAGATATTGTTCGGACGCCCAACAACATCCCACAGCGGGATCCACTCACCTAAGGCCGCCGCGTCAGATTTGGCTAGTTGGGCCGCATTTTCATCTCCAGCCAACCAAGCTAACTCCCAGAAACCTCCTCCACGTTCCACGGAAAAGTCCGGTTCTCTGATACCGACCCCCCAAGCAAGTGCATTGCTAATTACATTCTCGGCAGCTTCCCTCCTGAGAGAACCTGGCGGCGGCTGTTCATCGTCGTATAAAACTTGTTTTTGATTTGGATGCGTTGATGAAAAAAATAACTGATCATTGTAAATTTGTTGGACCGAGCCTGCGTAGTTCACGCCGCCAAACGCAAAACGTGCGGCTTTCTTCGCAACGTCCAAATCGTGGCTAGCGACGGTAGCGATGAGCAAGTGGTGCAATAGCCGCAGAGTGTTTTCTTGATCAAATGGCGCTTCCCCAATCGCAGCTGGAAATGACCTTAGAGCCATACGCGCGACAAACCGAACCCTAGTTTGTCGGTCTTGCTGTGATAGCCAAAATCTAGCGCTCTCATCGTCAACGATCTCAATCAAAACGCATTCCTATTGAAAACCTCGACAGTCGATAATTCTTTTACACTTGCTGCCTCATCCAAAAAAGACGCACCAGTAGTTTCAGGCTTTTGGCCTGCATTATCTTTGTAGATAGCCCCGTGTGAACCACAAGCACAAACACCGTGTGGTTGGGACAGTAGTAGCGTTTATGTAGGCGGCCCAGAGTCGACCTTGATCATGATCAAGTGACGCCGTTGCAGCCCGCATTCCGGTCATTCGCTACGGTTGTAAAAACTGGGGTCATCAGAAATCACAATCGACAAACGCTGGAGACGTTCATCGCATGATCGTCTTCAGGTCGCCGTTACACAAGATACGCACTTGAAAGCGAAGCCGACTTTGCGGCGATGCAGGCTGTACACAGTCAGACATTCTACGTGTGCGCTACACTTCTTAATTTGCCTAAGCAAAATTGAATCTCAGCGCAACTGTACGCTAAGTTGCGATATAGGATTGAGTTGGAAATCAGCATTTATCCAAAAAATGGAAATTCTTCAATAGTTATAGGATTATCAAGATGGTCGAAAAAAGATCAAAGCTGGTTCGCATGATCGTTCGAAACATCGGTTGCATTGGGCCTGATGGCGTTAGTGTTGCGCTAGATGATGTTGTCTGCATTGTGGGGCGCAATAACTCCGGGAAATCAACTCTTCTCCGGGCCTATGAGCTTGCTCAGGGTAGCGAAAAGTTCGATTGGATTCGCGACCGTTGTGCGCAAGCTCCAGAAGATCAACCTTCCGAGGTGATCCTCGAAATCCATATTCCTGAGGGCATCGGCAATATTAGCGAAGAATGGAAAGAAGAACGAGGTGATCTGCGCATCCTCACCAGCCGCTGGCAATGGTGGCCAGAACAAGTTGAGGACGGTAAGGTCTCGCCGCTCCGGCAGACTCGCCTGCCCAGCCAAGCCGAAGAGAAAAATGGGGGTTACGCCCTAGATGGCAAAGCAGGTGGCGCCGACAACGTGTTCAATTCCCGCTTGCCGCAGCCGGTTCGTATTGGCTCGCGCGGAGACCCTGCTGAGGCCGAGAAGGCACTTATGAAACTGGTTCTCGAACCAGTCGGCACAGCCCTGTCAAATGCCGCTGCAGACGCTGACTCCGCCCTCTATCTCGCAGTGACACAGCTCCATGAAGGAGTCACAGGTATAGTCCAAGAACAGAAGTCTCAATTTTCGGAGGCGGTTTCGCAAGTAGAACAAGGCTTTACTGGTGTGTTTCCTGGCTTATCAGTCACCTTGGACGTCAAGGCTGCCCCACCCAAATTTGACGTAGCCAAGCTCATCGCTGACGGTTCGGGCCTACGCGTCACGGACAATGGGGCGGAAGTTCAATTGTCTCAACAGGGGGCAGGCGCACAGCGAGCACTATTCTGGACCATGCTACAGGTTCGCAATCGCCTAGTTAGCGACAAAAAACTTCGCGAAGATGCGGTTAAGGCGCTGAAGAAAGAACTGACAAAAGCAAAGAAAGATCCAACAAAAACGCAAGAGACCCAAGCTCAAATCGATGCGATCCAGGCAGGTGGCGTTTTGCCAGACGATGCAGGGGATCCTGCATTGCCCGGATACATCTTGCTGATCGACGAGCCGGAAAATGCCCTTCATCCGCTCGCGGCTCGTGCGGCGCAGCGGCAACTGTACGAACTTGCCGGTCAGCCAGAGTGGCAGGTGATAATGACCACACATTCTCCGCTTTTCGTCAATCCGGCTATGGACCATACTACGATTCTTCGCCTCGAACGCGAAGGTGCTGACGACTTAATTGGTCCCAAGACCTTTCGCACCGACGAGGCTGGTTTCACTGGCGATGAAAAAGAAACACTAAAGGCAATCCAGGAGATGGATCCGACGTTCTGCGAGGTCTTCTTCGGCACGTATCCGATCGTTGTAGAGGGCGACACCGAACATGCTGCCTTCATCGCAGCGGTGGTCGAAACTGGGCACGAGCTCATCGATCAGGTTACAATCATAAAAGCCCGAGGAAAGCCGCAGATACGCGCCGTCATGAAAATGCTGATCCACTTTCGCAAAGACTTTGGGGTGCTGCATGATTGCGATTGGCCACACGGCACGACCAAAAACAAGCAAGGGGAGCTCAAGAAGTCTCCCTCTTGGACGCACAATACGGAAATCCGCAAACTTGTTCACGAAGCAAGATCGATCGGTATCGGCGTAGCCCACGAAGTAAGTATACCAGATTTTGAACGGCACATTGGCTTGCCGCTTGGAACTAGCAGCAAGCCATTCGAGGCCTATCTTGCAATTAAGCAGAAAGAAGGGCTCAAGAAAGGAGTTCAGGAACTATTGCAGAGGCTTAAAGAACCCACGCGATATGAGACAGGACAAGTTCAAACAAGCGACGCCGGTGCTTTTGCCACAAGCCTCTTGGAGCAGCTCCGCAAAAGGTCTGCTACCCAAAATTGGGAAGACTCCTTCCGTCTTGGAGATTGAATTAGGGCGTCGAAGTGTGCGGTATGATACTGGGTTACCTTACGGCCAGTATAACTTCAGTGGTTTTTTAGCCAGATCATGCCGTCAAAGGCACCAAGCTTCGCCTTGTCTTGGGTGTCGTAGAGGCGGCGGGCATGAGTTGCGGCCCCAGTGCTAAGTCGGGTGATCTTTCCGCTCCATCCGCTGTTCTTCGGAAAGACCACGATGTGGAAACCGTCGGTCTTCAGGTAGTCATTTCCGCTTTGCGAAACCTTCCATTTTCGTGTCAACCAGCGCGCGCGACGCTGTGCCAGGTTCTTGCTGTCAGATTCCCGTTTTGAAGCGGCCGCGTAGTCCTCCTCCATCTTGCCGGAACAAACACAGCCGCACTCTAGAATGTGCGGATAGTCAGGATGCTGCATATGGTGAACATACCGGATGTCCTGGTTTTCGCACATTTGACATTGGGTGGAGGGTTCACCAAGATCCTCAAATCCGATGCAGGTCCAGCCTTTCTTGGGAACACCTTGTTGCGACCATTTTCCAAACGATGACATTTCAGCCCCCTTGGCCTTCTGACGAAGGCAGTTTGATCAGACAACCGCGCGCCAGCTTCTGTTTGACCAGATCGGCAAGCGCAGATTCAGCCTCGGTTTTTGTCGTGTACCAATCCTGGCGATGCCACCCCCAAGTCCCAAAGCGATCCCATTGCCGGTGGACGCCGTGTTGGCCGAAGAGGTCTTTGGTCAGCTCCATGGAATAGAACCGGTTCATATTGAGGGAGGACTGCATACGGTGCATATTAATTTGCATCGACCTCCTCTTCGCTCATCGGAACATAATCGATAGAGACCCGTTCAAGACGAGGTTCCTTTTGCGCAAGACCCCATCGGCGTTCCGTATAAAACTCAAGTGCCTTACGGGTTCTGGCCTCAAGCACATCTGAGGTGAACCCAAATTCAATGCGGACCACGCGTTGCTGCGCCTCAGTCAATCTTGAATGAGGTTTGAGTTTCAGTATGGCCCAGGTGAACCAATCGTCATCTCGGGGCACCGCCTCGGCAGGCTTGGTTTTTGCGAAAGACTGATCAGGGTCTATGCGAGCAGGATGGAAGTCACGGAAACCCTCGCGTTCAAAACACCAGGCTCGCACGTGAAGCCTAACGCCATCAGAAGCGAACCGAACAGGTGCAATCCAGCGAGTCATCGGTTCAGGATCCCGCATCGATTGATAAGAGATCCTCGTTGCCTCTTTCGCCCTGAAGGCACGGTAGAGCGGTCGTAAAACACGCAGGTCCTGAGTGCGCTGCAAATCTGGCAATCTATCGAATGCGGCAGATGGTGCGCCGACCAAGAGTTGCTCTAACTCCATCGAGGATGCCTTGCCACTGAGCCGTTCAAAGCTGTCATGGGCAAGGTATTGGCGCGACGACGCATCGTAGTGCAGTGCGTCTTTTGGCGCTTCGGCGAGGTAAGTCCGAAAATCGAGAGCGGCCTGCGCATTCGAAATACCAAAACGCTTGATCAAGGAAGCACGAGTCGCTGCACCGTCCCAGAAAAACAGTCTGTCGAGGTATTCCAAGCGCGCACGTTGGGCATGTTTGAGGTCTTCGAAGGGCATGGAGGAAGGGTATCTTGACTCCTTGTCATTGTCCATATAGTTTTTACATGTGTAATAATTGACGGTGTGATATGAGAATACTTCATACTGCAGATCTTCACCTGGGGCGTCAGTTCATGGGTTTGAGCCTCGAGGAGGATCATGAAGTCGTCCTAGGCCAGATTCTCGAGACGCTCTTGGTTGAACGGGTCGATGTTCTTGTGATCGCTGGGGACGTTTTTGACCGTGCCTCGCCGCCCAACTCGTCGATCCGGCAGTTCAATCGCTTCCTTAAGCGTGTGGCAGAAGAGACCGAAGCCGCCGTGGTGATGATCTCGGGAAACCACGATTCCGGTGACCGGATCGAGGCAATGTCTGTCTTCTCCACCGCGTCGAGGGTGCTGGTGCGCGGAATCGCCGACGCTGTCGAGACTCCGCTTTTGCTGAGTGACGAGCATGGCGAGATCGCCTTTTCCGCGCTGCCCTTTTCCTATGAATATGCTGCGCGGGAAGTCTTCGGGGATGAGGGTATCAGCACGCCAGCAGATGTCATCGCGGCCCAGATCTCCGCAGCGAGGAGTCAGGTGCCCGAAGGAGCGCGTTGGGTCGTAGTGGCTCATGCCTTCGTTGCGGGCGGCACGGTCGGTGAGACCGAGCGCGCCCTGACACGGGTCGGCGGCATCGAAACTGTGCCCTCTGATATCTTCGACGGGGCGGATTATGTGGCACTGGGGCATTTGCACAAGCCGCAGGAAGTTGGCGCGAGCCATATTCGGTATTCCGGCGCACCGCTCGCGTTCGGTTTCGACGAGGCGGGAAGCGAAAAATCCATGACTGTCGTCGATCTCAAAGCTGAAGGGGTCAAGATCCGTACCGTAGCTTTCCGTCCGATCCGGCAAGTGCGCTCGCTGACCGGGGCATTCTCGGATCTTCTAGCAGGAACACCGTCTGAAGACTTCATCCAGGCCAATCTGACGGATGAAAACCCTCTGATAGATCCGATGAAGCGGTTGCGCGCGACCTACCCCAATGCCTGCCATCTGGCCTACGACAGACAGGGTCGCGCCCCAGAGACCAAAACGCTTAGCGGTGGGAGAGCCGCAGTCACGCCGATAGATATGGTCGGCGACTTCATGAAAGTTGTGCGCGGCCGAGAGCCAAATGCCGCCGAAGTCACGATCGTCGCGGACAAGCTGCACGCAGAAGCCTCCGGGGAGGAGCAAGCATGAGACCCATTCGCCTATCGCTTCAGGCCTTCGGGCCGTTCGCGACAACCGAGGTGGTGGATTTCCGCTCCGCGCTGGAGACAGGGCTGTTCGGAATCTACGGCCAGACAGGGGCTGGGAAGTCGACGTTGTTTTCGGCGATGTCTTTCGCGCTTTTCGGGACACCAACCAAGACCGATCAGGAGCCTCGGTCGCTGCGTTCGGATCACTCTGCGCCTGATTTACCCACTGAAGTCGAATTTGTATTTGAGCTCGGCACTAAAACCTACCTGATCCGTCGTCGTCCGGCGCAAGAGCGTCCGAAGGCGCGCGGCGAAGGGACAACAGATGACGCGGCAGAAGCCGCCCTATTCGACGTAACCGGGATCCCGGTGGATACGCTTGGCCCGAGCCAATCCGGTCGCGTAATTGAAGAAAAGAAGGTCTCGGTAGTTGGGAAAGAGGTCGAGGCGCTGCTTGGTTACGGAGCGGACCAGTTTCGACAGATCGTGCTCCTACCTCAAGGCAAGTTCGAGACGTTCCTTACTGCAAAAACCGATGCGCGGGTCGAGATATTGCGAGATCTCTTCGACGTGAAGATCTATCGCGATCTCGCCGCCCGGCTGAAGGAAGAAGCCTCAGAGGCAGAGCGAGCGTTGCGCGACCAGCGTGCACTCTATGTGGCCCGGCTTGAGGAACGCGGATTCGAGAGCGCCGAGGCACTGGAGCTAGGAATTTCTGCGGCGGAGGCCAAGGTCGAGGAGAAGCAGGGAATTCAGCAGATCGCAGAGGCAGCGAACGAAGCCGCGCGCAAGGCTCTGACCGAAGGCGAACAGATCGAAAAAGCTTTTGCTGCCGTCGACACAGCGCGGCAGGCGCTTGACGGCCTCGAGGCGAAAACGGGTGAGGTCGATGCTCTGGCCAGGCGGGTCGAGGTAGTCAGCAATGCCTTGCAAGCCCGTGATCTTGAGACGGCTTGGCACAATGCGAAGCACGACGGACGACTTGCGGTGGATGCCGTTTCCAACGCGGAAGCAGAGCTCAATACCGCTAATGGGGCGAAGAAGGAAGCGGCGCAAAAACTGGTCGAGGTGCAGTCTGACGAGGAGCGACGAAAGCAGGTTCAGGCCGACCTGACAAAGTTGGAGGCGATCGAGAGCCAGGCCGGGCAGGCAGCGGTGCTACAGAATGCGTTTGATGAGGCTGCGACGGACGAAGCCTCAGCGAAGAAGACGCTGACCGAGGCCGTAGAGGCCCGCGAATGGCTCCAGTCTCAGCGTGATGCGACCGATCTGGCGCTTGAACAGGCGCGAAAAACCGAAGCGGTGCGAGGCAAGCTGTCCTATGAGTTGGCCGAGGTCGACCGGGAACGGGTCAAGGCAGCGGCGCATGCAAAGGCGCAGGGAGCTGTCGCGGACGCCGAACGAAAGGTCGAAGCGGCATCGAGCGAGCTGGTGACTGAAACCGATGCGGAACAGGCCGCCGCGGCGAACCTGACTGATGCTGAGGTGCGGCTTTCGCGAACGCAGGCGATCATTCTGGCCGAAAAGTTGACTGAAGGAGCGCCCTGCCCTGTCTGTGGTTCCCACGATCATCCTGCGCCAGCCCATGGCGCGCCCGAACAATCTGGTTTGACCGAAGCGTTTCGCAACGCGCAGGCTGAGGCGAGAACTGCAGCCGAGGCCCGGGTTCGGGCGGAAACCGAACTCGGCAATTGCCGAACGTGGCTGGACGAAAAGAAGCGGGCGCTGGACGAACAGGAACGGCCCGAGCGTACGATGGCGGAACTCGAAGCCGAAATCACTCGGCTGGAAGGTGCCATCGCCACGCATGGAGAAGCTGTCGATCTTGACGCGATGTCGGAGCATTTGGCCGATCTCAAAGGGAAAGTGACCGAGGCTGAAGCTGCCGAGGCTACGGCGCGCACTGCTTCAGGGCAGGCCGAGACCGCTCTCGCCGGGGCGCGCGCCAAGCGTGATACAGTGGTCGAGGCCCTACCGGAAGGTCTGCGCACGCCCGAGGCGGTTGTCGCACGGCGGGAGGCTCTTCAACGCGAGCAAAGGCAACTCTCGGAGGCGATGGAAGTGGCGACGCAAAAGGACCGAGCGGCCAGCGAAGCGCTCACCCGTGCGCAGGAGCAGCTTGAAGCAGCGAAGCGTGCGAGCAACGCACAGGCGCAGCGCGTGGAAAAGGCGCAAGGTGATTTTGGCGCTCGGCTGGCTGAGGTCGGGCTGGACAAAGCAGGATACGAGGCTTGCAAAGCGCATTTCCCGACCCTCGACGCCGACCTTAAGACGGTTTCCGATCATCGTGAGGGCCTGATCGCGGCGCGCACGACATGGCAGAACGCTACGGCCGCTTGTGAGGATCGCGAGCGCCCGGACCTCGCCCCGCTTCAGCTAGCACTCGATAATGCTGCCCAGGAATTGAACGCCGCCAACGATGGGCTCTCCTCGTCCAGAACCGATGTATCGTCTCTGACCAACTTCAAGAAATCGCTGGCCGAAGCCTTGGCCGAAACCGAGCGGCTTGAATCCGAAACCGGTCCGCTTCGGGGGCTGGCCGATCTGGCCAATGGCAAGAACGATTTCAAGATGACGCTCGAGACCTTCGCGATTGGCGCCATGTTCGACCAGGTGCTCGAGGCGGCGAACATGAGGCTCGACCCTATGACGCGCGGGCGGTACCGGCTTGCGCGCGGGCTCGAGGCATTGGGTGGGCGCGGCAAACGCGGGCTCGAAATCGAGGTTTTCGACATTAACACTGGCAAAGCGCGTCCAACGGCTACCCTGTCCGGTGGCGAGACATTCATCGCGGCACTGGCCTTGGCGCTTGGGCTCGCCGATGTTGTCGAGAGCCTATCTGGCAAAATCCGGATGGACACGATCTTCATCGACGAAGGCTTCGGCAGCCTAGACACCGAGAATGGGGCCGGCACCCTGGACCAAGTGATACAGGTTCTTGCCGCTCTGACAGAGGGCAGCCGGGCTGTGGGACTGATCTCGCATGTTGGGTTAGTGCAGGAGGCTATCCCGCAAGGGTTCTATGTGCGTACGACGCCGACCGGCAGCAGAGTTAAGGAAAGAAGGGGCTTGGGATGACGGGCCGGTGGTACTATCGGAAGGCTCACATCCGCCGTTTATCGACGGGTCGAACGGTCTCTGTCCGTGGCGGTTGGGTGCTCCGTGACATTCAAAGAAATAGGAAGGGCGCGACCTTTAGTCGGGTTTGCCCAATATGCGGCATTCCGATCTTAAGCGTTGGCATGCCAAGAGGTGGGTGGGTCCACTTCGAGGGGCGTAAAGGTCTGACGCGGGTTAAACACCCATGTCTACATCTTGGCGAAGGTTTGAGCGCACGGCGTGATGAGAACACGCCAGATCTTTTCGGTTTGCCCTGATCAGGTCGCCTGCAATCAACAAGGCGGCCACCTCTTCGGCAATGGCCGCGTCAACGATCCTGACAAAAGCAGCGCAGCTGGCGGTCTGCACCTGTCCCGCAAATCGGGGCCGCGCAAGGCCAACGATTTAAGCGGTGAATCCAGATGAACATCAGCTGTGTGCAGAATCTTCATTGCCCGTCTGGTCCACGTACCACCTCATGATCTCCTCAATCTGTTGACGCGCCGACCCACTGACCCGCGACAGGCCAAGGTGGCGGGCCAAATCCCCCGCCGGATCCTCTGACGTTTTCAGGTCCGCGCCGATCTCATCCAGTACAGCCGCGACCTCGGTGCGGGACACATCGCGGATGGCGCGGTTTTCCAGCCCGCGATACCGGATGCGATCCTGATATGTGCCTGCCAGCCAGACAAACGGAGTACCGAACTCATCATGCAGTTCAGCCGCGCCAAGCGCGTGTTCAACCCTGTCCATGATCCGGCGCCCGGTGCGCTGCCACCCGTGGCGGTTTGCGACTTCGCGGCCCAGATTGCGCAGCGGCATCGGGGCTTGATCGACCAAAACCTCGTGAACGATCTGCCGCAGAACCCCCATATACCCAAGATCAAAGAAACGGTCCGGGTCGGCCTTTGGCCCGTCATCCTTGATCAACTCATGCGCCTGAACGCCCGAGGCGAAAAGCTGAAGCTCATCAGCCTCTTCCGGCGCGGTTTCCGGCAGTGCGCTGTCGGCCTGAGGCAGCTTGGGCGCAGGTAATGCCCGCACCGCTGGCAGATCTTCTTCCGCAGCCTCATGCTCTGCTTCCTGTCGCGCCACGCGGTCTTCTTCCAACAGCACCTCTAATTTTTCGTGCAACCGGTCAACTACCGCCGCCGGATCGCGGAACCAATCGGTTGACCAGATGCGCAGGATCGTCCAACCCAGCCCTTCCAACACTGCCTGCCGTACCTTGTCGCGATCCCGGGCCGTGGCCGAGCTGTGATAGGTGGCCCCATCACATTCAATCCCGGCCAGATAGGCCCCTGCCCGATCCGGGTTCACGATCCCAAGATCGATGCGGAAGCCCGAGACACCGATCTGGGTCCGCACCTCCCAGCCTTTAGCGCGGAACGCCGCGGCAATGGCTTCCTCGAACGGGTTCTCGGCCGGCCCAAGCGATCCTTCTTCGCGCGCAGCCAAGGCGACAGGGCCACGCTCGGCATAGTCCAGAAAGGTTTTCAGATCACGCACACCGGTTGCACGGGTGCGCGACAGATCAATCTGGTCGTGAGTTAGCGAGGCGAACACATGCAATTCGCGCCGGGCCCGCGTGACGGCAACGTTCAGACGCTTTTCGCCGCCATCCGCATTCAACGCGCCGAAGTTCATCGACAATTTACCTGCAAGGTCCGGGGCGAACGTGATCGAAAACAGCATCACATCACGCTCATCCCCTTGAATATTCTCAAGGTTTTTCACGATCAACGGCTCTTCACGCTCTTCTGCAAAGAACCATTCAAGTTCAGGTGCATCGCGCCGCACTTTGTCCAGGAGGTCCAGGATCAGCCCCTGCTGCTGCGCGTTGAAGGTGATCACACCCAGCGTTGGCCGATCCTCCTCGGGGTGGTTCAGCCAAGCGGTCAGACGCTGGCGGATCAGCGCCACAATCGCCTTGGCCTCATCCGCATTGGTCCGCCCTGCCCCGCGCGCATAGGTGCCGTCGATCTTGTGGAATTTCACAGCGTCACTGCCCGTGCTTGGTGCGGGAAAGGTGACAAGGCCTCCGTCGTAGTAGAAATGGTTCGAGAACGCGATCAGCGCCTCATCACGGCTGCGATAGTGCCAATCCAGCCTCCGCGTCGGGATACCTGCGGTTGCCACCTCATCCAGAATTGAAGGCATGTCGCCAATCATCCCTTCGGCGTCCTCCTCGGCCTCATCGCTGCGGCCAAAAAAGTTGGTCGGCGGCAACTGCTTGGGATCGCCTACAATGATCGACTGTTTCGCCCGCGCGATTGCTCCGATGGCATCCCAGGTCGTGATCTGCGACGCTTCGTCAAAAATCACAACGTCGAACGTCGCCTGACCTGCCGGAAGATACTGCGCAATCGACAACGGCGACATCAGCACGCAAGGGGCAAGTTTGGGCAGAACGTCGCCCAGATTCTCCAGCAGAGGCCGGATCGCCATCGAGGGGCGTTTCAGCCCCAACTGATGCCGTAGAACACCCAGTTCCGATTTTCTGGGCACCCCGTCCCTTGCGGGCAGGCGGTGATGAATGCGTCGCATGACTTCGCGCGGAGCATGTTCGGCGACCTCGTCATCCAGCTTACGGAAGGCCCCAACGATATCCTCATGCTCCCAATGCGCGAACTGGCGCAGCGGGTCCGAGGCATCCATAGCCAGAGGCAACCACCATCGGGCATATGCGCAGCGGCATTCGGCGACCGGATCGCCTTTCAACTGATCCGACTCAATTGCATCGACCAGAGGCGTCAGCCCCGCGGCTTTGGCCTTGTTCCGAATGGCAACCCAGCGGGTCCAGTCCGCAAGCCGCCCGCGTTGCGCCAGTGTCTGATCCACGGCCTCCAGAAGATCGCGTAAGGGCAGATCGGTGTCCACCAAGCCGCCAAGCCCAGCGAACTCGGTGATTGTCGCATTCAATGCGCTGTCCGCCGCCTGCCAGTCCTCCATTGCCTGTCGCAACTCGCCCGTGGGTCCTTCCTCCAACGCAGCGACAGTGGCACCAAATGCCACGGTGTCGGTGATCTCGGATTGCACACCAGCCAGAGTGGCACGCAAGGAATTCGCCTGAGCCACACGCCCCTTCAATCTGTGCAGCGACCGGTCTGCGCCGGCGGTATCAGCTACCGGGCTATCCTGCAGCACTGCCAGCTGTTTGCGGCACTCTTCCAACGCTGGCAAATCCCTGCCCGGTTCAACCTGTCCCGAGCTGGCATAGGTTTGCAGCAGCTTGCGGGTCTTGCGCTTTTTCAGGGCGGAAAATGGCCAGAACCCCGCCTCACCCGCGCGCCATTCCGCATCCAGCTGATCCAACGGCAGGCGTTTCATATTGTCTTCGGTGTAGGACGCGCTGCATTGGTCCTGCGCGTCCATGAACGCAACAAGCGCGGTCTCGAACTGATCCACTTCGGCGTGCAGGTCACGCTCTGACAGGCGCGGCACCATGCGCAGATCGTCCGCGTCGGGATCAATACGGCGCGACAGGTCGGTCAGCAGAGCGCGACGTTCCGGCTTCAGCATCCGGTCCGGGGTCAATGCCAGCCGGCCTGAAATATCCGAAGATGATCGCATGGCACGGTCGATACACGCCCTCAGGGTTTTGGCCCGTTCAATGATCTGGTCTTCCCAGGCATGAGACCACTCAGCCTCTCCCACCAATGGCAGCGGTGTGCCACCGCCTACAGCTGTGTAGGTACGGCCAAGTTCCTCTGTGATCTCAAGCAACCGGTCAAAACTGTGCTGATCATGGGCATCCTTATCCGCATAGGACAGTTTCAGTCCCTTTGGTGCCCCCGCCGTCCATGAAATCGCGTCAAAGACCGAAAACCCCTGCGCACCCTTGGCGTGAACCGCCTGCACATAGGTATTGAGCTGGTCGCGCTTGATCCGCAGCTTCTCGGTGACATCCAGCCAGTCCTGCTCGCTGGTGGCCGAGGCCCTGTCCCATCCCCGGCCAAGCTGCGTCAGAACCCGCTTGCGGTCGGTCTTGTTGGAATGCAGCTCCAGCACCGCATCGCCCAACCCGTGTGCCTCAAGCCTGCGCTGCACAACATCCAAAGCCGCAGCTTTTTCGGCGACGAACAGCACCGTTTTACCATGGGCAAGGCACTGGCAAATGATATTGGCGATGGTCTGACTTTTGCCGGTGCCCGGCGGGCCGATCAATACGAAATCCCACCCCTCAGCTGCTGCAACGACGGCTGACAATTGCGAGCTGTCAGCGGGCAGAGGTGTAACCAGATCCTTGGGTGCCAGTCGTTGATCCATCTGTTCGGCCGGGATCGCGTCCCCTGCCCCGCCCTCAAAGGTCTTGTCAGGGTTGTCGACCAGATGCGCCACCAGCCGGTTATTGCGCAATTGATCGGTGCGCTCGACCAGATCCTTCCACATCAGGTATTTCGAGAATGAAAAGGTCGAGATCGCGATCTCTTCCACAACCTCGAACCCCGGCACTTCGCGCACCCGCTGGCGCATCCATTCAAAGATACGCGGCAGGTCGATGCCGCTGTCGTCGCGGGGCAATTCGCCCTCAAGCTCGGGCAGGGTCAGGTCGAAATCACGCTTGAGAAATTCCAGCAAGGTCGAGTTGAACCGAACCTCGTCTTCGTGGTGCAGGATTCTAAAGTCTGACCGCGCCGATTTGCGTTCCAGCTTGATCGGGATCAGCAGCAGCGGAGCACGATAGCTGCGCTTTTCGCCCTCTCGCTGCCAGCGCAGGAACCCTGCCGCCAGAAACAGAGTATTTGTCCCACCCTCCTGAAGATCGCTCTTGGCTTTTCGAAACAGGGCCAGCAGGCGGTTGTCAGCGTCCTTGCGATCCAGCGGCATCGTGATCTGGCCGCGTTCGAACGCATCTTTCGTTGCGCTGGCGATGATCTCGTCCCTGTCCTGCCGCGACAGCTGACGCTCGCCAATGGGATCATCCTCCATCAGCGGATAGGCGCGGAACGCCTTGTCCGCGGCCAATGCATCCTCCAAAGCGCCAACATCAGGCACCAGGCAAGGCACAGTCTGTTTACTTGGCTTGAAGTTCAGCAGCCGGTTGCGCAGCGACAGGTCCAACAGCTTCGCCTGCCAACGTTCGATCCGTCCTTTGGGCGTGTCGGGAACTTGTTCGATCACTTCGGACGGCAACAGGCCAAAGTCGATAGGGTCCGGTAGTTTCGCGGGGGCAGCCTCAATATGCTCGGCCACACCGGCATCAGCCGCCACGTGGCTGGCCAGCGGACGGATCCGGGCCGAGCGCGCGCGGGTAATGTCAACAGCCATCAGGAATTCCTGCTCACGATCCTCGGACACACGGGACCGCCCGGCTTCGACCGCCTGTTCAAATCCGGCAGTCGGGCGTTGGGTCAACAGGGTGGTTTCAACCGGAATGAACTCTTTCGCGTGAGTCGCCTTGCGCACGGTGATCACGTCCGGCTCGGTCACGTGCCCAAAATCCCGATTGGTGATCCAGACCCCGGCCCAGGCGTGACCGTGACTAAACAGGACAACAGGATGCAACCCGGCCTGTTCCCACGCAGCGGCCAATAGCAGCGAACTGTCCAGACACGTGGCCAGCCCCTCGCTGCGAATTCGTTCGGGCGCACGGATTTTCTGCCCCTCAACCTCGAACGATGCAGGCGGGTTGGCATAGGTCAGCCCCATACCGGTCACGGCCGACCAGATTGCGCCAGCGATCATCCATGCGCGCTGCGGGTCACCGGATTGATATCCCTCAAGCGAGCCATCGTGCCCACTGCGTTCCAGCAACAGCGACGCCTCCTTGAGGATCGCCGCCACCACGGGATCGTTCGGAGATACAAAGGCTGCCAGCAGCCGGTCCATGTCACCCAGCCCGCCCCATTGATCGCGGGCCAGCAGCTCCAGAGGCAGAGTTTCTGACGACAACGGACCATCGTCCGCCGAAACCGTCAGGGTCAGAGATCCGATTTCCGTTTCATTGAGACCGGCCAGTTTCTGAACGTCCAGAGGCGTCGCCAGATCGCCCAGTTCAAGACTCCCCATCGGGGACAACCGGTCGATGATCCAGGTCCTCGATTTTATCACAGCGGGCTGTGCGGTGAGGGTTATCTGGATGTTATCCAGCGGGCCATCGGTCATATTGGTGATCGACAACGTCTTGAGAACGGGGATGTCATTCTGTGCAGAGGCGAAGTTTACCTTTTTTGCCATGTCAAATTGCAGGCTGGTAGAAGGGGCTATCGTCTCGATTGTTTCGGCCGAAGTGTTGTCAGCTGTCGAGGATTGAGAATGATCTGTGGTCATAAGTCTTTATGTTTTAATTTTCTGATGCGATCGAGAGACGCGCTTGCCGATCTGGAATGATGGTAAATAACCTGTAATACATGTATCACTCTGTAACTTCGCGCAGGATACGTGGGGAATACCGTTGTGCAAGTGGTAAGCTCTTGAAATCCAATTCATAGTGGCCGCAAAAGCGCTTGAAAATCGAGCTTCGTCAGTTTCCCTACCTCAATAATAGCTTACACCATTGTTTTTACGGCATTTTTCAAGTTGTCAGTTGACAATTCTCCGATTTCCCTTTGTTTTCCAAGGCCTTCAGCATTGGTATGCATGAAAATGTGCCCTTCTGCGCTTTTTGCGTCAGCTTGCGCAAGTAGGCGCCAGGGCTTCGGATGTCTTGCAGACGTTCAAGAATGCAAAGGACGGATGTTGCCGCGGTTGCAGCTCCCATACGGACTCGCGCTTCGTTGAAGACCGGAGGATCAATCCCAATCATGGGCGACAGTTTCTCAGCAACTGTTACCAACTCTGCCCATCCCGTGATCTGCTTGGGATAGTAGTCCTGAAACTCGGTGCATATATCGAGAACGATATGAAGATTGGCGTCATCGTTTTTTTTGTCAGCCGGAATTTGCGAGTCCGAGGTCTGTTCTTCAGAGTCAAATTTAGATTCAGATGAATCCTGTATGTGCCGCTCATTTTGATTGTCAGGGCCGCTCAATTGAATGGTTCGCAATTCAGGCTGGTGGATAGCATTGCCTGTGTTTTGGTCGGCTGTGTCTTCCATTTCCTGGGTCAATTTATGCAGCGATTGTTCTGAGGACTTGCGACGCAGGATCAGGCGTGCGTTTTCGATCAGCGCGGTAAAGCGGCTGTCATTCAGAGCAATCAGCTGTTTCCGTGCCAGTGCGATCCGGTCACGCAGAGTTCTAATGCGTTCAGCGCGGCGGGTGGCGCGTTCAGCGGTCAGGAAAATCTGATCGGCATGACCGTTCAGCGGGGACAGGTCAAAGCCGAAAGCCAGTTCGACCCCCTGCCCTACCCGTCGGGCATATCGTTTGCGGTTGGGGCTGTCGTGACGGTTGACAAGACCCAGCTGCACCAGCCGCGCCAGATGGCGGCGCAGGGTGCTTTCGGGCATCCCGTTCAGGCGTTCGGACAGGGTGCGGTTCGCGGGAAACACAACCGCCCTGCCCGGCTCGGTCGGAATGTCCCGGTCTGGCAGAAAGGTCAGCAAGGCTTTCAGCACAGTCAATGTACGATGAGAGATGTCGAAATCCGCTGAGGCCGTGGTCAGCGCGGACAGCACTTCCCATTTGTCGACAGACGACAGGGCAAAACTTGCCCCTCGCCCAAAGTCACTTTGGGACGCATGTTTCATATTTTTTTCACGAAACACAAAAAATCCCTGCCCCGCGCAGCGCGCAGAGTTGACAGGACCGATTCGGAGGGGCTATTTCAAAGGTGCTAAGATTGAAAAGGGCCTTCCGGGATCATCTGTCCTGGGGGGCTTTTTTTGTGGTCTGCTCGTGCCTCCTGTGGTTGCTTCTCTGTGGTCTTAG
Organism: Ruegeria sp. CF8; assembly: GCF_056537285.1. Taxonomy (NCBI): domain Bacteria; kingdom Pseudomonadati; phylum Pseudomonadota; class Alphaproteobacteria; order Rhodobacterales; family Roseobacteraceae; genus Ruegeria; species Ruegeria sp. CF8. The sequence goes on along the minus strand of NZ_JBQFRG010000014.1, from coordinate 51,737 downwards.
TCTTCCGACCGTTCGTTTTTCCAGCGGTCGTGAAGTTCGGTGATCAGGGTCTCGGCATTTGTTTCGAACCAGGCGTCAAAGCCGTCTGCCGTGCGCGACGGAATGTTCAGGGTCACGCCGCGATTTGTCAGCCGGACATCGGCCAGAGCCTTGCCCGCGGCGTCACGCAAAGTGCGCGGTTTGGCTGCTGCTGGTTTGCTGGCGCTTGGTTTCTTCTGCACGTGTTTCAGGACCGCCTCAAACCGTTGATCCGAGTCCAGTGTCAGAAACTCGGGGCGGTTCATGAAGGTGCTGGCGCGGCTGGTGGCGGCTTTGTCTTTCAGGGCCTCGGCCAGTGTCATCCAACGGTCGCGGCCAATTTTGGGCGCAGACCCGATCTGGCGCAGGAAGGGCAAGGAGAATGCCGTCCCAACCTTGAGCATGCGCGTCACCATCGGCTGGTCGATCGACAGGGCCGCCGCGATGGTCTCGCGGTCGTAATCAGCCTCTTTCAACTGCGCGGCAAAGCTGGCCTTTTCGACAAAGGACAGATCCTGACGCGAGGTGTTCTCCTGTCCCTGCGCCAGAACCAGCGCGTGGTCGTCCAGTTGCCGGACCATCGCCTTGACCGGCTGGCCAAGCTCTTTCAGCGCCATCAGGCGGCGGCGGCCATAGACGATTTCGAACCGGCCCGGTTCTTTGGCGTGCGGTCGCAATAGGATCGGAACCTGCTGTCCATAAGTGCGCAGGCTTTCGACCAGTTGTCGCTGTGCCTCGCTGTCCATCCCCAACCGGTCTTTCAGCCCAGCATCGTCGATCAGGGCGCAGTCGATCTCTTGCACCGCGTTTTCCTGTAGTTTCGACAAGGAAGACTGCAAGGCGCCAACCGCGCCGCGTGGCATCATTCGGGGCTTTTCGGGTTTTGCAGCCCCGCCGGATTGGTTCAGGTTGGTTGTCAGAATGTCTTTACGTGCCATCAGCGCCCCCATGCATGTTGAAGCAACGACTCGATCTCGTCATTGACAAGATTCAATGAGTCCACCGCACGATCATAGGTGTTGCGGTGAAATTGGCTGCGTTCGACCTCGTATACCGTCTGCTGAGTTAGTCCAGCATCGGAAATCGCGGTGGATTTCAGCATCGGCGCAACCATGACCTCATTTCCGAACAACTGCCGCAGGAAGGCGACAACCTGTTGCTGGGGTCCGTCGCTGGGTTCATAGCGATTGATTAGAAACCGCAGAAAGTCGAAATCCATCGGCGCACCCGCTTCGGCGACCACGTCCAACAACTCCGCGCTCATTTGCAGGAACTGGGACATCGACGCGATGTCCAGCATATTGGGCACGACTGTAATCAGCACCCCGGTCGATGCACACAGCGCGGACATGGTCAGATAGCCCAGTTGCGGCGGGCAATCGAAGATGATCACGTCGTAATTGTCCTCGACTTCCTGAAGGGCGGTCGCCATCCGGGAAAAGAACGCAGGCTGAACGTTGTTCAGCAATGCCTGCGGGGTCTCGTGCTCGAATTCCTGCAGGATCAAACCGGCCGGGGCCAGATCAATACCGGTGAAAAAGGTTTTCTGGATGATGCTGGAGAGGGGCAGGGGGTCTTCGTATCGGATGGCGTCGTAGATCGTACCTGATTGAAGAAAGTCGTATTCAGGGCGATAGCCAAACAGAGTGGTCAAAGACGCCTGAGGGTCAATATCGACGGTAAGAACCCGGTATCCTTTCAAGGCCAAACGCTGTGCTGTGTGGATTGCACTGGTCGTTTTGCCCGATCCGCCCTTGAAGTTGAGAAAGGACAGAACCTGCACCTTGTCACCCGTCTGGCGGCCTTTCAGATAAGTCCCAGTTGTCTTTGCGGTCGACTCCAGCTCTTCGCGTATGGTTAGCAGGTCTTCAGCGGAATAGTGGCGACGACCACCTGGGGTGGTATGTACATCGGGGATTCGGCTGTCGAAGTGCAGTTTGCGCAGAAAGCTGGGTGAGATACCCAGCAGACCGGCGGCTTCTCCGGCGCTGAACAGTCGAAGCTCTTTGCGCGCGTCGGGCGCAAACACTGTCATCATGTGGCTTTCCAAAGCCGCAGTCAGATTCTCAGCGTTCTCGCGAACACGCTGATTGATGTGGATAGGTTCAGCCACGTCTGCCCTCTTTCAGTAACGCTGTTTTTCGCCAACGCTGTTTTTATCGTTTTTTACGCAAGAAGGGGGTGGTTTGGCAACAACTTCTTCAATGTCGAGATATCGCAGGGTCTGCAATATATAGTAGAGGAGCGGCTTTTCAAAACAATACACGACGCAAAGCATTGAAAGGAATAAATAATTGTGAAACCCCATGGAATTCATGGAAAATCTCGTGAAACATCAGTGATAGTCTCGGATCAAGCTTTGAAACAGACGTTCGGGAATCATCCTAAGGCGGGGAAGAGGGCGAACACGGGCAGGATTCGCAGGTTTCCTTTGGTGTCAAAAGACATTATATTATCCTTAGGTGATATAATTTGCGCGAAAGGGCAATATATTGACCTTTAGCTTTGAGACCCCGACACCTGGCTCGGTGCAGGACAAGATTCGTTTTTCTGCCCGCGGTCTGCGCCTGGCTCATAACATGACACAGCAGGCTTTGGCCGAAAAATCGGGCGTGCCGCTGTCGACACTCAAACGGTTTGAACAAAGTGGCGAGATTTCACTGGCGGCACTTTTGGCGATTGCCGGGGCGTTGGGCGCGCTGGACGCATTCGAAGATCTGTTTCCAAAGCCAACAGCTTCGTCACTGGAGGAATTGGGGTCCGCAAGGGCTAACCGCAAGCGGGCCGGAAAAAGGCAGGGCTGATGGCTGATCGTCTGAACATCGAACTGGACTTTGGAGATCATCGGCGTGTGGTTGGACAGGTGGCGTGGGTCAAGGACCAGCGATGTGCCGCCATTGAATGGGCGCCGGAGTTCGTCGCAAACCCGTTGCCGATTTCGCCATATGCGATCCGATCCTGGCAGGGATTGCATTTTGGCGACCATACTCCGTTTGATGGGCTGCCGGGTGTCCTGGCGGATTCACTGCCTGATGGCTGGGGCCGCTTGCTGATTGACCGTGAGATGGCACGGCGGGGCAGGGCGGTTCATGAGCTGACGCCAGTAAACCGTCTGGCCATAGTCGGCCAGTACGGCATGGGGGCGCTTTGCTATCATCCCGAAGAGGAACTGACCAAACAGGAAGATATCGACCTGGATTGGTTCGCTAAAACTGCCCAGCATATCGAACAGGACTTGTCTGTCGAGGACCTGTCCCGGCTTCGCGCAGGCAGTGGCGGCTCGGCCGGGGCGCGGCCAAAATTTGTCGCCTTGGTGAACACAGAAACCGGCATGTTGCGGGATCATCGCAGCGGGGCAGGGGAGGGGTTCAGCCATTACCTCATTAAATTCCGATCCTCGTCCGACCCGTCCAGCGCTGCGCGTGAGGAACAAGCCTATGCGGAAATGGCGCGCGCGGCCGGAATCAACATGTCGGATACACGATTGCTTTCGACCGGTTCGGGTGAAGACCTGTTCGCAACCCTTCGCTTTGATCGACCCGAGGGTCGGCGGCTGCATATGCACACGGTCGCGGGTATTCTGAACGCCGATTTCACCGCACCGGTTGTGGACTATGAAACCTTGTTGAAACTGACCTATTTCATGACCAACCATCAGGGTGACGTTGAAGAGATGTTTCGGCGCATGGTCTTCAACGTTCTAACCCACAACCGCGATGACCACATCAAGAACCACGCCTTCCTGATGGACCATCACGGAACATGGCGCCTGTCGCCCGCATATGACCTGAGCTTTTCCGACGGCCCTGGCGGCGAACATCATCTGAGTGTGAATGGAAACGGCAGGAACCCGACTCATGAAGATTTGGTTGCAGCAGGAGAGGGGTGCGGCATTCGAAAACGACGCGTGCTTGAAATCATCGAGCAAGTGCGCCATGCGGCGAAACAGTGGCCAGTCTTTGCAGATGTAAGCGGAGTTCCTGAAGAACGAAGTAGAGAGATAGTAAAAAGACTGAATTCGGTCGGCAAAAGTTGATCAAGGCGGCCCCGACTTCTTTGGTGTGATTGCAGCTCTGCGCGCGCTTCCCGGAGAAATCAATCACACGTAATAAGGGATACTTATCGGAAATAATAGAGATTTGGTGGTGCAGTTGAAGTAAAGAGCAAAATGTTAGAATATTGCGCACAAACGGGGAAGGGGTCCGGTTTCTGTCGCAAATTTTTTTGGATGGCAATGCATCAGTGGAATTGGTGAGGAGTTTACTCTGCCAGCTGGAAAATCTGCTGGAACGGACGGACTCCGGGCGTGAATTGACCTTAGCGGATCATGTTGACCAGTTCTATGCCTGCCAGGACAGATGCGGCTGAAGCGAAAGACTTGAAGCCCAGCATGGGTCTAATCCTTCGTTTGATGATGCGGTGATCCTGTTCAATGATGTTATTGGGGTATTTCCGCCTGACCATCTCAATCGGGATTTGACAACCAAAGCTCTTGAGCATCTTATTGATTGCCTTGATGCCGGCCGTGTTGGTACCACTTTTGTCGATGACGATCTTGTGCGGTAGACCGTTTACCTCAAGCGCGCGGGCAAAAAACCTCGTCGCAGCGGCTTTGTTTCGGCGCTCGGATAGCATGAAATCAAGGGTCTTGCCGTGTTTGTCGATGGCACGATAGAGATAAACCCATTCACCCTTCGCTTTCACATATGTCTCATCCATGCGCCAAGAACGGTCTGCGGGACGCTTTCTATACTGCGCTGCGTCCGCAATGAGCACAGCATATCGGCTGACCCAGCGGTTCAGTGTTGCATGATCCAGACTAACGCCGGGTTCCGCCCTGATTTCTTCCAGATTCCGGTATGAAACACCGTAGCGTAGGTAGAAGAAAACCGCGTGCAAAATCACGTCTTTCGGAAAATGCGCGCCCTTAAATGAGATTGTCACGGTTTGCGACAGAAACTTCAGGCCCTAATTGGTTGATTTGATTTGTCCGGTATTAGGATCGATCATGAAACGAAGATTTTCTGACGAACAGATCATTGGGATGATCAAAGAGTTTGAGGATGGTAGCCGGCGCGCCGCTCCCACACTTGATCGCGCCAATCAGAGGCGGTCGCTGGACTAGCGTTTGACCCTTGAGAAGATGGTCAGCGGTTCCGCCTGTTGTGCAACGTGAATGGCTGTGCTCGTGGTGACTGGCCAAAGTCGTGGATTAATTCTTGAAACTTGATCAGTCGACCATGGGCAGCAGTTTGTCCAGCGACTGTTTGGCGTCGCCATAGAACATGCGGGTGTTCTCTTTGAAGAAGAGCGGGTTTTCGATGCCCGAATAGCCCGTGCCCTGACCGCGCTTGGACACAAACACCTGCTTGGCCTTCCAGCATTCCAGAACCGGCATCCCGGCGATGGGGCTGTTGGGGTCTTCCTGCGCGGCTGGGTTCACGATGTCGTTCGAACCGATGACGATGGCCACATCCGTCTCGGGGAAATCATCGTTGATCTCGTCCATCTCCAGCACGATGTCATAGGGGACCTTAGCCTCTGCCAGCAGCACGTTCATGTGGCCCGGCAGACGCCCCGCGACAGGATGGATCGCAAAACGTACATTCTTACCCTGCGCGCGCAGCTTGCGGACCAGTTCGCTGACCGATTGCTGCGCCTGCGCCACCGCCATGCCATAGCCGGGGATGATCACGATGCTGTCCGCCTCGTTCAACGCCGAGGCCACACCGTCGGCCTCGATGGCGATCTGCTCACCTTCAACGGCCATCTGCTCACCCTGCGGGCCACCAAAGCCGCCCAGGATCACGCTGACAAAATGCCGGTTCATCGCCTTGCACATGATGTAGGACAGGATCGCACCCGACGAGCCCACCAGCGCACCGACCACGATCAGCAGGTCGTTGCCCAGCGAGAAGCCAATCGCAGCCGCCGCCCAGCCGGAATAGCTGTTCAGCATCGACACAACCACTGGCATGTCGGCGCCACCGATGCCCATGATCAGGTGATAACCGATGAAGAGCGCCGCCAGCGTCATCAGCAGCAGCGGGAAAAACCCACCCGACGCGGTGTACCAGATCAGACAGATCAGAGAGAGGCCCGCCGCCGCCGCATTCAGCACATGACCACCCGGCAGCTTGGTCGCCGCAGACGTCACCTTGCCTGCCAGCTTGCCATAGGCCACGACCGAGCCGGTAAAGGTGATCGCACCGATGAAGATGCCCAGAAACAGCTCAACATGCAGGATCGCCAGCTCGGCGGATGTCTTCTTGGCGATCAGCTTGGCAAAGGCACCCAGATCAGACAGGTCCGCCTCTTTCGCACTGTCGGCAATCGCCATGACTTGCGCCACATTGCCGATCTCAAAATGCGCGTTGAAGCCGACGAACACAGCCGCCAGACCGACCAGCGAGTGCATCGCGGCCACAAGCTGCGGCATCTCGGTCATTTGCACGCGCTGTGCCACATATTGACCGATCAGACCGCCACCCGCGATCAGCAGCAGCGACAGCAGCCACAGGCCCGAACCTGGACCCACCAGCGTGGCAAAGACCGCCAGCGCCATACCGACAATCCCGTACCAGACCGCGCGCTTGGCGCTTTCCTGGTTCGACAGACCACCCAGAGACAGGATGAACAGAACAGCCGCAACAACATAAGCAGCAGTGATAAAACCTTCCATCTACCCGGCCTCCTTAAGATTTCTGGAACATGGCGAGCATGCGCCGGGTGACAAGAAAGCCGCCGAAGATGTTGATCCCGGCCATGAAGACAGACAGAGCCGCCAGCAGAATAACCAGGAACGAGCCCGATCCGATCTGCATCAAGGCCCCGACGATAATGATCGACGAGATCGCGTTGGTGATCGCCATCAGCGGTGTGTGCAGGCTGTGTGCCACGCCCCAGATCACCTGGAAGCCGACAAAGATTGCCAGCACGAAGACGATGAAGTGCTGCATGAAGCTGGCCGGAGCGATCAGCCCCACCAACAACATCAGCGCGCCGCCAACCCCCAGCAGGGTGAACTGCTGCTTGGTCTGCGCCTTGAAGGCCGCAACCTCCTGCGCCTTTTTCTCTTCCGGGGTCAGTTCCTTGACCTCGGGCTTTTTCTGCGCCGCAATCGCCTGCACCTTGGGCGGAGGTGGCGGGAAGGTGATCTCACCCTCATGGGTCACGGTTGCACCGCGGATCACGTCATCCTCCATGTCGTGATTGATCTGACCGTCCTTTTCGGGGGTCAGGTCGGTCATCATATGACGGATGTTGGTCGCGTACAAAGACGAGGATTGCGCCGCCATCCGGCTGGGGAAGTCGGTATAGCCGATGATGGTCACGCCGTTATCGGTCACGATCTTCTCATCCGCGACGGTCAGCTTGCAGTTGCCGCCCTTTTCCGCCGCCAGGTCAACAATGACCGAGCCCGGCTTCATCGCTTCGACCATATCCTTGGTCCACAGCTCAGGCGCTTCACGGTTCGGGATCAGCGCCGTGGTGATCACGATGTCCATCTCGGGGGCCAGCTCACGGAACTTGGCCAGCTGCGCCTCGCGGAACTCGTCCGACTGGACAGAGGCATAACCACCGGTGGCCGCGCCGTCCTGGCTGTCATCTTCAAAGTCCAGATAGACAAACTCGGCCCCCATCGATTCGACCTGTTCGGCCACTTCGGGGCGCACATCGAACGCATAGGTGATCGCACCCAGCGACGTGGACGTCCCAATCGCCGCCAGACCAGCCACACCAGCCCCGACAATCAGCACCTTGGCAGGCGGCACCTTACCGGCCGCCGTCACCTGACCGGTGAAGAACCGGCCAAAGTTGTTACCCGCCTCGATCACCGCGCGGTAGCCTGCGATATTGGCCATCGAGGACAGCGCGTCCATCTTCTGCGCCCGGCTGATACGCGGCACCATCTCCATCGCGATCACGGTCGCACCCTTGGATTTCGCCAGTTCCATGCCTTCTTTATTACCGGCAGGATTGAAGAACGAGATCAGGGTCTTGTCCTTGGTCAGGCGCTTCAGCTCGGTTTCAGTCGGGATGCGAACCTTGGCGACGATATCCGAGTTTTTCCACAGTGACGCGGCCGTTTTGACGATCTCGACACCCGCGGCTTTGTAGGCCGCGTCCGAGAAACCAGCGGCAGCACCGGCGCCTTTCTCGATCAGGCACTCATAGCCCAGTTTCTGCAGTTGCACGGCGGAGTCAGGCGTCATCGCGACCCGGTTCTCTCCGTCCAGTATCTCTTTTGGTGTGCCTATCTTCATTAAGGGTTCTTTCTTTTTTAGCTGTTTGGTACTTGCTGTCCCTGATCTTTCAATACATCCAAAGCTTCACCGTGGGACGCGTCTGCTATCTTGGCGAATGGAACACGTTTGCGCGTCTGAACGCCTCGGCCTCGGAGCAGCAGCCTATCGCTATTGGTCACCACACCAATTCGAAGATATTGCTTTGTTGTAGTTTCAAACTCTAAGAAATTTATCCTGTCTCCCAAAACGCAGGTCGAAGCGCACCTAATTCTCATGCGTGGACGCGGAGCTAACCTTTCTACCGGTGATGCACTGCTTGCTTGTTAAGAGTGTCACACCGGTATCACTTGACGTTGTGGAGAACCTTGTGGACTAAAGGCCATCTCAAAAATTCCTCACAATCACTGACCGTCGGTTTTGGGAATCAGTATTGGCCGTTAGCTAGCCGCTTCTTTCAAGGTAATGTTGATGTTTTTTTCCTGAGTATATGCGAGTAGCTCCTCAAGACTTTCTTCGCGTCCAATTCCTGACTGCTTGTACCCGCCAAATGACGCACCCAAGAAATGGTTCGAAGTGCTGTTTACCCAAACGTACCCGACTTCAAGGTTGGCTGCAGTTCTGTGTGCCGCATGCAGATCGTTTGTCCAAATAGACGCGGTTAGGCCATACTCAACTGAGTTTACGTCTTGAACCATTTGGTTTTCATCCGACCACTTCAAGATCGAAAGAACGGGCCCAAAGATTTCTTCAGACGCAACGCGCATCTGCGGCGATACGCCGGTAAACACTGTCGGTTCGATAAACAATCCGTTTGCTAACTCCGGTTCCTCAGGAACTTTTCCGCCGACCAGCAATTCTGCGCCTTCGGACTTCGCTATTTCAATATAGCTCATGATTTTGTCAAACTGAGCCTTTGAAACTATTGCTCCCATATCGGTCTTCATGTCAGTTGGAATGCCAGGTCTAATCTTGTAGCAAATTTCTTTCACCCGAGCGACAACAGCATCATGGATGTCGGAATGCAGAAATGCTCGGCTTGTGGATCCGCACGATTGACCGCACCATACGAAATTCATCCCGCCGACGACGGCTTGGGCTGTCTCCTCAATATCCGCATCCGGGAATGCCACTAAGGCGTTCTTGCCTCCAAGTTCGAGCATTACTGGCTTCACTGTTTCCGCCGCGGCTTTCATTACTGCGCGACCGGTAGGAACGCTTCCAATCAAGGCAATTTTGGAAATTTCTGGATGGGATGCGAGTGCCGCTCCCGCTTCGGCTTTTCCGGGTACGACATTGATGACCCCTGGCGGAAGAATATCGTCAATCAGTTCAGCAAATCTGAGAGCCGACAGGGGAGCTTGATCGGCGGGCTTAATGACAACTGTGTTTCCTGCAGCCAAGGGCGCAGCGGCCCGCATGGCCGCGAACATTAGAGGATGATTGTAGGGAGTGATTTTTCCGACAACTCCCAAAGGCTCGCGAACCGAAAAGTTCAACATGCCTTCCTTCATCGGCACTGAATGGCCCTTCATTTCCGTAACAAGCCCGGCGAACATGTCCATTGCGCCAGCAGAAAACAGAGCGTCGTTTGCCATCTCCCGAACTGGATTACCGCAATCCGCAGCGTCAATAGTTGCGAGTTCAACGGCGTGTTCGCGTAGCCGCTCCGCAATTTTCCTCATCAAGCGAGCTCTTTCCATCGGTGGAACTTTTCGCCAGCTTTTGTAGGCTTCTGATGCAGCTTGGATCGCTAGTTCGATATCTTCGGCTCCGCCAACCGCGACACTTGCCAGCACTTCACCAGTCGAGGGGGAGGTGGTGTCTTCCCGCAAACCACTGACTGGCTTTTGCCACTTACCGCCGTAGTAGATATCAGTATGTGATGGAAGCTTGAGCTCCTCAACCAGTACTGTTGCTTTACTACTGATAGACATATTTTTTCCTCACTTTAGTTTGCTGGTCTTGGCTGGGAGTTGGGAGCGTGTCGGCGACACAGGTAGTCCCAGTGGTTCTTGACGTTTTCAGGCGGTAAAAGTTCTGCAGCTCTCCCACTTTCCGGAGAAAAATCTGGTGCTACGGACCAAGGCAGGCCGGAACAAGAGATTAAAATTTGAGCGCGACAGGCGCGCTCGAGAAAGACACCGTAAAGCGTCGCCATTTCGATGGATCCCCCGCAAAAACAGACACCATGATTAGTGATAAAGACGGCTGGCTCTGTTCCAATCTTGCGAGCTAACAGCGCTCCTAGCTTCGACGAATCGACAAGACCGGACGTCTCATTGAACGTCGGCACACCGTTCGGAAAGTATGTAGCTTCCTGGGTGACCGGTTGAAGCTGCGTTCGCGCAGCTGAGAACACAGATGCATACAAAGGATGTGTGTGCGCCGTCACCATCACATCTTCTCGGGCGCGCATAATTTCGGAATGGATAGGCCATTCTTTGTGCCGTTTGCCCGTTCCGGCAAGCTGGTTTCCATCGAAGTCAATCAGAATAAAGTCTTCCGGTTCATGGACTTCGCCTAGTCCGATTCCAAATCTCTTCAGCCACAACCCGCGACCGGATGGATCGCGCATCGCCATATGACCAAGAGTTAAGTCACCATGTCCTTCAGCTTCCAAAATCTGATGGGCTATCGCGAGTTGCCGAAGATCTTCGTCGGGTCGACTTTGGTCGGTCGTGTCTGCCAGTTCCTGAGGCATTTTTGCTGGTCCTCGAAAATTTCTGTTGCACCTTTTATCCATTTCAATTATATCGATGTCAATGTAAATTTATGGGCGCTGAAAAATGTATGAGCTAGAGGGAAGAACGGCTTTAGTCACCGGAGCGGCTCAGGGGCTTGGAGCAACCTTTGCGGAAGGCCTCGGGAAGCAAGGCGCCTCAGTGGTTGTCTCGGATCTTGATGATCCGTCAGCTACCGTCTCTCGATTGAAGGAGCTCGGCATAGAAGCAATCGGGGTTCAAGCTGATGTGACCCGTGAAGATGACTGCGAAAGAATGGTGGCCACTGCGGTAGCTGAATTCGGCGGGTTAGACATTCTGGTCAACAACGCCGCTCTTTTTGGCAAGCTTGGCAGAATGGAAATCGCGGAAATAACAGCTGAAGACTTTAACCGTATCCTGGAAGTAAATGTGACCGGTGCTTTCTTATGCTCAAAAGCGGCAATCAAAACGCTTCGCAGCGGCAAATCCGGCAAGATCATCAATATCGCGTCTTCTAACCATCGGAAAGGGGCGCCGTTTCTTTTGCACTACGTGACGTCCAAAGGTGCGATGGAGGCAATGACTCGTGCAATGGCACGGGAACTTGGTCCAGATGGGATAGTAGTCAACGCAATCGCTCCCGGTTTCACGCTTTCAGAAAACGTGATCGCGCAGGGCGAAAGGACGAAAGCAATATTAGAAATGCAGAAGGCTGCTCGAAGTCTCAAACGAGACCAGGAGCCGAGAGATCTGGTTGGTGCTCTGCTATTTCTAGCGTCTAGCCACAGTGATTTCATGACAGGTCAAACGCTAGTCGTCGATGGTGGCGACGTGATGGTCTGAACTGTCACGGGTATTTAGAGATGGAGGAACACATGTTCTTGAAAAACTACTGGTATGTGGCGGCTTGGCCCCGTGAACTGGAAGCCGGACCGATACGTCGAATGCTACTCAATGAGCCTGTCGTTCTGTACATGGGAGAGGATGGCAAACCAGCTGCGCTCGAAGATCGCTGTTGTCATCGCGGGGCGCCGCTCTCATTGGGCACAGTGGAAAAAGGATGTATCCGTTGCATCTATCACGGTCTACTTTTCGACAAATCAGGACAATGTATTGAAGTCCCCGGCCAGGATTTGGTTCCGCCCGAAGCCAAAGTAAAGTCTTACCCGGTACATCTAAAGTGGAACGCTGTCTGGATTTGGATGGGTGACGCCGACAAGGCTGATGTTGATCTCATTCCAGAAATGGTTTGGCTTGACAGTCCTGATTGGGTTGCAAGTACCGAGCTTTTTCCACTGAAGTCCAGTTATTCTCGATTGGTCGACAATCTTCTCGACTTTAGTCACATCCAGTTCGTGCATAGTAAGACAATTGGAGCAGACAGCGTTACCTCGGTGAGCTCCAAAACGGTGAGAAAGCCAGATTTTGTAGAAACGTCTCGCTGGATCATGGACAACCCGCCGCCACCAATGTTCAAAGCTGTTGGCGGATTTGAGGGCAATGTCGACCGCTGGATGTACGCTACCGCAACCCTTCCTTCGACAGTGGTATTTGATATCGGCTGCGCGACCGCAGGAAGCGGTGCGGAAACCGGTGACAGAAGTAAGGGGATTGAGCTGCGGTCGATGCATTTGATCACTCCAGCAACTGATAGCGAGACGCACTACTTTTGGGGTTATGCCAGGAATTTTAGGCTCGATGATGCCGAGCTTACAGAACAAATCGCCGAGGGTGCAAAAAACACTTTCCTGGAAGATGTTGAAGTTCTTGAAGCCCAACAGGTGGCCTTCGATCATCAGCCGGACATGCCGCTCATCGACATAAACAGCGATACAGCACCTTTGCAAACCAAGCGGATGCGGGAACGAGCACTCGCCGCCGAGCTGGAAGATGTCTGACAGGTAGGAGCTCAAAAATGACTAATGAAAGTAACCTAACGCGCGTATGCACAACCTCTGAAATCGAAGACGGTGAGATTGCTCAAGCTGAGATCGGCGACCTGAAAGTTGCCGTTTACAACCTTGGCGGAAAGTTTTTTGCAACTCAGAATGTGTGTCCTCATGCATACGCGCTTCTTGGCGAAGGGTTTGTGGAAGACGGATGCATAGAGTGTCCTTTGCACGCTGCTCTGTTCGATATAGAGACTGGAGAGGTGCGAGACGGTCCGACCGAAACTAGTCTTTGCACGTATAACGTGGAAATTCGTGGGGACGAGGTTTTTGTTGATGTCCCGGATGGTAGTAAACCGAATCTGGACTTTTGAAGGATGTCTGAAAGGACCTTGATACTTGGAGCCGGTCAAGCTGGTGGAACTGTTGCGGTAAAGCTTCGCGAAAGTGGCTATGCTGGTGCAATCGTTTTGGCCGGCGCCGAGAAGCATCCTCCATATGAACGACCGCCGTTGTCCAAGAAAGTACTGAGTGGTCATTCTGCCGCGGAGACAACCTACTTCTGGTCAGCTGAGACCTACGCTGCCAAGTCGATCGACCTAAAACTAGGCGCAACTGGCGTTGGGGTCGATCTGAAGGGCCAACAAGTGTCATTTCAAGATGGATCACTGGAAGCCTTTGACAAATTGGTCTTCGCAACTGGTAGTTCATTGCGACGACTTTCCTTTCCAGATGCGCTCCCTGGCTCTGTTTTCTATCTTCGTGATCTCGAAGATAGCGAACGGCTGAAAAAGAGAGCTGAAACAAGTGAATCGTTTTGTGTGTTGGGCGGTGGATGGATTGGTCTCGAGGTTGCGGCAACTCTGAACCAGATGGGAAAAACCGTCACAGTTATTGAGGGGACTTCTGCTTTGTGCAGTCGGGTGAACATGCCCGAACTAAGCACGTATTTACTTGATCTCCATAAATCCCTGGGGATCGATGTGCGTGTTGGCACGACATGTCAGACTGTTCGCGCTAGTGCAGGACAAAACCGAGTCCTGCTATCGAATGGCAGTTTTTTGGATTGCGACACTATCGTCGTTGGAATCGGTGTTGCTCCAAACGACTCCTTGGCTTCCGCGGCCGGCCTGAAGTGCGACAATGGAATTATTGTTGATGCTCAAGGCCGGACATCAGAAAGCAATGTATTTGCAGTTGGCGATGTGGCTAATCATCTGAATTCCCTGAAAAACGATCGCATTCGGCTCGAATCCTGGGAAAACGCATCAGGGTTATCCAGTGTGGTAGCCAAGGTAATCTCAGGTGAAGATGCGACCTACGATCCAGTTCCATGGTTTTGGTCCGACCAAGCAGAGCAAAACATTCAGATTACAGGCTTCGCCGACAACGATTGCTGCGCGGTTTCTAGGGTGGAGCGCGATGGTCACTGTGTGTTCTATTTTGGCGGAGACAAACTGCAGGCTGCGTTTGGAGTTAATGCGGGTAACTCAATACGCATCGCAAAGCGCTTGATTGCGAAATCCGCGAACATTGATAAAGTAAAAATTACAGACGCAAATATATCATTGAGATCACTTCTCTAGGGACTTCAGTTTGCAGTCCCAAGATGATCCAGATTTTCCATCATTCTTTTCAGAACCTCGCGTGTCAGGGCTAGGTCTTGGCGTGGGATCTCGGCGAGCATAGCCACTTGATGGTCGAAGCTGGCGGAGTTGCACTCTGTAGCTACTTCGGTACCCAAAGCGGTAAGTTGGATTCTTACGGTTCTGTTGTCTGAGTCCTGTCTCGTCCTGGTGAGCAGCCCCTGTTTTTCCAAGCGTTTCAAAATGTGTGACATGGTAGATTGTGGTAGGCACGTGTCTTTTACCAAGTCAGTCACTCGCAGAAAGCCGTTCTCTAAGACCAACGCTAACACACGTGCTCCGTGAATATCGATATTGTGTTTAGCAAAGACTGCCGATGAGTGTTTGGCCAATCGCATGGTCAATTGATGGAAAAGGAGCGAGAATCGCTCGCTAAACTTTTCTTGTTCTGATGATTGAATCGTCCCGACTTTCAGCACTGTTCTTCTCCTAGTTATCCAAGCAGCTTTGTCCGACGGCAGCCGCGATGCACTAAGGTTATCGGCTTCCAGTCTGGGGCGCAATATTACTCATCTGAAAATTATTGATATAGATTGAAGTTATCCCGGTTCCTTGGGAGCTTTGACATCTGGTGCACCTTTTTGAGGCAGGTGAGATAATTTGTCTTGAGTTATATCGATATCGATGTTATTCAGACGGAAGTAAATCTCAGGAGGAAGATCAATGCACTTCATTCAGAATGCTGCGATGGGCGCACTTTTTACCGGAACATTGTTCATGGGCACTGCAGCCGCTTTCGCACAAAGCACGAGCTTGACGGCCGTGACGGGGTGGGATGATCGTTACGAAATGGTGCCGCAGGTGGTGGGAAAGTACGCAGAAGCACTCAACGAGGCGTCTGGAGGAGAGATCGCCCTTAGTGTTTTCGGACCGGAATCGGTAGCACCAAAACAGCAGTTCGAAACGGTCGCGGCCGGCGCATTTGACATTAATTTTACGGTCACGACATATCACATGGGTCGGACACCGGTCAGTTTCGGGTTGTATGCCCTTGATCCAGACGTGGCAAAGTGGCGAGAGGTGGGGATCTGGGACTACATTGATGCGGAGTATCAGTCCCATGGGCTGAAACTGCTCGGGATGTTTACGAGCAGCACGAAACCGGATGCGTTTCAGATAATGCTGAAAGAGCCACTGACCGAAGGCCAACGCCTTGATGGACGCAAGGTTCGCGGTGGGGCATTCTTCCGGGCAATCGTAGAGCCACTTGGTGGTGCGCTGGTCGGATTGAACATCGGCGAGACTTACGCGTCTCTACAGAAAGGCGTGGTCGATGGAGCAGCAGGACCAATAGTTGGCGCAGTTAACCTTAAGTGGCACGAGGTCACTGGTTACATGGCAAGACCGGCATTCGGCGCGTCGCCGCACCTTCTGCTGATGAACCTCGATAAGTTTGAAAGCCTGCCAGGTGAGGTACAAACGACATTACTTGAAGAGGCTGAGAAGCTGGAATCTTCAGTGCCAGTCGCGATGGACGAAGTGCAAGCTGAAGAGATTGCGAAGCTCAGGGAACTTGGTGTCGCAGAAGTACAATTCGACGAAGAGGTTTTTTCCGGTTTGATGGACCAATGGCGGCTCGAAGTTTGGGGCCTCGTTGAAGGAATGGATACTCACGGGCCACGTGTAAAGGAATTTCACGACTTCGTTCGGCAGACAGGCCTAAGCGAATAGCGAACCTCCCTGAGGTAAAGTTTCAGAGCAGTTGCGGGGTGGCACTGTCACCCCGCCATTCAATACCAGCTCGATCCAGTTGAGCTGCAAGGTAGGCCTTGGTCTCAAACGGAGTAGCAAACGATGAAATCGATCTCAATGGTACAAGTAGCGGACCGGCGCCTGGAACTGGAAGAAGTCGAAATTCCAAGAGTTCGCGCTTTTGAGGGTCTGCTCCGGGTGGAGGCCTGTGGTCTTTGTGGAAGCGATGTCGAGCAGTATCGTGGGAACTTCGCGAAGAAGGGACTCGCAACATACCCGGTGATTCCAGGCCACGAACCGGTCGGAATCATTGAGGAAATTGGCGATGAGGCCAGTCAGTTATGGGGTGTGAGGGCGGGTGACCGCGTAGCACTCGAACCTCATTTGACCTGCGGTAGGTGTGAAGTTTGCAATCAAGGTGATAGGCATCTTTGCAAAACTTTGGCGCCCGATATCGCTGCTCCAGTTTATGGATATCTGCCCAAGTCATTTGGACATGGTCTATGGGGTGGATATGGCCAGTACATCCATTTGCATGAGCGAACGAGATTGCACAAATTGCCCGATGCACTGCCATCGAAGATATCCACAATGTATCAGCTAATTGCCTCGGGAATACGTTGGGCAGTGGATATACCGGAAACGCGTTACTCTGACACGGCGCTTGTTCTCGGATGCGGGCAACGCGGTCTTGGTGCCGTTGTGGCGCTAAAAGCTGCGGGGGTATCTACGATCATAATTACCGGCACACGCAGATCGGCATTCAAGCTTGAAGTCGCAAAAAAGCTCGGTGCTACCCACACGATTGTCGTGGACGAGGAAGACACCGTCGAGCGCGTTATGCAAATTACGAGCAATAGGGGAGTAGACGTGTCACTCGATGTAACACCGTCTGCTGCAGGCCCGATAAATGATGCAATTCGCGCGACCCGCCCGACAGGACGGGTCGTATTGGCCGGCATCAAGGGCGGTGACAAGCTGCCGCCCATTGACACGGACCAGGTAATATACCGCGAAATCAAGCTGATGGGTGCATTCACCCAAAGCACTGACGCCTACGCGAGAGCGATCGATATCTTGTGTCGCGACCCCAAGGCATTCGAATTGCTGAAAACCCACGAAGTATCGTTAGAGGAAGCGGATCACGCACTCAGGATGGTTGGAGGCGAAATTCCCGACTTGGAAGCCATCTGTGTTTCGCTTCATCCCCCGAAGATCTCCTGAAATTAAAGCCACGGACTGAGGAAGAACAAATGACCACCACTTACACGACACTCCTCTTAGACGTAGCAGACGGCGTCGCCACTATCACGCTCAACCGTCCGGAAAAGAAGAACGCCATGAATCCTGTCATGCACGTCGAAATGACGGAGCTTCTGGAGGATCTCCGGACGCGGGACGACGTTGGAGTCGTCGTCTTCACAGGTGCCGGCAACTCGTTCTGCGCGGGCATGGATCTCAAAGAGTACTTCCAAGACCTCAAGGAGGACCCACGCGAATACGAACGGATAACACGCCTGGCCGCCGAATGGCGGGGGCGCACGATACAACATTTCCCGAAGCCGACGATCGCAATGATCAATGGCTATTGCTTCGGCGGTGCCATGACCATTGTGGAAAGCTGTGATCTGGCAATTGCCTCGGACGATGCGAAGTTCGGCCTGTCAGAAATCAATTACAAGATGTTCCCCGGCGGAAGCGTATCCAAGGCGCTAGGACGTTTGTTGAGGCCGCGCGACTACATGTTCTACGCCCTGACAGGCAATCCGTTTGACGGGAAGGTGGCCGCAGATATCGGGCTTATCAATTATTCCGTTTCGGCTGAGGAGTTGGTTTCCAATGTATCTGAGCTCGCATCGGAACTTGCCTCCAAGGACAGCTCCGCACTGAGGGCCGTAAAGGACACGTACAGGTTCTCTCTCAACATGGAGTGGGATGCCGCCATGAGTTACTCAACTGCAATGGAAGCCTGGCACGTCCAGCGCCAAGGGGATGCTTTCCGAAAAGAAGGGATTGGCGACTTTCTTGGCAAGAAGTTCCGGCCAGGCCTTGAAGCGCATGAAAAAACCGTGCCTTCGCAGAGCAAAGACTCTGAATGATGTCCGGCACGAAAGAAAATTCGGCGAAGCCAAGTCATGCCGGCGGCCCGGTCGGGACGGTGTTATGGCTGCAAGACCTTTTAACCGATGTCATGTTCCTGCTTTCAGGGCTGGTTCTATTTACCATGACTTCGATTTTTTGTATTGAAGTTGTTTTGCGTTATTTTGCAAATCTTCCAACGACTTGGGCCAACGACACATTTTCTAATTTACTTTGCGTCATGGTTTTTTTGGCTGTTCCGCATGCGACACGTTCCTCTAGTCACATCTCTGTAACGGTGATTTCGGATACGATGCCGCGTGTGGGAGGACTCCTAACTAAGTTCGCGCTTCTGGTGAGCGCTGGAGTTGTCGCCTGGTTTACATGGATGAGTTTCAACGGAAATCTGGTGCAATTCAGTCGAGGTGTACTGACTGAACAATATCATCCTATTCCACGCTGGTGGATCTCTGGTTTCATAACTTTTGGATTTGCTAACGCGGCGGTGTATTTGGCGCGTTCCGCCCTGAATATCGGCGCCAGTTCTCCCATGATCAGTGTTTTGGACAGCGAACCGGAAGGGTCAGGTCATGTTTGAGTGGTGGGTAATTCCGACGGTCGCATTGGGCACAATTGCCATTCTTTTCATGATTGGCGCCCCTATATTTGCAGCCTTTCTTTCTGCTGTACTGTTGGGAACAACCATGGTGCTTGGGTCATCAGGTCAGATCATGGTTGTCAACAGCGTCTATGAAACTGTGACGAGCGGCTCGCTTGGTGCTGTCCCACTATTCATTCTGTTGGGAGAGGTGCTTTTTCGGTCGGGCAGCATGCAAAGATTAATGAACGCGCTCGACACCTTAGTTGGGCGCGTTCCCGGCCGCCAATACGTTTTGTCGATATCACTGTCCACCGCTTTTGGTATGTTGTCGGGCTCTGGGATCGCTGTAGCCGCAATGCTGGGGAGGTCGCTGCTACCTTCAATGCTTTCTAGAGGAAGCGACCCGAAACTGTCGATTGGCACCATTCTTGGGGGCGCATGTCTTGCACCAATTATCCCCCCAAGTATTTTGGCTATTTTGATTGGCACGCTTGCTGATGTCTCTATTACTGACTTGCTTATTGCAGGAGTTATACCAGGCTTCCTACTGGCGACGTTGTACATTGGTTACTGTTTCCTTCGGGTCTGGCAGAATCCGGAGGAATCTCAACCGCAAGACTTCGGAGAAGGGTTCTCCTGGAGACAAAAGGGATTGGCGCTCCTTAGCATCGCACCTTTTTCACTTACAATATTCCTGGTCATGGGTCTGATCGTCTTGGGAATAGCCACTCCCACAGAGTCGGCTGCGACTGGAGTCGTCGGAGCCTTTATTACGGCGGCTCTATATCGCGGCCTGACTTTAAAAATGGTCTATCAGTCCTTTACAAGCGCCGCCCTCCTGTCAGCGGTAATTCTCCTTATCGTCGCAAGCGCTGTTATGCTCACACAACTGTTGGCGATTACGGGTGCCACCCTGCAAATTACTTCGCTCGTAGAAGGATTTGATGCTCCCGTTTGGGTCATGTTTCTGATCTTGATGGCGATCCCATTCTTTCTTTGCATGTTCATCGACCAAATCGGCCTAATGCTGATAATAATGCCAATTTACCGCCCGATCATTGAGGTTCTTGGTTTTGATCCAGTCTGGTTTTGGCTGATATTCTTGGTGAATCTAACCGTTGGCGGCATCACTCCACCGTTTGGTTACATCATCTTCGCACTTAAGGCATCCGCGCCAGACTTGACGCTGGGTCAACTGTTCAGTGCTTCTTGGGTGTTCGTCGGATTGAGTTTGATTGGCATGGCGATCATGGCGCTCTTTCCGCCGATAGTCACTTTCTTGCCCAACCTGATAAACTGAAGGAGCACTACAAATGTCATCTCCGCTATACAAATCCCTGTCCGAAAAAACAGTTCTTGTAACCGGGGCCGCACATGGACTTGGGCGAGCAGTTGCAGAATCCTTTCTTGAGCTAGGCGCGACACTCGTGGCCGTCGATCGTGATACTGATAGCCTATCAGATCTACAGAGATCACATGCAGGCGGAAAGGTACTAATTGTTCCAGCTGATTTGTCAGATCCTCTGTTTGCAAAAAGCCTGCTCACAATACTGCATGGCCAGAGTGTCGATGTTGATATTTTGGTGAACAATGCTGGAATTGGCCAGGATCAAATCAGGGCAGATTTCATTACCAATCCAGTGGATTTGTGGGATGTCGATCTCGAGATATGGCAGCGAATATTTTCCGTAAACGTAACGGCGTCTTACTTGCTTATGAAGGTTCTCGTTCGAGGGATGTTGAGGCGTCAGTGGGGTAGAATAATCAACGTTACTACCAGCCTTGATACGATGACACGGCGCGGCTATGCGCCCTATGGCCCCTCCAAAGCTGCCATGGAAGCAATGACTGCCATTATCGCGAAGGACCTTGATGGAACCGGAGTTACCGCGAATGTCGTTGTTCCCGGTGGTCCTGCCGATACCAGAATGGTTCCAGATGCGTCCGTTGCTTCACGAGAGAATCTAATTTCACCCAGTGTGATGTCGGCGCCGATGATGTGGCTTGCATCGGACCAGGGTGCCGAAACGTCAGGCAAGCGTTTTGTTGCCGCAAAATGGTGCGCAAATGGCGAGAAACCGATTGATTTCGCGAAGGCTGCTGCCTCGGCCGGTTGGCCGTTATCTGAAGGCCAAACGATCTGGCCAGGTTCCGACACCAAAGTTTGAAAGGAAGAGCAATGCCCATAAAACCTTTAGAGGATGTTCGTGTCGTTGAATTAACGACAATGATTACCGGGCCTCTTGCTGGTCAAATGCTCGCTGATATGGGAGCAGATGTTGTCAAGGTTGAGAACCCTAAAGGTGGCGATCCGTTTCGAAACTTTAGGGGCGGCACCTACAGCGGAAATTTTATCGCTTACAACAGGAACAAGCGGAGTGTGGCTCTCGACCTGCGTAGCGAGGAGGGCAAACAGACACTCATCAAGCTCCTTGAGAAAGCGGATGTCCTGATTGAGAACTTTCGGCCCGGTGTAATGCGTCGGCTCGGGTTGAGCTATTCACAGGTAGCGCAGATCAACGACAGCATAATCTTCTGTTCGATAACGGGTTTCGGAAGTTCGGGTCCATACAAGGACAGGCCCGCGTATGATGCGGTAGGGCAGTCCATCGCGGGGATTACAGGGCTATTCGTTGATCCTGACAATCCGGTGATAACCGGGCCGACGATCGCTGATAATGTCACAGGTATGAATGCCGCTTATGGAATATTGAGCGCGCTCTATCGAAGGGAAAAAACTGGCTTCGGTGCGCATGTGGAAGTCAACATGCTTGAAAGCGCGGTTGCATTCATTCCCGACCCATTTGCAAACCTTACTTTTGCCGGGATCCAGCCGGACCCATATAGCCGCGTTCGCGCCTCGCAATCCTATGCGCTGAAATGCTCGGATGCGAAACTGCTTGCCGTGCACATGTCTATCCCTGACAAATTCTGGCTCGGAGCCTTGAGCGCATTCGGGATCGAAGAACTGGCCACAGACGATCGCTTTGATGAGCGTCAGAAGCGCATCGATGGCTATGAGCAGTTGAGAGAAGAACTGCAGAATGCCGCTTCTAATCATTCAAGAGAGCATTGGATGGGGAAACTCGAAGCTGCGGACGTTCCGTTTGCTCCCATCAATTCTCTCGACGATGTGATCAAGGACCCACAGGTCGAGCACCTGAAAACATTTTTTGAAGTAGACCATCCGACTGAAGGAAAGATCACACAAATCAGGCGGCCGGTCACATTCGGCGGGCTACGCGACTCGCCCGATGCGAAGGCGCCCCCGACCCTCGATGAGCACGGGGAAGAAATCAGGGGGGCACTTCAGGAAGGAGGAGATTGGCCATGAAAGTAAGACGCATTCACACTGGCTTCCAGGGTGATGGAAGCGCCACAATCGTGAGCGATGGTCCGGCACAAAACGTCGTCGAGCGTTCCGAGTTTGGCACACAGTCCGCTGTGATCTGGGCCTTCGATCAGGTTCCAGCAGTTCCATCTTCGGACGAAGATCCAGCGATCGGTTTCGATTCATTTGGACCACCAAAGGGCGGTGGTGTCCTTCGGGTAGTCGAGTTCTCTCCATTGGCTGCTACAGAGACCGCTCCAGATGTTTTGCCTGCCACGATTGCGAGGTTAATGCACACGACACCGACCTTGGACTTCGGAATCGTTATCTCAGGTGAAATCAGGATGTACATCGACACAGAGCAGTTTGTCACCCTGAAGGCGGGTGACACGGTAGTCCAAACCGCAACACCACATGCCTGGCTTGTAACTTCAGAGAAACCGTGCCGGCTGGCATTTTTTATCCTCGATGCACAGTCCCCGAATGACTGACTAGGAAGGAGTATTCCGATGTCACTAACTGAGAAGCCTAAAGAGAATGCGGAGCGCACCGCATTTTATGAAAAGATTGGTCAAGACGCGTATACACCGCTCTGGACCGTCATGAGCAATATTATTACGGCGGAACCAAAGAGCGACTGCGTGGCTCATCTTTGGGATTTTGAGGCCGCGAAGCGCTACCTCTACGAAGCCGGAGACCTAATTACCGCGAAAGAGGCGGAGCGTCGTGTGCTCATATTGGAGAACCCAGGACTGCGCGGCACTTCGAAAGTGACAACCTCCCTGTACGCGGGTTTGCAGCTCGTAAATCCTGGGGAAGTTGCTCCGGCTCACCGACACAGCCAATCCGCGTTGAGGTTCGTGCTGGACGGCGCAGGTGCTCATACAGCTGTAAATGGTGAGCGAACCAAAATGAACTTCGGCGACTTCGTTATCACACCCCCTCGTGCGTGGCACGACCACGGAAATAGTACCAGTGAACCAATGATTTGGCTTGACGGATTGGACATTCCAATTGTGTCACATTTCGATGCTTCCTTTGCGGAAAGCCATGATCGGGACGAACAAACGATAGATCGAAACGAGGGCGATAGTCTCGCTCGATATGGAAGCAATATGTTACCTGTCGATTACGAAGCATCTGGACCTGCCTCTCCGATTTTCAATTACCCTTACGACCGTTCTCGAAGCGCTCTGGAGAAGATGAAACATCAGTTGGAGTGGGATCCCTGTCATGGCCTGAAAATGAGATATGTCAATCCTGTGGACGGTGGATATGCCATGCCAACTATCGCACCATTCCTCCAGCTATTACCGAAGGTATTCAAAACTTCCGCTTACCGTTCAACTGACGCAACTGTATTCGTTGTCGTGGAAGGCACCGGCCGTACAACAATCGATGGCGAGATTTTCCACTGGAAACCAAAGGATATCTTCGTCGTGCCTTCTTGGAAATGGGTGAGCCATGAAGCTGATGAGGAAACAGTTCTGTTCAGCTATTCAGATCGTGTTGCACAGGAAAAACTCGGTCTGTTCCGCCAGGATCGCGGCAAAAATTAAGGATAATTAGATGACCTATGTATTTCCCCCTGAACCCCCTTCAACTCTCGTTGTCGCAGGCTCTGACAGCAGGCTTCCCGTGAGGCGAATTTTTTGCGTTGGTCGCAACTATGCTGCACATGCAAAGGAGATGGGAAAAGATCCAGAAAGAGACCCACCATTCTTCTTTACCAAACCGGCAGACGCCGTCGTTCTGGATGGTGAGACAGTCGCTTATCCACCCGACACTTCGAATTTTCACTACGAAGCAGAACTCGTCGTCGTTATCGGAGTGGGAGGTAAAAACATCCCGAAAGAAAACGCGCTCGATTATGTTTGGGGATATGCTGTTGGAAACGACTTAACGCGCCGCGATCTACAGCTGGAGGCGAGGGAAAAAGGCCGACCATGGGATTGGGGAAAAGCTTTTGACCGTTCCGCTGTCATTGCGCCCATTCATCCGGTGTCTGAAGTCGGACATCTTTCTTCTGGTCGGATTCAGCTGACGGTAAACGGACAGACAAAGCAAGATGCCGACTTGAAAGAACTGATTTGGTCAGTTCCCGAAATCATCTCAATACTGTCACACACTATGACGCTTAAGCCTGGCGACATTGTAATGACTGGTACTCCAGCTGGAGTAGGTCCCTTGCAGGTTGGAGACCTGTGTGTTGTCACCATAGAGGGACTAGGCTCGCTGAAGACACAAATTGGACCAAAGGAATAGTCAAGTGTTGAGGCTGCATAACTTCTTCAGGTCCTCAACGTCGACGCGGGTTCGAATTGCGTTGAACATTAAGGATGTGCCGTTCGAGTACGTGCCATACGTGCTGCGCGAAGGTCAGACTCGAACTCACGAATACCTAAAAATGAACCCATCAGGATTGGTACCCACGCTTGAACGACCGGATGGGAGTTTTCTGACTCAATCGTTGGCCATTATTGAATGGTTAGAGGAACTATATCCTGAGCGGCCTTTATTGCCCGCGAATCCTGATGACAGAGCGCGAGTCCGCGCACTTTCATACATGATCGCTTGCGAGATCCATCCTTTGAACAATCTGCGCGTATTGGGATACATCAACGAAGCGTTCTCGGCAGACGAGGATGATCAGAAGAAATGGTTCACGCACTGGGCCGAAACGACCTTACGCGCTTTGGAGGCGACGCTTGAAGAGAGCGATGTAACGGGAACATTTTGCGTTGGCGATCAGCCAAGTATGGCTGACATATGCCTTTATGCGCAAATCTGGAACAATCGTCGATTCGAAGTGAACACGGAAAGTCTGCCAAACATCACTCGAATTTTCGCAGCGCTCGACGAACTGCCCGCCTTCAAATCAGCAGCACCGCCGCTTCAGCCGGATGCCACATAGCGGGTCCTACAGTCCTGGTTGTCACTGCAGTTCACGTCCAAGCGGGACTGCCAGGCCAGGAGAGCAACAGAACCCGCCGCTGTCGATAGAAAAGCTTGTTCAATCGTAAAAACGCAATCTCGTTTGAGAGGACCGAAAAATGAACCTGAGACTAAATGATATTCGCAAGCGCATGTGGAATGGCCAGCTTTCGCGCAGGCAATTTCTGAGGCAAGCCACTGCATTGGGCGGAACGACCGCGTTCATCAATCTGGCGCTGGCAACAACTCCAATCGGCTATGCTCGAGCACAGGGCGGCTTAGCGAGAGAATATGACTACGTGGTTGTCGGCGCCGGGTCCGCCGGATGCGCAATTGCCATGCGCCTGGCGGAAGCCAACATCGGGAGCGTGCTTTTGGTTGAGGCCGGTTCAACCGATAACCTGGAAGCGATACATATTCCCCCTGCCTGGCCGGCAACTTGGGGCACGGATAACGACTGGATCTACCAGACCACACCACAGGCGCAAACCGAGAACCGCACTCACTATTGGCCTAGCGGAAAGGTGCTTGGTGGTTCGAGTTCCATTAACGCAATGGTGTTTACACGCGGCACGGAACGCGATTTCGATGATTGGAGAGACGCGGGATTGGATGGATGGGGTTGGCAAGATGTACTACCGTTCTTCAAAAAGCTGGAGGACTACGCCGGCGGCGCCTCGGAACTCAGAGGGGAAGGCGGGCCTCTTCATGTGAGTTTGCCAGAGAACCTGCACCCCGCTTCGCGAGCGTTCTTCGACGCTGCCTTGTCGGCTGGTTACAACTCGATTCAAGATATCAACGCCGGGCGAATTGAGGGTGTCGCGCTTTCCCAATTGGCCATCAAGAGTGGTCGCCGTCAAAGCAGTGCGACAGCGTATCTCCACCCGGAAACGGAGAACCTCAGCGTCGTAACCGAAGCCGTCGTCAAAAAACTGAATATTGTAGACGGACGGTGTGACGGCGTGACTTTGCTGGACGGGCAGTCGGAAGTCAGCGTGGCTGCGCGCAACGAGGTGATCCTCTCCGCTGGAGCCATCCAATCGCCGCATGTACTGATGCAATCGGGTATCGGTCCGGCCGATCACCTGAGCGAGCACGGGATCGATGTGCTCGTTGAGCTACCTGGTGTCGGTGAGAACTTACACGATCACCCGGTTGTTGGCGGGGTTGTGGCAACCTACGCCGGAGACTTGCCGGTATCAGAGTACAATCACGCTGAAGCGGTTGTTTTTTCTGAAAGTTCACTAGCGCAGGGTCGTCCGGATCTAGGGCTGATCATGATCACTGCGCCGTATGTAGTGCCGCACCTGACCCAACCCGAAAACCCTGCTATCACCATTATGCCCGCGGCCATGCGGCCCAAAAGCAGGGGTACTCTACGGCTCAGCAGCTCCGATCCACTCTCTCGACCCCTGATCGACCCAGGTTACCTCACCAACGCCGAAGACTTGAATACCCTTGTCGAAGCTGTCATGAGAGCTCGCGAACTCTTTGCTTCTAGCGATTTTGCTCCTTTCATAGCTGGTGAATTCCTGCCGGGAGCGGCTGTTAAGTCCCGAACCGAACTCGAAGACTTCGTCAGAAGCGCTCTGGATTCTTTCCATCATTACGTTGGAACCTGCCGTATGGGCAGCGGCGCGGACGCAGTAGTTGGGTCAGATTTGAGGGTCAGGGGCGTAGAGAAGCTGCGCATTGCCGACGCGTCCGTCATCCCGACCATTCCCTCTGTCGCAATCAACGCGGCCGTTACAATGATTGGAGAGAAGGCGGCCGGAATGGTAATATCCGAGGGGTAGCCACCTTCCTAGCCCTTAGACCGAGGCGGTTTGAGCTAGGAGAACATCCTGCTAGCGTGGCTTTGCGCTTAGATGTTGAGCGAAGTCGATGGGTGGCTCGAGGCGCTTATCGGCCTATGATGCACAGCAATGCGAAGCGGGATCGCCTGTCGACAATGCGGGCTCGAGCCGAGAGAGACGCTTCCGAGTACGTTTCTCTTCTGGGTGCTTGGTGCTGGGGCCGGACGTCTTCACGGACTCGCGGAAAATGTCGCGCAAGTCTAGACATTTTGGCTCCAGGGCCGCCGTATTCACGGGCCAAAGGGCGCTCGTACAAATTTCCCACCGCATGTGACCCTGCGACGACGACCAGTACCGCCCAGCATCCGAGATCGCACAGGTTCAAAGGGCGGATGTCACGTCAAAATGGCAAGAAGTAGACAGCTGCCAGGTAGGGCAATCCCATGAACCGAGATCTAATGGCGGAAGGACAGGCGCGTTCCGTGAAAACCGCGCCAGAAGGCGCCGTCTCGTTCTGATTGGAGTTCAACTTATGGAAGCTTGTACCCATTGTTTGAGAGTGGCAAACTCCGGACTCTCTCACCAGTGGCCCGAAATATCGCGTTTGCCAACGCAGGAGCAACAGGCGGCGTCGATGGTTCTCCGACCCCTCCCGGCACATTCGAACTTTCGACAATCTCCACGACGATCTCTGGCATCTGTGCCATTGTCATCATTTCGTAGTCGTGGAAATTCGACTGTCTTACGACGCCGTCTTCGATATCGATCCGGCCATAAAATGCGGCGGTGATGCCGTACACGATCCCGCCTTCCATTTGTGCTCTGACAGTATCCGGATTGATGACGGTTCCACAATCAACGACACAGGCAATCTTGTGAATGGTGACTTCCTTTTCAGGAGTGACCGAAATTTCGAAGGCCTCCGCGACAATCGAGCCGAAAGACTCATGCAGAGCAAATCCGCGCGACCTGCCTTCGATGGGCTGAGTGTCCCATCCGATCAGCTCCGCTGCACGCCGGGCAACATGCTGATGCCGAGTGTCGGGCAGCAGGGAAATTTGCGTTTCAACCGGGTCCGTGCCGTTTTCGGCGGCCACTTCATCCATGAAGCTCTGAACAAAGAACGCGTTCTGGCTGTGGCCCACGCTCCGCCAAAAACCCGCCGGGATCGGGCTTTCCACAATCGCGTACTCCACCCGGAAATCGGGGATCTCAAACGGAATGTCCGAGGCGCCCTCGACAGAAATGGGATCGATCCCGTTTCGAACGTAGTCCGGGAACACTCTGCTCATGACTGACTGGCACGCCAGATTGACCTGCATTGCTGTCAGGTTGCCATCGGAGTCTAGCCCACCAACAATCCGGCCAGCGGCCGCAGGCCGATAAAAGTCATGGGCGACGTCGTCTTCCCGGGAGTAGATCAATTTCACGGGAACGCTTGATACCTTAGATGCCAGAACCGCATAGACGATGAAATCGACTTCGTAGCGCCGCCCAAACCCTCCGCCGAGAAATGTCGTGTGAACATCTATCGATTCTGGGTCAACTTGCAGAACGTTTGAGGCGACAAACTGAACCAACCAGGGACCTTGGGTGGGAGCCCAGATATCGACGCCATCATCCCTTACGTGCGCAGTGGCATTCATCGGCTCCATCGTGGCGTGCGCAAGATACGGAACATCATAAGTCGCTTCGATCACCTGCGAAGCATTCCCGAGCGCGGAGGACACTTCCCCGCGGTCGGCCGCAACACTTCCGCCTTGAGCCACCGCCTCCAGGAGAGCGTTCCTGACTTCCGACGAGGAACTATTCTCGAGGTTCGAGACCTCCCATTCCGGCTCAAGCGCGTCCAGCGCATTCTTTGCCACCCAGTAACTGTCAGCCACGACAATCACTGCATCCTCAAGCGGGATCACGCTCAACACGCCGGGGACAGTCTCGGCGGCACTCGTGTCAACGTTCTTCAACGTGCCGCCGAAATGCGGGCAGATCGTGACAGCGCCATAGCGCATGTCATCGACCTTTACGTCGATGCCGAATTCTGCCGTTCCTTTTGTTTTCGCGGGAATATCGCTCCGAGCGAATGCGGTGCCGAGTATCCTCCAGTCAGCCGGTTCTTTCAGAGCTACGTCCTTAGGGGCAGGCAGTTCGGAAGCAGCAACAGCCAACTCACCATAGGAGAGCGTTCTTCCATCTTCGGTATTTTGAATCCATCCGTCACTTGCCTGACACTCGGCAATATCACAATCCCACGCCGCCGCCGCCGCCTGTCTCAGCATTTCCCGGGCCGTCGCCCCAGCCATTCGAAGAGGGTCAAAACCGTATCTGATAGACGTGCTTGCACCCGTACCTTGAACTCCGAGTGCGGTGTTCACAAACCGTGCATCGACATGCGCATGTTTAATCAGAATGTCTTCCAATGAAACTTCGAGTTCTTCTGCGACCAAAGCTGGCATCGATGTAAAGACGCCCTGGCCCATCTCTGCGTTTGGTGCGATTATCGTGATTTGCCCATCGCTATCGATGTGAACCCACGCGTTGATTTCTGTTGAGCCCGGCGCGTTGGTGCGCGCGTGCAGTGACCGCGTGGGCAAGACCGTTCCGATTGTCAGCCCAGCCGCCAGAGATGCTGAACTCGCCAGGAAGTTCCGTCTGGTCAGAGATGCAATTTGCTTATTCATCGGTTCAACCTTTCATCTCTGCTGCCTGATGGATTGCCTGGCGGATCCGTGGATAAGTTCCGCAGCGACAAATATTCGTGATTGCCGCGTCGATATCCGCGTCCGTCGGCTGCGGGTTTTCGGCCAGCAAGGAAGATACGGCCATAAGCATTCCAGACTGGCAATATCCGCACTGAGGGACTTGCTTGGCGATCCAAGCGAGTTGTGTCGGATGTTCGCCGGTCTCCGACAGTCCCTCAATGGTCGTCACGGAAGCGCCCTCGACATCTTGCACCGCGGTTTGGCACGATCGAACCGCGACGCCGTCAACGTGCACCGTGCATGCTCCGCACATACCAATGCCGCAACCAAACTTCGTACCTGTCATCCCGAGCTCCTCGCGGAGCGCCCAGAGCAGCGGTTTGTCCGGATCCGAGTCGAGGTTGGCTGCTTTTCCGTTCAATTCGAACCGCGACATCTTCGTTTCCTTTCCACAAGATATATTCAGATCAATAATATTAAAATCGATTCATACTGGGTTGAGCAAAAGCTGTCAATCCACTGCGCGAATTTGGGATCATGCGATGAGACGCCGACCAGTTCTCTTGGCACAAGCCCAGGATCAAACGCAGCGCCAGCTAGATGGGCCTGCCGGACGACGCCGCTCGCGTGAAGCCGGTCCGAGGCGGGTCATCCTCCGCAACTAGCAAAGGACACCTAAATTACTCGACCACTGTCCGCCAGAAACCAGTACCGCAGACAAATTGCACGGTCCGGGAGGTGAGCGTCCCCCCCGATCATCCGCAGAACCCAAACGGCAATGACCTAAATGGTCGCGCCGCCATTCACGAGTAAATGCTGCCCGGTAATCCATCTTGCATCCTCGCTTGCAAGGAAGGCTACAACCCCAGCGATGTCAGCCGGTGCGCCCAACCGATTAAAGGGCGACAGACTTGCTGCATGTGCTTTGAACTCATCCGGTGCCCAGTCAAACATGCCTGGAACCGTCGGTCCTGGCACAACCGTGTTTACGGTGATACCTTTCTCACCAAGCTCTTGAGCCAAAACCTCGGTGTACATCTGCATCACCGCTTTGCTTGCTGAGTAGATTGAGAGACCTGGAGACGGAAAGTAGGTCGTGCTGGACGAGATATTGATGATCCGGCCCTGATCCTGAAGATGACGTGACGCCTCCTTGAGTGCGAAATACGCGCCCTTCGCATTCACCGCGAAGACCTTGTCGAAAGTGCTTTCTTCTGCCTCTGCAATCGGCACGCCTGCTGCTGGGACCCCGACATTGTTCACGAAGACGTCGAGGCGTCCGAACTGAGCAATCACTGCATCGAACAGGGCGGAGATGGACGCCACCGAAGACAGATCGGCCTGGATGGCCGCAGCATGGCCTTCCTCTGCCGTGATAGCAGCAACGACGTCCGCTGCCTTCGAGGCGGAGCCATTGTAGTGCACAGCAACATGGTACCCTTCTGATGCCAGGCGCCTCGCCATTGCGCTGCCAATGCCGCCGCTTGCGCCAGTAACCAAGGCAATCTTTTGTTCCTGTGTCATAGTCTTTCTCCCGCGTTTGCCGCGTTGACGAAGACCTGCCAATTGCCCTCGTTCCAGTGAATGTGTTGGGTGATTTTGCGAATGCGCCATCCCACATCGGGCAGACGCACCAGCCAATTCTCATAGCGACCGATCATCTTCTGGACCGGATCGCCCTGTGCGTTTGGACCGTAGTGCTGCGCATGAAGACTCGACACTGCATAGGCACTGTCGCCATCAAGCGTGATCTGTTGTGCAATCGCAATATGCTGGGTCGCGTCCAAGCTCTCGAAGAAGGGCCGCGCGCCTTCAACCCAGTCGTCGGCTTTCATGACAACCGGGCCGCCTTCGCCGATGGACGCGGAAAAATCCATCTCGATCTCATCGGCGAAGATCGAGCGATAAAGCTGCCAATCTTTCGCATCGAGCGCGAAGGCGTAAGTGGTCAGAAGACGACCGATCTCATCGCGGTCCAGCAGGTCGGCCAGTCTTCGAGTGACATCCGACATGTCAGTTCCCCTCTTCGTTGATCAGCACGACATTGCCGTTTGCACCGGATTCGACAGCCTCATGGGCCTTCGCGATATCGGCGAACGGAAAAGTCTGATCGACGTTTGGCTTGACCTGTCCATCTTTCAGGAGGTTCGCAAGGTCCGCCTTGCCCATGGCAAGCGTCGCGTCGTCGAGGTCATAGACGATGAAGAAATGGAGACTTGCGCGCCGACCAAAAAGTGCAAACACGTTCGGTATGGTGACCTCTGGCACATCAGACCCGTAGACCACCACGCTGCCATCGACCGAAAGGATGTCGGCGACATCGCCAACGTTCCTGACGAAGTTAACCTCGACATAGTGATCGACGCCTTTTCCATCTGTGAGGTCGGCTATCCGCGCCTGAACATCGTCTTGTTTGTAGTTGATCGTCGCGTCTGCCCCAGCCGCGGTTGCAATTTCCGCTTTGGCGTCGGAACTGACGGTTGCAAACACGCGCGCGCCTTTCGCCTTGGCAATTTGGATCGCATAATTGCCCACAGCACCAGCGCCGCCTGTGACAAGAACGGTCTTACCAGTGAGATCGCCTGCGAGGTCGATTGCACGCCAGGCCGTCAACGCCGGAACGCCGAAGGTCGCGCCATCCGCAAAGGAAAGAGTATCGTCGAGTGCCGCAAGGTTCGTTTCCGGGAGGACCACGAAGTCCGCTGCCGCGCCTGTGGGCGTCAACCATTGTGCGTTGTGGAACCACACGCGATCGCCAGGTTTGTAAGCCGCGACCTGATCACCGACGGCATCTACAATCCCGGCACCATCCGAATGCGGAATAACTTCTTCGATTTCGAAGGGCTGCGGAAACTCTCCCGAGCGCCGTTTGGTATCCGAAGGGTTGATCCCGGAGGCGCGCACCTGAATGCGCACCTCTCCCGGTCTGGGTGACGGTATGGGCCGGTCCACGAGCTGCAGTACTGCGCTGGCTTCTCCGGTTTGACTATAACTGAACGCCTTCATTAGCTTTCTCCTATTCGTCTGTCGGGATCGCACCTACTTGGGTCAGCAGGCCGTGGACGTCTACGAGCACGTTGTCTTCGACGATCTTGCCGTTGCGCAGGCGATAGAGATGCATGACGTTCCAGTGCAGCGGCTTCCCCGTTGCGGCGAAGGGGCCGAGCTGTCCATCATGGGTTCCGCCGAAACGGTCATAGACCATCACCGTGTCGCCTTCAGCGACCATATCCAGCGTTTCTGCTTTCACGTCGGAGATGCCTGCGAAGAACCCTTCGTAGAGCCCGCGCATCCCATCTGGGCCATGAGCCTTTTCCGGCGGGAAGGCCGCCAGAGGGTTGAGGACGAAATCGTCACTCAGCACCTCTGGAAGGGCGTCGAGGTTGCGGTTGTTGAAGACATGCTCAAGCAGACGCGTCACCGTCGCTTTGTTGGATGTTTGTTGATCAGACATTGGATTTCCTTTCCGTACATGTGTGTCGGTAGGAATAGGTATAGTTTGTCCATTCTTGATATTTAATATGCATATAGTTAGATTGATCGTGCAGTTTTTTGCATAATAAGGATAGTGCCCGACATGGGTGACCTTCTTGATCGCCAGACCTTCTGCCGAGTTGTCGAGTTGTCCTCTTTCGCGGCAACGGCACGCGACATGGGGCTTCCGACAGCCAGTGTGTCGGCCTCCGTCCGCCGCTTGGAGGAAGCACTGGGCCTGCGGCTACTGGAGCGCACAACCCGCAAGGTGTCGGTCACAGAGGCGGGACAAGCCTACTATGACAGTGTGCTTCCCGCGCTGGATGACTTGAAAGAGGCTGAAAGCACGATTGTAGAAGAAAGCCGAAGCATTCGCGGCAAAGTTCGTATCGCAGCACCAACACACTTGGCAGAAGCTTTGCTGGTTCCGAAGCTTCCGGAGTTCGTGGAGTGCTACCCAGAGATCGCCTTGGACTTTGCGCTTGCGGATCAAGCCGTCGACCTAGTGGAACAGAACATCGATATCTCTGTCCGCATCGGGCCGCTGCAAAACACGGCCATGACAGCATTGAAGTTGGGAACGTTCCATCAAATCCTCTGCGCGACGCCGGATTGGATCGAGGCTCACGGTCACGTCAATGACCCAGATGAAATCCCGGAAAAGCTGCGCTTAGCCTATAGATTCCCCGGAGCGACATACGGCTATCCATGGGTTTTCAAGAAAGGTGATAGGGTCGTAGAGCGACGACCAGAAGGTTCAGCCACATTCGACGATTTGGACGCTTACATCGCAGCTGGTTGCACCGGCCTCGAATTGATCTGCGCTCTGTCCTTTCAAGTCGAACAGTATCGAGACCGAAAAGAACTTGTCTCAATGCTACCAGGCTGGACTGGAGCTGGGGTCGATGTTCATGCGCTGACCCCTGAGCGTCGCCTGCGAACAAAGCGCGTGCAATGTAGCTTGGATTGGCTCAAACGATGCGTTGGCGGGTAAAATGAAAGCATGTTTGCGGATCAGCGGTCTGGAATGCCCATCAGGATTCGACTCTCACGCTTTCTTTCTCAGAAAGCTGCAACAATGAATTCGCGTAAGCAGCGCGCAAGCACATGTCCGGAGAATGTCTGCGGTCGCAAGCCATTGATTTATTTATAAAAATGGCGCGCGGGAGAAGATTAAATCCTCTGGCCTCCACCTTCGGAACTGATCAAATGACTTTCCGAATTGCGCGATAGGGTGCGCCATAGCACGATAGACACCTGAAAACACTAGATTTTCTAAACCACTGCTCCGAAGTGTCTAGCCCCCTCGTTCAGTACTGGGCGAAAGGTCGCTCACGGCGATATCCAAACACCGTTTCCAAGACATCTCCAAGCCCTCCTCCAACACTCAAATAATGGAACAGTTTTAAGGTGCTACGATAGCACCATCACAGCTACATCTTATCTAGTTGCGCAGGCGTCCACTCAAGTGATCTGATTGCGCTTGTCAATGAAACTTAGAGAGGGGGCCGCGAAAGCACAGTATCGACATCGCATAGGTGGAAGGCGAAGGAAGCAAAAAACTCAGTGCCATCATCGATGCACGTTTCTACGCCAAGCCGCGCGCCTAGCAAAAAGACATCATATGGCATCCCATTCTTTCGGTAATTTATCAGAGTCGCGAAACTCCGACCATCACGTTCCAGTTCTTCGCTGAAGATTCGCGCGGCGTCTTGATCGGTATCCTCGCCCTGCAGAATCTTAGGCGACTGACCGACGAGCTCGGCTCTATTAAAACCGCAAAGTCGTTCAGTCGCGCTATTGACGTATCGAAACCGAGCAATGTCAGCACCTGGTCGCTTGGTCAGAATCATGGCCGGCAAATCCAGTTGATCTAAAAAGGCACAAATCGCGTTGCTTCCCGAAAGTCCAGTTACCAGCGATTCCACAAGTGACAAGGCAGGCCCTGCGTGTTGTGTAGTGCTCATGACTTTATCGCCTTCCGATACGCGCCGGGTGGTTTGCCGAAACGATTGGAGAACGTCGCGGTCATGTGCGACTGGCTGGAAAAACCTGCGGCGTATGCGATCTCGGCAATCGAATCAGTAGTGTGGCGAAGCATGTCCTTCACCCGCGTCAACCTTCGCCCGATCAGGTACTGGTGGGGTGCCTCCCCAGTCTTGGCCTTGAAGGCACGGGTGAAGCTGAACACGTCCATCCCGATCACGGATGCCAATGCGTTCATACCGCCAACCTCTTCCAGATTGGCCTCCATGAATTCGGTGACCCGAGCGATCTCGGCGTCAGAGAGCGGTCGAACTTCTGGCCTTTTCTCAGAGCCGTCGAGCCGGCGGCGCAGAATGAGGAGCGCGATCTGTTGGGCGAGCAAGTCTGCATAAAGTTCACCGCCCGGAGCGCCTGCGCGAGCTTCGTCAAGTATCATTTCCGCAAGGCGCTTCAGCTTTGGCTCGAATGCGCCCTGGAAGCCGAGCGGTTTAAGATTGTCGGGATCGCCGGGGCCAACGCCGATTGCTACTTCGCGGAAAATCGCGTCGTCTATATAGATCTGCTGGAGGCTCGCGAAGCCTTCGTACGATTGCGAAAATGCTCGGTCGGGTTGAATGTAGCACAACATATTGGGCAACAACGCTCCGTTCGAGTGGTCGCCCCTCTCCATCTCGCCTTTGGTGTGACCGTCCAGCTTCCCGTTTGTGTAGAGTTCCAGGAGGTGAAAGTCGAAGGTTGTGACGGGGGTGGCGACGTCGCCTTGTTGGGCCGTGATCGTGTTTATTCGGCACCAATTGCGTCCGAGGGGTTCTTGGATTCTGGCGTTGAATTGCGCCTGCATTGCATCGACCATCTCCTGGCGTGTTATAGCCTGCGTGTTCATGAACGCACCTCTTTCCAGTACGTGCCGGGTCGTTTGCCGAAGTGATCTGAGAGGGTCAGGTTCATGCGGGGCCGAGATTCAAGACCAAGGCGTGTTGCAACGCTGCCATGAATGCTTGTGCGTTCTGGCAAGCGCAACGCAGATCCTCTTTGCAAGCTACTCTTCCTAACCATCGTGTATTCACTTAGCACATTTCAACTTTATTGCCGAACATTGGGCCGTCGGACTTTTGTTTTGACAATTTTAGCGTGAACTTGAATGATTGCCGTTCAATGAAGGCTGGTCTTTCGAATTCTTGCGGATCATCTCTCAAATGCCTTCAGACTCTTGGGAACGGAAGAGAGAACTCCGAGTCGCTTGGTCATCATTCGTATCATCTTTGGGAGCCTTCGCGGTCGGTACCAAGAAACTGATCCGATTTCCATCTACCCGATTTCAAAAAAAATTCAGGTCACCGCCCACTGCATGAAGAAATTGGAAGACATTCCGCAAACCCGTTCCGGGGCGCCTGTCAATGCCAGTTTCGATGTCTGCCTGCGCTAAATACCATGCCCGTACGGGCGACTGCAGGCTTGGGCCGTTGTCTCCAACATCGACAAGCAAGCCTTCATCCCGCTGCGCGACGGGGTTTTAATACTGGCGTTACCTCGTTCTGAAATCACCGCAGCAGCATTGGCAATCAGGTTGTAGAGGATGCGGGAGATCCGCGTGCCGCTGCGGCTAAAGTTCAGGTTATCAGGAATGCGAAGCCGGATCTCGAACGGCGTATGTTCATCAGCGCGGGTCGGCACAACGACAGCGTCGATCGCCGAAAGGATATTCCAGCTCAGATCTGCAATTACCGGTAGTCGGTTTAGTGACATTGAGAACTCGCGCAATCAAATGGGCCACACATACGTCCTCATGAGTCTCCAACTGTTGTGTTTCGTTCAGCATGACCGACATCAGATCCTTGACGTCGTGGGTTATGTCGCGACCCATTCTGATGACGGAGATCATGTGGATTTCTTCAGAGAATCCGAGAGTTTCTTGCAGTCTTTTTCGTTCTCAGACTGGCGCAGCAGCGCACCGATCCGAATGGATTTCAAATGATCTGGCGAACCTGAGCGACAAGATTTGTTCGAAAAAAATGAGGCGGACGGTCACACCGCCCGCCTCAAGACCGTCCATGGAAGCGGCGGGTACTGAACGGAACGGGGGTATGTTCCGAAACCATGGAAGGTCGCAGAGAGGCTTTCAGAGCTGAGCAATTAGAGAGAGCAGTTCTGCATTATCGGTGGGATGGGTCGGTGCGAAATCACAGCACCCAATCAGGCAATCAGGAGGCTGCGAGGCTGTTTTCGGCAAGGAAAGGCAAAAGCTTGTCCCAGAGGGAGAACTTTTGGTGAGGCGCAACTCCCCGGACATCTCAGTTGCAAGGGAAGCTGCCGTGATTAGCCCGGATCCAATTACCTCGTCGTGCCGCCCTCCGACATCTCGCGGACGAAGCCACTGATCCGGCTCGTACTCAATCAGATTGGTCGTCGGTTGACGGAAGACCTGCACACTGAACGCACGCATCGCATGCTCCTCATGCTGGACGAGTTTCCGGCGCTTGGCCGTCTAAACTTCTTCGAGAGCCAGCTCGCCTTCATGGCGGGCTATGGGATCAAGGCCTTCCTGATTGCCCAGTCGCTCAACCAGATTGAGAAAGCCTATGGACAGAACAACGCTATCCTCGACAATTGCCATGTGCGCGTTGCCTTCGCGACCAATGTTGAGCGAACCGCCAAGCGGGTGTCAGACGCCCTCGGCACCGCAACCGAGATGCGGGCGATGAAGAACTATGCGGGACACCGGCTGTCGCCCTGGCTCGGGCATTTGATGGTCTCGCGGCAGGAGACGGCGCGGCCGCTGCTCACGCCTGGCGAGATGATGCAGCTTCCGCCGACGGATGAAATCGTTCTTGTTTCCGGTGCGCCCCCTGTGCGCGCCGAAAAGGCGCGTTACTACACCGATCCGCAGTTCAAAGCGCGGACCGTAGCGCCGCCGGATCGCGTTGCGCACGATGAGTCAGTTGGCAGCACGGCGGATGACTGGAGCGGTCGTGAGCCGATTGTTGCGCCGCTACCAAAGAAACGGAAATTATCAACGGACGATACAGAGGGCGGTGTTCGTCGCGAACCCGACCTGCCAGAACATGAAGACATTGCCCCAGAACCGGCACCTGCGCGTAGCGAGTTTGCCAATCTCGATGATGAACTGGAGGACGATGCGGAGCGGGCCAAAGCCATGCGCGACCGGTTTGGCACGGTCGCGCGGCAAGCCTCGCTCGATCCCGATGACGGGATCGAGCTCTAGGAGATGGCCGTGAGCAAGACCAAGTGAAAAAAGAGCGCTTGAACGTGTATTTCGATCCTGTTCTATCAAGTGAGTTGGAGGCATTGGCCGCCCGGCGCAAGGTCTCGAAATCATAAATTGTGGAAGCGGCGCTTGCGGCGTTCCTGTCACCTGACGGTGCGGATCAGCGCGAAGCGGCTATCGTCCGCCGCCTGGATCGGTTGACTCGGGCCGTCGAAAGGCTGGAACGGGACCAGTCCATTGGCAACGAAGCGATGGCGCTGTTTGTGAAGTTCTGGCTGACTACCACGCCGCCATTGCCCGAAGAAATGCGCGGTGCCGCCCAAGCATCAGGCAAAGAACGCTATGATGGGTTCGTCGAAGCGCTTGGAAGACGACTTGCGAAAGGCAAAACGCTGATCAAGGAAGTCTCGCAAGATGTGAAGAAAACATCCTTCGAATGACCGCTGCGAGCCCAATCTGACGAATGCTGCAATAGGCGCGAATGGCTACCGTCGATCGTCAAGTGGAAAGAGTATTGCCGCTCCATCAGCGGTCGATTATCGGACGCGACACAGCGGCTATTTCGGCAAGTAACTCACTGACCAACTTTCTCCGGCGGAATGCTCTGCGAGCATCTCGTCGATTTGCTGTTCAGACATTTCTAGCCGTATCAGCACGGCCCGGGTGTTGCTGCCATATTGCGGTGCGGGTCCTGGGATGGTGATCTGCGCGTGTTCTGGGCGGATAGCATTTGGCGCAGCCAGGTCGCACCACAGCCCCATGGGGTGGGTGGAGTGGCGAACAGCCCTATAGGTGGCTCTTTTGATATCAGCCGGACCGTTGCAATCGCTTTGCAATGCGTCGTCGCGTGTCTCCAACATGGAGGCCAGAGGAACCACGGCGCTTGAGCTCGCGTTAAGTTGTGCGGACCAATAGGCGATGGGTTTGGTCCTGAACTGCTGAGCCAGCCGGTTGATCAGATCCGGACATTGGGACAACCCAGCCAGTTCCTCGGTTGCGGCGAGCCTGTCGCGCGTCTCGGTTGGTGCTGCGAAGAAAAACCAGCCATCCGAAGCTTCGTAGCAGTGGTAGAACGCGTCTGATCCCAACGCTTCGCGTCCTGACGGTTCATCAAATGGGGAGCGACCGGCGTAATCATACATGAACTGCGCCTGAATCATATTCCCACCTGCCGAAAGCGAGGATCGGGCAATATCGACCTTGCCGGTACGTTGCTTTTGCAGCAATGCCCCACCCAAGGCGACACAGGAGGTTAGTCCTGCCAGAACATCGATGGTGCCGGCATGCGCATGCTCTTCGGGGGTTTCTGCGCCACCACCAAATCGCGTCATGATCCCAGTTGCCGCCTGCGCCAGATCATCATAGCCAAGATGATCCGATTTTGGTCCCCGCATTGGCCCGCCAAAGGCATCAAGCTGTACCAGAATTGCCCGGGGGTTGATCTGAGCAAGTTCGCTTTCCGATAGTCCCAATGCGTCCCGCTGTTCGTCCGTGGCATTCAGAGTGACAACGTCGGCTTCGGCGATCAACCGGTTCAGCACTTCGCGCCCCGCTTCAGATTTCAGGTCAAGCAGGATGCTTTCCTTGCCTCGGTTCGCCTGAAGTCCAAAGACAACCGCGTTCCATGGATCGACAGAAGGCTTGACTGGTTGAACATGGGTGATTTCAGCCCCGAAACGCGCAAGTGTTGAGCCAATCGTAGGGCCGGCAA
Organism: Ruegeria sp. CF8; assembly: GCF_056537285.1. Lineage (NCBI taxonomy): Bacteria > Pseudomonadati > Pseudomonadota > Alphaproteobacteria > Rhodobacterales > Roseobacteraceae > Ruegeria > Ruegeria sp. CF8. Next base: position 11,701 of record NZ_JBQFRG010000014.1, on the reverse strand, counting down.
TCACATTGGTTAGATCGACCACTTTCAATCCGTCCAGCCAACCAGCGCTTTCATTGCCCGTCAGAGCATCACGAGGAGCTTCGGTAAGGATCGTCTCGACCAAGGCGCTACCATCGCGCGGGGCGTGTTTGACCGTTGACCCCGTATCTGAAGCCAACCACGCAACATTGCCAATTTGCTGCATCCTTCCATGGCTTGGATCATCAACGGATAAGATCAAACCAGATGCTAATGCATGCGGATCATGCAGCCATTCAGCGGTGCTGCGCTGTGCGGTGGCAGGGGCTTTGGCCGCGCCAAAGAGTTCATCCCATTCATGCGCGGGCCTCTTCAAAAAGGCGGCCTTCATGGCTTCGGCTATCCGTGTGCGATCACGTGCCCCGACCGGGTAATTGCTTAGTGTCCATTCGTCGGGCCAATCTTCGGTATCCAAATACGGATCAAAGACGGGCAGATCGTCCAGCAAATGCCCCAGGCCCAGTGTTTTCAATACACGTGCCGGATGGCTCGCAATGCTGCCCGCCACCACGTAAAACCCTCGCCCGTCCTGACAGGTATAGGTGCGGTAGAACGGATCCAAAAACTCCGACAGTTCGGCGAACGTCAGGTTGCAGGGTTCGCCCGTGTGTGCTCGACGGTCCAGCTCCAACTCGCGCGGGGATTTGTAGCGGTCGGGATAATCTTCAATCTGTTCATGATTATAGGCCAGCCCTTCAAACAGTGACGACGCCAGCGGCACCTCGATATGATCGCCGCCAGTTTTCTCTTTGGAATAGAGAGCAAATAGCACTGCCATCGCACCGTAGCTGGCCGCATAAGCCGAGGCCAGATGCAGGGGGGAAAACGATGCCTTAATCCCCATCAGCCGACGGTTTAGCCCCATATCGGTGAACTGGCCAGTGCGAGCGGCGATGATCGCTTCCCATGCCGCCAGACCTGCCAACTCGGGGTCAGTTGAGGCAAATCCGGGCATGGACAGGTAAATCAGGGCGGGGTTTGCGGCCCTCAGAACTGACGGGCTGATGCCGAGCCGATTCATGACACCGGGGCGAAAGTTCTCGATCACAACATCGGCGTGCTTGGCCAACTCGATTGCCTTTTGTTGCCCCGCCGCGGTTTTCAAATCCAGCCGGATCACATGTTTGCCGCGTGACAGCATGGCAAAGGCAGGATCATCCCAACGCGGACCGGCGGGAGGGTCGATGCGGACCACTTCGGCCCCCATATCTGCCAGCATCATGCCCACCAACGGACCCGCCAGATATTGCCCGAAATCAAGGACCCTGACACCGGTGAGCGGTCTTGGTGCACTCATTCTGCAGCGTGCTCAACAAGTCGCGTGGGCGTGTTCTCGGGCATATCCCCCCGGCCCATATGCGCCAGATAGGTTGCATGAAAATGACGCATCATCGCTTCGGAGAACTCGATATTTTCCCAATCCACGATGTACCAGCCCTGATCGAACGCGCGTTGCGACATGCCCTCCTGAACGGACAGCAGGAAAGAAATATCCTCGGGCTGAAGTACATCGCGCCCCCAGATCGCCCGTTTTTCCTGACGTTCCCGCATATCTGGGTCAGTTTCCTCGGCGGGCTCCAAGTTGATGCTCCAGCGCAGGCCCCGATCGGTACCAATCGGGTTCCATTGGAATAGGGTGATGTTGGGAACGCCAGCGAATTGGGAAATGCCCACATTGGGGAAAAGGAACCAGAAATGTAAATCGGTTTCATCATGGTCCAGATCCAGTGGATAGGCCATGTTGTCGGCCTTGCCGTTGCCAGGGATAAAGTTGTAGGCGGCGTTCTTGGTCAGCTGATAAGTCTGATTGTTGATGTCCAACATGTCGGTGAAGGACAGATGCCCATGGCGGCAATGCTGGCATTCCAGGTAGTTATCGATCTGGATCTTCCAGTTGGCGGCAACATCGACCTCGTGAATGGCCGCGGCCGTTTCGCCCAGAACATAGCTGTCCACATTGGGGCATTTTTCACGCACCTGCGCCTCGATCCCGGGCCAGTAATCGGCGATGGGCTCTGCATCCGGATCCAGGTTGACGAAGATAAAATCCAACAGCCGGTCAACCCGAATTGATTTCAAACAAACCTCTTTCTTTTCAGGGATGTGGCTTGTGTCGCGTTTGCGCATGTGCCTGAGCGCGCCGTCCAGAGAAAAACTCCAGTGGTGATAGGGGCAAACGATCACACTCTTTCGCCCGCTTCCTTCAACCAGTTGGTGCCCTCGATGAGGACATACGTTGTAAAATCCGCGAATTTCACCATCCTGGCTTCTCAGAACAACGACATTTTGCCCCAAAATATCCGTAGCGACATAACTGCCGGGTTCTGCAAGCTCACTCACGTGGCAGGCATATTGCCAGGACTTAAAGAACAGCTTTTCACGTTCCTCGGCAAAAATTTCCTGACTTGCATAATAGTTGGCGGCAAGGGCGCGCAGGTTTTCTTGAGTCATATTTTTGTTCTCCTGATGGATCGTCAAGCTGCGCGCTTTTCGGCAATTTCGGGCTGAACCAAAGGGACACGTTTACTGCTCTGGATCACGTCTGGGGCATATGCTTCACGCCTAAAGACTTCGCGTACCATCGGGGCAAAGAAGTCCAACGGCAGATCATCATATTCGGGATCGAAACTGGCCTGATCCCAGCGTTCGCAAAATTCGGCACTGTCGTCGAAATAGGGGTGACCACGGTGGCGTTCGCGCTTGTGCTGGTCATAGCCCTCCAGGTGCTGGCCATAGTAGAGCATCTGAAAATCGCCATGGGTCTGTACGACCCAGGCACATTGCTCGCGCACAAAAGGCCGCAGGATCGTGGCGGCATATTCGTCATGGTTATAGGGCGCAAAGATATCGCCAATGTCGTGCAGCAATGCTGCCACGACCCAATCGGTATCTGCACCATCCTGCCACGCCCTAGTGGCGGCTTGCAGCGAATGTCCAAGCCGGGTGATCTGGTATCCGGCCAATTCGCTGTCCAGACCAACCAACGCCTCTAGTAGCCGGTCCGCCGTGTGTCTGGCATCGTCAACGGCGCGTTGGTTCAGGAATTCATACTCCTCTCGTGTGCCGTCTTTCATTTGCGTAAATCTAACCTTATCCATCGCCCATCTCCGGTTGCTCCCGACAGACTGCACGGGAACGGCCTTTACCGCGATCCCAAAAAACTGCATCTTGGAATAACATTTGATTATGATGAGTTGAACGAATGCGCCGCAAGCTTCCCCCTCTCAACGCGCTTCTGGCCTTCGAGGCCGCCGCGCGGCACTGCAATTTCACCGCCGCCGCGCAGGAGCTTTCAGTTGCACAGCCGGCGGTCACACGGCACGTCGCCAATGTTGAAGACTGGATCGGCGCGCCGCTGTTCCTCCGCAATGGCAGCAAGGTGGAATTGACCCCAGAGGGACAAACGCTTTCCGATCTGGCAACAGCAGCATTCGACAGACTGGAGCTGGGGGTGCGAGGAATATTGCCAGCAAACAAAGATGAGCTTGTGGTCGGCGCGTCCTTTGGCGTTGCCCACCTGTGGGTCATGCCACGCATCAGCGGAATGCGTGAAGCATCCGGCAAGAATATCAACCTTGTCACGTCTGATGACTATCGGGTGTTTGACGAACCCGGTGTCGATTTCTCCATAAGATTTGGAAATGGTGATTTCTCGGAGAACCGCGCCGATCATCTATTTGATGAAAAATGCCGGATCATTGCTGCTCCATCGTTTCTGAAAGATCATCCCCAACTCGATCCTTGTGATCCGCTACAATCACTTGATCCCGGACTCATGCTGGATCACGGTGATCCGAACGGCATAGGTTGGATGGATTGGGAGCGGTTTTTGTCGCTGACTGGTGGAGAATATCCTGGCAGGCAAGCGTTACGCACGGTGCAAAGCTACCCGACGATGCTTGACATGGTCTGTGCGGGAGAAGGTATCAGCATAGGCACGATCGGTATCGAAGATGATCTGATTGCATCAGGTAAGCTTGAGTGTATAGGTTCTGCGATTGGTCGCCCGGGCTTTGGATATTATCTGGTCTACAGCGAGCGCCAAAGCAGCGATCCATCATTTCAAAGGCTCAAGGTAAACTTGATCCGGAGGTCTTAGCTGGTCCAATAGCCTGGAAAGCTAGAGGTATTGACACATTCATGCCACTTACACCTACTGTTTCAGATGACCGCGCGATCACCAAACCAGACTTTCGCCATTACATCTCCAACGGAAGGTTTGTCCCTCGAAGCTGGCTTCTGACCTCAAAGCATGAAACCCCACTAGCACATCTGCCTGCCTCTCTACGCTTCTGCGCTACTACGCCCACAAACCTGTTGCCGATAGCTGATTAACGGTCTTCTTGATCGACCCCGTAACCAGATGCGGGGCCGCGAATGACCGTCCACACTCTCAAATCAGCAGCGATCGAGCGCGGTTCCCGCATGCTCCGCACGGCGCTTGGCACCGATATCGCGGCCTGGCTTGACGAAGACGCCGTTGTCGAGGTGATGCTCAATCCGTGTGGACGCCTCTGGGTCGACCGGCTCGGTCATGGGCTCTGCGATACGGGCGCGACGCTTGGCGATCATAATTGCATGTCGTTCGTACGACCGAACAGGTCAAAGCCGTCCCCTGGTTCCTGAAATCGCAGGAGGGACCGATCTCGCTAAACCCGACCGGAGACTTTCTCGCCAACAATGCAGAAGCTTTATGCGATGCAGCCAAGAGTGGCATGAGGATCACGCAGTTGCCTCGATACATCGTCGATCAACCCTTGCGCGCAGGTGACCTCGAAGAAGTTCTGTCAGGCTGTTAAGGTCTTGCTGAGCCGATTTGGCTGGTGACCCGGCAGATCGGCCCATCCCTCCCAAAAGTGCGCGCGATGATTGAGTTTCTAGCCTCCATTTGCCGACCAACGCCGCCGTGGGAAAGCAAGCTGACAAAAAGGTACTGACTTCTGATCGTCAAATTGAAACAGAGGGATGTATAGGTATTGGTCGATAGAAAAGATGGAAGCCTGTGATCATCGATAGCAAAATCCGACAACAAACCGGTACACTAATTGCTGGATGGCCGATCCACTCGCCGATGTTCGTCAGTTCGAACTCTTTGCGATTTGCAGCTCGGCACCGGCCTGTCGGCCAAAACGTTTTCAAGAACACAGCAAAACCGTTTCCAAGGAATACAGCTACACAAAAAAATAGGCCCGCCACGATGTGTGGCGGGCCTGACCAAAGCTACTGAAGGTGAGGGATCAGACGCTTTGGTATTCCGTGATGTCATTCGCATTTTCGGTTTCAGCGCTTTTTTTTGGCAAAACACGTTCCTCGATCAAGCGCAGAACCACGTAGAACAAAGGTGTGAACAACAGACCGAACACGGTCACGCCAAGCATCCCCGAGAAAACGGATACACCAAGCGCTTGACGCATTTCGGCACCTGCACCGGTGGCGATCATCAGGGGAACCACACCCAGAATGAAGGCAAGTGACGTCATGACGATCGGACGCAACCGGGTTTGGGCTGCCTGAACGGCTGCTTGCCAGCGATCCAGACCCTGATCTTCGGCCTGACGCGCGAACTCGACAATCAGGATCGCGTTCTTTGAGGCCAATGCGACCAGCACCACAAACCCGATCTGGACCAGAATGTTGTTGTCCAGACCTGCTATCCAGACCCCCGTGATCGCTGATAGGAGAACCATTGGTACGATCAGGATAACGGCGGCCGGCAATGCCCAGCTTTCGTATTGTGCTGCCAGAACGAGGAACACAAAGAGCACGGCAAAGCCAAACACAAGCAGCGCAGTGTCGTCGGTGTTCTTTTCCTGGTAGCTTAGTTCGGTCCACTCATAGCTGATGCCTGCGGGCAGAATCTGGTCGGCCAGTTTCTCCATACGCTCCAGAGCTTCGGCAGAAGACACACCTGGCATGGTTTGGCCTTGCACTGCAGCGGCGGGATAGAGGTTGTACCGCGGCTGACGCAATGGACCTGTGGTGTCTTCAAAGCTTGCCACCGCGCCGAGGGGTACCATTGCACTATCATCGGACCGGGTACGTAAGCGAGCGACATCTTCGGCGGTTTCGCGGAACTGTGCATCCGCCTGCGCAACCACGGTGTAGGTGCGGCCGAACAGGTTGAAGTCATTCACATAGGACGACCCAAGATAGGCCTCCAGCGCTTCGTTGATATTTGCAACCGGCACGTTCAGCATCTCGGCGCGTTCGCGATCAATCTCGGCCCAGACACGCGGGGTGCCGGTGGAATACAGAGAGAAAACAGCAACCAGTCCGGGATCTGCGTTGGCCTCAGCAGACAAGGCACGCGCAGCTTGTTCCAGAGCAACCGGACCGACATCGCCCGTGTCCTGCAGCATCATCTTGAAGCCGCCACCGGTCCCGATACCGCGCACTGGCGGGGGCGCGATGACAAAGATCGCCGCATCGTCGATACTTGCCATGCGCTGGCGGGCTTCGGCCAGAACGTCCTCGGCCTTTACACCCTTCGCCTTTCGATCCTCGAAAGGTGTCGTGGCAAAGAAGATCACGCCGGTGTTGGACTCGGTTGTAAACGTAGCACCGTTGAAGCCCGAGAAGACGGCGGCGTTTTCGACGCCCTTGATCTCAAGCAATTCATCAACAGCATGACGAACCACCTTGTCTGTACGTTCCAAAGATGCACCGGGAGGCAGTTGCACGACAGTGATGTAGTACCCCTGATCCTGTTCAGGAACAAAGCCACCGGGAACTTTTGAGAACTGGGCATCTGTCAGCAACAGTAAACCTGCAAAAAGGCTCAGCATGATGGCTGGCACACGAACCAACCGGCGGGTGGCCCAGGCATAACCGTTTGACGCGCGATCAAAGCCAGCGTCAAACTTGGATAATGCAAAGACTACCGGACGCATCAGCAGACCGGACTTTTGTTCGCCATGAGGCTTCAGCAGCATCGCGGCCAGTGACGGCGAAAGTGTCAACGACACCAGCAAAGAGATTGCCGTGGCTGCGGTGATGGTGACGGCGAATTGGCGATAGAACTCGCCCGAGATTCCGGCAACGGCCGCCGTAGGGATAAACACAGCTGCCAAAACTAGAGATGTAGCAATCAGTGCGCCCGAGACTTCAGTCATCGTCTTACGTGCTGCGTCGCGCGGCGACGCGCCGTTGCGGATGTGTTTCTCGATCCCTTCGACCACGATGATCGCATCGTCAACAACGATACCTACTGCTAGGACCAGCCCGAACAGTGACAAGTTGTTGATCGAATATCCCAAGGCTGACATGACCGCGAATGTGCCAACCAATGATACAGGGATTGCAAGAATGGGTGTCACAGCGGCACGCCATGTGCCCAGGAACAGCAGGATCACAGCAACCACCAGCACGACGGCTTCGATCATGGTTTTGACAACCGCATCAATCGAAGCCTGAATGTACTCGGTGGGGTTATAGATCACGTCATAGGATAGACCTTCCGGAAAGTCCTTACTCAACCGCTCGACTGTCTCAAGCACGTTTGCAGCCGTCTCAAGTGCATTGGTTCCTGGACGCTGGTTCACGACCATTGCCACGGCAGCATCGTTGTTGAGATAGGCGCGTGTCGTATAACTTGCGGCTCCCAACTCGACCCGCGCGATGTCGGACAAGCGCACGATCCGCCCGTCGTCACCGCGTTTCACGATGATCCGCTCGAACTCGGACACGTCCGTCAAACGACCTGCCGTCTGCACCGAAATCTCGAAATCGGTGGCTTCAGGGGTAGGCTGTTGGTTCAAAAGTCCAGACGCAACCTGCGCGTTCTGGCTGCGCAGAGCCGAGATCACTTCACCAGGGGTCATATTAAGCGATGCGATACGTTCAGGGTTCAACCAGATACGCATTGAATAGTCCCGCGCGCCAAAAAGGGCCACGTCGCCGACACCACCAAGACGTGTCAGTTCGTCACGCACTCGCTGCGCTGCGTTGGTGATGTAAAGCGCATCGCGTGATGCATCCGGCGAAAACATATGGACCACCAGCAGCAGATCAGGAGACGCCTTTTGCGTAACAACACCCAGACGCCGAACTGTTTCCGGCAGACGGGGTTCAGCAATGGCAACTCGGTTCTGAACCAGAACCTGAGCCGCATCCAGATCAGTACCCAGCTCAAAGGTGACAGTGATTGTCAGATTGCCGTCCCCTGTTGCTTGCGACGATAGGTACAGCATTCCTTCAACACCGTTGATCTGTTGTTCAAGCGGTGTCGCCACTGTTTGTGCGATTGTCTCGGCAGAAGCACCCGGATATTGCGCGCTGACCTGCACCGTGGGGGGCGCGACTTCTGGGTATTGCGCAACGGGCAATGTGAAATAGCTCAGCGCGCCAACGATAGTGATAAATGCGGAAATCACGATCGCAAATATCGGTCGATCAATAAAGAAATGGGGCAGTTTCATTTGATTTTCCTCACCTAAAAATGCTGCGCTTACCGCAGTGCGACTTCGGTCGCCTCAGAACTCAGTGCATCGCGGACCTGAACTGGTGCACCGGAGGCTACCAGATGCAGTCCGCTGACAACGACCTGCTCGCCAGCGTCCAACCCCTCGACCACACGCATGCCGTCATGGCGGTCGTGCAAGGTGACATCGCGACGGGTGATCGTGTTGTCTGCGTCAACGATCCAGACAAATTTGGTTGCCTGATCCGAGTTGATTGCCCGTTCCGGAATGACGATGCCTTGTGCGTTTGTCTCAGCGGCCAAACGCATGCTTCCAAACATTCCGGGCACAAGCAGGCCGTCCTCATTGTCGAGAATTGCGTGACCTCTGAGGGTGCCTGTGCCGACATCCAGGCGGTTATCGACAAAGTCAATTTTGCCGAGATGTTCGAAATTCATCCCACCGATCAGTTTGATCTCGACTGGCAGATCACCTGCGACGCCACGAAACCCTGTTTCGTCGTGCAGACGCATGTATTCGAGATACTGCTGCTCGGTGACGTCGAATACAAAATTGATCGGGTCGATCGAGACAATCGTCGTCAAGGGTGCTGAACCGGATCCGGCAGAAACTAAATTGCCTTCACTCACATAGTCGTCGGAAATCCGCCCGGTGACCGGGGCGTGAATTTGGGTGAACTCAAGGTCCAGACGGGCACGATCAATGGCGGCCTGGGCCGAAGCGATACTTGCCGCGGCAATCGCTGCGTTCTGCCTCCGTGTGTCCAGAACGGACTGGCTAATATGGCCTTGCTCCCTCAGCGCTTCCGCGCGTTCAAGTTCAAACTGGCTGAGCTCAGCCGCCGCCTGTGCTTCGGTCAGACGGGCTTCGGCTTCGGCCAGAAGCGCCTGATAGGGGCGCGGGTCAATCGAGAAGAGCAGATCACCTTTCTGGACAATCTGACCCGATGTAAAGTGGACATCGTCAAGGTGTCCTGACACACGGGCACGCACAAGAACCTCATCCACCGCTTCGAAGCGTCCGGTGAATTCATCCCAATCTGTGACATTGCGCTGCTCCGCAAGGAAGACCTCGACCGTCGGCGCGACTGGTGGTGCAGCCGGAGCTGACGCCTCAGCTGCACCAACAAAACTGGGAAATTCAACTTTGTTTGCCGTGTACAAAAGACTGCCAGCAACAGCTGCACCGATCGCGATACCGGAAAACAGGGAACCTTTATTGAGCATCATTCTATCCTCACCAATGGGCAATAGGCCCGGGGTTATGGGTAGAATGTTTCGCTTCAGGCCCAACCTTGTAGCCCGTCGGTGGGACAATCACTCTTTCCTGTCGGGACGCAATCCGAAGGCGGCGCCAAATAGATATTTTAATTCAGAAACTTGGTGGGTTTGAAACCAGGAAATCCACAAAAGCTCTGACGCGCGGTGCAACAAGTCTTCGATCGAGATAAACGATGGAATAGGGGAACTTGTCCATTCGGACGTTTTCCATAACCTCAACCAAGCGCCCTTGTTCTAAAGAATCCAGAATCAGATAAGTCGGGAGCTGTGCGATCCCGAGCCCAGCTTCTGCAGCTTGGTGGATTGCATCAATGTCGTTCCCTATAAGGACCGGATCAAGCGTGCGCCGTACAGCGTTGCCATCACACACGAACATGAAGGGAAAGAGCCGCCCTGTGTTTTGAGCGCGGTAGTGGATGCCCCTGTGGGCGTCCAGTTCAGCTATTCGCTGGGGATGTCCGTAGCGCTCTACATAAGATGGTGCCGCGACAGTGTGTATGACATCATCGAACAGCTTTCGTGCAACCAGATTGGCACTGTCACCCAGTTCGCCGATGCGTATCGCGACATCAATTCCTTCTGACGCGAGATCGACAATCCGATCCTCAAACCTGAGTTCCACCTCAACATGTTTATAGCGGCACATGAAGGACAAGACACGTTGTGTCAGCCACATCCGCCCAAACACGGCGGATGCGGAAACAACCAGTTTTCCCCTTGGTTCCTCCAGGCTGTCTGTGAATTCGGATTTCAAGCTTTCCGCATCGTCCAGCAGTTTGCGCGCGCCTTCCAAGAGCCTTTCGCCCTCGACGGTCAGCGCCACAGAACGGGTTGTCCGGGAAAACAGTTTTGCGCCGACCTCTGATTCAACACGCTGCACTGCTTTTGAGACGGCAGAGCTCGTCATACCCTCAACGCGCGCCGCTGCTGCGAAGCTCTCAGTTAAAGCAACCCGCACAAACAGCTTAAGGTCCGATAGATTGTCCATACTCAATAGTTGCCTCGCAAAGAACGAGCTTTGTCAATGCTTGATAGGGTAGTCGTTTGTTGATGCCAGTGAGGAACGCAATTGCAACTTGCGCTTTATGCACAAGCGAATTGGCAAATTCTGATCGCGAGACCTACAACAAAAAAACGTTCATGTCGCGCAAAGCCAGCTCGATGCGAACCCCTTCAGCCTAAGGCCGAGAACCTTTCGGACAAAAGTCTTGTTTAGTAGCCATGAACCGGCATTGGGCGCGGTGTTGTCGCGCTCAGGTACAAAGTGGGTCAAAGCCCGCGCCGCGCGGTTTTCATAGTCGGAGACTTCTGTAAGGTAACCTGAATGTATGAACATGATATTCCTTTCTGCTTTGAGAAATTGCGTCTCAGGTGATGTGGCTGGTCGTCCGCCAATGGCTTCAATGGGAAGTGCTTGCTGCTTGGATTGACGAAAAGCGACGACGAAATTGGCTTCGCCAGTGCCAATTTTTTAGAACGAATTGGTTTTTGAGTTTCATTTTCATCACCCTCAAAGATGATTATATGCTTGCTTACTGAGCCAGATATGGGCCCACCAGAAACTCTGAGTAGCTATGCCGATGGACAAACACTGTGTCCTGATAGGACGTAGTGATAGTGCAAGGCTGCTTCGCGGCCTTTATTGTATCGGAATCTGTTCAAATACTTCAAACTGCTGTGATCGCTCGCACAGAGTTAGCGGTGCAATGCGAGAGGTTGCGAATCCTTCAAGTTCAGATCTGTAGGATGTGTCGCAAACTTTGGGCCTGGATTGACGAGCATAGAGATTTCGACTTTTGGTGTCCGCGCATTGTTCTCCAACAGGTTTCAGCATGATTTCCTTGAAAGGCTGCCATTTTCCCAAGGATGCAGTTTTATACGCCGTTTACTTCTACCTGCGGTACACGGTTTCTTATCGCGATTTGGAAGAGATCATGGCTGAGCGCGGTGTGCGAGTTGACCACGCCACATTGAATAGGTGGG
>NZ_JBQFRG010000013.1:0-127345 GCF_056537285.1 Ruegeria sp. CF8 | reverse complement strand
CCAGCATGTTGTCTTCTTTGCGGACGCCGTATTGCACCGCGTTGAACCACTTGCCCGACTGGTTCGGGCGCGCGCCGTGGGTCAGGTGACCGCCGGCATCCAGGCTCATGCCCAGAATGGTGTCGCCGGGCTGGATCAGCGCCTGGAACACACCCTGGTTGGCCTGAGAGCCCGAGTTCGGCTGCACGTTCGCAAAGCCGCAGCCAAACAGCTGCTTGGCCCGGTCGATGGCCAGGTTCTCGGCAATATCGACAAACTGACAACCGCCATAATAGCGCCGACCCGGATAGCCTTCAGCGTATTTGTTGGTCATGACCGAGCCCTGCGCTTCCATCACGGCGGCAGAGACGATGTTCTCGGATGCGATCAACTCGATCTCGTCGCGCTGACGACCCAGCTCGGATGTGATCGAGCCAAAAAGCTCAGGGTCACGGTCCGATAGGGACTGGGTGAAAAATCCGGTGTCACGAAGATTGGCGTTCATGGGCGCTCCACATGGCTGGGTAAAAACTTGCGGATTTCCTATCGGAAACGCTGCATCTTCAAAAGCCATAAAGCGACGATTTGGCCTGCTGGGGCGTCAAGACTGGCCTATTGGGGAAAGGTATGTTTGTTTCGGAACCAAATGTGTAGCACCGGAAACCGGAAAACATGAAAAAGAGAATCGCCTTTCTTGCCAGCGATGTCAAAGTGGCGCAGACGGCCCGGGATATTCTGGTTGCCAAACACGGAAACGCGGCACCGCGGGATGCTGATGTTGTTGTCGCTTTGGGCGGGGATGGCTTCATGTTGCGCACCCTGCACAACATGCAGCATCTTGATACACCGGTTTACGGCATGAACCGAGGCACGATCGGGTTCCTGATGAACGAATACCACGAAGACGACCTGATGGCGCGTCTCGAGGATGCCGAGGAAGAAGTAATAAACCCGCTGTTGATGCGGGCAATGGATCAATCCGGCACGCTTCACGAGGCGCTCGCCATTAACGAAGTGTCGCTGCTGCGGGCAGGGCCACAGGCGGCACGGCTGAAGATCAGCGTTGATGGCCGTGTGCGGATGCCGGAACTGGTTTGCGACGGGGCATTGTTGTCAACGCCAGCCGGATCGACAGCCTATAATTATTCCGCGCACGGACCGATCCTGCCCATCGGATCAGATGTTTTGGCGTTGACAGCGATTGCCGCTTTTCGCCCCCGCCGTTGGCGCGGTGCGCTTTTGCCCAAGATCGCGAAGGTTCGGTTTGATGTTCTGGATGCGGATAAACGCCCGGTTATGGCGGATGCCGATTCCATCTCATTCCCGGAAATTGATTGGGTCGAAATCAGGTCCGAACCGGCGATAGCTCACCGCATACTGTTTGACCCCGGTCATGGCCTTGAAGAACGCCTAATTTCCGAACAATTCACATGAATTTTTGCCGCCGCGCATTTTTTTCTGGCTTATGTGAACCAGTTCACAGGGAATTTATCGCGAATTGGCTAGGGTGAATTCACCCGGAGAACACGCCAAGGTGGGAGTGAGTGGCCACCTGAACGGCGTTTTCGAATGATTGTGCAAATTTTGCGCTGGCGAGGGTGGGTGGTGCTACGCTCGTCATCAGATTTCCGGGCTTATTTAAGCAGTCGGACCCTGGGCACAATGACCCAGGGTCTATTTTTTTGCTTCCGCCTACGTGGCTTCCATCCGATCCCACAGCGCGACAGACATTTGCCCAACACGTGCTTCAATGGCTGCCGCGGCGTCCACTGCCAAATCTTCGCGCCAACGATTGGCAGCAATCTGAACGTTGATCGGCTGAGACCCTTTAGGCAAGTTTGCCAGCCGTGCGGGTACGCAGGCTGCTGGCAGTCCCAGGAAGTTCATCGCATAAGAATACACGGCACAGCCCAGAACCTCATGAACACCTTCCACTCCTTCTGTATCCCGGTCGGGCTTGAAAAAGGGCTGCGGCAGGAACGGCGACAGAACGAGCGGATAGTCTTGCAAGAACAGCGACCATTCACGCGCATAGTGGCTGCGTTTGGCCAACATCTTAACCAACTCGGTTTCGACGATAGGTGGGAATTCCTGAAAGTAGACATCGAAAATCTCTCGAATGGTCTGCGATCCCGCTGCTTCGATATCCGATTTCATCAAGGCCAAAACTTCGCCCATCAATGTCCGGTAGCCGATCCTGCCACATTCAAACACGTCCGGTGGATCAACCTCGTCCACGGCATAGCCAGCATCGACCAAAGCATCCCGTGCCGTATCAAGCGCCTTCTCGACCTCGGGATGCAGGGCATATCCAAAGGTGTTTTTCGTGAAAGCAACCTTGATGGGTCCTTCGGGGGCTTCGCCGCGCCAAGGCATTGGCACATGGAAAGGGTCACGCGCGTCGGCCGCGATCACGCTTGGCATCGACAGGTGCAAATCCGCGGCTGATCGAGTGATCAGGCCCTGAACGGACATCGACTGGGCCAACAATCCTCGTTCAACCGTTTGACTTGGGTTCCAGGCTGGGACACGCCCCAGCCCAGGCTTTACTGTGACCGCTCCGTTGGCCGCTGCGGGAAAGCGCAGACTGCCGCCAATATCATTGCCATGAGCCAGCGCACCGATACCTGCCATTACGGCTGCGCCCGCTCCGCCCGAAGATCCGCCGGATGAGATATGCCGCCCCCATGGGTTATGCGTGCGCCCGTAAAGAGGGTTGTCGGTGTCGGCCCGAAACGAAAATTCTGGCGTATTGGTTCGCCCGATGACGACCGCTCCGGCATTTAGCAAATTGCTGACGATCGGCGCATCATCCGGTGCGATCACATCTTTCAATGCCACAACGCCATTGGTGGTGGCGTGCCCTTTTTGGTCGACATTCACTTTGATCGTGACCGGCACACCATGAAGGGCTCCGGTCGGGTGACCGTTTGCACGTGCGCGATCCAGGGATTGCGCGCGTTCCAAGGCCTCGGTGCGCAGATCCTCTACCACGGCGTTCAGGTCCGGGTTAACCGCATCCATCCGGTCAATCGAAGCCTGAACAGCCTCCGTCGCACTCAGATCGCCGCGACGTGTCAGGTTGGTCAAATCTGTAGCGCTGAGACGCCAAATGTCGGAATGTGTCATGGGCCCTCACTGTTTACAGCGAGAGTAGGGGGCCTGATCCAGGATGCAAGTGCAGACGCGAAAAGGGCGGCCTGAGCCGCCCCGGGTTACTTGGCGTAACCGATTGTTTGTAAGGCGTCTTTGATTTCGTCAAGGATGACAGGATCGTCGATCGTGGCGGGCATTTTATAGTCCTGATTATCGGCAATTGAGACCATGGTACCGCGCAGGATCTTACCCGAGCGTGTCTTGGGCAGCCTGTCTACGACAACGGCCAGTTTGAATGCTGCAACAGGGCCAATCTTTTCGCGCACCATTTTGACCACTTCCTGAACCACGTCACTGTGATCCCGGTCTGCGCCCGCATTCAGGCACAGGAACCCGACCGGCATCTGACCCTTCAACTGATCCGATACACCGATCACTGCACACTCGGCCACGTCGGGGTGGGCGGCCAGAACCTCTTCCATCCCGCCGGTCGACAGGCGGTGGCCTGCCACGTTGATGACGTCATCGGTCCGCGCCATGATATAGAGGTATCCGTCCTCATCGATCATGCCTGCATCGCCGGTTTCATAATATCCGGGGAAGTGCTCGAGGTAGGATTTCTTGAACCGTGCCTCTGCGTTCCAAAGGGTGGGCAATGTGCCCGGAGGCAGCGGTAGTTTGACCGCAATGGCGCCCAGCTCCCCCGCTTTCATTGGGTGGCCGCCTTCATCCAGAATCTGTACGTCATAGCCCGGCATTGGTTTGGCGGGTGAGCCCAGCTTGACCGGCAACTCTTCGATGCCCAGAGGATTGCCGGCGATGGCCCAACCTGTTTCGGTTTGCCACCAATGGTCGATCACCGGAACCTTCAGTGCATCTTGCGCCCAGATGATGGTGTCTGGATCAGCGCGTTCGCCTGCAAGGTAAAGGGCGCGCAGATGGGACAGGTCGTACTTGGCGATCATCTCGCCTTTTGGGTCTTCTCGTTTTACGGCGCGGATCGCTGTAGGGGCGGTGAAAAAGCTTTTGACCTTATGCTCTGAGATCACGCGCCAGAAGGTGCCCGCATCGGGGGTGCCGACGGGCTTGCCTTCGAACACGATGGTTGTGTTCCCGTGGATGAGCGGTGCGTAGCAGATATACGAGTGGCCCACGACCCAACCCACATCGGATGCTGCCCAGAACACATCGCCCGGATCGACGTTATAGATATTCTTCATTGACCAGTTCAGCGCCACCAGATGTCCGGCAGTTGGGCGCACGACGCCCTTGGGCGCGCCTGTGGTGCCAGAGGTGTAAAGGATATAGGCCGGATCATTGCCATCGACCGGCACACACTCGGCCGGTTCAACCCCATATTGGAAGCCGTGCCAGTTGAAGTCGCGCCCTTCGACCAGCTGGGCAACCTCTTGTTCACGCTGGAAAATGACGCAGAATTCAGGCTTGTGTTCAGCCAGGTCGATTGCGCCGTCCAGCAAGGGTTTGTAATGCACGACACGACCCGGTTCCATCCCGCAAGATGCGGCGATGATCGCTTTGGGTTTGGCGTCATCGATGCGCACGGCCAATTCATTGCTGGCAAACCCGCCGAACACGACTGAATGCACTGCACCCAAACGGGCGCAGGCCAACATCGCCTCAAGCGCTTCGGGGATCATCGGCATGTAGATGATAACGCGGTCGCCCTTTTCGACACCCTTGGCCCGCAGCGCACCGGCAAGGTTGGCCACGCGGTTGCGCAGTTCAACATATGAAATCTCGCGTTTGGTGTGAGTGATAGGGCTGTCATAGATGATGGCGGTTTGTTCGCCGCGACCGTTCTCCACGTGGCGGTCTACTGCGTTCCAGCACGTGTTGACCCGCGCATCACTGAACCATTCATACAGTGGCGCATTGTCGTCGAACAACGCTTTGCTGGGCTCTTTTACCCAGTCGATCCCTTTGGCAGCGTCCATCCAGAACGCTTCGGGGTCAGTTTTCCAGCTGTCATAAACGTCCTGATACGCCATCTCGTCCTCCTCACAACGATTTGGACATTGTGTTAGGACCCAGAAAACTATCGGGCAAGCGTATCAAATGACGACGCGTCAGTTTATCGCAAAATATTTGCAGGAACCCGCTGAGAGGGCTGCAAAGTTTTGCAAACCCCTTTTTCAATATTGGTAATTCGATATTTTTGAGGCCATTTTGCAAAACTGCAAACTACTTGCTGCAAAAAACAGACCGGGTCACGACTCACCCTAACGCGCAAGGTCTGGTCGATGCGGCCGCCTTCAGAAAACCAGTCTATACGTGAATTTCAATAACAGAGCCGCGGTAAACTATAGGTAAACCGCACCCTATACTGGGGCGCGGTTTTGGTTTTCTTGCTAAGCCTGTTCAACCGTAATGCGCAACCGGGGTGCCCGCTATGGCCGCCATATTCAACAACCCGCGCGCAGTGATCGAAGGCGTGACAATATGAGCCTTGTTGCCCATGCCCATAAGAATGGGGCCTACTTCGATCCCATCCGCTTTCATCTTGAGGATATTGCGCACCCCGCTGGCAGCATCAGCATGAGCAAAAATCAGCACATTTGCCGCGCCTTGCAGCCGCGATCCCGGAAAGATGCGTGCCCGAAGGTCCGCATCCAAGGCGGCGTCCAGGTTCATTTCACCCTCGTAAACGAAATCACGCGGCTGTTGATCCAGAATGCTCAGCGCGGCGCGCAACCTTTTGCCGGATCCTTCGGCTTGGTTTCCGAATTGCGACTGCGAGCAGAAGGCAATCTTGGGTTCGATCCCGAACCGGCGTACATGCCGCGCGGCACCAATTGTGGTTTCGGCCAATTCCTCGGGCGTGGGCAGTTGACGCACATGGGTGTCGGCGATGAACAAGGGCCCGTCCTCCAAAATCATCAGAGACAAAGCGCCATGCGGACGCAGGTCACCTTCGTCCAACACCTGTTCCACGTAGTTCAGATGCCAGCGATATTCGCCGAATGTGCCACAGATCATGCTGTCAGCCTCGCCGCGATGGACCATGATTGCGCCAATCGCGGTGGTGTTGGTGCGCATGATCGCTTTGGCCAGATCCGGTGTGACGCCGCGGCGTTGCATGATTTGATGGTATGAGTTCCAGTAATCGTAATAACGCGGATCGTTTTCCGGGTTCACGATCTGACAATCGGTTCCGGGGCGGATGGTCAGGCCCAACCTTTCACAGCGCGCCTCGATCACCTCGGGGCGTCCGATCAGGATCGGCGTTTCTGTTGTCTCTTCAAGAATCGCCTGCGCGGCCCGTAGAACCCGCTCATCTTCACCTTCGGCAAACACGATCCGGCGGGATGCTGCCGCTGCTGCTTCGAACACCGGGCGCATCAGAAGGGCAGACTTGAAGACGGTCTGGTTCAGCTTTTCCTTATATGCTTCCAGATCCTCGATTGGTCGTTTGGCGACGCCGCTTTCCATGGCGGCCTTGGCCACGGATGATGAGACCACACCAACCAAACGAGGGTCGAAAGGTTTGGGAATCAGGTAATCTGGACCAAATGTCAGCTGTTCGCCTTTATATGCAGCTGCGGCCTCGGCGCTGGTTGTTGCGCGTGCCATTTCGGCGATACCGTCGACACAGGCAATCTGCATCTCATCATTGATTTCTGTCGCACCTACATCCAGCGCACCCCGGAAAATAAAGGGGAAACACAGTACATTATTGACTTGATTTGGAAAATCGCTGCGCCCTGTGGCGATGATCGCATCCGGCGCAACCTCGCGCGCGGCCTGAGGCAGGATTTCCGGGGTTGGGTTGGCCAGTGCAAAAATAATCGGTCGGCTGGCCATTTTCGCGACCATCTCGGGTTTCAGGACGTTTGGGCCACTGAGGCCGAGAAACAAGTCTGCTTCGCCGATCACGTCATCCAGTGTTCGCAGATCCGAGTTCTGGGCGAACCGGGACTTCTGAGGGTTCATGTCCTCGGCCCGGCCTTCATAGACAAGCCCATGAATATCACACAGCCAGATGTTCTCGCGTTTGACGCCCAGTTTTACCAACATGTTCAGGCAGGCAATCCCTGCGGCCCCGCCGCCGGTTGAAACGACCTTGATGTCGCCAAATGATTTCCCTGCCACATGCAAGGCGTTCTTTGCGGCCGCCCCAACGACAATGGCGGTACCATGTTGGTCGTCATGGAACACCGGGATGTTCATGCGTTCGCGGCATAGCTTTTCGACTATGAAACAGTCGGGGGCCTTTATGTCTTCCAGATTGATCGCGCCAAATGTCGGCTCCAGCGCACAAACGATATCCGCCAGCTTCTCGGGGTCAGGTTGGTCGACTTCGATATCAAAGCAATCTATGCCTGCGAACTTTTTAAAAAGGACAGCTTTGCCCTCCATCACCGGTTTCGAGGCAAGCGCTCCGATATTCCCAAGCCCGAGAACGGCAGTGCCGTTGGACACCACTGCAACAAGATTTCCACGTGCAGTGTAACGCTCGGCATTTGCGGCATCAGCCTTGATCTCAAGGCTGGCCTCTGCCACGCCGGGCGAATAGGCCCGAGCCAGATCGCGCCCGTTGGCCATTGGCTTCGTGGCCTTGATCTCAAGCTTTCCGGGCTTCGGATGTGCGTGATATTCAAGCGCAGCCTGTCTCAAGCTGGGTGTGTCAGGCATCGGTCGTTCTTCTCCCTAGAAAATTTGATTTAACCTTAAACTATTTTTTCGGGCTTGGCTACGTTGCGTCACTTCGGCGAGTTGTCGCAACTGTGAAGTGTCTGCGGATTGAATTTTGTCACAGAACTTTTACATGCACACGACTTTGCGATTCAAAGACCACTCAGGCAAGAAAAAGCAGTAATGACAATCAAGTTAAGTGACACAGTCGGAGGCTCATCGTCCGGCTTTCTTACCGATGTCGGCTCTTCCCGGCTGGTGCTGTGGGGCATGGCGGTTTTGGCGGGTGCTCTCGTTTGCGTTGTTTTCGTCTGGCCTGAGTTCGCAGCGAGGTTCAATCAGGAAGGTGGCCCGATCGAAACAATCTCAGCCGCAGGTTTGTTCGCCGCCGGTCTTGCGGGGCTATGGCGCTATCGGGGTGTTACCCGAGCGTATATTGGCCTGACTTGCCTCCTGCTGGCCGAGCGTGAGTTAGAGGCCGACATCTATTCCGAAGGCAGTCTACCGTTCACGATCCTTCACGGCTTGGATGTTTTTTTAGACGTCACCTGGGTCAGGGTTGCTTTGGTCATCCTCGTGCTCGGTGGTGCCGTCTGGCATGGTATTCCAACAGGTTGGCGCGCGTTCAAACAACGCAATATTTCTTTGATGGTGTTTATCGCGCCGGGATGTGTTGCCGTGATCGCCCAGCTTCTGGAAGAATTTTCCGGATTATATGCTGGTGCTTTGTCAGATCTCATGATGGTGCGCCTTTTTGTTCTGGAAGAAACGCTCGAGATGTTCTTTTCGATTGGCATTTTGGCCTCTGTTCTGATCGGATGGCCCGAAACGCAATCCAACGGAACGCTCCATGACCAAGACAGCCGATCCATCGCAGACACACGCTGAAATCCGTCTGCCCACGCAGGAACTGCGAGACGACATCCCCTTTTTTACAAAAGTGCTAGGGATGAAAATGGACATGATCTATCCGGCAGACGACCCTCGTGTTGGGGTCTTTTCAGGTCATGGGTTGCGCCTTCGCATCGAAAAGGATGCACCTGAAAGCGCCGGAACGCTGCGTATCCTGACGGATGACCCCGAGGGTTTTGCCCAAGGTAAGCGTGTTCTGGTCGCCCCAAACGGGACGCGTGTTGAAATCGAAGAGCTGAACCCGCCGCTTGTGATGCCTGAAACGGTCCATTCCTTCGTGGTGCGCAGACTAAAGGATCAAGCGCCGTGGATCATTGGTCGCGCAGGAATGCACTACCGCGATCTGGTACCGGATCGTTTGGGCGGATCAATCATCGCCAGTCACATACGTATCCCCGACGGTGGCCCGGTGCCTGACATGGTACATTTTCACAAGGTCGGGTTTCAGCTGATCTTTTGCATCCATGGATGGGTCGATGTGGTCTATGAAGATCAAGGTGAGAAAATGCGCCTGACCGCTGGCGATTGCTTTATCCAACCGCCGGAAATTCGCCACCGCGTGCTGGAGGCATCCGACAACGTTCAGGTCATTGAGATCGGAGTGCCGGCCGAGCATGTCACGGAAATCGATCATGACATGCAGCTACCCACCCCGGATTTTCGTCCAGATCGGGAATGGCAGGGACAACGTTTTGTTTACAATCAGGCAAAGGATGCCGAATGGGTGCCGTTCCGTTTGCCTGGGTACATTTGCCGCGACACAACGATTGCTGAAAACACCAAAGGTGTCGCGGGGGTTCAGGTTGTGCGCAAAGGGAAGGGCGATCCGGAATGGGCCAGCCATGACACTGATATCCAATTTACCTTTGTGATGGGTGGCGAAGTTACGCTGGAAGGCGAAGACCGCGAACCATACCGGCTGGAACAAGGCGATGCATTTGTCATTCCACCTGGGATGCGTACGCGCCTATCGGCGCCGTCGGACGATATCGAATTGCTGGAAGTCACCTTGCCCGGCACCTTCAACACAACGCTGGGGTGAACTAAAAACAAGGGAAGGGGGGCTTCTATTCCCCCACCTTTTTCCGGTAGGGTCCAATTTTCTGACCAGATGATCAAAAATAGGGAATCGCCATGTCGCTGAAAGATGCTGCCTTGTCTGTCCGGGAAAACGCTTATGCGCCCTATTCGAACTTCAAGGTTGGTGCGGCGTTACGGTCTTCTTCGGGTCAGGTTTTTTCCGGCTGCAATGTTGAAAATGTTGCATACCCCGAAGGCACGTGCGCTGAGGCTGGCGCGATTGCTGCGATGGTTGCCGCAGGCGAGCAGGAATTGACCGAGGTCTATGTGGTTGCGTCAAGTCCGCAACCGGTTCCTCCGTGTGGTGGGTGTCGCCAGAAACTGGCCGAGTTTGGCAAGCGCGATGTAAAAGTCACTCTGGCGACAGTGGATGGTGCCGAGTTCGAAACAACCATCGGTGACTTACTGCCGGGCGCGTTCGATGCGTCCCATATGGAGGACATCTGAACATATGGACGCCCGTTCGATCATTGCAAAACTGCGCAAGCAGCAGGTGCCGGGGCGCGAGGAACTGATCTGGTTCGCGCAGGGGCTAGCCGATGGCAGCGTCAGCGACGCGCAGGCCGGGGCCTTTGCCATGGCCGTCTGCATGGGTGGATTGGGCTCGCAGGGGCGTGCGGATCTGACGGTTGCGATGCGCGATAGCGGTGAGGTTCTCACCTGGGACGTGGACGGGCCAGTGATCGACAAACACTCGACCGGCGGGGTTGGGGATAGTGTCAGTCTGGTACTTGCCCCGGCGCTTGCGGAATGCGGTGCTTATGTTCCGATGATCTCGGGCCGTGGGTTGGGGCACACTGGAGGCACGCTGGACAAGCTTGAAGCGATACCGGGTGTCAGCACACAGATCGGACAGGATCGCCTTGCTCAGATCTTGCACGAAACCGGTGCGGCCATAGTGGGCGCAACGGGTCAGATTGCTCCGGCGGACAAGCGACTTTATGCGGTGCGCGACGTGACCGCGACGGTCGAAAGCCTGGATCTGATCACGGCATCGATCCTGTCCAAAAAGCTGGCTGCCAGCCCGGATGCGTTGGTTTTGGACGTCAAGGTCGGCAGCGGTGCCTTCATGAAAACGATGGAAGAAGCCAACAAGCTGGCCTTTGCATTGACTGAAACCGCGAACGCAGCGGGGTGTCGGACATCAGCCGTCATCACGGACATGAACCAGCCATTGGCACCAGCGCTGGGCAACGCATTGGAAATTGCCGAAGTCATGAAGGCCCTGACAGGATCGCAGTCTTCACCGTTGGCAGACATCTCTGCCGAGTTGGGGGGTGTTCTTCTGACTGACGCAGGCATGAGTGCGTCGGTTGAGGAAGGGCGGAAAAAGATCGCCGAAATCATCCGCGACGGGCGCGCCGCGGAACGTTTTGGTCGTATGATGGCAGCAGTCGGCGGCCCCGTACAGTTCGTCGAAACCTGGGCCCGGTTCCTGCCAGAGGCAAGTGTCATCCAAGAAGTTTCTGCTCCGAAGGACGGCTATATTGCGGCTATCAACGGTGAGGCGCTGGGTCTGGCTGTCGTTGCGCTGGGCGGTGGTCGTCAGGTCGAAAGCGACCAGATCGACCCGGCCGTTGGGATCTCTGGCATTCTCCGGCTGGGGGATCACGTGTCCAAAGGGGCGCCAATCGCTGTAATCCATGCGGCACGGGAAGACGCTGCGCGCCGCGCCGCTGAAAGCGTGCTTGACGCGATCACGATCAGCGATACTGCTCCGACGGTGCCCCACCTGGTTCACGAAAGGATCAGTGTATGAGCCGCGCCTTTCTTGTGGTCATGGATTCCGTCGGAATTGGCGGAGCGTCAGATGCTAACCGCTTTTTTAATGGCGACGTTCCGGATACCGGGGCGAATACAGTGGGCCACATTGCAAAGGCTTGCGCCGAGGGGCGCGCGGAAGAGGGTCGTTCCGGTATTTTGAACCTGCCGCATCTCGACGCATTGGGTCTTGGCGCGGCTGTGCGCTTGGCGTCCGGTGACGCAACCCCGGGATTGAACGCAGAACCCACCGGCCTGTGGGGCTGCGCGTGCGAGCATTCGCCCGGCAAAGACACACCCTCGGGCCACTGGGAACTAGCCGGCCTACCGGTGCCATGGGATTGGCATTACTTTCCAGACACGGTTCCTGCTTTTCCTACGGAATTGCGCCTAGCAGCGGCTGAAGCAGCCGGGACCGAAGGCGTACTTGGGGATTGTCATGCGTCGGGCACTGCGATCATCGCCGAGTTGGGTGCCGAGCACATGCGGACCGGTTGGCCGATCTGCTACACTTCTGCCGACAGTGTGTTTCAAATCGCCGCTCATGAAGAAAGCTTTGGGCTGGACCGGCTGCTGGACATGTGCCGCGCACTTGCACCGCGTCTGCATGAGATGAAAGTGGGTCGTGTCATTGCGCGCCCCTTTGTCGGCACACCAGAGACGGGCTTTGAACGCACGACCAATCGCAAGGATTTCGCAATTTTGCCGCCCGCACCAGTGCTGACCAATTGGGTGCAGGATGCAGGGCGCAAGGTGCACGCCGTGGGCAAGATCGGCGATATCTTCTCGATGCAGGGCATCGACACACTGCGTAAAGGGTCGGACACCGAATTGATGCAGCACCTGTCTGATCTCGTGGACGAGGCAGAAGAGGGTAGTTTAACCTTTGCCAATTTCGTGGAATTCGACAGCCTTTACGGCCATCGCCGCGACGTCAGCGGTTATGCACGCGCTTTGGAATGGTTCGACCGCGAGATCGGAAAGATTCTGGCAAAGCTCCGTCCCGGTGATCTATTGCTGCTGACTGCTGATCATGGCAATGACCCCAGCTGGACCGGAACGGATCACACGCGTGAACAGGTGCCGGTTCTGACAGCAGGGCAAGGTGCGGGGCAAATCGGGCAAGTAGACTTTGCCGACATAGCCGCCAGCATTGCCCATCACCTGAACATTCCGGCGCAAGGGCCGGGTAGGAATTTTTTATGAGCGTCGCCGACCTTCCAAAAATCGAACTGCACCTGCATCACGAAGGCGCAGCGCCCCCCGCATTCATTCGCCAGCTCGCGCATGAAAAACGCGTGGACCTGAGCGGTATCTTCAAGCCGGACGGATCGTATGATTTCCGCGACTTCGCGCATTTCCTGAGCGTGTATGAAGCTGCTTGCGAAGTCCTGAAAACGCCCGAAGACTTCCGGCGGCTCACTTTGGCCATTCTGGAAGAAAGCGCTGAGAATGGCGTGGTCTATTCTGAGACTTTTCTGAGCCCGGATTTCTGTGGCGGCGGCGATCTGAACGCGTGGCGCGATTATCTGAACGCCATTCAGGATGCCGCAGACGAGGCCGAGCGCAAATTCGGTATCACTCTGCGTGGCGTTATCACCTGTGTGCGCCACTTCGGTCCCCAACAGGCCAAGCGCAGCGCCTATTGTGCGGCTGAGACCGCGGGCGACTGGATCACCGGGTTCGGCATGGGCGGAAACGAATCCATCGGTGCGCAAGGCGATTTCAAATGGGCTTTCGATTGCGCACGTGAAGCCGGTCTACGTCTGACCACTCACGCGGGTGAGTTCGGTGGTCCTGAAAGCGTTCGCGATGCCGTCCGTGATCTAGGGGTCGAACGTGTCGGCCATGGTGTCCGTGCCATCGAAGACCCGGATCTTGTTCGAGAGCTGGTCGACCGCGGCGTAACCCTCGAAGTCTGCCCGGGCTCGAACGTGGTACTGGGCCTGTTCCCTGATTTCGCGGCCCACCCCATTGCGCGCTTGCGCGACGCAGGCTTGAAGGTCACGGTATCCACTGACGACCCGCCATTTTTTCACACGACCATGCGGCGGGAATATGAGATGTTGAACGCAGCTTTTGGCTGGGAGGCCGAAGATTTTGCGGCACTGAATGAGACGGCCCTAAATGCGGCTTTCTGCGATGAAGACACCCGCGCGCGGGTCAAGAAAAGACTGGAGACAACATGAGCGAACACCTGACCGTCGTCGATCACCCGCTGGTGCAGCACAAACTGACGCTCATGCGGGACAAAGGCACCTCGACCGCCGTGTTCCGGCAATTGCTGCGCGAAATCACTCTGCTGCTGGCCTATGAGGTCACGCGTGAAATTCCTATGACCACACGCCGTATCGAAACGCCGATGGAAGAGATGGATGCACCCATTCTGGCGGGTAAGAAGATGGCCTTGGTGTCTATCTTGCGTGCCGGAAACGGGATGTTGGATGGCGTTCTGGAACTGGTGCCTTCAGCGCGTGTCGGTTTCGTGGGTCTATACCGCGACGAAGAAACGCTGAAACCTGTTCAGTATTATTTCAAGGCACCCGAAGGGTTGAAAGACCGACTGGTCATTGCTGTTGACCCGATGCTTGCCACCGGCAACAGCTCTGCCGCCGCCATTGATCTGCTGAAAGAGGCGGGCGCGACGGATATCCGTTTCCTCTGTCTGCTGGCGGCACCCGAAGGTGTTGCACGAATGAAAGAGGCGCACCCGGATGTGCATATCGTGACCGCCGCATTGGATCGCGAGTT
This sequence comes from Ruegeria sp. CF8, assembly GCF_056537285.1. NCBI lineage: Bacteria > Pseudomonadati > Pseudomonadota > Alphaproteobacteria > Rhodobacterales > Roseobacteraceae > Ruegeria > Ruegeria sp. CF8. Next base: position 113,113 of record NZ_JBQFRG010000013.1, on the reverse strand, counting down.
GAACTCGAAAGGCTATATCATGCCGGGTCTGGGCGATGCGGGCGACCGTATGTTCGGCACCAAGTAAGCCCTATTATTCGCCGCAAATGTTCTGAAGCCGGACCCAGTCGCGGTCCGGCAAAACCTGTTCTAGGGTGCGACCTGCCATCGGGTCCGCCTCGATCAGTCCCAGGACTGTTTCGCCCGTGATGTCTCGCGCATACGCATAAGGTGTGGACGGCAGCGCGGCTTGCGCAAAGACCGCCAAAAGCTGGTCATCCAAAAGCGAAGGCCGAGGGTCTGACACAACTTGTTCGGTGTAGCTGTCGATGATGGCAGGCGTCAGTCCGCCGGTTGTCAGCAAACGGAAGGCCGACGATGCGCCGGTTCGATCCAAAAGATCATCAAGCGGGTCCGTCTGTTCCATACGGGCGCGTTCCGCTATGACGTAACCCGCGGCGACGGCAGGGTCTTCAAAGTCTTCCACCAACGATTTGTTCAATAGAACCGTACCGCCGGGAAGGCTCAGACTGTCCTGAACGCCTGCAGGTAAGATGATGATCTGCCGTACACCAGTCCGCTTGGCCAGCCGATCCAGCGACTCCTGCGCATCGACCGAAGAACAGGCGCGTCCGGAAACACGCTCAATTCGATGCAGAATGGTTTCCCCGATCTCTTGTCGCTTAACCTGAGGTACAACCGAGACGACATGGCTTTGCAGCGCAGCGGGAAGCCAAAACAGCAACAGGGCCAGAACAGCGGCAACGACGCCCCCAACACTCAACCACCGCAGACGACCGGGATGCGGGCGCGCGCGATCTATGGCGCGCTGCAGCCGGTCGATGGCGTCCAGCATCGTGGTTTCGGTTTCGGCCAGTTCCAATGTCTCGTCCGGGTCGCCGTCAGGGTTGAAGATGGCCGGATAAGTGCCGGGGTTCTGTCGTTCCAGAGCAGCCAAAGACCAATGGGTCAAAGCCCTGTCATTAAAGTCAGAGATCGTCAGGGTGGCTTCGCCGATCGATACCACGACCTCGCGCCGCTGTTCATCGGGCGAGGGACGCCACAGACCGGTGGCTTCGATCCGCTGGTACTTTTTCAGGGCCGTCATCTTGATGGGGTCTGCTCAGATTTGTTTTGCCATAGCTTAGCATGGTGCATTCATAGGGCGCAAACCTGTTGCGCAGTCATTCCAAAATGTGCTGGATACCGAGCAGGACTGGGACCGCCGATCTTTGATCGCAATTGGGGCGTTTACATGCAGGATCATCCAACAACTTCGCCGGTGTTGGCCTCAGGCTTGATGGTCGGTTCCATGGCTATCATTGGTGTGATCGACAATGTGGTGGTTCTGTTGGCTGAAACGGTTGGCTTGTGGCAGTTCCACCTGACCCGAGCGCTGTTGATGTTTCCACTCATTGTTGGCTTGTCTGTTCTGGGGCTGGGTGGGTTGCGCCCACGTCGTTGGGGGGCTGTTATTTTGCGCAGCATTCTGATGACGACGGCCATGCTGTGTTACTTCGCGTCGTTGTCAATGATGCCAATTGCAGAAGCGTTGGCAGGCTTGTTCACGTCGCCAATCTTTGTGTTGCTGATCTCGGCGCTTGTGCTCAAGCAGACCATTGGTCCCTGGCGCATTCTGGCCGTTCTGATGGGCTTCACCGGCATTCTCTTGGTGCTTCAGCCAAACCCGACTGACTTTGATGCGCGGACACTTTTGCCGGTTGCCGCAGGATTTTTCTATGCGCTGAGTTCGATCCTGACACGTTCGATGTGCTCTGAAGAAAGCACAGTGGCAATGTTGGCGGCAATGGTTACCACGCTGGCCATTGCCGGAGCGATTGGTGTTATCGCCTTCACGGTTGTTCCCGTTGAAACCCCTGACGGACCGGATGGTTTTGTTACGCGTGGCTGGGTTTGGGCGTTCGAACCCGCGATGCTTTGGATAGGCATTCAAGCTGTGGGTTCAACAATCGCTGTCTATATGCTGATCAAGGCGTATCAGGTTGGCGAACCATCGTATGTAGCGGTCTTCGAGTATTCAGTCATGATTTTTGGTCCGCTCTTTGCATTTGTCGCTTTGGGGCAGACCATCGGTGCTCTGCAAGTTTCGGGAATTGTCTTGATAGCAGCGGCAGGGGCATTGCTTGGGTGGCGAGCCAGACGCTCATCGTCGTTGCAAGAGATGGCCTGACGCTTTCAACGCATTGAAGGGTCGGGATTCGAACCAAGAGTGCCCGCTTTACGTTTCGGATTTCGCAATAAAGTACATTAATCTGGCGAAAGTGTTTACGAAAACACCGGATCATAAGGCAAAATTAACCCAAATTGGGCGTAATTATGTCGGAAATAAGACGGCCTTTATTTTTGGTGCTAGCACTTAAACAAATCAATTTGTGCCAAAGGGGGTTCGGCACGTGTCTGAAGTTACGAGTATTTCTGTTTATCTGAATCAAACACCTGACGGTGATCCAAACAACCTGAACCAAGCGGTGAACGCACGCCGCGGGGGATTTCTGAAAGGCACCAAAGTTGCGACGACCAGTGGTTGGAAGCCCGTCGAACGGATCGCTGTTGGTGATCTTGTCCGCACGCTGGATAACGGCTTCAAAGAGGTGCGCCGCATTTCAACCAACGTTGTGGTTATCCCGGCTGACGAGCGACGGGACGAATACCTGCCTGTTTTTGTACCGGCCCGCGCAGCTTTTAATGGACGGCCTGTCTGGCTGATGCCCGAACAGGGCATGGCGCTGACCCTGTCCAAAATCGATGCCGAAAAAGACGGGGTGTCCGTGGTGCCCGCTCGTGTGCTGAGTGGCGCAGGTCGTCTGATGTCGCAAGCGCCGGGATCTTCTTTTGAAGTCTGTTCGCTGTTTTTCGACGAGGATCAGGTGATCTTTGTCGAAGGCGGCTTACAAGCCTATTGCCCTTCAGGTCGTTTTTCGATGCGCGGGTCGCTGCATAGGCAAAGCTACGAGGTCGCAGACGACGTGGCCGCTGCGGACTTGGTCAATTCCATAGCAATCAAGGGTGATATGTCAGCCCTTGCAAACCCATTGGGTGCACTGCCTGCACCCATCCCACAGGACCCGATATTTCCGATCCGCCCGCCATCTGGGGTCAGGCGACCGGGTCGACCGGGGCGTCCGAACGCTCCGGTTCTGTTCCTGCGGCCCGAATGGCAGATCTAACCAAACACTGACAAGAACGATACAGGCGCGGGCTCTTCCGCGCCTGTATCACATGATCAAGCAGCTTTTGCTGCGGGATTGAAGCGACCGTAGAAGCTTTGACCTTTTTCCGCCATCTCACGCAGCAGCGGTGGGCAGGCAAAGCGCTCACCATAGGTTTCGGCCAATTGATCGCAGCGCTCGGCCGCATAGGGCGTGCCGATGATGTCCAGCCAGCTCAGCGGACCACCCGACCAGGGGGCAAAGCCCCAGCCAAGGATCGCGCCTACGTCACCTTCGCGGATGTCTTCCAGAACACCTTCTTCTAGTGCACGAACGGCTTCCAGAACCTGTGCGAACATCAAACGTTCCTGCACTTCGATCAGGTCCGGTTGGTCTTTGGCGTGCGGGTATTTGTCTTGCAGACCCTTCCAGTATTCGACGCGCTTGCCTTTGTCGTCATAATCGAAGAAACCCGCATTGGCCTTGCGGCCCAGACGGCCCTGTTCCTCCATCCAGAAGATCAGGTCATCCGAGGGGCTGTCCGGATAGGCATCGCCCATCGCCGCCTTGGTCGCGCGGGCAATCTTGGCACCCAGATCGATCGAGGTCTCATCTGTCAGCTGGATCGGCCCCACCGGGAAGCCCAACTGACGCGCGGCGTTGTCGATCAGGACGGGGTTCACGCCTTCGGCGATCATCCGCACACCTTCGTTGATGTAAGGAATGATGCAGCGGTTGGCATAGAAGAAGCGCGCATCGTTGACCACGATCGGTGTTTTGCGGATCTGACGGACATAATCCAGCGCTTTCGCTACCGCGCGATCCCCGGTTTCTTTGCCTTTGATGATTTCGACCAGGAACATCTTCTCAACTGGCGAGAAGAAGTGGATACCGATGAACTGCTCGGGCCGCACCGAGGCTTTCGCCAGATCGGTGATCGGCAGGGTCGAGGTGTTCGAGGCAAAGATGCAGTCCTCGGGGATGATCGCCTCGACTTTTTTGGTCATCTCGGCCTTGACGCCCGGATCTTCGAACACGGCCTCGATGATTAGGTCACAGCCTTTCAGATGCTCCAGATCGGGGGTGGCTGTGATGCGGGCCAGCAGGGCCTCTTTCTTCTCAGCCGTGGCTTTGCCGCGCTTGATGCCCTTGTCCATGTAGGTCTCGCTATAGGCTTTGCCCTTGTCGGCGGCTTCCTGATCCCGGTCGATCAGAACAACCTCCATCCCGGCCTGCGCCGAGACCAGAGCGATACCGGCACCCATCATGCCAGCGCCGAGAACGCCGACCTTTTTAACGCGCTGATCTGGCACATCCTTGGGCCGCACCGCGCCTTTCTCCAACGCTTCCTTGTTCAGGAACAGCGACCGGATCATGGCCGACGAAGACGGGTTCATCAGGACATTGGTGAACCACCGCGCCTCGATCTTCAGGGCGGTGTCGAAATCGACCAATGCGCCTTCATAGATCGAGCTCAGCAGAGCTTTGGCCGCCGGGAACGCGCCTTGTGTCTTGCCGTTGACCATCGCGCTTGCGCCTACGAAGGTCATGAAGCCGGCGGGGTGGTAAGGTGCGCCGCCGGGCATCTTGTAGCCCTTGGCGTCCCAAGGCTTGACCAGATCCGCATCCTTGGCGTTCAGAACCCATTCCTTGGCTGCGGCAACCGGATCATCAGAAACTGCGTCGATCAGTTGCGCACCCTTGGCCTTTTTCGGGTCCATCATCTTGCCTTCCAGCAGCACCGGAGCGGCGGCCATTGCACCGACCATGCGGCTATAGCGCATTGTGCCGCCGCCACCTGGGAAGATACCCAGCAGAATTTCCGGAAGACCGATCTTGGATTTCGGGTTGTCGGTCATCACGCGGTGATGGCAGGCAAGGGCGATCTCGGTCCCGATCCCGGCGCATGTGCCGTTGATTGCGCAGGCAATCGGCTTTCCGCCCTTTTTGGTCTTGGGGTCCATGCCCGCCAATTCCAGCTTGCGCAGTATGTGGTGACCGCCCATCACAAAGTCGAACAAAGCTTGCGCCGGCTCGTCACCCGCCTCCTGACGAATGGTGGCCAGCGTATTCAGATCCATACCGCCAGCAAACGAGCCTTCCTTGCCCGAAGTGATGACGATGCCTTTGATCTCATCATCGCTCAGGGCCTGATCAATCAGTTGGCTGACCTCCTGAAACGCCTCGCGGGTCAGCACGTTCATGGATTTGCCCTGGGCGTCCCAGGTCACGAATGCGACGCCATCGGCGTCCTTGCTCAGAGTGAAATCAGTCATTGTCATCTCCAATCTGGTCAGCCGTCAGCGGGCTGCCATCTTTCCGGGTGAAAGAGAATCCGTTTTCATCATCTTTCACCATCATGTCTATGTCGCTGTAATAGCCGGTCTCAGTCGGGGTCCGTGTGCCCACCACCAAAAAGGTCGCGGGCGCATCGGTCTTGTTCACAAGGTGATGACCGTTGGCCTCACCAGCTGGCCAAGCGGCGCAGTCACCGGGCAGCATCTCATGCTCACCATCGTCATCGATCAGCACGCATTTGCCGCTGAGCATGATGGCAAATTCGTCCTGCTCCATATGGTAGTGGCGCAGCGATGAGAGGCCCTGCGGCTCTAACCGCACGATGTTGACCCCGTACTGGGTCAACCCGCCCGCATCACCGACGCGCTGCACAAAACGACCAGCGGTCGCCTCTGCCAGCTTGCCCGGATAGGACGAGCCACCCTTGAACGGGATCTGAGAGAGATCCAGCTTGGGCATCAGACCCGCTCGATAATGGTTGCTGCACCCATGCCGGACGCGATGCAGAGCGTGGCCAGACCGGTTTCTTTGTCCTGACGCTCAAGCTCGTCCAGCAGCGTGCCGATGATCATCGCACCAGTTGCGCCCAACGGGTGCCCCATTGCGATCGAGCCGCCGTTGACGTTCACCAGTGCCGGGTCGACGTCGAATGCCTGCTGGAAGCGCAGCACGACCGAGGCGAAGGCTTCGTTCACTTCGAACAGATCCAGATCACCAATCTTCATGCCGTTGTCGGCAAGGATTTTCTCGGTCACCGGAACCGGGCCTGTCAGCATGATGGTGGGGTCGGTGCCGATCTTGGCGGTCGCCTTGATACGGGCGCGCGGCTTGAGGCCGTATTTTTCACCGAATTCCTTGTTGCCGATCAGAACAGCCGCTGCACCGTCCACGATGCCCGAACTGTTGCCCGCGTGGTGGATGTGGTTGATCCGCTCCAGATGCGGATACTTGATCATTGCCACCTTGTCGAAGCCCGGCATCTGCTCGCCCATCATCTGGAAGGACGGGTTCAGCGCACCAAGGCTCTGCATGTCAGTACCGGGGCGCATGTATTCGTCACGATCGAGAATGGTCAGACCGTTCTGATCCTTGATGGTGATGACCGACTTCTCGAACCGGTTGTCTTCCCAAGCCGCTGCCGCACGTTTCTGAGATTCCACAGCCAGCGCGTCTGCGTCGTCGCGGCTGAAGCCGTATTCGGTCGCGATAATGTCCGCCGAGATACCCTGCGGAACGAAATAGGTCTCCATCGCCAGCGAAGGATCAACTGCAATCGCCGCGCCGTCGCTGCCCATGGCCACACGTCCCATCATCTCAACACCGCCAGCGATATATGCTTCGCCAGCGCCGCCTTTGACTTGGTTCGCGGCAAGGTTCACGGCTTCCATGCCCGAAGCACAGAAACGGTTGATCGCCAGACCGGGGATCGACTGATCCAGGTCCGAGGCCAGAACCGCCGAGCGTGCCAAACAGCCACCTTGTTCCATCACTTGTGTGACGTTGCCCCAGATCACGTCCTCAACGGCGTGGCCTTCAAGGTTATTGCGTTCTTTCATCGCGTTCAGGGTCAGGGCGGACAGGCGCACCGAGGTAACCTCGTGCAGGCTGCCATCCTTACGGCCCTTGCCGCGCGGGGTGCGCAGGGCGTCATAAATGTAAGCTTCGGTCATGGGTCTTCTCCTTAAGCTCGATCCGACGGGTTGCCGGGCATCAGGTCATAGGGGTGTTTCCAGCCGGGCTGCTCGGACAGTCGTTGCAGCCAGGCGTCGATATGGGGCCAGTCGGCACGGTCAAAGCCGAATGGTTCGGGATAGTAGAGGTAGCCGCAGCAGCTGAGATCGGCGTTCGTCACGCCGTCGCCGACGATCCAGTCGCGACCTTCCAAATGGGCGTTCAACACTTGGTAGGCTGCCTTCAGGCGCCCCTGATTGAAAGCAATCACATCTGGATTGCGATGCTGTTCCGGGAGGAAATTGATCAGGAAACGCGTCAAGCCTGCCATCGAACTGAGCTTGTGATTGTCCCACAGGACCCAGCGGAAAATGTCGTAGTTTTCATCGCGATCCTTGCCGCCGAACTTACCCGATTTTTCAGTCACATAAGCTTGAATGGCGCCAGATTGGCTGGTGCGGAAATCACCATCAATCAGGACAGGCGCTTCGCCCATCTCATTGACCTCGGCACGAAACTCGGGCGTTCGCGTTTGACCGTTGAAGAAATCGACAAAGACTGGCTCCCACTCCAGACCGGACATTTCCAATGCCAGGGCGGCCTTATAGCTGTTTCCGCTTTCTCCGAAGCAATGAAGTTTGATGCTCATGCGATCGCCCCTCCCAAGGCGCAATTGGCTAGGCCCAGTTTGAGTATTTTTGAAAAGATGAAGGTCTCTCAGTAACCTTTAATCAACCATCTTCGGTTCAATGGTCCTGCGGTACAGGCTGAAGAGCCGATGACCGCAAAAGGTGAAGTCGTCCCTGTCCTGATGGCGAGTGCGCCCTGTGGCAGGGACGCGTAACCGCTTCATCTTTTCACAAATACTCCCGCCGGAGGCATCCGGCATTTAGGCTAGCGTTGTTGTCGTACTTTCGCCGCAGCAGTTCATCTTTTCCGCGCCTCAAGCTCGGAGTTGAAGATGCGCAGGCGGTGGGTCAAATTCTCCTCATCGATCACGCTGCTGAAATTCTCGAACAAAAAAGACAAAGCCTCACCTTCGTCCAGACCGGCCTCTCGCGAGAACGCTTTGAGCTTGCGATACCCGTCCTCAGTCATGGCGATAGGAAAGCGACGTGTCAGGCGAAAACGCTTTGGCATTTTGGTCCTCCGGTGGTCTGGGTCCGGGCAGTGTTGCCCGAACCCACACTGAGATCAGAAGTTCGCTGCGTCCAGTGCCATGACAGTGTCCGCACCCGTCTGAATGCGTGCCAGATGCATCCCGGTCGCGGGCAGGCGGCGTGCCATGTAGAAGCGGCCGGTGTTGATCTTGGTCTCGTAGAACTCTTTATCCGATGCTCCACCGTCCAGAGCATCTTGTGCAGCTTTAGCCATTTGAGCCCACATCAGCCCGAGGCAAACGTGACCGAACATGTGCATGAAGTCGTAAGAACCGGACAGTGCATTGTTCGGGTTCTTCATGCCTTCTTGCATAAAGTACATGCCAGCTGCCTGCAGATCTTTTGACGCGGCTTTCAGCGGCTCGATGAACGCCTTGTCATACGCTTCGTCCTTGCCACCGTTTTCCTTGCAGAAGGTTTTGACCATCTCAAAGAACGCCATTACATGCTTGCCGCCGTCCTGCGCCAGTTTGCGGCCCACAAGATCCAGCGCCTGAACGCCGTTTGCGCCTTCGTAGATCATCGCGATACGGGCGTCGCGGGTATATTGCGACATGCCCCATTCCTCGATGTAGCCATGCCCGCCATAGACCTGCTGCGCCTGCACTGTCATGTCATAGCCCTGATCGGTCAGGAAACCCTTGATGACCGGGGTCAGCAGCGAGATCAGCCCATCCGCATCTTTGTCACCCGCGCGGTGCGCTTTGTCGAGCATCGTCGCGCCCCACAGGATGAACGCGCGCGCGCCCTCGGTAAAGCTTTTCTGATCCATCAGGTTGCGACGGATGTCAGGGTGCACGATCAGCGGATCGGCGGGACCATCGGGGTTCTTCACTCCGGTCACATCGCGGCCCTGAAGGCGGTCCTTGGCATATTCCAGAGCATTCTGGAACGCGGCCTCGGCCTGTGCCAAACCTTGCATCCCCACACCAAGACGTGCTTCGTTCATCATGGTGAACATGGCGCGCATGCCTTTGTGCTCTTCGCCCAAAAGCCAACCGGTGGCCTCGTCATAATTCATGACGCAGGTCGAGTTGCCGTGGATGCCCATTTTCTCTTCGATCTTGCCGACCGAGACGCCGTTACGCTCACCCGGCGTGCCGTCTTCGTTAACGATAAACTTCGGCACGATGAACAGCGACACGCCTTTGATACCTTCGGGTCCGCCAGGGATCTTGGCCAGCACCAGATGGATGATGTTGTCAGCCATGTCGTGATCACCGGACGAGATAAAAATCTTCTGCCCCGAAATCTTGTAGCTGCCATCGCCCTGCGGCTCTGCTTTGGTGCGCATCAGGCCCAGATCGGTGCCGCAATGCGGTTCAGTCAGGTTCATGGTGCCGGTCCATTCACAGCTGACCATGTTCGGCAGGTACTTGTTTTTCTGCTCGTCAGTTCCATGCGCCAGGATCGCAGAGGCCGCGCCATGCGTCAGACCCTGGTACATGGTAAATGCCTGGTTTGAACCCGAGAACATCTCGCCCACGGCAGTGCCCAGTACATAGGGCATGTTCTGGCCGCCATACTCTTCGGGCATATCGAGTCCAGTCCAGCCACCTTCCTTCATCTGCTCGAAGGCGTTTTTGAAACCGGTAGGAGTGTACACAATACCGTTTTCCAACCGACACCCTTCGGTGTCACCCACGACATTCAGCGGATGCAGGACGTTGGTGGCAACTTTGCCAGCCTCTTCCAGAACTGCGCCGGTAAACTCGGCTTCCAATTCGCTATAGCCGGGAATATCCGACTGAGAGATTTTCAGAACGTCATGCAGGATGAACTGCGTGTCTTTGGTTGGCGCGTTGTAAACGGGCATGTGAAGCTCCCTTAATTCATATGTCAGGATGACGGGGCGAGGTTACTCGGCCGCCTTCTTTTCCTGTTTCATCGAGGCGATAACTTTCTCGCCCCAGCGCAACTGCTCTTTCAGATCGTCGATGGCTTGCGTCAGTTCCCGGCGGCGTTCTTCCATATCCGCCAGACGTTCCAACGCGATTTCATAGGTGCGGGTCATCTGCGTGACCTGCTGGTCGCCCACATGGTACAGATCCAGAAGTTGGCGGATCTCTTCCAGGCTGAAGCCAAAGCGTTTGCCGCGCAGGATCAGTTTCAGCCGCGCCCGGTCACGTTTGGTGAACAGACGTTTTTGGCCTTCGCGGATCGGGAACAAAAGTTCCTTGGCCTCATAGAACCGCAAAGTGCGTGGCGTGACATCGTAAGTCTCGCACATCTCGCGGATTGTCATCACATCTTCGGTCATTCGTCATACTCTCGTCACTGGCGTCATGAGACATGAGTTGCGCAGTTGCTTTGAGCTTTACAACACGTGAGTGACGTTTACGTAATTCAGACGCTGCGTCACTTCAAAATTGACGTAACATCCAAACGCGTAAAGGGCGTTTCGCGTAATTTTCTTTCCCTAGGGTCAGGCATATGTTGCAGCTTTTGCACGTGCAAAGGCTGCACGCACACGCGTGAGGTGTGTCGCAAGACAGAGTGTACAGGAAAGAATTCCGAAGCGAAGGAAGACCTACTTCAGGGATTTTGCTGTTTGGTCGCGCAGACGCTTCAGTTCGTCCATGGCTTCGTCAAGTTGCTCGCGTTGCTGCTCAAGCTCGCTCATCTGGCGGTCAGCCATCTCAACGAAAGTAGCCATCTGAGCCTCGTTGCCCTGATCCTCATAGATCAAAAGCCATTGGCGAATCTCTTCCAGCGGGAATCCAAACTTGCGGCCACGCATGATCAACTTCATCCGGGCGCATTCCCGCGCGCCGTAAAACCGGGACCGGCCTTCGCGGTCCGGTTGCAGAAGCTCGATGTATTCGTAATAGCGCAGGGTGCGCGGTGTTACATCGAACTCGGCGCACATCTCTTTGAATGACAAACGGTTGTTGGACATTCCTGGTCTCCTTGCCAGCAACCTAGGCGGTCCCGATCCCAAGCGCAACAGGTGGGCTTGCCCTTTGCCGAAACAGCGGCTCATAAAGGAAGGGACGAGAACAGGACAGATGCCAATGGTCGACAAGACAGTATTAGCCCGCCAATTTATCGAGGCGATCCCTCATGCGCGGGCCCTGAACCTGACGCTGACCCATATTGGCGAGGGCGAAGCAGAGATCACGCTGCCGTACAACGAAGATCTGATCGGAGACCCGCGCACCGGAGTGATCCATGGCGGAGCAATCTCGACCATTTTGGATACGTGCTGCGGTGCCGCGGTGATGAGCCACCCATCGGCCCCTGGGGGGACTGCGACGATCGATTTGCGGATCGACTATATGCGCGCGGCGACGCCAGGTCAGACAATTTCGGCGCGCGCGACCTGCTATCACATCACGCGGAACGTGGCATTTGTACGGGCTACAGCCGTGGACAACGACAAAGACCTGCCCGTAGCGACCGCTGCAGGGTCATTTACGGTTGAGGGGAAGTAAAATGGCAAGACCGCGTCCTGAACCGATGCAGGTGGTCAAACAACGACGCGATGCGGCATTGCGCGCGTTGGTTGATGGCGTGCCCTATATCCGCTTTCTCGATATCAGCTTCGACCGGCGTGGGGATGAACTGACCGGCGTGTTGAATTTCGACGACAAACTTATTGGCAACCCGTTTTTGCCTGCGATTCACGGTGGGGTCACTGCGGCCTTTCTCGAAGTGACGGCTGTCATCACTCTCAGCTGGGAACATATGTTTCCGCTTATCGAGAGTGGTGAGATCGACGGCGAGGCAATTGTGACCGATCCAAACATCCGCTTTCCCAAGACAATCGACTTTACCGTCGATTACCTGCGCTCGGGCCTGCCGCGCGATGCTTACGCCCGGGCTTTTGTCAGCCGATCAGGGCGGCGTTATGCTTCGGTCCGGGTCGAAGCCTGGCAGGACAATCATGCGAAACTGTTTGCGCAGGCAACGGGGCATTTCCTGATGCCTCAACCCCCCAGAGATAAGAGCTGACTATGCAGGACGCGTCGGCGCCCATCACGCATAGGCGGGTGCTGAAAATCGCAGTGCCGATTGTGCTGTCGAACGCGACCGTGCCCATTCTTGGCGCAGTCGATACGGGCGTTGTGGGGCAAATGGGGCAGGCCGCGCCCATCGGTGCCGTCGGTATGGGCGCGGTCATACTGGCTTCGATCTACTGGATCTTCGGTTTTCTGCGCATGGGCACGACTGGCTTGGCTGCGCAGGCGCGCGGGGCAGGCGACGTAACTGAAACAAGGGCTTTGCTGATTCGTGGACTTTTGCTGGGTGCGGCAGCAGGCGTGTTCTTTGTCCTCGCGCAGGCGGCTGTCTTTGCCGGGGCATTTGCCCTGTCTCCTGCCAGCCCCGAGGTTGAGGCACTGACCAGAGCCTATCTTGAGATTCGCATCTGGGGTGCTCCGGCAACCATTGCTTTGTATGCCGTGACCGGATGGCTCATCGCGGTTGAACGGACGCGTGGTGTTTTCATTCTGCAAATCTGGATGAACGGGCTGAATATCATTCTGGACCTTTGGTTTGTTCTGGGGCTGGGATGGGGCGTGGAAGGTGTTGCTGTGGCCACCCTGATCGCCGAGTGGACTGGTTTGGCGCTGGGCTTATGGCTGTGCCGGGACGGATTCGAAGGCAAAATCTGGCTTGACCGGGCCCGGATTTTCGATGCCGGGCGCCTGCGCCGAATGATGCAAGTAAACGGTGACATCATGATCCGTTCCGTCCTTTTAACAGGCTCGTTCACGACTTTCCTGTTCGTAGGTGCGGATCTGGGCGACGTGACCCTGGCCGCCAATCAGGTTCTGCTGCAATTCCTTGAGATCACAGCCTTCGCGCTGGACGGGTTCGCCTTTTCGGCCGAGGCTTTGGTGGGTGGCGCAGTTGGTGCGCGGGATCGACGCCAGCTTCGACGCGCAAGTATCATGGCATCGCAGTGGGGGCTTGGTGGAGCCATATTACTGGGGGCTGTGTTCTTCCTGGCAGGCCCGGCCCTGATTGATCTGATGTCAACCTCGCCCGAGGTGCGTTTGGCCAGCCGCGACTACCTGTTCTGGGCGGCATTGGCCCCGATTATTGGTGTGGCTAGTTGGATGTTCGATGGCATCTACATTGGTGCCACCTGGACCCGGGCCATGCGCAACGCAATGATTCAATCCGTGGCGATCTATTTGGTCGCGCTGTTAATTTTAGTGCCGAGCCTCGGAAATCACGGACTGTGGGCCGCGCTTATGGTTCTGAACATCGCGCGGGGTGTAACGATGGGCTGGCGCTATCCCAAGCTGGAAGCGCAAGTGGCTTAGAGCAGTGTCAGCAGATTCTCAGGCGGGCGCCCGATGGCGGCTTTGTCCCCGGCAATGGCAAGAGGGCGTTCGATCAGGATCGGATTGTCCGCCATGGCGCGGATTAGATCGTCATCTGATGCGGTCTTTGTCAGCCCCAATTCCTTGAACCGTTTTTCACCGTTGCGCACCATATCAATCACAGGCAATCCCAGTGCAACGTGCGCGGCCCGTAGTTCGTCTGCTGAGGGCGCATCTTCAAGGTATTTTCGCAGTTTGATCTGTGCGCCATTTTCTTCCATCAGCGCCAGCCCGGCGCGGGATTTGGAACAGCGGGGGTTGTGCCAGTATTCGATCACAGCCAATCCTCTCGTTTGCTGCCAACGGCCTGGGCAACGCTGTCAAAGCCATCGCGGGCCAGCAATTGATCCAGCCCACGCGCGATGTCAGCGGCAAGTGAGATCCCACCGTAAACCATGGCGGTATAGAATTGCACGGCAGACGCTCCGGCGCAGATCTTGGCATAAGCTTGCTCAGCATTGCTGATGCCGCCGACACCGATCAGCGGGATGTCACCAGCGGTCAGCTGGCTCAGCTTTGCCAGCACGCGGGTGGATTTCTCGAACAAGGGCGCGCCAGACAAGCCTCCGGCTTCCCCTTTTTGCGCGCTACGCAACCCGTCGCGCGACAGGGTGGTGTTGGTGGCAATCACCGCATCCACGCGGGTTTCGCGTGCAACCTCGGCAATGTCTTGCAATTCAGGCTCGTTCAGATCCGGTGCAATTTTCAGAAAGATCGGCAGCGGGCGGGGCAGCGCATCCCGTGTCTCGATCACACCGTTCAACAACGCAGTCAGCGCAGCCTTGCCCTGCAAATCGCGCAGTTTTTCCGTATTGGGTGACGATACGTTTACGGTGGCGAAATCCAGATGTGCGGCGCAATGGGCCAGAACTTTCGCAAAATCACCCGCGCGGTCTTCGCTGTCTTTGTTGGCCCCGAGGTTCAGGCCGATCACAGCGACTTTGGGGCGCTCTGCCAGCCGTTTGGCCATCACCTCCATGCCTTCGTTGTTGAAACCAAAGCGGTTAATGGCTGCCTTGTCCTCGGTCAGGCGAAACAGGCGCGGTTTGGGGTTTCCCGGCTGCGGACGGGGCGTGACTGCGCCCACCTCGATAAAGCCAAACCCGGCGCGCGACAGCGGTGCGAGAACCTCGCCATTCTTGTCAAAACCAGCAGCCAGACCGACCGGGTTGGGCAGATCCAACCCCGCCACTTTGGTTTTCAGGCGCGGTGTTGTCACTGGTCCCGGCGCGGGTGTCAGCCCGGACTTCAACGCCTTGATCGACATGCCATGAGCCACTTCGGGATCCATGCGGTGCAGAGCGCTCAGCCCCAATTTTTCAATCAGTTTCATCCGAAGGCCTTTCCGCTTTCACCGGATCCGCACCGGATCAGACGCGAGGTTTCGACGGCAGCCTGACGATGGATCACCGCAGCCCGGTACACAGGGTCTGTCACCATTTCAAGGAACGCGTGTGCGGTTGGATAGCGGGCGATAAAGACGGCATCCCATGTTTCATCCGACGGCCCGATGAGAGTTGTTTCAAACACCCCACGCCACAAAATGCTTGCCCCGATACGCGCAATAATCGGCGCGGTTTCAGACCCGTATTTCTGATAGGCTTGTGCGCCAGTCAGCCCCGCGCCTGCCAATTCATGCGACGCGGGATACTGCGCTGCGGCCCGGAATTTCACCAGATTGAGCATCTCGATCGGCTGGTCGCGGTCCAGCGCTTTGAACGCTTCAAACTGATCCCGTTCGGGGTCGATAAAGGAGGTCATTCCATGTCCTCGGGGAACTGGTGCACAGCGCCGTCAAATGGCAGAGGGCGCGACCAGACAACGTCGCCAAGCCGGATCTGGCGATAGAGATGCGGAAACAGGGCACCGCCCCGTGACACTTCCCATTTCAGATCGTCACCCATGGCGTCGGCATTACAGGCCAGTAACGTCAGATCATCAACACCAGCGAAGTGTTTCGCCGCCGTCTCAGCAGCTTGTTCAGCCGTTGAAAAATGAACAAAGCCATCGGTGACATCGATTGGCGCACCATCTGTCGCGCCTTTGTCTTGCAAGGCAGCCCATTCATCGGCCCGGAAAATTTTGTAAATCAGCATATCGATCTGATGCCCCGCGCGGCGGCCGGAATCAAGCCGGATTTCCTCTTTGACTCTCTCTCTTCATAAGCGCACGATCCCTGAAAATATAAACAGGGAGATTCAGTATGTTGACCCGATTCTTGGCGTCTGCTGCAATTCTTGGCCTCACTGCCGGTATGGCGGCGGCCGAATACAAGCTAACCATTCTACACACCAACGACATTCACAGCCGCATCGAGTCGATCAATAAGTATGACTCGACCTGCGACGCCGAAGATGAAGCAGAAGGCAAGTGTTTCGGCGGCGTTGCGCGCCTCAAGACCATTGTGGATTCCCGCCGTGATGCGCTGGCGGATCAGAATGTTCTGCTGCTGGACGCAGGCGATCCTTTCCAAGGGTCGTTGTTCTACACCACTTACAAGGGCGCAGCAGAAGCCGAATTCATGGAAGCGATCGGCTACGACGTCATGGCGGTGGGCAACCACGAATTTGACGACGGCCCTGAAGGTTTAGCATCGTTCATTGAAACGGTCAGCTTCCCGGTGATTTCAGGCAATCTGGACCTGTCGTCGTCTGCCGAGCTGAACGGCAAGGTTGAAAACCATGTTGTGCTGGATATCGGCGGACAGAAGGTTGGTATCATTTCGGCGCTCGCTACGGATACGGTTGAAACGTCCAGCCCGGGCAAGGACGTTGTGTTTCAGGATGAGATCGAAAGCCTGAAGGCCGATGTGGCGGCTTTGCAGGATGAAGGTGTCAATATCATCATCGCCTTGAACCATGTGGGCCTGGCCAAAGATCTTGAGATCGCAGCGCAGGTGCCGGGTCTTGATCTTGTGGTCGGTGGCCATTCGCACACGTTGTTGTCGAACACGCAGGAGGGCGCGGCCGGGTCGTATCCGATGATGGTTGGTGACGTGCCGGTTGTGCAGGCTTACGCGTATTCAAAATATCTGGGCGAGATCACCCTTACCTTTGACGACGACGGCAACCTGATTGCGGCCGAGGGCGAACCCATTCTTCTGGATGCCTCAGTCACGCCTGACGCGGATATCGCCGCCCGCGTGACCGAAATGGGTGCGCCGATTGAAGAGATGAAGCAACGCGTTGTTGCAAACTCAGGCGCAGCAATTCAGGGCGACAGGTCGATCTGTCGCGTGCAGGAATGTGAAATGGGTAACCTTGTGGCCGATGCGATGCTGGCCCGTGTCGCGGATCAGGGCGCGCAGATTGCGATCGCCAACTCAGGCGGCCTGCGTGCGTCTATCGACGAGGGCGAAGTGACCATGGGCGAAGTGCTGACGGTGCTGCCGTTCCAAAACACGCTGTCCACGTTTGAGATCACCGGCCAGACCGTCATTGATGCGCTGGAAAATGGCGTCAGTCAGGTTGAAGAGGTAAAGGGGCGCTTTCCGCAAGTCGCGGGCCTGAGCTTTACCTGGGATCCCAGCGTGGCCCCGAACGAAGGCCGCATCAGTGAAGTCATGGTGGCCGAAGGTGACGGGTTTGTCCCAATTGATCCGAACAAGACCTATCTCGTCGTGACCAATAACTACGTTCGCAATGGCGGTGACGGGTATTCGATGTTCGAAGGTGACGACAAGAACGCGTATGATTTCGGTCCGGATCTTGCGGATGTCACCGCTGAATACCTGGCAGAGAATGCGCCTTATCAGCCTTATCTGGATGGGCGCATCAAGCAGAAATAATTCTACCCTCCAAAAACAAAAAAGCCGCATCCCAGTGATGCGGCTTTTTTGTTTCACACCAGCTCAGCTAAAGTCGTATTCCGGCCAAAGTTCTGGGTCAAAGCCGTCCAGCATCGGTTTGATCTGATCGGCTACCTCGCGCCAGCCGCCGATAGATTTGGTCGAAATTTTCTTACGCACTTGGTCAAGGCTGGCCGTCCGGACCTGTTTGGTGTTTTTTTCAGGGTGGACCATGTCTTCGGTCCATTGGATTCCGCAGTAGTCCGCCACTTTTTGACTATAAGTGGTGGGATCTGCGACCAACTCTTCATAACGTACGGTCAGCACCTGGCCAGGGAACACCTTATCCCAATGGGCCATGTAGCGGCGATAGAGGTTGGCCGAATGCGCAATCGCTTCAAGGTTCGACGCATAGTTCATGCCACCTGCCGGGAAGCGTCGGATCCATTTTGACAACCCGACATCCCGCGGGTCACGCAACATGTTGACGATCCTGGCGTTCGGGAAGGCCTGCAGAATGAAGCCAACGCGCTGAAAATTGTGCGGTAGCTTATCCACAAAACCAAGCGCACTTTCCGGTACGCCGGGCATGCTTTCCCGATAGGAAAGCGCGACAAGCTTCGCTGCTTCTTCATCAAATACTTTGCTGGTCGTGTGAAACTTGTTTGTCAGTTCCGGGATCAGCATCAACTCGCCACATCCCACAATATCAGGACCCGCGCTCAGCATCATCTCCATCAGGGTTGTACCGGATCGAGGTTGACCCAAGACAAAGATGGGCTGCGGAGCGTCCGATGGTACTTCAGCAAAGGGTTGTGTGCCTTCCGGGAATAGGTCGGTGATCTTGCTCAGCTTTTCTTCTTCTGCCGTGAAGTCATAAGGAAGCGCGTCAAACTGCAAAGTGTTTGCTTTCGCAAACTGGGGCAATGCAGCCGCCAGACCTTCTGATTTTTCGATCAGATGTGCTTTTGCAAACTCAAGCTCCTGCAGCGGTTCGTCTTTTTCAGACGCCGCTGCTTCGACCGCTGACATCAGCTGGGGAACGTTGTCTTTGGGTGTAATGGTTGCCACTTGCAGCAAGGCATTCGCGTGATGCGGTTTGGCATCCAGAATATCATTTAATACAGACAATGAGGTTTCTCTGTCGCCAGCCTGGTGCAGAATGATGGCCTTCTGGAATGCGACGACGAGGTTCTCTGGGGCCAGGCTGTATGCCAGGTCGATGTCGCGCGTGCTTTCTTCGACAAAACCCATTTGATGATACGCGCGTGCACGCTGTGCAAGAACGCTGGGATTGTAGGGATCTGAGGCCAGTTTATGCGTGGTGAAGTCAACGATCGAACGCCAGTTCCTACCCTCACGCTGGATCTCATCAATGACCCGCATAAGCTCGCGGTTGTTGGGGAACTGTTCTATCTTCTTTTCGGCATAGGCCAAAGCGCGAGAGATTTGCTCGGTTTGCATCAGCGCATTTGCCAGGTTTTCCGCAAATTGCGGATCATCCGGCTTCATTCGAGAGGCTTCAACAAAGTGCGGAATGGATTTCTTGTACTGCTTCATCTCGGTCAAAACAAAACCGGCGATGGCGTGGTAATCAGAGTCCTTGGGGAATTTCTTGACACCCAGTTGGGCCTTTTTCAAAGCCTGCGGCAGCTTGCCCTCATCCAGAAGGGATAGCGCTTTGCTCTTGAGGGATTGAGTCGTTTGGTTTTTCATGTGACCCGTAAGATCCTGTGCCTGTATCAAGAATATATCGATGGTTCATTACTCATGTGCGGACGGTTTGCAATAACTCTTCCCAATGACGCTATGGCACAGCTGTTTTCTGCACGCCCGGCAAACGCGCTACCGACCGTTCCGAACTATAACGTTTGTCCGACAAATCAGGTACATGTGGTACGCAGCAGCGAAACAGGTCGTCACTTGGATGCGCTGCGCTGGGGATTTTTGCCACATTGGTACAAGTCTGAGACGGCTGGGCCGTTGTTGATCAATGCGCGGTCCGAGACTTTGGCTGAAAAACCTGCCTTTCGCGACGCCTGCCGGTCGCGCCGTTGTTTGATTGCGGCCACGGGGTTCTACGAATGGACCAAGACCGAACAGGGAACGCGTCTGCCATGGTACATCCATCGCAAGGATGGAGCCCCGATTGCCTTTGCAGGCGTCTGGCAGGATTGGGGGCCACAGGAAACCAGACAGGGCACCTGTGCAATCGTAACAACGGGTGCAAACGAGAAGCTGAAGACGATCCATCATCGGATGCCCTTGATCGTCGAGCCCGACGATTGGCCATTGTGGCTGGGGGAGGCCGGAAAAGGGGCGGCCCGTCTGATGCAGCCGGGGGCTGAGGACCTGCTGACCTTCTATCGTGTTGACCCGGCTGTGAACTCGAACCGGGCCAGCGGACCAGAGTTGATTGAGCCTTTCGACGTATAAGGGCGCGTGGTCTTTCATTTGGTAACGCGTCAAGCTAGACCTCTGGTATGGCATTGAAATTCCCTGATCTGACCCGGCTCTACGCGCATGACTACGACACTGTCATAGATGTGCGCAGCCCGGCGGAGTTTGCCGAAGATCATCTGCCAGGCGCGATAAACCTGCCGGTTCTGAACAACGAAGAACGTGCGCGCGTTGGAACCATCTATGTGCAGGAAAGCCCCTTTCTTGCACGTAAGCTTGGCGCAGCGCTTGTCTTTCGCAACGCAGCCAATCACATCGAACGGCATCTCAGCCATCACGAAGGCGGGTGGCGGCCTCTTGTCTATTGCTGGCGGGGCGGGCAGCGATCTGGATCGTTCACCTGGATGCTGCAACAAATTGGCTGGCGCGCGGAAGTTGTCGAAGGCGGCTATCGCAGCTATCGCCGATTGGTGAATGCCTACCTGTACGACGACCCTCTGCCACATCGGTTAATTGCGTTGGATGGCTATACTGGCACGGCCAAAACCGATCTGTTGGCCCTGTTGCACAAGCGTGGTGTTCAGGTTCTGGATCTCGAAGCGCTTGCCAATCACCGGGGGTCCTTGTTGGGGGAAAAGCCAGGCGGACAACCTTGTCAAAAAGCCTTTGAATCGGCTTTGTCTGCCGCGCTTTGCAGGATGGATCCTGCACGCCCGGTTGTGGTCGAAGCAGAATCTTCGAAGATCGGCAGTTTGATCCTGCCGCCCAGCCTGTGGACGGCGTTATGTGCAGCGCCCCGGTTCCAAATTGCTGTACCGATTGAAGCGCGCGCCGCCTATTTGGTTCGGGCCTATGATGACATCCTGTCCGACAGCGACCGTTTGCGGGATCGGCTTTCTCCGCTGCGTTTTCATCGTGGCCACGAGGTTGTTGACGGGTGGATGAACCTTATCGATGCCGGAGAAAAAACGGCGCTGACGCAGGCGCTGATGGAACAGCATTACGATCCGGCCTACACCAAATCACGACGATCCCGGTCTGTTGAGGTTTTGGCCAATCTCGACATTGCGTCCTTGGACGAAGACGGCCTTGCAACAGCTGCAGCCCAAATCGAGAATTTGCTGGATCAGCTTTGAAGGCGCAGACCCGGTGTGTCTGTCAATTCGCCAATGATCGCAGCCGGATACCCGGCAGCCTTGAGATCCTTGATCATGGCATCTGCCTCAGAAGGATCGACAGCGGCCAGCAAACCACCGGCTGTCTGTGGATCAAATAACAATGCGGCTTTTCCCTCCGCTGGCAATTCCATAGCAATTGCCCGGTTATCAGCAAAAATCGTTGACCGCACACCCTGTTCCGACAACTCCAGTGCACCATCCATCACTTCAACCGCGTCCAGATCAAGCACTGCACCGCAGCCTGATGCTTCGCAGATACCTTGCAGATGCCCGGCCAAGCCAAACCCGGTCACATCCGTCATCGCATTGGCCTTGCCCAGAATGCGGGACGCATTTCCTTGTGGCTGGATCATCTGCTGATAAGCCGCCGCGACCCAGGATCCGTCGGCCTGACTAGCCATTTCAGCAGCCATGAGAACCCCGCTGCCCAAGGGCTTGGTCAGGATCAGACGATCCCCCGGGTGTCCGCCCGCCAGCGTGACAGGCGGCGTTTCACATAAGCCAGTTATCGTAAAGCCGACGGTCATCTCGTCGCCCATGGAACTGTGCCCGCCCACAATCTCGGCCCCGGCCTTTCTCATGACATCGCTTGAAACGGTCATAATTTCGGACATGGTGCGGCTTTGCAGGGCGGCAGACATACGAGGCAGGATGATCGTCGCCGTGGCGGCCTGAGGTGCGGCCCCCATGGCCCAGATATCCCCCAAGGCATGAACAGCAGCGATGCGGGCCATAAGGGCGGGATCATTGGTGAAAGCCCGCAGATGATCCGAGGTCAAAACCTGCTGGACGCCACCTGTTTGCAACAATGCTGCGTCATCTCCGAGCAGAGGGGTAATATCTGCGCGGGTAGGCACGGGTCGCGATTTAAGTGCGGTTTGCAACGCGTTACGCCCGACCTTGGCCCCGCATCCTCCGCACATGGGTTTTTCCCCCAGCGCTTCATCCAGCCCAAAGGCCCGGTCGCGGGGTAGTGCAGGAAGCTTCATCTGCGGCAGGTTTCGAAACCTGTTCATGAAGGTTTGGTCGATATGGTTCTTCCATGTCCACATCATCGGGCCGCTGAAGGATGCCCCCAAACGCTCACCCAAAGCGGATTTGCGGCCCAGCGAAATCAGTTTGAGGTAATCCTTCTGCGGGACATATTTGCGCATTCGTCCCGCCCCAAGCGCGGCGCGCAGATTGTCGAACAGAACAGGTGCTTCGCGCACCGCGTAAACGCCTGCCTTGGGGCGCGGATTGTCCAAGAGGTGGGCGCAATCTCCGGCCGCAAATATCACAGGATCGCTGGACTGGAGATAGCCGTTCACCCGGATGTACCCGTCCTGCAGATCCAGCCCGGTTTGTGCGATCCACTCAAAAGGGCGCGCGCCGGCGGCTCCGGTCACGAAATCGGCGGGGATCGCGCGGCCGTCCTGTAACGTGACATGATCAGCGTCGATCCGGGTGATCACTGCGTTTTCGATGACTTCCACACCCAGATCCTGCATGGCGCAGCGGATCGTAGCCGCCGCCTTGGGTTTGGTGGCCGTCAGGATTGAGGCATTGTCGATCAGCGTGATCCGCGCCGCGCGCCCCTTTGCTTTGAGAGCGTGGGCCATGGCCATGACCAATTCAGCCCCAGCAACGCCCCCGCCGATCACCGCGACTGACGCAGGGCCATCGTGATTAAGATAGTCAGCCCACCGCGCAGCAAATCGGCCCAGAGGTTTGGCAGGAACAGCATGTTCGGCAAATCCCGGCAATGCAGGCATGTCCGACGTGATGCCAACATTGACCGAAGCCACGTCGAACCCGACCGGCGGGTGTCCGTGAACATGCACCTGATGTGCGTCGGTATCGATCCCCTCAACCGCACCCAGAATGACACGAGCGCCTGCGAAGCGCGCGAGTTTCACCAAGTCAATGTCCAGTTCCCGGCGATCATAATGTCCGGCGACAAATCCGGGTAGCATCCCGGAATATGGCGCGGTAGGGCCGGGATTGATCACGGTTACCCGTGCCCCGGGCAGGGGGTTCATCCCCCATTTCCGCAAAAGCAACGCGTGGGTGTGACCTCCGCCAACAAGAACCAGATCGCGGGTTAAAGGCAGCGGAGGTGAGTGCATAGGTTTTAATTCGCGCTGTGGTCCGGGACGTCCTCGACCTGCTCGACCGCGTGAGTGGCCCAAAGCTCATCCTCACCCGCATCCGGCAAATCGCTGGGCTTTTCATGACGATGAATGTGCCATTTGGCAATGAACAGGGCCGTGATCGGAGCAGTCAGGAATAAAAACAGCGTGATCAGAAGTTCATGCAATGACAGCTTGCCTTCCAACAGAACCGAATGCGTGATTGAGGCCAGAAGCACGCCGCCCACGCCCAATGTCGTCGCCTTGGTCGGCGCGTGCAGGCGGGACATGGGGTCTTTTAGTTTGATCATGCCGAAGGAGCCAACAAAACCGAAGATACCCGACATAATCAGGAAGAGGGCGATCAGAATTTCGACGAGTAATGTCATGCCGCCCTCACTCGATAATGTTTCCGCGCAGCATGAAGCGCGCGTAAGCCACGGTTGAGACGAAGCCCAGCATGGCGATGATCATGGCAGCTTCGAAAAAGATCTCGGTGCCTTGATCCAGACCATACAGGATCATCAGGGCAATGGTGTTGATCACCATCGTATCCAGAGCCAGAACGCGGGTGCCTACGCCGTCAGCGGTGATGATCCGCCACAGACACATCATGATGGCGGCTCCGAAACAAGCGAAGGCGAACCAGATGGCATATTCCAAGATCATTCGAAAATCTCCTTCAACCTACGCTCATAACGCTGCTTGATCGTGTCTCGCACCTCTTCGGGGTTGGGGGCGTCAAGGCAATGGACCAAAAGGTTATGCCCTTGCGCCGACAAATCGCAGCTGACGGTGCCCGGGGTCATAGTGATGGTGCCGGCCAGCACAGTGATCGCCTCGGGGGTGCGCAGTTCCAGCGGGACACAGATCCAGTTGGGTTGACGGTCAGCATCGCGCTTGAACAGGATGATCCGGGCAACGGTGATGTTTGCAATCACGATGTCCCAAAGCACGACCAGCATGTACTCCGCCACCATCGGCCAATTGCGCAGCTTGGGACGATCCGGCCAATAGGGCTGTGTGATGAAAGGAATAATGATCCCCAAAATCAGACCAAACACCAATGAGTTCAATGACCCGTTATTGGCCAGCAGTACCCAGACGAATGTCAGCAGAAAAGTCAGATGAGGGTGCGGAAAAATCCGGTGGAGCAGTTTCATCATTCTTCCCTTCCCAATACGGCAGAGATGTAGTTGTCGGGCGCAAAGAGTTGAGCCGCGGTCTTGCTTGTGTATTCAAGGGCCGGGCCCGCAAACAGGGTCAGAAGGATCAGCCCAGCGACCAGTCCAAACACGGCCGTAATCGCAAGGCCAGGTTGCGGTTCAGGGGCAACCGGTGCAGGAACCTCTTCGCCTTCGACACGCTGTTCGATGGTAACGACCTGCGTGTCGTGGCTTTTCCAGAAGATCAACGTTCCCGCGCGCGCCAGCCCAACGATGGTGACAAAAGATCCGATCAGAATAACAGCCCAGACCGCTGTTGCATCCGATGCATCACGGGACGCGTCCAGAACCAGCAGTTTGCCGATGAAACCCGAAAGTGGCGGCATCCCTGCCATTGCGATGGCCCCGACAAAGAACAGGGCCGAGATCAGACCGCTTTGGGGCATCGGCGCTGTAGGTGTAATTGCGCCACCGCGACGCTCCATCACCAGATCAGCCACCAGGAACAGCAGTGCGGTCGCAAGCGTCGAATGGAACACGTAGTAGAGTGCAGCAGCCGTCGCATCCGGTGTGAATTGCGAGATCGCGATCAGCAGGGTCCCCATCGAAGCGATGGCGCAAAACGCAACCATGCGGGCAATGTGCTGTGATCCCAATATGCCGATGGCCCCAACGGCCAAGGTCAAAAGCGCGGCAGGTTGCAGCCAATCGCCGACCAATCCCTGGGTCGCTTCAACCTCTGGTCCAAAGGCCAGCGTGTACATCCGAATGATCGAGTAAGCACCAACCTTGGTCATGATCGCAAAAAGGGCAGCCACGGGCAGTGGGGCGTTGGCATAGCTGGCGGGAAGCCAGAAATGCAGTGGCAACACGGCGGCTTTGATACAGAAAACCAACAGCAATAGCACAGCGCCGACCCGCAGCAATGCCGTGTCCTCAGCCGGAAGTTCTGCCACACGCAGCGCGATATCGGCCATGTTCAGCGTGCCGGTGACGCCATAAATCGTGCCTAGGGCAAACAAGAAGAGTGTCGAGCCCAAGAGGTTGTATGCCACATACTGAACGCCCGATTTCAAACGAACCGAACCGCCGCCATGGGTCATCAGACCGTAGGATGCGATCAGCAGAACCTCGAAGAACACAAACAGGTTGAACGCGTCGCCGGTCAGGAAAGCTCCGCAGACGCCCATAAGTTGGAAATGGAGCAATGCGTGGAAATGTTTCCCGCGTTCGTCCCAGCCTGACGCTATGGCATAAAGAACAATCGGCAAGGCCAGCAGCGCGGTCAGCAGAACCATCATGGCTGAGAGCCGGTCCAACACCATGACGATACCGAAAGGTGCAGGCCAATTTCCAAGCTCGTAGACCAGTATCTCACCACCCGACGCCTGAACGGTGATCGTCAGGGCAATGCCCAGCAGGGCAATAACTCCGGCGACCGAGAAGATGCGCTGCAGGTCCAGATGGTAACGCAGGACCATAATGATGAACGGGGCCAGGATCGCGGGAAGGACGATCGGCGCAACGATCCAATGGTTCATGCGTCTTCTCCCGGCGCGTCAACGCTGTCCTGCGGGCTCATGTCGATATGGTCATCCTTTGAAGACAGGTAGGCCGAAAGCGCGATCATTACGATCACCGCCGTCATCCCGAACGAGATCACAATCGCCGTCAGCACCAAAGCCTGTGGCAGCGGATCGGTATAGGGCACGTCTTCGTATTTGTTCAGAACGGCAGGTGCGTTCAGCGCGAGGCGCCCGGTTGCAAACAAGAACACGTTCACCGCGTAGGTGATAAGGGACAGGCCAAGAATGACCGGGAATGTCCGTCGACGCAGGATCAGGAATATCCCGGCGGCGGTCATAATGCCGACGGCAGAGGCTACGAGCGCTTCCATCAGGCCTGCTCCTTCTCTTTGTCTTCGTCTTGAGGGGCGTCCCGCAGCGGGTTGATGTCCATCGGGAATTCCTGTGCCATGCCCGGTCGCCATGCAAAGCGTGACAGGCTGTCCAGCGCCAGCATCACGGCCCCAAGAACGGCGAGGAAGACGCCCACATCAAACAGCATGGCCGTGGCCCATTCGAACTCTTCCAACGGTGGCCAGTTAATGTAGCCGAAGTCACTGGTCAGGAAGGGGCGTTCGTTGAACCACGCGCCCAGACCGGTCGCCGCAGCGATCAGCACACCCCAGCCGATGGTGCCGTGATAGTAGAACCGTTGCCGTTCGATGGCCCATGTATAACCGCTGGCCATGTATTGCATCAGGAAGGCAATCGCGACGACAAGACCCGCGATGAAACCGCCGCCGGGTTGGTTATGACCCCGGAAGAAAATGTAGGCGCCAACCATCAGGGCGATGGGCATCATCACACGCGTCGCAACCACCATCATCAGCGGATGAGAATCCCCCGATTGCGGCCAATGCGGTCTTCGGTTCAGAAGATAGCCGCGCACATTCGTGCTCAGGACCGCTTCGGTCAGGGCAAAGATGATCAGTGCTGCAATGCCCAGAACGATGATTTCGCCAAAGGTATCAAAGCCCCGGAAGTCGACCAGAATAACGTTCACGACGTTCGTACCACCGCCGCCCTTGTACGAGTTCGCCAAATGGAAGTCTGAGATTGTCGGGAACGCAAAGTCACGAAGCATGATCGCGTAGATCAGCGCTCCAGTGCCGATCCCTGCAACAACGGAAATCGCAGCATCCCGCCACCGTCGTGCGGCTGAACTGTCCCACGGCGTTTCCGTGGGCAGGAAGTTCAGCGACAAAAGCAGCAGGATCATTGTCACCACTTCGACAGAGATCTGTGTCAGAGCCAGATCCGGTGCCGAAAGGTAGTTAAACGCGACTGACACGATCAGACCGACGACGCCGATCAGAACAAGCGACAACAAACGGTTGCGGTGGAACCACATGATCCCCAAGGTCGCGCCAACCAGACAAATCCAGCCGATGATCGGGATGATCTGCGCAGGCAGCGGAACACGTGTTTCAACGCCAATCGTGCCTGTCGAATAGGCGTAGTAGCCCAGACCGACGGTAAAGGCGACGAAGATGATTGCGTAGCGGCTGAGGACACCGTTGTGTAGCTCATCCGTGATCCATTGGCTCAGGCGGGTGAAGGCGTTGATGATCGCTTCGAAAATGACCTTCGCCTCAGGGCGAGGCAGGGCGTTCCAGATCTGCTCACCGCGTTTGTGCATCGAAAGCAGGAACAGACCGCCCAGCGTGGCTACGATCGACATATACAGGGCGGGCACAAAGCCGTGCCACAGCTTCAGCGAGTAGTAGGGCAGCTTTTCTCCACCGATCACAGCGCTGGACACCACGGCGACCAACGGACCGACGATCGCTGCCGAATAGAGGCCGATCAGAATGACCAGCACGACAAGGAAGGCTGGTGCAATCCACAGACCGACGGGTGGATCGTGCGGATGGGCAGGATAATCGTCGCGCTGCGGGCCGAGGAACACGTGGCTCACGAAACGGAAGGAATAGGCAGCGGAAAACAGAGAGGCCAGCAAGGCCAGACCCGGTACCAGATAAGGCGAGTTCAACCATGCTGTGCGCACGGTCTCTTCCAGCATCATCTCTTTCGACAGGAACCCGTTCAGCGGCGGCAAGCCAGCCATCGACAGCGCTGCAATTGTGCCGATTGTGAAGGTAATCGGCATCAGGTGGCGCAGACCGCCCAACCGCTTGATGTCACGCGTGCCTGTCTCGTGGTCGACGATCCCGGCGGTCATGAACAAAGCTGCTTTGAACGTTGCATGGTTGATGATGTGGAACACGGCGGCTACGGCAGCGAACTTTGTTCCAAAACCCAGCAGCATGGTGATCAGGCCCAGATGCGAGACGGTTGAAAACGCAAGCAGGGCTTTCAGGTCATCCTTGAACAGCGCAATCACCGCGCCCAGCAACATCGTTACCAGACCGGTGGTGGCGACGATGTAGAACCACGCATCCGTTCCAGCCAGAACCGGCCACATGCGCGCCATCAGGAACAGACCGGCTTTTACCATGGTTGCCGAGTGCAGATAGGCCGAAACCGGTGTAGGGGCCGCCATCGCGTGCGGCAACCAGAAATGGAACGGGAACTGCGCCGATTTAGTGAAAGCGCCCAGCAGGATCAGGATCAGCGCGGGCAGGTAGTAGGGCGAAGCCTGGATTAGTTCTTTGTTCTGAAGAATGACGCTGAGGTCATATGAGCCAACGATGTTGCCCAGGATCAGCATTCCGGCGATCATCGCCAACCCACCGCCTCCAGTAACGGCCAGCGCCATACGCGCGCCCTGACGGCCTTCGGGCAGGTGTTTCCAATAGCCGATCAGCAGGAATGAGCTGAGTGACGTAAGCTCCCAGAAAATAAGCAAAAGCAGGATGTTGTCTGACAGAACGATCCCGACCATCGCGCCCTGAAACAGCAGCAGATAGGTATAGAACTGCCCCATCGGATCTTCGCGCGAGAGGTAGAACCGCGCGTACAGGATGATCAGCAGACCGATGCCCAAAATCAGCAGGGCAAACAAAAACCCAAGCCCGTCCAGCATGAAGTTCGCGTTTAAACCAAGTCCCGGAATCCAATCGAACCGTGCAGTAACAACGTCGCCGCGCATGACCGAAGGGATGTGGATCAAAAGCCCCATCAGGGCGAGAAACGTCGTCAATGCCGCTGCGGACGCAGCCGCATTCCGACCAGCACGGATCAGCAGAGCAGGGAATACAGCACCAAGGAAAGGAAGGGCCGCGATAAGGAATAGGGACAAGTGCGATACTCCGGTCTGAGCGGTCAGGGTGAAGCCAATTTTGTAAGGATATTTTCTTGGCTGTCCAGATATTGTAACTTCTTCACAAAATTCTACTGAAACACTCAACTATTCGACAGCCCTGCGAAAAAATGACGCGATCTTGATCCTGTTCAGGGGTTTAAAGGCATCCGTTTTCATCCATCTGTGCTAGATCAACGGGTATCGAACAGGAGGCATCCCTTGGCCGAACAAGTGAACCGAACCCGCAGGTGGGTGCTGATCGGCGGTGGTGCCGCAGTCGCTGCCGGATTTGCGATCCGGGAATATCGCTTGATCCCCGACGATCATAGCGGAGGCCGGATAAGTGTAGCCGCGGCTCATGAACAAGCCCGCGAAGGGCGCATCCTGCTTGTCGATATTCGGACACCGCGTGAATGGAGCGCTTCGGGTATTGGTGAGGGTGCTACTCCGCTTGATATGCGACGTAAAGATTTCATCGAAGCGCTGTCGCAACTGACTGACGGTAACAAATCGGCGCCTGTCGCGCTGATTTGTGCACGTGGCGTACGCTCGGCACGACTGAGCAACCAACTCATCGCGGCCGGGTTCACCCAAATCATTGACGTGCCCGAGGGTATGCTGGGCTCGGCGGCTGGACCGGGTTGGGTTCGGGCCGGACTGCCGGTTCGTAGATATAATGAGGATGCAGGATGATCCGAACACTCTGTCTAACGGCATTTGTTGCCGCAGCCGGGCAGGCCGCTTGGGCCGGGTGCGCCGGTCAGGACGCGGTTTGCGAAACGCCCACGGGCACCTATCACCTCGAATTGCCTGATGCGGATAATCCTCCGATGGTCCTATTCCTGCACGGCTATGGCGGCAGCGGATCGGGCACGATGCGCAATCGTGCAATGGTCGAGCCTTTGCTGGAGCGTGGCTATGCGGTTATGGCACCCGAGGGTTTGGAACGACCTGATCGGGGCGGCACCAAAAGCTGGAACTTTTATCCCGGCTTTGGCGAACGGGATGAAACCGCCTTTCTGACCGAGGTTGTGCAAGATGCCGCCAACCGGTTCGGCGTCGATCCCGACCGCGTCCTTCTGGGCGGATTTTCGGCAGGGGGCTTCATGGTAAATTATCTGGCCTGTGAGGCTCCTGATACGTTTTCTGCCTACGTTCCCGTCTCGGGCGGGTTCTGGCGTCCGCATCCCGAGGCTTGCGAGGGCCCGATCCGCATGTTCCACACCCATGGCTGGACGGATAATGTGGTGCCGTTAGAAGGTCGTTTGCTGGGTGGCGGGCGTTTCCAGCAGGGGGACATTTTTGCCGGGCTTGAAATCTGGCGTGAAGCCAATGGTTGCGCCGATCACAAACCAAGCAGTTTCACTGTGATGGATGACTTTATGCGCCGTCGCTGGACCGGTTGCGCAGAAGGCAGCGCGTTGGAGTTTGCTCTGTTCCCCGGCGGACACAACGTACCTACCGGTTGGGCAGACATGATCGTCGATTGGTACGAGGGGTTACCCGGCAGTTGATCATTCCGCCGGGGTCATGCTGCCTTTACCTTCGACCAGCCGCTTGAGCTCATCGCGATAACGGCGGGCCGAGCGCGTGATAGCAGGCTCGCTGAAATCCTCACGCATCCCGACCATCCTGCGTGCAGTGCCCGCTGACACACCGCTGAGGGCCGACAACGGGATTGCCAGTGCTAGGCTGATGGCAATCGGGGCCAGCCAGATCGAAACCAGACCGGACAGAATACCCACGCTCAGCGCGATGCCACTGATCGTTTCCAGCGCATGGCACAAAACAAGAGTGCCCAACCCATAGCTGCCGCCATCACGGGCTTGCGGAGACCAGCCGCGTTGGATGCCAAAGGCGGTGCGGAAGACTGCGATCATCTGTTGCACCATCAGAATAGGCGCGTACAGAATAGACAGCAGAACCTCGGCCAGGAACGACGTCAGAAACTTGCGCGCTCCGCCAAAGTCGGAATAGCGCACACCGCTCAGCGGCAGGGCCAGAACACCAAGCACCTTGGGGGCCAGCAACATGGCATACATGACAAGAATGATCAGCACATGCCGGGTCTCCGACATTTCGGGCCATTGCGGAAACAGCGGATTGTCGGGACTGAAGTAATGCAGGACAGATGCGTCCTGACCCTGACCAATCAGCGCCCACATCAACAGCAGTGCGAACCATAGCGGAGACATCAGGTATCCAACCGCACCGTGGAACATGTGAAAACGCGACACGGCACGGAACCCGGTTGAGCCCAACAGTTTCAGGTGTTGCAGGTTGCCCTGACACCAGCGGCGGTCCCGCATGGCATGATCGATGAGGGTGGGTGGTGTTTCTTCGTATGATCCGCGAATGCGTGGCAGGAAACGCACAGCCCAACCTGCGCGGCGCAGCAATCCGGCCTCAACAAAATCGTGGCTCATGATCAGCTTGTCCTGACCGCTGAAGGATCGCAGCTTTGGCAGGCCAGCGCTGGTGGCAAAAGCCTTGGTGCGGATGATGGCGTTGTGGCCCCAATAATTGCCTTCTTGCCCGCACCAACGCGCCAGACCTTCAGCAAAGGCGATGCCATAGACGCCGTTTGCGAATTGCTGCATCCGGGCAAAGACAGACTGTGCGCCTATGAGTTGCGGATAGCTTTGGATCAGACCCGCGCTGGGATCACGCGCGAGCGCATCGGTCAGTCGATAGATCGCGCGCCCAGTCATCAAACTGTCGGCATCCAGCACCAACATCGCATCCCAATCCGCGCCCCAGCGGCTGACCCAGTCGGCGATATTTCCCACCTTGCGATCGGTGTTTTGATCGCGGCGGCGATAATACAACTCCAACCCGGGCGCCAACGTGGTGCGGAGAGCCTCGACGCTGGCCTGTTCCTGCGCTGCTATTTCGGGGTCTCGTGTATCGGAAAGGATGAACATGGCATAATGGTGCTGTCCGCCACGGGTCTGCAAATCTTCCAGCATGGTGCGGGCATTGCCCAGCACGTTCCACGGCACTTCGTTGTAAACCGGGGTCAGCAACGCGACGCGCAGCGGCTGCGCGCTGTGGCTTTTCTGTGGGCGATCCTGCCGAGACAGGGACACCATACCCAAAAGAACCGTGCAAACTGTAAACGAGATCCAGAAGAAATTGAACGAGATCAGCGCCAGTAGGATGGCTTCGATCAGATTGATCCCTTCAGCGCTGAACCAATCGCTCATCACCCAGAGCAGGCCCAGCGTTGCCGCCATTGCCGGGGAAAACGCTAACGCGCGCCAGAACCCGGCCGATGAGCCTTGCTTGCCAGACGGCGCATCCGAATCCCGGAACCGCGCGCTGAAGTTCTGCGCGGGCATCGCCAGCGGGGCTTCTGGCGGCATGATATGCAGATCGCGGCTCATGTGGTCCAACGGTAAAGCCAGACCTCAGAGGCGGGCTGTTTGTCTTTCAAAAGCTGCGCGCGCAGCTCGACATGATTGCGGTCTCCGGGCTGGAACGAAAAGGCCAGACGCAGGCCACCGGTATCGGGATTGCGTTGCAGAACACCTTCAGAAGTTTCGGCATGGGGCGAGTCAACAAAGATCGAGATCGCGTCGATGTCCTCGAACAGTTCACTGTCTTCAAAGTCAATGACAGCCAGACGACCCTCGCCGAACGTGTTGTCCCCCATCGCGGTGTTGATGACCCGCGGCATAGGCGTGCGCTGAGGTTCTTCACCCCAGATCAGACGATAGGACATATCGACCTGACTGCCCGCCGCATAAGGCTCAGCCGGGCGCCAATAGGCGACGATATTGTCATAGATTTCCTGATCAGCGGGGATTTCCACCAGCGTCACAGTGCCCTTGCCCCAATCCTGATTGGGTTCGACCCATAAACCGGGGCGCTTGTGATAATTCGCTTCCAGATCGGCATAGTCCGAAAACTCGCGCTTGCGCTGCATCAGGCCAAAACCGCGCGGGTTCGTATCAACAAAAGACGAGATCTGCAGGCGGGTCGGGTTGGCCAGCGGCCGCCACAAAACCTCACCCGCGCCATTGCGGATCAACAATCCGTCACTGTCATGCACAGCGGGGCGGAAATCATCGAACCGGCTGTGGTTGGTTTGGTCGAACAGGAACATCGACGTGCCCGGCGCAATTCCGACGTGGGGCAGCTCTTCGCGTGGGAACAGCGTTGCCTCAACTTCCATGATGCAGTCTGCGCCTGCTGTCACATTGAACCGATAGGCCCCGGTCACGCTGGGGCTGTCCATCAAGGCATGCACAACCATATTGCGCTGGCCGGGTTCAGGGCGCTCCAGCCAAAAGCGGATAAACTCGGGAAATTCCTCGCCATCGGGATCGCCGGTCTTCAAGGCCAGACCTCGGGCGGACAGGCCGTATACCTCGTGCAAGCCAATGGCGCGGAAATAGCTTGCCCCTTGCCAGACGCAGAATTCATCCGTCTTGCCGGGGCGGTGCATTTCGGTCCGAAGGCGCAGTCCAGAAAAACCCAGCGTATCGTCGATGGGCAATTGCGGGACATCTTCGGACTTGTCGAACATCGCAAGGTCGAAAGCGACTGGCGTGGTCATGCCGTTTTCAACCGTTTCGACCTTTACGGTACGGGGGAAGTACAAGCCAGGAGTGAAGAAATCCACGTTGAACGGGGTCTCGGTCTCGTACCAAAGCGCGCGGTCCAGCCGGAACCGGATCGAGCGGTATTGCTGATAGGTCAGATCCTGCCATTCCTGGGGAACCATATCGCGTTCCGCGTAGGGACGGCTGGCCAGATCACGCGCCATCTCGATCACATAGTTACGATCAAAAGGTACTTCGCCGCCCGTCGCATAGGCGGACGGGGCAAAAGCCAAAGCGGTCGTCGAAACGAGGAATGCGCGACGGGTAAAGTTCATTTCTTGGTCTTCCAGGGTTGTGACTTGAACCAAGCTGCCAAATAGGCAACGCCGATGATCATCGCAAAGCCAATCATGTTGGCGACAAAGACACTGGCAACATCTCGCCCAGATTGGTCCAGCGCAACGCCGATCAGGCGGGCTGCGGCCATGGAAAACACAAAGACCGCAAGGGATTGCTGGCCAACCTTCGTGATGACCGCCAGCAGGAATTGCCAGACCCGCGCGCCCACACTGTGCCCTGTTGCGATCAGGCGGTGGCCATGCTCGCCCGCCGCGACCCAACCCAGATAAGCCAGCGACAGGAAGTGGACGTAACGCAGCAGGCCAAATTCGGTTTTTCCACGCAGGTCTTCAGTCAGAGGCCAGCCCTTGCGGATTACTGCGCCAAGATCGGGCGCGGCGGTGTTGATCCAGGTGAAGACCTTCCACGACCCGAACGGAGCCGATAGGACGACGAAGGCAATTGCCACCCAGATCAGGGTTTTCGAAACGGGTGGAGCGGGAATCCAGCCGCGCATGAAGGCGAACCCTGTGAAGAACAGCAATTGCCAGCCGAACGGGTTGAAGAACCACTGGCGGTCCGACCATGGCTCGGCCGGCAATGCCAATGCGCCGGTCTGAGCAATAAACCAGATGCTGACCGATACTGCTGCCATCAGCCAGAAGCTGACCCGATACAGCGCCATGTAAAGCGGCATCAACGCCAGAACCACAAGATACATTGGCAGGATGTCAAAGTAGTTCGGCACGTAGGTCAGTGTGAAAATCCCAACCATCTGCGAGGCCGGATCGTTGAAAAAATGCTGCAGGTTCAGGGACGAAATATAGGTTTTCTCGAACGCACCGGTCTGGTCCAGCGCAGCCATGGTCATGGCCACGAAGAAAAACAGACAGATATGTGCCCAGTAAACCTGCCAGATGCGGAACGCCACACGCGCTGTCCCCATCCACCAGCCCTTGCGCAAGAATGCACCGCCAAAGGCAATGGCCGAGGCCATGCCTGAACAGAACACAAAAATTTCTGTCGCGTCGGAATAGCCGAACCGCGCTGGAATCCACCTGGCCCAGGGATCGTTGGGAATATGGGCAATGAGGATGATGAACATCGCGATACCGCGGTAGAAGTCCAACCGTGGATCGCGCGTGCGTGCAGGGGCTGCGGCTGGGGTCGCAGCTGGTGCAAAATCAGAAGCGGGCGATATGGTCGCCATACGTTTTCTGTCCTTCTAGATCGTCTTGTTATTCGGCGGGGACGCTTTGCACGTCGCCGCTGTCGCGGGCCGCATCGATCAGGGCGCGGCGTGCGATGGCAAAATTGTCTTCGCCTCCGGCTCGCTTTGCACGACGGTCGTCCAGAATACGCTCGACCGCGTCCAGACGTCCGGCGCGCAGACCGGAATCGATGGTAATGCGTTCAAATACATCACGTTGCGCGTGGCTGCCACCGGCCAATTGCATCGATCCACGCGCCGCCAGCAGGTGATCGAAGGCGGTGCCATAATGGCCGTCTCCGAAGGCTTCCAACCCCATGGCAGCTGCAACACCGGGATCAGCCATACGGCGGGTGGTGTCGTCTTTGGCGTGGGCTGCGTCACGGTTCATGCGGCTCAGCATTTTGGAAGTTGCATCGGCGCGGTTATCGCCCGTCAGAGCAAGCAGGTAATGCAGGTCCGCGAAGATCAGGCAGCCATCTTCGGTGCGTGCAGCACTCAGATCGGCCAGTTCTTCCCAGCGGTTGCCAACATTCACGCCCTCAAGCTCGAGCCGTGACAGAAGCGAGGTTGCGTTCGAAATGTCGCGGTAATCGTCGGTCTTGTCCTTGCGGATATGGGCGTCATACAGCGCCATCACCTGATCAACCTGACCCAGATCCAGATGCATCAGGGCTTTGTGCCACCAGACGTGATAGCGGAAATTGTTGCAGTGCGCCCAGGCATCTTCGCGCCCCGCCAGCCAATCCAAACCCAGCTGCGCGTTGCCGGTCATCTCATGCACATGAGCCACCGCGTGCAGGCCCCAGGCGTCGTCCGACACCATCCACAGCGCCTGACGGCCTGCGATTTCGGCTTTCTCATAGGCGCCGGTTTCCTCCAGCGCGAAAGAGTGACAGCCCAGCAGATAGCCACGGCCCGGATGGTCGGGTTCATAGGCTGGCATCACACGTTCGATCGACCGGCGCATTCCTTCGGCATCACCCAGCACGAATCGGGTTGCGTGGCTCAGCTTCATCGCCAGTGTGTCCTGCGGGTGATCACGCAGGATCGCCTCGAATTTCTGTACTGCCCGCGTTTGTTGTCCCGCCAAAAACAGCGCCAAAGCGTCTACATACAAGCGCTCGCGGGCCGAGATCGGCTGACGCTCTATCGCTGCATTTGCCGCGGCCAGCGCTTCAACCGCGACAGCCATCATCTCACGTCGGCCCAGCAGCGCCATGAACAGACCCTTGACCGCGTGACCCAGCGCAAAATCAGGTTCAAGCTCAAGCACTTTGCCCAGATGTTGGGGCGTGACGGCAGCATGCGCCATGAACCCAAGCAGAACACCATTCCAGGCATCGACCGCAGCCGGCTGGGTCAGGGTGTTCATCTGTCCAAAAACATCTTGTTTCATACTTGGGTCCAATCTGATTGCGGTATTTCACACTGTTCGATGTAACAGAGTGTGAGAGAGGGACGTAACAGTATCGACCCTGCTCTCGAATTGGTGAAATGCCGTGTGCGAAAAAGATGAAAAAAACCGCCGATTCAAGGGCATGTTTCAGCGAGTTGCCGCCTAAATGTGCAAGTATTTCAATCCTCGAACGGGTTTTCGGCGTTCAGAACGGCCTCGGTGTCCGCTCCGCAAACCGGGGGCGCACTGCGATATGTTACAGGCGTGCGAGATAGATTGAGCGGATTCCCGATCAGACTGACAGGGCCTGGCTGGGCTTGCATGTCGATCTGCATGTGCCGTGCGGCGACTTGTTCGGTGTTGAAAACCTGATCCAGTGTTTGCACCGGGCCAACCGGCACTTTCAAAGCTTCAAGACCCGAAATGACCTCTTGTGTGTCCAAGGTCTGCATCGCCGGCCGCAGGATCGCGTTCAGCGCGTCCCTATGTTCAAGGCGCGATGGGTTGGTCGCAAAGCGGGGATCTTCGGCCAGTTCGGTTCTTCCCAAAAAGCTGCAGAACTTTTTGAATTGCCCGTCGTTTCCAACGGCCAGAATCACATGCCCGTCAGCTGTTTCATAAACCTCATAGGGCACGATATTTGGATGTCCGTTGCCGCGCCGCTGGGGGACATTGCCCGAGGTCAGGTAGTTTACGCCTTCGTTGATCAGCCACGCAATTTGGGCGTCGACCAGCGCCAGATCGATCTGCTGACCTTCGCCGGTCAGGTCTCGGTGGCGCAACGCGGCCAGAATCCCGACACTCGCATACATGCCACACATCACATCTGCGATGCCAACGCCCACCTTCATCGGTGCGCCCTCTGGATCGCCTGTCAGCGACATGATCCCGCCATAGCCCTGTGCCATCAGGTCATAACCCGGCTTGCTGGCGTTCGGTCCGGTTTGTCCATAGCCCGAGATCGAGCAGTAGACCAATCCGGGAAACTCTTTCGACAATGTGGCGTAGTCCAGCCCGTATTTGGCCAGCCCGCCGGGCTTGAAGTTTTCGATCAGGATATCCGCGTGTGATGCCAGGCGACGGATTTCGGCCTGACCATCGGCCGTCGCTATATCCAGCGCGACGGATTTCTTGTTGCGGTTGGCGGACATGAAATAGGCACTCAGGTCCGAGCGGTTACCCTCGGCATCTGTCACATAGGGCGGGCCCCATTGCCTTGTGTCGTCGCCGCCAGTGGCAGGGTTTTCGATCTTGATGACGCTTGCACCCAGATCGCCAAGCAATTGCGTGCATGTGGGCCCTGCCAAAATGCGGCTAAGATCCAAAACCTTGACGCCCTTCAAGGGGCCTTCAGATGCGGCCATCATAGCCTCCGCGCTCAATTTCAGCAGCAATGACTGTAAATGTCTCGGCCTTTACAGCAGCTTCCAATGCTGCGCGCAACTCTGTTCGGTTGCGAACAGTGTGCCCGGTGCCGCCAAAGGCCTGACCCATAGCAGCGTAGTCGTGGTGGCCAAAGTCGACACCCTTGTTTCCCATTTGTCTTTGACGCTGTTTCAGTTCGATCAGCGCAAGACTTGCGTCCACAAAGACCAAAAAAATCGGATTGGCGCCCATTTCGGCTGCGGTCGATAATTCACCGGCCACCATCAAAAAACCGGCATCGCCTGAAAAGCTGATGACCGGGCGCTGGGGTTCTGCCAGTTTCAGGCCAATTGCCATTGGAACCGCACATCCCATGGTGCACAGTGCCGAAGACTGAATCAGTCCCCACTCTTCGCTGCAATTCCACATCTGACTCAGCAAAATACGATGGGCGCCGCTATCCGCAGTTGCCAGAGTTTCAGGGGGCAATACTGCCCGCGTTTCAGCAATAACCGCCGCCGGTCCCCAATCTTCGTCATTGGGAAAGGTCTTTGCCAAAGCAGCTTTGACCTGCAAGGGCTCACCTGCCGGCCACGTTGCACGCGCCGGATTACCTTTGGCGATGGCTTCTAATGTCTCGCCTGTGTCGGCCACTAGATTCAGCCCTGCCTGATGCATGTAGTGATCATTGACCACAGCAGAGATGTCGATAACGCGTTTGTCTGCGGGATCCCAAATCTCGCGCCAGCCGGGGCGCATTTCGATTGGGTCGTAGCCTAGGCACAGCACCAAGTCGGACTGTTCGACTAGAGGCACCAGATGTTTGTCCGCCAGCGGCGACAGACCGGCACCGCCCAGACACAAGGGGTGATCTTCGGGGACGACGCCCTTAGCTTTGTAGGTGGTTACAAATGGAATGCCGAAATGTTCCAAAAACGCCCGCACTACGCTGCGCGAGTCGTCGTACAGAACATCCAGACCGACAATCGCAATGGGACGTTCGGCCTCCGCTACCCAGCGGCGGGCCTTTTCCAAACACTCTCCCCCGGGGCTGACCGGCGCGACCTTGGCCAAGCGGCGGCGTTTCACACCGGTCACTGGCGTGTCGGCGACTGAGATCGGAACATCGATATGCACCGGGCCGGGGCGCGGTTGATTGGCCAGCGACACTGCCTTGTCGGCGATGACATCAGCGCCTTTGGCCGTCAGCGTGAAGGTGCCCTTGGTGATCGAGCGATAGACCTGCGCGTGGTCCATGACCTGATGTGTGTAGGTCAACGCTTCGTCCGCATCGACACACCCTGTCAGTACGATCATCGGCACACGGTCCTGCAATGCGTTGGCCACCACGTTGATGCCATTCATCGCGCCGGGGCCAAGCGTGGCCACCAGAATCGCAGGCGCGCCATCGCGGTGATGCACCGCCTCGGCCATGAAACCGGCAGAGTTTTCGTGTTTGGTCAGATGAAAGGTGATGCCTGCCTTTTCCAGCGCATCGACCAGTGTCAGAACCTCGCCCCCCGGCATCCCAAAGGCGTGGCGGCACCCTGCTTCGTACAGGCGTTGGGCCAGAAGATCCGCGGCGCGGGGCGAGGGGTCCTGCATATGTCATGCTCCGAAAAAACAGTTTCAAAGCAGATTGCGGAGGACGCCCCCGGACGCAAGGCGGTTCACGCCAGTGTGACTATTTGACTGCGTCTTGGGCGACAGATTGAAACTTTGTGTCAAGTTCTAAGGCGATGTCCGCCAATGCTTGCCCGCCTTCCGGTGCGTAAGGGGCAAAGACAAAGCTGGGGGTTTTGTACGACAGAGTGGCAGAGCCGTCCTCGTTTTCCGTCACATAAAAGCGGATGGGGGCTTCGATCATCGCGTGCGTTGATGTCTCAAGCACCCGCACGGCGTAGTCGTTGTTGAAAGCTCCTATCACTCGGTTGCCCGGAATGGTGATACCACGCGCGGCCGCTGCCTTGGTGGGGCCAGCCTGCGTCACGACGATCAACCCGTTTTCCTTGATGGCGGCTTTGGTGGCGTCAACCAACTCGGAATAGGGTTTGTCTGTCGGGTAGACGGCCCAGCCTTCCGGCGCGTCCTGCGACCAGACGGGCGAAGCGATCAGGCAGAGCAGGGGAATAAAGGCTTTCATGATCACGTCTCCGATAGAATGCTGAGACTTTTGTGCCAGACTTAGGCGCGCTGCGCGGTCACAAACGCGTGTTCATCGCGTGCAACAAACCTCAGCGCTTCTTCAGCACATAGATGTCCATGATCCAGCCATGATCTGCTCGTGCTTTGGCACGCGTATCCAGAATCTGTTGGGCGACCTGATCCAGCGGACCGCTGATCAGCAGCTCTTCTTTCATACCCACATACGCGCCCCACCAGATGTCGAATTCCGCCATCTCAAGGGATTGGAATGAGCATTCTCCATCTAACATAACCGCCACTTTTGAGCCGGTTGCGGGCCACCCTTCATCCCGAATGCGGCGCCCTGTTGTCACGACGTAAGGCGCGCCCAGATCGTTGATCGGGATCGCGTGGGCCGCCGTCAGCGCTTGCAAGGCGGTAATGCCGGGGATCACTTTCGTTTTGGGTTTGGGGTCCAGCCGGGCAGCGATGCGCAGCGAGCTGTCATAGAGCGACGGGTCCCCCCAAATCAGCAAGGCCACATGTTGTGCCGTTGGGTGGGCGTCCATAGCCTTTTGCCAGCGCAGGGCAATGGCATCGTGCCAATCGTCAACTCCGCGCAAATAGCCATCGTCAGCGCGGCGTTTGGGGATATCGAAGTAAGCGATCTGGGGCGCGGTATCTGTGACTTCGGCAATGATTTCCTCGCGCAGCCCGGCCAGATCGGCTTTGTTATCCCCTTTTTTCGGAATCAGAATCAGATCCGCCGCCCGGATGGCCTGCGCGCCCTGAAGGGTCACGTGATCCGGGTTGCCGGTGCCAATGCCGATCAGGCTCAGGTCAATCATCTTCGAACTCCGCCAGCGGGCCATACAGGATCAACGCCGGAGCTTTGCCAATCTCGGATTTCAACTGATCCGCCAACGCGCCGATGGTAGCGCGCTGCAGCTTTTGATCCGGGGTCGACACGGATTCAGCCATCAACGCCGGAGTGTCCAGTGGCAGGCCATGGGCGTTCAACGCTTCAACCAGCAGCGGGAAGGTGCGCTTGCCCATGAACACAACGGTGGTCGCTTGAGAATCCGCCAAAGCAGTCAGGTTCAGATCGTCCGGCAGTTCACCGCTGACGTCGTGACCGGTGACAAATTGCACCCGCCGCGCGGTCAACCGGCGCGTCAGTGGAATGCCTGCCGCCGCTGCTGCTGCGATGGCAGAGGGGATGCCGGGAATGATTTCATAAGCGATTCCAGCTTCACGCAGGGCCACAAGCTCTTCTTCCAGACGTCCGAACATGCCGCCATCGCCAGACTTCAGCCGCACAACGTGCTGGCCGGTCTGGGCGTAATCTACCAACAACCGGCTGACATGGTCCTGTTTGGGCGAGGGGCGACCAGCCCGTTTGCCGACCCCTACAAGATCCGCATCCTCGCGCGCGTGGCCCAGGATTGGCCCGCTGCTCAGGTCATCAAACAGAATGGCATCGGCCTTTTGCATCCGGTCCACGGCCTTCAGCGTCAGTAGTTCCGGATCACCGGGCCCCGATCCGATGAAAGAGACAAAGCCGCTCATGCCGAGGCCTCTGCGATCAGGTGAAAGAAAGTGCCGGTGACATTGCCGCGCACCGAGCCCGTCTGCGGGCCTTCTGCGCCTTCGGCATCAAACACACGCGCAAGGGGGGCATCAGGTTGGTCCACAATCGAA
Source organism: Ruegeria sp. CF8 (assembly GCF_056537285.1). Taxonomy (NCBI): domain Bacteria; kingdom Pseudomonadati; phylum Pseudomonadota; class Alphaproteobacteria; order Rhodobacterales; family Roseobacteraceae; genus Ruegeria; species Ruegeria sp. CF8. The sequence continues at coordinate 71,405 of NZ_JBQFRG010000013.1, read as the reverse complement.
GAATAGTGGAATTCGTGCCCGCGCAGTGCTGTGCCTTCAGCAAAACCAGGCATGGGCGCAAGAAGCTCAGCCTTGCGATAACCAAGGTTGAACTTACGCTTTTGATACGACGTCACCAGTCCCAGCAAACCCGCCATTTCATGCTGCACGCCATCCTTGTCAATCAGCGCTGTTCCAAGCGCCATATACCCCCCGCATTCCCCATGAACGGGCTTGGTCTCTGCATGCTTGCGCAGACCCGTCAGGAACGTGTTCGCTGCGGCCAGGGTTCCGGCGTGCAACTCAGGGTAACCACCAGGCAGCCAGACCAGATCGGCGTCTGTCGCAGGCGCTTCATCGGCCAGTGGCGAGAAAGGCAGGATTTCGGCCCCGGCTGCACGCCAGCCTTCCAAGAGGTGCGGATAGGTGAACGAAAAGGCTGCATCCCGGGCAAGTGCAATCCGCTGAGCAGGGGCGCGCGGCAGCGCGGCTGACGATTGCCCGCTGGGGCCTGAGGAAGCCGCCCGCTTGATCGCCTCAAGATCAACATGTTCGCGCAGAAACGCAGCATAGCCGACGATTGCGCTTTCCAGATCCGGATGCTCAACCGCCTGGATCAGACCCAGATGCCGTTCCGGCAATGTCAGATCTCCGCGACGGGGCAGCACGCCCAGCACCGGTAATCCAGCGCGCTCCATCCCCAGCCGGGTCAAACGCTCGTGCCGGGGGCTGGCGCAGCGGTTCAGGATCACTCCGGCAAAGGGCAGATCGGGGTTGTACATCTTGAACCCCAACGCCGTGGCTGCCGCCGATTGCGCTTGACCGCCGACGTCCAGAACCAGAACCACAGGCCACCCCATGCGCGCAGCGGTTTCAGCACTTGACCCGTGGCCCAGCTCTCCGGGTTTGGCAACACCGTCGAACAGCCCCATCGAACCTTCGGCCACAACGATATCCGCACCTTCGGCCTGTGTTGAAATCGCGTTCAGCAAAGGATCACCCATTGCCCAGCTATCCAGGTTGAACGAAGCCCGCCCTGCGGCCGCCCGGTGAAAGGCTGGGTCGATGTAATCGGGGCCGCTCTTGAACGGCTGCACGGTCAGCCCGTCTTCGGCGAGCGCCCGCAACAGACCCAGCATCACCGTTGTCTTGCCGGTGCCCGAAGACGGGGCCGAGATCAAAATGCCGGGGGGATTAGTCATCACCGTGGCTCCAGCTGGACCACGGGCTGTCCGCGCTTTGCGGGCGATAGCGTCGGTCGTAGGTCTTGGAATAGAGGCAACTTTCGTCGAAACCTTCGCCCGCCAGCGCCGGACCAACCATAATCAATGCAGTGCGCGAGATTTTCTCGTCCAGCACGTCTTTGAGTGTTTCCAACGTGGCCCGAATGATCTGCTCGTCCGGCCAGCTGGCGCGATAGACTACGGCCACGGGGCAATCTGCACCATAGGCTGGTGTCAGATCGGCGATGACCTTGTCCAGATTGCCGATCGACAGGTGAATAGCCAGCGTCGCCCCTGTGCGCGCAAAGTTCTCCAGCGTTTCGCCCTCGGGCATCGAAGACGCACGCCCCGGTGTCCGGGTCAGTACCACGGATTGTGCCAGACCCGGCAACGTCAGTTCCGTACCCAGCGCGGCGGCGGCGGCGGCAAAGGAAGGCACGCCCGGTGTGACGCTGACGGGGATACCCATCTCTTTCAGGCGGCGGATTTGTTCGCCCATCGCCGACCAGACCGACAGGTCGCCAGAATGCAGGCGCGCCACGTCCTGACCCGCTTTATGTGCCGCGTCGATCTCGGCCATGATCTGATCCAGATCCATGGGCGCGGTGTTGATGATCTTTGCGCCCTCGGGGCAGTGGCTCAGGATCTCTTCGGGCACCAGTGACCCAGCATAAAGGCACACGGGGCAGGATGCGATGATGTCGCGCCCGCGCAGCGTCAGCAGGTCGGCAGCGCCCGGTCCGGCGCCGATGAAATGAACGGTCATGTTTGTCCTCCGATGGCTATGGCGCAGGTCGCCAGCCGGTCGTCTGAAATCTGTCTGGGTGAGAGCAGCCGCGCGCCCGAGCCAAATAGCTTTCCGGCGGCAGCCAATGCGGATGCTTCGGCCACGCTTCCGGTGCCATAGGTGGCACGGCTGCGGGTCGAGCAGGTGAGTGTGCGTTGCCCGGCCAAATCGGCTGCGGCAATGAAATGCACGGGCAGCGACACCTCTTCTGCAAAAGATGTCAGTGCTGAATGGCCTTCCTTGTCGGCAACAGTCGCCAAGGCTGCCACATCATGGTTCGCAGTCGCCGCGTTAAATGCTTCACGCAAACTGTCGGCTGTCGCAGCAGAGGAGAAACCGAGGCCAGCAACGATCATAGCGTTACGCTCCACTGCACCACCGGATAGGCAGACTTCCAGCCGCGCCTCGGTCCCAGCGGGGCGGAATGTGCCAGTTCAATGCGCAACAGATCGCCACCCAGGTCTGTGTGCCATTGTGCGAGTAGGGCTTCGCTTTCCAACGTGACCGCATTGGCGACAAGGCGTGTGCCTTTGGGAAGCGCACCACGCAGCCACGTCAGCAGGCTGGTACTTAACCCTCCGCCGATGAAAACGACATCTGGCAGGCTGACGCCAGACAGCGCTTCTGGTGCGGTTCCGTGAATGACGCTCAGGCGATCCTGGCCCAATGCATCGGCATTGCGGCGGATGCGCTCAGCCCGATCGGCGCGAGGCTCGATGCTGGTCGCGGTCAAGGTTGGATCACACATCAACCATTCGATGCTGATTGAACCTGTTCCGCCGCCGATATCCCACAGATGCTCGCCTCGTTGCGGGGCTAAAGCCGAAAGGGTCAGTGCACGGATGGGGCGTTTGGTGATCTGCCCGTCAGTCTCAAAAATCTCGTCGGGTTTGCCTGATGCTTTGGACAGGGCAGGACCTATACCGGTAACCTCCAGTCCAACGCAGACGGGATGATCGAACGTGCGCAATAAAGCTTCGGTCAGCGAAACGGACTGAGTATTTTCGCGCGGCCCACCCAAGGCTTGCATAACGTGCAGGGAAGAATCCGCAAAACCGGTCTCGGTCAGATATTTCGCCAGTTCCGCAACAGCCTTTCCGTCACGCAGCAACAGAATCGCGCGCAAGCCCGGTGCCAGATGAGGCCGAAGCCGGGTGAGGGGTGCGGCGTGCAGGCCAAAGGTCAAAGTGCTTTCCAACGGCCAGCCCAGCCGGGCGGCAGCCAGCGAAAAGGTGGATTGGCCGGGCAGGGCGACCCATTCAGCGGTATCGAAATTGCGCGCGATGACCGAGCCTGCACCAAACCAAAACGGATCGCCCGAGGCCAGAACGACAGTCTGTCTTCCACGCAAGCCTTGCAGGATTGGCAGTCCATCCGAGAACGGCACCGGCCATTCGATGCGTTCTGCCTTGGTTTCTGGCAGAAGCGAAAGGTGGCGCGTTGGCCCCATGATCACTTCGGCCCGGTCCAGCACTTGACGGCTTGTTGGCGACAGGCCATCAAGCCCATCTTCGCCTAATCCCAAAACGGTCAGCCACGGAGCTTTAGACATGACCAACCTCCTGATTCTTGGCGGCACAACCGAGGCCAACGCTTTGGCCAAAGTCGTTGCGGAACAAGGGATTGCGGCTGTCTATTCTTACGCAGGTCGGGTGGAAAACCCTCGTCCACAGCCTTTGACCGTGCGGGTTGGCGGCTTCGGCGGTCCTGACGGTCTGGCTGGCTACATCCGAAAAAACGCGGTCACGCACGTTGTGGATGCGACCCATCCATTTGCGGCCCAGATGAGCCGGAATGCGATTGAGGCGTGTCGCGCAACGCAGACGCCCTTGGCCGCGCTGACACGCGCGGCTTGGACGCGGCAGCCCGGCGACAACTGGCATCATGTCCCTGACATTGCAGCAGCCGTCGACAGGTTGTCCGGCGACGCGCGGCGCGTGTTCCTTGCCGTTGGCCGTATGCATCTTGGTGATTTTGCTGCTCGGCCCCAGCATCACTACTTGCTGCGTCTCGTGGATGAACCTGACAGCTTGCCCCTGCCGAACGCGGAAGTTGTCATAGCCAGAGGGCCTTTTACCGAAACCGAGGATCGTGCGTTGATGCAGCGCCACGGAACGCAACTGGTTGTGTCCAAGAACGCGGGAGGCACCGGCGCGCGGGCCAAGCTGGATGCAGCGTGTGCGCTGGGCGTGCCCGTGCTGATGATCGACCGCCCGGTTCTGCCAAAGCGGACCGAGCTTGCGACTGTTGCTCAGGTTCTGGACTGGCTGTCTCATCCCTGATCCTTATCAGGGGTGAAGCGTGGCGTGTAGACGATCGGTGCGCCGTTGCGTTCGATAATCCGAGTGCGGGATGACCCGACAATGACCACTGTCTGCATATCGGCCATCTCGGGCGTAGCTTCGGCAAGCGTCGAAATACGGATTGCCTCATCCGCTCGCGAAACCGCGCGAGCGAACATAATCAGGCGCTCGGGCTCACATTCGTTACGCAGGATTTCCAATGTCTTTACAAAGCCTTCCGGGCGAGACTTTGAGCGTGGATTGTAAAAGGCCATCGAAAAATCCGCCTGTGCCGCCAGACGCAGACGCTTTTCGATCAAAGACCATGGTTTCAGGTTGTCGCTGAGGTTGATGGCACAGAAATCATGCCCCATGGGCGCACCCGCCCGCGCAGATGCGGCCAGCATTGCAGTGATACCTGGCAATACATCGATCTGAAGATCGCGCCATTCTACCGGGCCGCTCTCCAGCGCCTCAAAGACGGCTGCGGCCATGGCAAACACGCCTGGGTCGCCCGAGGATACGACGACAACTTTCTTGCCCTCGGCTGCCATTTTCAAAGCATGTTGCGAGCGGTCGATTTCGACCCGGTTATCACTTTCGTGCAAGGTCAGGCCGGGGCGTTCGGCCACACGCGCCACATAAGGGATGTAACCTACCACATCGGTGGCCTCAGCCAGAGCTGCGGTGACTTCGGGTGTCACCAATGCCTCATCGCCCGGTCCCAACCCTGCAATCTTGACCCAACCGCTCATGGTCGCCGTCCCTGGCCATGCACCACGATGATCGAGAAATATGGGGTGATCTTTTCACAGGCCTCCGACAGTTTTGTCACTGTCTGGTTCGGCATCTGCGCGTATTCCACAATCCACGCCCGGTCATAGAGGCCTGAGGTCTTCAAAGCCCTCTTCACCTTGTCGATGTTCCGCCCGATTTTCATCACAACCAGCGCGTCGGTTTGCGCCATACGCTCGGCCAGAGTGTCTTCGGGCAGGGTGCCAACCAGCACGGTAAGCACGTCATCACCCCATGTGATCGGATCACCAGTTGCCGTCCACGCACCGGACATGCCGGTGATTGCGGGCACAACCTCAACCGGTGCTTCATTGCGCAACCGGTTGTAAAGATGCATGAACGAACCATAGAAGAACGGATCGCCCTCGCACAGAACCACAACGTCTTCGCCCTGTTCCGACAGTGTTTTCAGATGGGCAGTGCAATCCTCGTAGAACGCGGCCAGCAATTCGTTGTAACGTGGGTCCGTGACCGGGATTTCGGTGGTCACAGGGTATTCCATAGGGAACTCGACCGCGCCTTCAGGGATCATTCCGTTGACTATCTTGCGCGCCTGACCGCTGCGGCCCGGCTTGCGGAAAAAGGCCACATGCTTGGCGTTGCGTAACAGGCGATCCGCCCGGACGCTCATCAGATCCGGGTCACCGGGGCCTAGGCCCACACCGTATATGGTGCCCATGCTCATTCTGCCCGACTTGCGATGGCGTTGACGGCCGCCACGGTGATGGCACTGCCGCCCAGACGACCTTTGACAATGCAGGACGGCACCGGTTGTGCCTCCCACAGGGCATCCTTGGATTCTACCGCGCCAACAAAGCCCACGGGGCAGCCAATGATCGCGGCGGGGCGCGGGCAATCAGGGTCTTCCAGCATGTTCAGAAGGTGGAACAGGGCCGTCGGCGCGTTACCGATGGCGACCAATGCACCGTCCAGATGCGGCCGCCAAAGTTCTAACGCAGCAGCAGAGCGGGTGTTGCTCATCTCGGCCGCCAAAGGGCGCACGCGTTCGTCATGCAGGGTGCAGATCACTTCGTTGTCGGCGGGCAGGCGGAAACGGGTCACACCTTCGCTGACCATACGCGCATCACACAGGATCGGTGCGCCATTTTCCAACGCCGTACGGGCAGCCGTCACAAAACCAGGTGAGAAATGAACGAACTCTTCCAGCCCGACCATGCCAGCGGCGTGGATCATTCTGACAGCGACCTGTTCTTCATCCGCATCAAAACGGGCCAGATCAGCCTCGGACCGGATGGTGGCAAAGCTTTCCTTGTAGATCGCCGCGCCATCGGTTTCGTATGTGTAGGGCATCAGGTGAAGTCCATAGTCATGAGTGTTTCGGGGTCGAGCCCGCGCTGGCAGGGCTCATCCCCTGCGCGGCCCTGTTTTACAAGATCAAATCGTCCGCTTGCGCCCACCAAAGTGATGTCGGCAGAACCCATCCGGGCACAGCCCTTGGCGCAGCCCGAGACATGCAGGCGTCCAGGAACGCGCGCAGCCAGGGCGCGGGCGATGTCGCGGGTTTCCACTTGCGCTTGCGGGCAGAAAGGTGCGCCGGGGCAGGCGTCGGTGGTCATCAGCGGGTCAGAGGCGTCCGTGACAAACTCTGGCGCGGGTATCGCCGCCCCGCCTTCCAGCAGGATCAACCGCCACGGCGTGACGCGCAGGGCAGATGCGTCGCTGTCGTCAATCAGATCATAAAGCTTACGCGCGGGCAGCGATCCAAAAGCCGCGCCATACAGCGCGCCCAGATCACATGGGCCGGGTTGCAGATTTGCACCGACGGGGCCGGGCGCATGTCCTTGCCATTCCTGCGGCAACGCGTCGATGACCCGCGCCATGCGCCGGGCTTCGGACGTGTACGTCTTTGAAAACCACATGGCCAACGCGATCACATGGTCAACGGCGTTGTTCTCGGTCACAGGTCGCCCGGTTTCGCAGCCATCGGCGCGCAGGATCAGGCCATCAACGCCCGTTTCCAGACGAATATCCGCCGAATCCGAGTTCAACAACCGCGCGGGTCCAGTGTCGATGGCAAAGCCGAACTTGGCGGGTAGGGCAGGCAACTCTGCCAACCGGTCGATCAGTTCCTGAGTCAGCCGCGAAGTCAAATCACCGGCCTGATACAGCGGAGTAACCAGTATATTGCGTCGCACCTCGATGCCGGGTTCCGCATCCAGAAGGTTCAGCGCAGCAAGCTCCTTAAGCAGCGGCTGATGGTCATAGTCCGCCACGCCCCGCAATTGCAGATTGGCGCGGTTGGTCAGATCGATCGACCCGTTGCCAAACCGATCTGCAAGATCGCACAGACCCAGCGCCTGATCCGCTTTCAGACGCGCCAGCCGGGGCCTTACACGCACGACCAGCCCGTCGCCGGACATCATCGGACGGTGAGCACCGGGGCACCAACCCTGCACGACAGGAGCGCTCATGTCAGACCCTCCAAATCCGCCCGGATCGAGTTTCGACGGGTGTTCCAAAGCCCGGCCTCCAGCAGCGCGCGGAAACGGTCCTGCATTGCTTGATGGGCCAGGGGGTTGGCCTCTTGCAGGAAGGTGTCTACCTCTTCGTTGCCCAATGTGGCGTCATGGTAGAGGTCAAAAAGGTGCGGCGCGACTGTCCCGGACAGATGCGCGAAGGATGCCATGTGATCCAGCGTCGCCGCGATTTCAGCCGCGCCCCGGAAACCGTGCCGCTGCATCCCTGCGATCCAGCCGGGATTTGCGGCGCGAGCGTGAACGACGCGGCTGATCTCTTCCGGCAAGGTTCGGGCGCGGGGGTTTTCGGGGTTGGTGTTGTCCAGATGGTAAAGCTGTACGCTGCCGCCGGTGATTTTCTTGGCTGCCGCAAATCCGGCCTCATGCGTGGCATAATCATTGGCCAGCAGCAGATCGGTCTCGGTCAGATCCTGCAGGTGAACAAAGCTGTCAGCATTGGCCATGCGCTGGGTGATACCGTCTTTGTCCTGTGCGATGTGGTCGCCTTCCAGCGCGAAAGAACTGGCCTCCAGCCAAGCCTCACCCGCCTGAACGCGCGCCTCTTCCGTGTAGACTTCGGACAATTGGGTCATGTTGACGCCGTAGCTGCCGGGTGCCGGGCCGTAAACGCGGGCCGAGGGAGCCAGACCTGCATAGGGGTTCCAGTCCGGGGCTTCGTCACGCGTAGACAGCGCACGAACAGCCTGACCATAAAGCGCCGAAAGGGTCGGGAACACGTCCCGGAACAAGCCCGATACGCGCAGGGTTACGTCCAGACGCGGGCGGCTGAGATCGGTGATTGGCAGGACTTCGATGCCCGACACCCGTTCGGAACCCTTGTCCCAAACGGGTTTGACGCCCAGCAGATGCAGCGCCATGGCAAATTCTTCACCTGCCGTGCGCATGGTGGCCGAGCCCCACAGGTCAACGATCAGCCCTTTGGGAAAATCGCCTTCTTCTTGCAGATGACGGCGCACCAGTTCTTCGGCCAGTTTGACGCCCTGCGCATATGCTGCGCGAGTCGGGACCGAGCGTGGGTCGGTTGTATAAAGGTTCCGCCCGGTCGGCAGCACGTCCGACCGCCCGCGATAGGGAGAGCCGGATGGGCCAGCCTCGATCCGTTTGCCCGCGAGCGCGTCGATCAGAGCACTTCGTTCGGCATGGGCCGAAGCCGTTGGGTCGAAATTGCCCGCCACTTCTGGCACGCGGCCAAAGATATGTAGCCCGTCACCGAACTGACTTTCCTTGATGTCGCAGACAAAACGGTCGATCCGGGTGATCGCCTCGGCGGTGCAGGTGGCCTGATCCAATCCAAGATCGTTTTCAAGCCCGATGGCTTGTGCTTCATCCCGGATATCTTCTTGCAAACGGTCGCGGCGCTTGGGGTCTAATCCGTCTGCGTTCGAAAACTCATCCAGCAATGATTCCAGCCTCACCATCCGGTCAGGCGTACCGCTTTCCTTCATCGGTGGTGGGATATGGCCCAGCGTGACGGCCCCGACCCGACGCTTGGCCTGCGCGGCTTCGCCGGGGTCGTTGACGATAAAGGGGTAGATCACTGGCAGGTCGCGGATCAGCGCCTCGGGCCAGCAGTCGGCAGACAGGGCCACAGATTTACCCGGCAACCATTCCAGCGTGCCATGCGCGCCGATATGGATCAGCGCATCCGCACCCAGACCTTTGCGCAACCAAAGATAAAAGGCGACATAGCTGTGGCGCGGGGTGCGCGACAGGTCGTGATAATCGTCATCGCGCAGTTCGGGTGTGCCGCGTTCGGGCTGCAACGCGACCAGAGCTTTGCCCCGGCGCAGCGCTGTGAAGTGAAACGCGCCATCTGCACAGGCGGGATCATCTTCGCATTTGCCCCAAACCGTTTGAAGGTCGGTTCGCAACTGCTCTGGCAGATCGGTCAGCGCTTGCAAGTACTCTTCCAGCGGCCAGGAAATGCGGGCGTCCAGCAGTGTTTCAGCAATCGGTTCAGCTGGCGCGGTGTCATAACCTTCGTTCTGGAGATCGGACAGCATCGCCTCGGCGGATGCCAGCGCGTCCAGACCCACCGCATGGGCCATCTGCCAGTCTTTGCCGGGATAGGTCGACAGCACCAACGCGGGGGTCTGCTCGGCCTTCGGTTTGTGGTTCAAGCTCAGCCAGCCTGATACACGGTCGATGATTGCTTCGATCCGCTCCGCCTCGGCCCGGTGGGCGAAGCGGGAGTATTCCAGATGCGGATCGCGTTTGCCCGGCTCTTTGAACGAGGCGATGCCCGCTGAAATTCGTCCGTCTACCTCGGGCAGTACAACATGCATGGCCAGGTCGGCGGGCGAGAGACCGCGCTCCGCCTCGGCCCAGGCTTTGCGGCGCGAGGTGGCCAGAGCGACCTGAAACACCGGCACATTGGCGGCATCCAACGGAGACGTGCCGGACGCGCCTTTGCCGGAAAAGGATGTGGCGTTGATGATCGCAGCGGGGGCCAACGCCACAAGAGTTTCGCGCAACCAATCGGCAGCTGATGGCGCTTTGAGTGAAGGTGCGAACAGGCCCACTGCCGCAAATCCGCGCGCACGCAAACTGCGGATCAGAGCTGCGACTGGGGCGGTGTCGGCCGACGTCAGGTAGGCGCGATAAAACGTGACGACGATACGTTTCGCGTCGTCTTCGAACGCGGTATCCGCTGGGATTACACCACGATCCGGGCACCATGCCCCGCATTCAGGCAGAGTCTTTGCGCCCATCACCGGCCCGGCATACAGCCCGGCAGCCAAGGCCATCTGGGCCAATGCGGCTTGTGCTGCGACCTCGCCACCAGTGTCGCACAGATGGGCCAGACGGCGCAGCGTTGAAACGGGTAGGGTGGAGTAGTCATCCAGCCGCGTATCTTCGCGCCCATCCGCAGGCAGAACGGCAAGCGCGATCCCCTTGGACTGCGCCAGCGCCATAACCTGTTGCAAGCCGTAGGACCAGTATGGCACGCCGCCAATCAGGCGGATCAAAATGCCCTTGGCGCCGTCGAGCGTCTGTTCGACATAGGTGTCGACGGACAGAGGGTGTTTGAGCGCGGCCAAATTGGCCAATCGAAGCGTCGGCATACGACCCTCGGTTCCGCCGCCACGATGCCAACCCGCCGCGAAAGCGCCGAGGTCGCTGTCCGAGAAGGACAAAACAACCAGATCCGCCGGGCTTTGGCCCAGATCGGTTGGGGTCTCGGTTTCCTCGAGCCCGTGGCTTTCGCGGAAGACGACGTGCATGGGTTACTCGGCAGCCTCGGTGACGCCTGCAAGGATCTCGTGAATCTTGGCCTCTTTGATGTCGTCATGCTCGGCAATGATCACCAGACGCGAGCGGCGCTCTTCGCCCGGTTCCCATGGGCGGTCATATTGGTGACGGACGCGCGCGCCGACGGCCTGTACCAGCAAGCGCATGGGTTTGCCCTGAACTGCGGCATAGCCTTTGACACGCAGGATGTTCAGCTCTGACGCCAGACGTTCGATCTTGGCGACCAGATCGGCAGGGTCGGTTTGTTCCGGCAGCTCGACGATGATGCTTTCGAAATCGTCATGTTCGTGATCGTGGTGACCGTCGTGGTGCGACGGGCGGGCATCCATGTCGTCCTCGGCAGCCGCTTCCAGACCCAGTACAACGCGGACGTCCACAACCCCTTCGGCAACTTCGACCACGGGCAGGGGGCGCGGTGCTTCGGCGGCGATCACCTTTTTGGCCTTTGCCACACCTTCCGGGCCTGCAAGATCAGGCTTGGTCAGCAGGATGATGTCGGCGCAGGAAATCTGATCCTCGAACACTTCGGACAGGGGCGTTTCGTGATCGATCGAGTCGTCGGCCATGCGCTGGGCATCGACAGCTTCGACATTCGGCGCAAAGCGACCGGCGGCAACGGCCTCAGCATCGGCCAGAGCGATCACGCCATCGACGGTGATTTTCGAGCGAATGTCCGGCCAGTCGAATGCTTTCAACAGCGGCTTGGGCAGGGCGAGCCCAGAGGTTTCGATCAGGATATGCTCGGGGCGCGGTTCCAGCGCCATCAGCGCCTCGATGGTCGGGATGAAGTCATCCGCGACGGTGCAGCAGATGCAACCGTTCGCCAGCTCCATGATGTTTTCCGCCGGGCAATCCGGGATGGCACAGGATTTCAGGATGTCACCATCCACGCCCACATCGCCAAACTCGTTGACGACAACAGCCAGACGTTTGCCCTGCGGGTTCTGCATCAGGTGTTTGACCAGTGTGGTTTTGCCCGAGCCCAGAAAGCCGGTGATCACGGTGACGGGAAGTTTTTCGAGATTCGACATGTCAGGCTCCAATCGGGGGAATGCGCGAGGCGCAGTTTTTGCGGAAATGTTCAGGGCGCTCGCGCCATTTCACCAGGCCATCTTTGGTGGCCAGATACTTGGTCGCACCGTCGACGATTACATCGACATGGTCCACTTCGTTCAGGTTCTCGTAAACGAAGGTCCAGCGATCGGGACCACCGCGCAGCACGATAGAACAGCCTTGGTCGCAGTTCGAAAGGCATTCGACAGGTTTCAGGGTGATGCCTTCGGGCAGCTCTGCTTGTTCCAAGGCCTGGTGCAGCAATGTACCGGGGCGTTGCGCATCGTCTTCGATAGGCAGCCCGCGGCGGCAGGTCGTGCAGACCAGCAGCTCGACCGGTGTGGTCTCAGTCATGTCTCTCATCCCCCCAAATCCTCTTCGCGGGGGACGGGGTTTCAAGCGGGCCACGTGTTGCAACATGGACCCGATACCGGAACACCCCGCCCGGTTTCAACTTCGGGTGTTGGCAGGTCTCCCGGCTTGCGGATGTCAGAGGCCCGGTACGTCAGGGTCCTCTGTCGGATGTCCCGCCTTCCCGGCCTAGGCCAGTGGCATTGGGCACCCTCTCCGGTCACGGTCGCGGGGGCGGCTGCGTTTGGCGGAAGTTCCGTTGACGCATTCCCTTTTCATCGGCTCTTGCCGACACCAACGAATGGGTCATGCGGCACCGCTGGCCCGCTTGTCAAGCGCGTTGCGCGTAACATCAGGAGGCGGGTGTGAAAAGCGACCTGTGGTTGTCGTTGGGCGGCATGAATGGTCAGATAAATCCGTGATCGCATGACAGGTACAAGCCAGCAGGGAGAGGCGACATATGAAAGTAGGATTCATCGGGTTGGGAAACGTTGGCGGCAAGCTTTCGGGATCCTTGCTGCGAAACGGGATTGATCTGACGGTGCACGATCTTAACACGGATCTGGTGGCCGAGTTCGTTGCCCGTGGCGCAAAGGCGGCAGAAGGCCCGTCACAGCTGATGCGCGATTGCGACGCGGTCATCACCTGCTTGCCATCGCCTGCGGCATCAGATGCGGTCATGCAAGAGATGCTACCCGAAGTGGGCCCCGGCAAGATCTGGATGGAGATGTCGACAACCGATGAGGCCGAGGTCAAGCGTTTGGGGGCCGAGGTGATCGAACGCGGCGGCGCGGCAGTGGACTGCCCGGTTTCGGGCGGGTGCCATCGGGCAGCCACCGGCAATATCTCGATCTTCGCGGGATGTGATCGTGCGACTTTTGAGCGGATTTTGCCGTTTCTGACCACCATGGGACGGCGTGTTTTGCACACTGGTGAATTGGGTTCTGCCTCAGTCCTGAAGGTGCTGACCAACTATCTGGCCACGGCCAACCTGATCACCTGCGCCGAAGCGCTTGTCACGGCAAAGGCGGCGGGCATGGACCTAAACACTACCTATGAGGCGATAAAAATCTCGTCCGGCACATCCTTTGTGCATGAAACGGAAAGTCAGGTCATCCTGAACGGTTCGCGCGATATTTCTTTCACTATGGACTTGGTGAAAAAGGATATCGGTCTGTTTCAGGAGGTTGCCGACCGCGCAGGGGTGCCTCTGGAAATGAACCCGGTCATGATCAAGATTTTTGAAGATGGCATTGCACGGTATGGCGACCGCGAGCTGTCGCCGAATATCATCAAACGACTGGAAGAGGCGACAGGTTTGGATATCACAGCTCCCGGCTTCCCACCTGAGATGGAAGATGATGAACCGGAAGAGCCGGGGTATGAGGTTGTCCCGCAAGGCCGTCGCTCGGCGTAGAGGTTCAGCCTGAGCTTTCCAACGAAATGTCAATGGCAATCGGGGTGGGCTAATCCGGAAATCTGGTCCCGATTGCTGCGCTAGTACATAACGTTGATCATCACCAATGACACAACTAGGAACAGCGCGGTCATGATGCCGCCTGAACGGACGAAATCCATGACCTTGTACCCTGCCGGACCCATGATCAATGCGTTGACCTGATGGGTCGGGATGATGAAGCTGTTCGAAGTGGAAATGGCAACCGTCAGCGCGAAGACGGCAGGGTTGCCTCCGGCAGCCACCGCAATTGAAACTGCAAGTGGAACAAGCAATACCGTGGCTCCAACATTCGACATAACCAGCGAAAAGGCAGTCGCCAGAACGGCAACGCCGGTTTGAAGCGACCAAAGCGGCCAACCATCAAGAATGACCATGATCTGCTGCGCGATCCATGCGGCTGTGCCGGTGTTTTGCACGGCCTGTCCCAAAGGTATGAGGCAGGCGAGCAGGAAAACAGTGTTCCATCCAACGGCGCGGTAAGCCTCATCCACGCTGAGAACACGGCTCAACATCATGCCAGCTGCCCCGGTGAGAAGACACAGCGAAAGGCGTACGTCGGTAAACAGGATCAGGCATATTGAAATAGCGAAAAAGGCAAGCGCCCACCCGACTTTCTGAGGTCTCAGTTCCTCTTGCGGAAAGTCGCTTGTCACCACTACGAAATCCGGATCACGCGTGATCCGCATCAGATTGTCCCATCGTGTGTGCGCGACAAGCATGTCACCGGCATGGAACTTTTCCAGCCCGATCTGAGTGGATTGATGATCTTCGGTCTCTACGTGGCTGAGCGTTTCTTCCCCTCTGTGAATGGCCAGAAGCGACATGCCGTATGTTTTGCGGAACAAAAGCTCGCGCGGGCATTTGCCGATCAATTTGCTGTCGGGGGTAACGACCACTTCGGCGATACCGGCATTGGTGGGTGCGAACTCCTCAACAAAAACATCCAGATCGGGAAGAACCGTTAAACCGAATTTCTTTGCAAAAACCTCCACCTCGCCACGGCGTCCGACAATCGCAAGCCGACAAGGGGCCGCGATTTCAGCGGTAAGAACCTGAACCATAGAGGTTTTGCCGCGATAGAAGGTCGAGATGATGTACAAGTGGTTCTCATGGTTGATGTCGGCCAGGATCTGTCCCACCAGCGGGCTGTCCGCAGGCACAACAACTTCGAACACATCTGCCTTGAGCCCATACACCCGCTGCAAATACTCTTGTGTGCCTTGGCCGGTGCCCGTGTTGTCGGCCTCTTCCGGCGCAGGGAGAACCCAGCGCCCCAGCAGCAGAAAGTACCCGATGCCCGTCAGGATCAGTACCGCCCCGATCGGTGTTACTGAGAATAGTCCGAACGGCTGCATTTTCTGATTGTCCGGCAGGCCGTTATTGGCCGTTTGGATCAGGTCGTTGAGCAAGATCAGCGGTGAGGACCCCACCATCGTCATCGTACCACCCAGGATCGCACAGAACCCCATCGGCATAAGCAGACGCGACAGTGGAATGCCGGATCTCGTGGATATCCGGCTGACAACTGGCAAGAACAAGGCCGCGGCGCCGACGTTCTGCATGAAGGAAGAAATAACGCCAACGGTACCGGAGATGATTGGCAGCACACGGCCTTCCGATTTGCCACCATATTTCAGAATTACGGCTGCAACTTTGTTCATGATGCCGGTTTTATCCAGGCCAGCACCAACGATCATGACCGCAATAATCGAAATGACTGCGTTGGAAGCGAACCCATCGAACAGACGCGGGACATCCGCCAGATTTTCAAGCCCGGGCGCATAGCTTAGCAGACCGACTAGAACCAGGACCAGTATGGCGGAAAGGTCGATTCTCACGACCTCGGACACAAACAGGAAAACAGTGAAAGCGAGAAGGGCGCAAACGACCCCCATCTCGAAGGTAAAGGTTATGTGTTCCACAATACGTCCAGAACTTTTTTACTTTTCTTGAATAAACACTTAATTCATTTCGTCTTTGCTGTCATGAAGTTTCGTTTTTGATCCAGTTTTGGACATAATGTTACTCATGTGATGGTACGCATTTAGAGGTCACCACTACGCCTCTCACCAATCACATAGGGGGCTTTGTCTCATCGTATGCCTTTGGGCGGCAATTCTTGTTGGATTGGATTACGGTGCGAATGAAGCCCATATGCGAGGGCAATCGCAGCAAAAGCTGAGGATCAGAAACTACGAAAAGCTCGACGCAAGCGCGGTAAGAAGATGTTGTGGAGGCGAGTACCGGAATCGAACCGGTGTACACGGATTTGCAATCCGCTGCGTCACCACTCCGCCAACTCGCCTTTTCAAGTAAAATCAAATACTTGCTGTGGTGTGCGTGGGGTTTTAGCAGCTTTCCTGGAGGGCGTCCAGTGGATTGCGTGCAAATTTGGCGACAAGATTGAATTTCACAGTAACCGGCGACGGATTATTTCAACACCTTATCTTGGTTGCGGCAACAGGGCCGTTGCTGGTCGGGTCAGGATGTGGCACAAGCCGGACATCCATGGGAATGAGACGAGATACCCAATGACAGATTTCGCAGCCCGGCGCCGCACAATGGTTGATACACAGGTCCGACCCTCTGATGTCACCAAGTTCCCGATCATCGAAGCAATGTTGAGCGTTCCACGCGAAAATTTCGTGCCGGATGCTCAGCGTGAAGCTGCCTATGTCGACTGTTTGATCGATATGGGCGAGGGACGCGCGATGATTGAGCCGCGGACACTGGCCAAAATGCTGGATGCGTTGAACATTTCGAATGATGAGATGGTTCTCGATATCGCGCCGGCCATGGGGTATTCCACGGCGGTGGCCGCGCGTATGGCTCAGTTGGTCGTTGGTGTGGAAAGTAACGAAGCACTGGCGGCTGAGGCGCAAAGCCTTCTGGCCGAAGCAGATGTCGACAATGCCATCATCCATGTGGGCCCGCTGGAACAGGGCGTTGCCGAACATGGCCCGTACGACGTGATCATGGTGCAGGGCGGTGTTGAGCAAATCCCCGAACCTTTGCTGGATCAACTCAAGGAACACGGCCGAATCGCGTGCTTGTTTGTCGATGGCAACCTGGGGACCGTGCGGATTGGTCGAAAGTCTGGCGGTCAGGTCAGCTGGCGCGACGCGTTTAACGCCAGCGCACCGGTCTTGGAGAGTTTTTCGGCTGAGTGTGCATTTTCGCTATAGTCCGCCGATAGATTTTTCTTCCGCCTTGATTAGTTGAAAACAAGGCCGCAAACTGCCTGAAGGGCAGTGTAATTTCGTTTTGAGAGGATTTCGGTATGCGTGGTTCAGCGACAGGCAGGCTGGTCAGAGCATTCGCAGTGACCGCAGGGCTTGCCATGAGCGTAATGCCAGGTCGTGCGGCGTGGGCTGATAACATAACAGACGCCTTCATCGGTGCGTATAATACAAGCGGTTTGCTAGAGCAGAACCGAGCGCTTTTGCGGGCTGCGGATGAAGATGTGGCCATCGCGTTGGCGGCGTTGCGGCCGATCATCAACTGGACAGTGCAGGTTAGCCAGGATTACACCCGCAGTCGGACCAGCAATGTGGTCACGACCAATGAGCCGTCGCGCTTCTTTACAGGTCTGACGCTGGGTCAGCTTCTGTATGACGGCGGTGCTTCGGTTCTGGGCAAGCAATCTGCTCAGGAAACCGTGTTGTCGACGCGGCAAACTCTGATCGACATCGAACAACAGGTTCTGATCCGCGCGGCGAACGCCTATCTGGGCGTGTTGCTGCAGGAAGAAACCGTGGCGATCCGCCAAAACAACGTCGAGGTTTCAGCCGAGGAACTCAGGGCATCGAACGACCGGTTTGAGGTCGGCGAAGTCACCCGTACGGACGTTGCGTTGTCCGAAGCGCAGTTGGCGAGCTCGCAGGCGGATCTGGCGGTTGCGCGAGGTGAGTTGAGCATCGCGCAGGCTGAGTATGTGAACGCAGTCGGAAAGGCACCGGGTCGAACCGCGGGTCAGCCGAGTCTGCCCAACCTGCCGCGGTCCGAAGCTGAGGCCGTCAGTCTTGCGCAGCGCAACCATCCCGCGATTCTGTCAGCCCAGCATCAGGTGCGCGCATTTGACCTGATCGTGCAGCAACAGCGGGCCAACTTGGGTCCGAATGTCAACCTGAATGCAGATGCAGGGGTGAGGGAAAGCTATGACAATGATGACTACGTCAACGACGCAACCATCTCGCTAACCTTCAATCAGCCCGTCTATGCAGGTGGTCGGTTGGCTGCGAGTGTGCGCCGAGCAATGGCGACCCGCGATGCGTCGCGCGCGAACCTTTTGAATGTCCAAAAAGATATCACACAGGGCGTGACTGACCGTTATGCGGCGTTCCAGGCGGCCAGCGCCAGCCTGAGGGCATCGACTGAGCGGGTTCGGGCATCGCAAGTGGCGTTTGACGGGATTCGCGAAGAGGCAACACTGGGCGCGCGGACAACTCTGGACGTGCTGAACGCTCAGCAAGATCTGCTGGATGCGCAATTGGCCGAAGTTGCTTCGCGCACCGAACGCTCTCGCGCGGCTTATCAGCTGTTGCAGGCTCAAGGCCTGTTGACGGCTGAACGCCTTGGGTTGGCAGTGCAGATCTACGATCCGACCTTGTATTACAACCTGGTTAAAAAGGCGCCAGCACGGGTCAGCAAACAGAGCAAAGATCTGGATCGCGTCCTCAAAGCATTGCGTCGGGACTGATCGGCCATACTATTTGTTGTGAGGTTGGGATTGTTTGGCTACACTCGATCTAAGGATAGAGCGGTAGAGAACAATGACTGATAATGTCGTAAAAGCAGGGATCGAAGACGTTCTGTCTTCGGTCAAACGTCTGGTAAGCGAAGACAACCGCGATAAATCCGTCTCGGATCAACACCCTGCATCGAGAAAGCCGGGGCGATTGGTTCTGACGGATGCCTTGCGTGTCAGCTCACCCAAGCAGACCAATGGAGTTGCGAACCAGGCCGACTCGGACCTAAAGAGGCCCGACTCGGCCAAACCCATGTTGTTGCGGGCCTGCGACATTGTGCAGGCCGGCAAGCCGGCCAACGCAGCCGAGGACACGGCCGATACGCCTAAACCTGCTCAGCCTGCGGATGCCGCAACAAGCTTAAGCGCCAAGATCGAAGCGCTGGAAGCGGCCATTGCGCAAACCGAAGATCAATGGGAACCGGACGGCGACAGCGAAGATGCTTACTCTGGCACACCGTCGCAATCTTTGCCGTGGAACGTAGAAAAAGAATTTGCCGCAGCCGAAGCTGTCGGTTCAATTGACATTGAGCAAGCTGACGCGTCCGACGACGAGGGCGAAGCACACGTTCAAGCTGAGTTCATCCGCGCGCCGAGGGCCGAGACCGAGGAGATGGCAGAGCCTGTAGACGATGGCAGAAGCATCGACATGGATGAAGAGGATTTGCGCGCCCTGATCGCCGAAGTTGTCAGGCAAGAGCTACAGGGCACGATGGGCGAACGGATCACGCGGAATGTGCGCAAGATGGTCCGGCGCGAGATTGCACGTGCCCTTGCCGCAAAAGATCTGGAGTAACGCCTAGCCGCGGCGAGGGGACTGGGCGAGGCTCAGCAGTAGATCTAGATCCATGTGGTGTTCCAAATGGTCTGCCAGATCATCCAGAACCTGTTCAACGCCATCCTCATAAGCGACACCCGAGGTCACGCCCAGCGTTGAAAGATAATGCGCCCGGAACGCGTCGGACGAAAAGATTCCATGTAAATAGCTGCCCTTGATCTGTCCATTGGCGCTGGCGGCACCTTCCGGTTTGCCTTCAACCTCCAGCCATGCACGGTCACAATCAGGTCCTTCAGTGTGTCCCATATGGATTTCATACCCGCTGACCGGATCGCGGTCGGGCAGGGCATGGGCCGAACGCAGAATGACTTGCTTTTGTCCGCCCATGACAGTGTCGACATCCAGCAACCCCAAGCCTTCGACCTTGCCGGGTCTGCCGTCGACGCCATCCGGGTCGGAAATCGTTTTGCCCAGCATTTGATAGCCGCCGCACAAGCCCAGAACGTGCCCGCCACGGCGCACATGGCCGTAAAGGTCGATGTCCCAACCCTGCGCCCGAAAATAGGTCAGATCCCCGATAGTGGATTTACTGCCTGGCAGCAGAACCAGATCGGCATCCCCGGGCAGTGGACGTCCGGCTGGGATGATCTCGACACTCACGTCTGGTTCAGCGGACAGCGGGTCGAGGTCGTCAAAATTGGCCATCCGCTCCAGCTGAGGCACCACCACCTTACACGTACCGCCGGTATGAGAGCGAATGTCCATCATATCCTCAGCAGGCAGTTTCCACGCATCATGGAACCAGGGCACGACACCCAAGCAGGGCCAACCAGTACGGGCGGCGATGTCGTCACGCCCTTGGTCAAACAAAGACACGTCCCCTTTGAAACGGTTCACGGCAAAACCCCGGATCTGTGCCAGGTCGCCGTCGTCCAGCACAGCCTGAGTGCCGACGATCTGTGCGATCACACCGCCACGATGAATGTCACCGACCAGAACCACTGGAATACCTGCGGCGCAGGCAAACCCCATATTGGCGATGTCACCTTTGCGCAGATTGGTTTCCGCCGGACTACCCGCACCTTCGATCAGAACCAGATCCGCATCCGCACAAAGCCGGTCAAAGCTATCCAGAGCGGCCCCCAGCAGCTTGGACTTGTCCTTCCGGTAGTCACCGGCCTTCATCGTACCCGCGCGCTGCCCTTGAACGATGATCTGAGCACCGGTGTCCGTCTCGGGCTTCAGCAGGATAGGGTTCATATCTGTATGGGTCGCCTGCTTTGCGGCACGGGCCTGAAGCGCCTGCGCGCGGCCGATCTCTCCTCCGTTTTCGGTGACGGCCGCATTGTTCGACATGTTTTGCGGCTTGAACGGAGCAACCCGCACACCCCGCCGTGTAAAGGCGCGCGCTAGCCCGGCCACAAGAACCGATTTTCCAACGTTGCTGCCAGTGCCTTGAATCATGATGGCGCGAACCATGGGTTGTCTCCTATAAGTCAGGGCGCAGATGACTTGATTTGAGCGGGAAGGGAAAGCCCCCGATGAACACTCCAGCGCATCTTTTGATCGGGGCTGCCGCTTTTGCACGACCGCCGCAGGGCCGCATCCTGTTGGCTGCAATGCTGGGGGCAGTGCTGCCGGATTTGTCCCTGTATCTGATGGTGGGAGTGTCCTTGTTTGTATTGGGAATTCCGGAACAGGTGGTCTTTGGGCAACTGTACTATTCGCAGGCCTGGCAAACCGTCTTTGCGATCGACAACTCCTTTATCCTCTGGGGGATTGCACTGTTTTTGGCAGTTTGGCGTGGCTGGCACGCCGTGGCTGTCGGAGCAGCGGCAGGTTTGTTGCACCTAGCGACAGATTTTGTGCTGCATGCGGGCGACGGGCGACCTCAATTCTGGCCCCTGAGTGATTGGGTGTTTCACAGCCCGGTCAGCTATTGGGACAGCAGCCATCACGCATTATGGGTGGCTCCGGTTTCTGCCGCAGTTTGTCTTGCTGCGTATGTCGCACTGTGGCAGCGCGGTCTGTCCGTCTGGGGCAAGTCCATGTTTGGTGTCATGCTTCTAGTAGAAGTATGGGTGGCACGGCAGTGGCTGTTGTTTTTTTAGCCTTTTGAAAGTCGTAGCACTGCAAAGAAAAACGCGCTCTGTCGGACAGAGCGCGTTTTTTCTGTGCGAACTCGCTTTAGTTCAGGCGGCTTCCGCGTGCTGAGCTGCGTTGCGGCGCTCGCTTTCTTCACGGGACAGTGCGACCGAGGTACGCACACCACGACCCACGAACTCCATCAGTCCGCTGACAACCCGTTCGTTCGGGTCAATACCCGCGCAGGACAGCACTTCGCGCCCATCGCGCGAACGGGCCCAGCGGGCGATTTGTTCGGGGCCATTGCCGTATTTCTTGTCATCGGCGATAGCGTCATCGAGTGCAGCCAACACAACGGCCGCGAAAAGTTTGCGCGCACGATTGCCTTGCTCGTTGTTAAAGGCAGTGCCGTCAACGAAATCTCTCATCTCGTCTTCCTTGTTGTTCTTGCTCTTGCATTTTCGGCGTGAGGGTCCTTATGACCTATTAGGTGCGATTCGGATACAGCTAAAATGCATAGTTGCGTTGCGTCACTTGCATGGCTTGCTGCAAGTGCAGCACTAGGTGTCGTTGTCTTGTCAGGTGTGATCCCGCCAGATATAGGGACCGCAACTGATGCATCAACCGTTTGTGAAGGATTTATGTAATGCCCAAGATAAATGGGAACGAAATTCGCCCCGGCAATGTGCTTGAGCATAACGACGGCCTGTGGGCAGCTGTCAAAGTTGACCACGTAAAACCGGGCAAGGGCGGGGCGTTTGCTCAGGTCGAACTGCGCAACCTGCGCAATGGCTCAAAACTCAATGAACGCTTCCGGTCCGCGGACAAGGTCGAGCGTGTCCGCCTTGAGCAGAAAGACCAGCAATTCCTGTACGAATCCGACGGGATGCTGGTGTTCATGGATGCAGAAACCTACGAACAGATTGAATTGCCAGCAGATTTGTTGGGCGAACGTCGCCCGTTCCTTCAGGATGGGATGACCATTGTCGTTGAGTTCTACGAAAGCGAGGCGCTGAACGCGACGCTGCCGCAGAAAGTAACCTGCCAGATTGTCGAGACCGAGCCGGTCGTCAAAGGCCAGACCGCTGCAAACTCGTTCAAGCCCGCGGTGCTGGACAATGGCGTGAAAGTCATGGTGCCTCCTTTCATCGGGCAGGACGAAATGATCGTCGTGAACACCGAAACCATGGAATATTCCGAGCGCGCGTGACGTTTCGTCACTTCGTGAAAGAGACCGCGCAGGCACCCGCCGCGCGGTCTTTTTTTATGCGTTGGGACGGTAACGATACCGTGTTGGGTCGGGGCCAAACAGCTCCAGCATCAGCTCGTATTTGATGCGATTGGCGCTGACCTGGCGATAGAAAGCGATCAGAAATGCGGTCGGCCCCTGTATGCGGCTAAAGCCGCTGGTGGCCGCCACAACGGTGCCCACATCCGTTTTCCCCTGTAACACCAGATAACCGCCCAGCATCAGAATACCAACAGTTCCGGCCCCGTTGATAACGCTTAGCAGAAACTTGGCCGACAGCTTCCACAGGAACATGCGTCTCCGTGTGTCGTAAATGTCGTCAAACATGGTATTGATGTCCCGCTCGACCGCTTCGATGTCCTCGGTCGTCAGTCGGTCCGTGGCACCGCGCAGGATGCGGACGCGCTCTGCCACAAAAGTGTTCACTTTCCGTTGCGATACCAGAACAATGATGATCTGCGGCACGATCATCGAGAAGGCGATCAGCCCAAGCCCTGGTTGCGTGGATGAAATATAGCCGATCACGCTGATCAGCGTTCCAATTTGAACCACCGGATCCGAGAATGCGCCACCTGCGAATTTTCCTAACTCTTCGGCTTCGGCGGAAATGGCCGTGGTCATTGTGCCCTTGCGCAGGTCTTCACCTGTGCCCTTCATGTCGCTCGAACGCCAAAGCAGACGCTGTCGGATCAGTCGAATAATGTCTTCGCCCAAGGTGCCAGCGCGGTATCCTAAAACCCATTTCAACCCGAGACTAATCAGGATAACAGCCATCATGCCGATACCCAGTTGGATCAACTTTTTAGTACTGACATCATCAGCGGTCAGGTGGTTGACGATATCGCGCTGAAACTCAAGCGGAACGGCGGCAAGGGCTGCAATGGCGATGGACAGCACGATAAGAACGATCTGCCGTCCGGAACTGGCGCGCCAGATCGCGGAATATAGTCGAAACATGAGTGTATCCGGTTTGACCTGTTTCCTACACTCTGGCAGGGCCGGGTAGCAGGTTCAAACTTGGCGATACGTGTCCAGGTATGGGTCGTGCTGATTAGGCAACAAGGGGTGTTTAATCCGTCATTCGTACCTTGGCGTCGCCTGCCTGCATTTCACCTTTGGCGCGATCAATGCGCAGATAGGCAATTGCCTGACTACCAGATTGAGTAAACAGAGTGCCCACGGGTTTGCCATTGGCCGTGATCTCGGTTCCAACCGGCGCGATGCCATCGACAGAGACCCGGCGCAGACCCTTGCGCAGCTCGGTCTTGTGTTTCATGCGCGCGGTCACTTCCTGACCTACGTAGCAGCCCTTTTTAAAGTCCACGCCATTCAGCGCTTCGAAGCCAGATTCTAGGATGTAGCTGTCATGTGTCAGCTCAGTACCTGCTTCGGGAATGCAGTGTTGAACACGCACTGAATCAAAATCGGTGCCGTCGTCCTGTTCGGGCGCGGCAGAATACATACGCCAGCCCATGTCAGGGTGTCGCGGGTCGGGCAGGGCGCTTTCTGGTGCTGCACCAGTTCCGCGTTGCAGGTTCAGATCTGTGCCTTCGATCGCCACGTCCGCACGCAGTTTGTACATGCTCAGACGTTTGACCAGATCATCAGCAAGGTGCTCGGCGACATCCAGCAGAATGCCATCGCCATCGCGATTGAGGAAAAAGTCGGCCAGATACTTGCCTTGCGGCGTCAACAGCGCGGCATAAACCAGCCCGTCATTCAATCCCTGAATGTCATTGGTGATCAGGTCCTGCAAAAAACTTTCGGTGTCCGAGCCGGTCAGGCGCAGGATGCGGCGGGTAGGCATAGCTTGGTCCTCGTCATTTCCCTTGGCCTCGTGATATAGGAAGATCCGCCGCCAAGACCAGAGGGTATCAGACGTGCCAGCCCCGATCTCTGTTGTTGTTCCGACCCTGAACGCTGCCGATGCCTTGCCCGAATGCCTTGGGGCATTGATGGAAGGGCTGCACGCCGGGCTGATCCGGGACCTGATCATCAGCGATGGGGGGTCAACTGACCTAACACTGGAGATCGCAGAAGAGGCCGGAGCAAAGGTTGTCACAGGAGCAGCGTCGCGTGGCGGGCAGTTGCGTCGGGGCTGCGCCGAGGCCGGTGGAGATTGGTTGCTGATCCTGCATGCAGACACTGTATTGGAAAGTGGCTGGAGCGAGGCGGTGAGCGCTCATCTATCCAGCAGCGGACCTGCGGCCTTTCGGCTGGCGTTTAATGCGCGAGGGGTCGCACCGAAATGGGTCTCGGGCTGGGCCAATCTGCGCAGCCGGGTTTTCCGGTTGCCCTACGGGGATCAGGGACTTTTGGTGCCGCGTGATGTCTACCATGCCGCAGGCGGCTATCCGGACCAACCTTTGATGGAAGACGTCGCCCTGGCGCGTCGTTTGCCCCGGATCACACTTTTGGGTTCGCGGGCCTTTACGAGCGCGGAGCGGTATGAGCAGGCGGGCTGGATTCGGCGGGGTAGTCGGAATCTTTGGACTCTGCTGCGTTATTTTCTGGGGGTGGATCCGCAGGTGTTGGCACAGGCGTATCGGCGATAAGTGTTGTACGCAATTCCACCACCGATTTTCCCAAACGGAACGGGGCCGCAAAGCTGACAAGGCACAAAGCTACGATTTGCAGAACCAGAATATGGGCGTTGGCCTGCAAATATTCCCATTCGTCTTTCAATTTGCCGACCTGTTCGATCAGATCATCATAGCTTTGAGCCAGGATCAGGTAGTCCCCGGCAATGGCGGGTACTTTCCGACGCATGTTGTCGATAGCGGTCTGCGTTTCGTCGTCCAGAGAGGTGAAGACCAGAAACTGGTCGATGTCGAAGGCGTCGGCCTGCGCGGCGGCGCTGCGCATTTCATCCATGTCATCCTTGGCCTGACGTCCGAACAGGAAATGCAAACCCTGCAATGGGGCGACTTCGTTTGTCACGGCAATGAACAGCGGCAGTTCTGAATTGCTGGCAGTTGAAGCCGAGAGGAACTCGACCTTGTCGCATAAAACGGCTGTATCCGGGTCAAATGCCGGATCGCAAAAGCGTAGGCGAAACCTTGCAGCGTCGCGATCAAATGCCAGAGTGGCCGCATAGGCGACATCGATCTGACGATCCAGCCGAGAGCTATCGGAGGTGTAAAGCCCGGCCAAAACCGCAACCAATGCCCCGATACCGCCCAGCACCACCCAAACCAGATCGGCCAGTTTCCACGCCCGATGCCCGGCCGGTTTGCGGAACAGAAACGCCGTGCCGATTGAGCCTATCACAAAAAACAGGATCAGCAGGGGCAGTTGGTTGTCGGTCACAAAACTCATAGTCCCGATCTTAGGACCTGACCTGCGTCCTGCAACAGGGATCACGGGCAGTTGTAACATCTTACCGGATGCTCATACTGATCAAGGAACCACAGGAGATTTCGATGACAAAAGAAATTGTTCTGATTCATGGGGCATTTGCCGGACCCTGGTGTATGCAGGGTTACGCAACTTTCTTTCGGGATCGAGGCTGGACTGTACATACTCCAGCCTTGCGTCACCATGGCGGTGATCCGAAAGCCGACCCTGACCCTGGGCTGACCGAGACCAGCGTTTTGGATTACACCAATGACATAGCGGAATTTGTGCAGGGTCTGGACAGCAAACCGGTTCTGCTGGGTCACGCCATCGCGGGTGTTGTTGCACAGCAGGTGGCTGCACGCGGTTTGGCCAGTGCTATTGTGTTGATTAATCCCAATGCACCCTGGGGCACTTTGCCTGAAACCGACGACGAGCGCGCCGTGCCGCGCGCTTTGATGGAAGGAGGGGCGTTCTGGAAACAGCCCATGCGGGTTGAGTTCGACCTGATGGCGCCCTTCGCGCTTAATAAAATGGACGAGTCACAACAACACATCGTGTTCGATCAACTGGGTGCCGAAAGCGGGCGCGTGATGTTCGAGATGTTTTTCTGGATGTTCGATGATCATCAGGCGATTAAAGTCGATTTCGACAAGGTCGACTGCCCGGTTCTGGTTGTGTCTGGAGCAGAAGATCGGGCGGTAAACCCGGACACCTGCCGCGCCCTGGCAGAGCGTTACGGAGATCGCGGAACTCTTCTGCTGGTTCAGGATCACGCGCATTTTCTGTTTATGGAACCCGGCTGGCAAGGGCCGGCGGAGCAAATCGAAAGCTGGCTTGCTCAGCAGCCTGTGTGAAACCGGGTTGACAAAAATCAGTCTTTTGGCCGAGATCGCGCCAAGTGAATAGGGCCACTGACCCTTTTTGCGCAAAATATCTGCGGGAAAGGTCCAGGCATGACCCTGTTTGTCATCCTTATCATTCTGTCTGCGGCATTGCTGCATGCGGTCTGGAACGCAATCGTCAAGACAGCGGCGGATCGCACGACGATGTTGGGCCTTGTTGCTTTGGGCCACGTGTTGCCAGCGGCCGTGATGGTAATGCTTCTGCCATTGCCCAGTGCTGAAAGCTTTATCTACATCCTGCTCTCGACCGTTGTGCATTTCGGGTATTACTTCATGCTGGGTAAAGCCTATCAGCATGGCGATCTGAGTGTGGTCTACCCCATTGCGCGGGGCATCGTTCCGGCGCTGGTTTCGCTTTGGGCGATGGTTCTGGTGGGGGAGGTGCTGCCATTGCAGGCTTGGGGTGGAATTGCCCTGATCGCATTTGGCATTCAGTTGAGCAGTTGGAAGGCGCTGCGCTCGGGGGTTGGACGCAGCGCGCTGGGCTTTGCGCTGGGCACAGGGTTCTGCATTTCGATCTACTCGGTAGTGGATGGGATCGGCGTTCGGCTGTCAGGCAACACGCTCAGCTATTGGGCCTGGGGGGCGTTCCTGCACCTGTTCATTGCGGGTTTTGTTGGGGTCAGAAAACGCGAGACCCTCAAAGACCTGCCGATCAGAGTATGGATGACTGGAATTCTGGGCGGTCTTGTGTCGATGACGGCCTATGGTCTGGTTCTGTATGCCAAGAACTTTGCCCCACTGGGCGCGGTCTCGGCGCTGCGGGAAACCTCAGTCATCTTTGCTGCGCTGATAGGGTTCATCTTCCTCAAGGAAGGCAATTGGATACGACGGCTGGGTGCCGCCGTACTTATGGCCCTAGGCGTTGCCTTGATCGGGCTCGCCGTCTGATCGCGTTGGCGAGCCTTAGTTGTTGGTCGAGAACGTGCTCTGCGGTCTCCATTTCAGAGTGCCGTCATTGTCGCGGTGGCACCGTAGCAAGCGCTCCTGAACTGTACTGATCGTCGAGGTGACGGTGTTGTCACCGACCATCAGGACAAACGCGTCCTCGGAATAGGCCATGCCATCGTAATAGCAAAACCGGGTCTCGGCGCCGTCTGGAATAGGGGATGCAGTACTGAGCATCTGCTGTGCGGGGGCGTGTGAGGCCACCAGGGTCAGGGCCAGCCCGAAGGTTAATGCTTTCATGTCGTCCTCCCGTTCGAAAGTCTGTTTGTGGTCAATTTTGGTTTCGTATGCTTGAAACTTCCAAGATCGATTTTGGATTGCTGATTGAAAGTAAGTGTGAACGAGATCAACGGGTTAGGCAACAAAAATCCACGTATACACAGCGGATGGAAAAGGTGAGTTTTTGAGATGAGCGATACTGTGATATCACTGAAGCATTATTTTGGGAGATTAGAGACATGTTTAGACCACCCGTGGAAAAAATATTGGAAGTCATGAAGGATAAGGGCTTTGCAGTTTTTGACACACCAGCAATTGACTGGAATCTCAACATCGTGGGCATTCGGACGCGACCGGTTTCGCCAAAGAAATTCGACGACGTCATGACGGTTTTTCACCGTTTCTTAGGTGTTTGGGATATTGCTTACTATCCGATTACTGCCGATCCCAGCAATCATTACCTTAAGAAGCCGATAAACTCAGACGGAACGGCTATTCTGGCACCGGGTCAATACCGTTCTTGTTACAAGATCGATATACACAAAAGAGGAAAGCCCGGTGGTCACAAGGCGATGTGTCAGCGATTGGGCGATGTGACGGTCTTTCGTGACAACAATCGCGACGGCAACCTTAATCTCGTTAATCCTCAAAGTGGGATGTTCGGTATAAACCTTCATAAGGGGCCAAAAAATGGCGACCATGATACCACGAACTCGATCTATTCGGCCGGGTGTCAGGTATTTGCAGACAGCCGGCATTTTGCCGAGTTCATGCTGAAATGCGAGGCGGGGCGGGACGCATTCGGCAACAAGTTCACGTATACGCTTCTGGATGAAGCGGATTTTGACTAATACCTACCCACGGCTATGTCTGGGCCGGAGTCTGGTGGCGAACTATGCCTCGACCCCGGTCACGACTGTATTCTGCACACCGATGGCCTAAGCCTGCAACTCTCTGAAATAGCTGATCGTCGCCGCCAACCCTTCCTTTAGCTGCACCTTGGGTTCCCAGTTCAGCACGCTCCGCGCCAGAGTGATGTCGGGCTGGCGTTGCTTGGGGTCATCCTGCGGCAGGTCCTTGAAACTGATCGGGGTGTCGGTGCCCACAAGCGCCTGCACTTCGCTGGCCAGTTCGTTCATCGAGAATTCATTGGGATTGCCCAGATTGACGGGGCCGGTGACGTCCTTGTCGGTGTCCATCAACCTCATGAAGCCTTCGATCAGATCATCCACATAACAGAACGACCGGGTCTGTGTGCCATCGCCAAAGATCGTGATCGGCTCACCCGTCAGGGCCTGCATGATGAAGTTCGACACAACGCGCCCATCAGCCGGATGCATTCTGGGGCCGTACGTGTTGAAGATGCGGGCCACCTTGATCTCTAAACCCATCTGCCGGTGATAGTCGAAGAACAACGTCTCGGCGCAGCGCTTGCCCTCGTCGTAGCACGAGCGCGGACCAACCGGGTTGACGTTGCCCCAATAGTCTTCGGTCTGCGGATGGATGGTCGGATCGCCATAGACCTCAGAAGTCGAGGCCTGAAATATCTTGCATTTCAGCCGCTTCGCCAGCCCCAGCATGTTGATCGCGCCATGCACGCTGGTCTTGGTCGTCTGCACCGGGTCGTGCTGGTAATGAACGGGCGAGGCCGGGCAGGCGAGGTTATAGATCTCGTCGACTTCCACAAACAGCGGGAAGGTCACGTCGTGGCGCATGAACTCGAACCGCGGGTTGTTGTGCAGATGGTCAATGTTGCGCTTGGTGCCGGTGAACAGGTTGTCGACGCACAAAACCTCATGCCCCTGATCCAGAAGCCGGTCGCACAGATGCGAGCCCAGAAACCCGGCCCCACCGGTTACGAGAACACGTTTTCGACTGTCATAAAGGCGGGCCATTGCAAATCCTTAATCGTTAAATCCAAGCCAGCTTGTCACAGGGAAGCCGGGTCTTGGTTTGATTAGTAAACTGAAGATGTTTGAATTGCAGTAGATTTTGGTTTTTTGAGGGCGCGTGTGGTGTGGGTGCGTCTTCCTATCCATCCAATGCTTGATGCAGGGTGTCAAACACGCGCCAGACCCGCCCCACAGGGCGCGAGGGTAATTGGGGCCGCTCGGAATGTAAGTTTGCCAGGCATGCTGTTTCAGTTTAATTAGCGCGTTGGCAGCTGCTCGTTTCTAGTGCTCTATAAGCGTTGCCAGAATTGAATAGCTTGATCGATAATCCGTGGATTTAGCAGAGCAAACGTTGTTGCGACGAGTACTAGAAAATACTCAATTACAAAGCTTCTTAATCGAGATAAAGTTTTGACTATAAATTCGGCAATACTTTCTTGGCGTTGTCGTTTGAAATCCTCCTTATGGTGTTCGTACTCCCAAGACTCCAAACCGCCAAGGGGGTCTTCGTGTTCATAATTCGGATCTAAGTCCTTGTGATCATTCATTCTTTGTATGCTTGTCAGTGAGCGTTGCTTCCAGCGCACATTCATCTCCGTAAGTGTGTTGGAGATTGCCTGTGAAGCAGCTACTGCGCAGTGAAGAATAAAGATGAAAAAAAGAAGTAGAGTAACAAGCTGCCCAAAGGCTGCCAAGTCTGCCTGTACCACGGCTATGCGAAGCCCGAAGATGGACATTTCGCTACTCAAAAGTTCCGCATTTGCTACCGCGAAGGTAAAAAAAGTGCTAAAGTAAAGAGCCTTTCGAGTTTTGGTCAAGTTTTCGTGTTCAATAGCGGAAGTTAGGGGCACGTTGCTAAATTCTTTCCAAAATAGCTTCTTAAATAGAAAATTATACGTCCAACTCCTCAACAAACCGCGCGTTCTCCTGAATGTATTGGAACCGCAGTTCGGGCTTTTTGCCCATCAGGCGCTCGACAAGGTCGCCGGTCTCGCCGGGTTCGTCCTCATCAATAGTGACCCGGATCAATTTCCGGGATTTGGGGTCCATTGTGGTCTCTTTCAGGTCTTTGGCGTCCATTTCGCCCAGACCCTTGAAGCGCGAGACGTCGATCTTGCCCTTGCCGCCCAGACCTTTCTCAAGCCACTCGTCGCGCTCGGCCTCATCTAGGCAATAGACCCGTTTGGCGCCTTGGGTCAGGCGGTAGAGGGGCGGGCAGGCGAGGTACAGGTGGCCCGCGTCGATCATCGGTCGCATCTGGGTGAAGAAGAACGTCATCAGTAGCGAGGCGATATGCGCCCCGTCCACATCCGCATCGGTCATGATTATGACCTTGTCATAGCGCAGGTCGTCGACATTGAACTTGGTGCCAAGGCCCACACCCAGCGCTTGGGTCAGATCGTTGATCTCGGCGTTGGTGCCCAGTTTCGAACTGGCCGCGCCCAGCACGTTCAGGATCTTGCCGCGCAGGGGCAGCAGGGCCTGCGTTTTGCGGTCCCGGCCCATTTTTGCAGACCCGCCCGCAGAATCGCCTTCGACGATGAATAATTCCGTGCCATCGCGTGTTGAACTACTACAGTCCACCAGCTTGCCGGGGAGACGAAGTTTCTTAGTGGCGGACTTGCGTTGTGTTTCCTTCTCGGCCCGTCGGCGCAGGCGTTCCTCAGCCCGCAGGATGAGGAAATCCAGGATCGCGCCGGCGGATTTCGTGTCGGCGGCCAGCCAGTTGTCGAAATGGTCGCGGACCGAGTTTTCGACCAACCGTTGCGCCTCGACCGTGGCCAGGCGGTCTTTGGTCTGGCCGACGAATTCCGGTTCGCGGATGAAACAGCTGACCAGCGCACAGCCGCCGGTGATCAGGTCGTCGCGGGTGATCTGCGCGGCCTTCTTGTTGTTGATCAATTCGCCATAAGCCTTGATCCCCTTGAGGATCGCGGCCCAGAATCCCGCCACATGGGTGCCGCCTTCGGGGGTGGGGACGGTGTTACAGTAGGACTGGATGAACCCGTCGCGCGAGGGCGTCCAGTTGATCGCCCACTCGACCTTGCCGGGCGTGCCGAATTTTTCGTTGAAGTCCACGGTGCCCGCAAAGGGCTGCTCGGCATAGGTGGACGAGCCGTTCATCGTCTCTTTCAGGTAGTCTGACAGACCGCCGGGAAAGTGGAAGGTGGCCTCGGTCGGTGTTTCCCCGTCGTCGATGGCGGATTTCCAGCGGATTTCCACGCCCGAGAACAGGTAGGCTTTGGAACGGATCGATTTGAACAGCCGTGCGGGTTTGAACTTGTGGTGGCCGAAGATATCGGAGTCTGCGTGGAAGGTAACGGTGGTGCCGCGTCGGTTGGGCGCTGCGCCGATCTTCTCGACCGGGCCAAGCGGAACACCCCGCGAGAACCGTTGTTCGAACAGCGTCTTGTCGCGCGCCACTTGCACGACCATCGAGTCGGACAGCGCGTTCACCACCGAGGCACCTACCCCGTGCAGACCGCCCGAGGTCTGATACGCCTTGCCCGAGAACTTACCACCCGCGTGCAGGGTGCACAGGATAACCTCAAGCGCGGATTTGTCGGGAAACTTGGGGTGCGGATCAATCGGAATGCCGCGCCCGTTGTCGCGGACCGTCAGGGCGTAGTCCTCATGCAGTTCAACCTCGATCCGGTTGGCGTGGCCTGCGACGGCTTCGTCCATCGAGTTATCGAGGATTTCGGCCACCATATGATGCAAAGCACGCTCATCCGTGCCGCCGATATACATGCCGGGGCGTTTGCGGACCGGTTCCAGCCCTTCGAGCACCTCGATCGAGGAGGCGTCATAGGTATTGGTCGCTTCGGGCGTCAACAGATCGTCTGGCATATGGGCTGCTCTTGTTTTTGAGTTTCCCCCATTATGGCAGGTGATGTGGTCCGGGGGAAGAGGGACGCGAGGTGTTGTGGAAGGTTTGGGCGCGCGACCAAGCAGAAACACTCTCTGTGCTTGCGTCGTAGAGGATTTCGTTCGTCGATTTGGTGGTCGACGAAGCTGTCATCATCGGTCCGAGCTTAAAGCTTGGCACGCAGAATGGGTCGCGCCCGGTTCTTGGTGGGCGCAAACCGGCTCAGCCCGCAAGATATGTTCTGAACCAAGCCACCATGCGTTCTTCAGCAAGCTTTGCCGCAGCCTCGTCGTAACGCGGCGTTGTATCGTTGTGGAAGCCGTGGTTCACACTTGGATAGATGTAGGCCTCGTAAACTTTGTCGTTTTCCACCATTTCCTTTTCAAACGGAGGCCACATCGCATTGATGCGTTGATCGAGCGCGGCCAGCTGAACCATCAGCGGCGCTTGGATGTTGGGCACTTGGTCAGCGTCTGGAAACGAGCCGTAGAACGGAACGCCTGCTGACATTTCCGGGTAAGCGGCTGCCAGCCTGCTGACCACTCCGCCTCCGTAGCAGAATCCAGTTGCCCCCACCTTACCATTTGTTCCATCCAACGACTGAAGATACTCAAAGCCTGCGAAGAAATCGTTCAAGAGTTGCCCCTGATCAAGCGTGCGCTGCATCTCCCGACCTTCATCATCGGTTCCCGGATACCCTCCGAGTGAGGACAGCCCATCCGGACCCATCGCAACGAAGCCTGCCTTTGCGAGGCGACGCACCACGTCCCGGATGTAAGGGTTCAGCCCGCGGTTTTCATGAACGACAAGAATCGCGGCAGGTGGTCTGTCAGGGTTTATTTCAGTTGGCCGGACGAGATAAGCGGTAATGTCACCAGTGCCGTTCGGGCTCGGATAGACGATATCTTCACCTACAATATCGGGGTCGTCCTCAGCCACTTGCTGCGCAAGCGCGTAATTTGGCGAAAGCGTGCTGAGAATAGTCGCCGCCGTCAGCCCGCCGACGGCCCATTTACCAGCGCGATCGAGAAATTCGCGTTTCGAAATCTTGCCATGCGCGTAGTAGTCGTAGAGATCTAAAAGGTCTTGGTCAAAGTCCGCCGCCGTCAGCCGGCGGGATGGCGTTGAATCGTTCATCCTTAAACTCCCAGTGCTTCTGCGTGATGCTGTTTCGTGTTTGCGATCGCCCATGGTTACCTTTTGCCAACCCTGCAGGGATCTGAATTGTTGTTCGCTGCTTAGTAGATAACGAACTGCCGTCTAAAAGAACGTACCATGCGCCTGTTCATTCAAACAATAAGTGTTTGCCCGGGTGAACGCCGGGCCACGCAAAGAGAAGTCAATTTACGTGCGTAACTTAGGGTCAAAACGCGCAGCAGTGCGGCGGACTTTATCGACGGCTTTGGGCTCTTTGCTGACGCTCGTAGAATTTGTCTCGCCACCGCCCCAAAGCGCCCATAGTCTCTGGGCGTCAAGAAAACACCATAACAGGACCCCAAATGAGCTGGATCAAAACCATCCCCTTCGCTGAGGCCACAGGCAAACTGAAGAAACTCTATGACCGGGTCACCGGGCCAGACAACAATGTGGACAACATCATGATGGCGCACAGCCTGCGGCCGCATTCGATGGAAGGCCACATGGCGATCTACAAGGCGGTGCTGCATCATTCGGGCAACAAGATCCCGAAATGGTTTCTTGAGGTGCTGGGCGTGTGGGTCAGTTCTTTGAACCGGTGCGGCTATTGTGTGGAACATCATTTCGCGGGTTTGCAGCGGTTGCTTGGCGATGAGGCGCGGGGCAATGCGATCCGGGCGGCGATTGAGACGCGCGATCCGGCTGCCGCCCCGTTGGATGCAGCGCAAGTGGTTGCCATGATCTATGCCCGTAAACTGACCGAAACGCCCGGCGACATGGTTGAGGCGGATGTAATCGCCCTGCGCGAGGCGGGATGGGACGACGGAGAAATCCTTGAGATCAATCAGGTTGGTTCGTACTTCTCTTATGCAAACCGGACGGTACTGGGGTTGGGGTGTTCAACCGATGGCGACGAATTGGGTTTATCCCCGAACAATTCTGACAACCCCGACGATTGGGGGCATCGTTAAGAGACCATACAGGTCAGGCCGTTTGGACCCAATCCAGAATGGCCAGTGCAACGTCCTGCGGTTTTTGGTGATGCAGCCAGTGATCAGTTTCAGGGATCGTGATCCGGGTCAGGTTGGGCGCGAAGGTTTCCAAGCCTTCAGTTGCCTCGGGCAAAAGGGCTTTGTCATCCGGTCCCCAAAGCAACAGATGCGGGCATCGGACATGCAGCCGATCCAGTGGCAGATCCGGCAGGTCTGTTGCGGGAAGCCCCGGCTGTGCGACAACCAGCGGAGAGGCGCGATACCAGTTCAACATCGCCTCTAACCGTCCGGGTCGCGCCCATTCGGTCCGGTATTCGGCCATGCGGCTCTCGGTCAGCCAATCCAGTCCCATGCCGTGGCGAAAGAACCTTTCGAGCAATGCAAAGTTGTTTTCAGACAGTTTTTGCGTCGCATCGGGCGCCCGCAGTTGGTTTATGTATTGCGAGGCTTCTGATTGCGCACCGCCTGCGGCCATGGCGCGTTGAAAGGGAACTGGGTGGACGCCGTTTGCAATGATAAGCCTGTCCACCAGATCAGGGCGGAACATGGCAAGGCCATAGGCCACCGATGCACCCCAATCATGGCCCAGCACAGCCAAAGGTGCACCGTGGGTCTCAATCAAAGCGGCCATGTCGGACACCAGTTGGGACAGGGCATAGTTCTGTACCCCTTCAGGGCACCAGCTTTGGCCATATCCACGTTGATCCGGGGCGATGCAATAGAAGTGATCCGCCAGATGTGGAGCGAGATCCGCCCAGGCGCCCCCGTATTCCGGGAAACCATGCAGCATCAGAAGCGGTGGCGCATCAGGGTCGCCCCATGTTCGGAGGCAAAAGGACTGATCATTCAGATCGGTGAATGACGTGTGCATTGGAACCTCTGATCCAGAGTGGAATTTTTGGGTTTTTGAGGCATCAATTTGACACCAATCAAAGCGCATTTGCGACCTTTCTGCTAGCCCTCATTCAGGACAGTTGAAAAAGGATAAGATGTATGGAAGCCATTGCTCCGGTCGAAGCAAAACCCCCTCAGATCAAAGTCGTAGAGGCCAAGGCAGCAAACGCGGCAGAGCCCAGCCCCGAGAAGATCCGGCAGGCGTTCGAAAGCGGAAAATACCCCTATGGCCGCAAGATGGCGCGGTCGACCTATGAGGCGCAGAAGGCAAGTCTGCAGGCGGAGCTTTTGAAGGTTCAGTTGTGGGCGCAGGATACGGGGCAGCGGTTTGTTCTTCTGTTCGAAGGTCGCGATGCCGCTGGCAAGGGTGGCACGATCAAACGGTTCATGGAGCATCTGAACCCGCGTCAGGCCCGTGTGGTTGCACTGAACAAACCGACCTGGGAAGAGAAGGGGCAATGGTACTATCAGCGCTATGTTCAGGAACTGCCGACTGTTGGCGAAATGGTGTTCTATGACCGGTCCTGGTACAACCGCGCGGGTGTCGAACGGGTGATGGGGTTCTGCTCGCCCAACGAGTATTTGGAATTCATGCGTCAGACGCCGGAACTGGAACGGATGCTGGTGCGCTCGGGTATTCAGCTTTACAAGTACTGGTTCTCGGTCACGCAGGAAGAGCAACAGCGCCGCTTCAAAAGCCGCGAGACCGACCCACTGAAGCAGTGGAAGCTGTCACCGATCGACAAGGCCAGCCTTAGCAAATGGGACGATTATACCGAGGCGAAAGAGGCGATGTTCTTTTACACTGACACCGCAGACGCGCCCTGGACGATCATCAAGTCGAATGACAAGAAACGTGCGCGCCTGAATTGCATGCGTCATTTCCTGTCGACGCTGGATTACCCGGGCAAGGATTTGAACGTCGTAGGGGACCCGGATCCATTGATCGTTGGTCAAGCCCATCACGTCATTCACCGGTCCGAGCATATTCTGGGCGCAACATTGCATCCGGATGCCCGCTAATCCGCAACGCGCCCGTTTTCACGGTGAGGCGGGCGCCATAGTCTCATAGTGAAATTTTACTGATCCGCTCTTGTCCCGCGCCAAACCCGAGCATATGGCTGGTGCAATGACAAAAGTGATGACATACCCCGCCCATTTTCGGGCGATCGCCGTGCTTGGCTTGCCGCTGGTCGGTGGCCATCTGGCGCAGTTTGCCATCGGTTTGACCGATACCATCATGCTGGGCTGGTACGGGGTCGAGGCACTGGCTGCGGTCACGTTGGCCAGTAGCTATTATTTCGTGCTGTTTTTGTTTGGGGCCGGGTTCGGCTGGGCGGTCATGCCAATGGTTGCCACTGCTGCGGCGGAAGGGGACGAAACCAGCATTCGACGCTCGACTCGTATGGGGCTTTGGCTGTCGTTGCTCTACGCAGTAGTGGTCATGCCATTGCTGTTGTGGTCTTATCCAATCCTGATCGCCATGAAGCAGGAGCCGCAGGTTGCTGAAACAGCATCCGAATATCTGCGCGTTGCCGGTTGGGGGTTGTTTCCGGCCCTTATCGTGATGGTGCTCAAATCCTACCTTGCGGCTTTGGAGCGAACGCAGATCGTGCTCTGGATCACAGTCGCGGCGGCATTTGTGAACGCAGTGACCAACTATGCGCTGATCTTCGGCAATTGGGGCGCACCGGAATTGGGTGTGATGGGTGCAGCAATCGCCTCAATCGCAACGCAGGTTGTTTCGCTGATTGCTGTTGTCATCTACGTGGTTCGAACGCTGCCGGAACACAGCCTTTTCCAGCGTTTCTGGCGACCGGATTGGGAGATGTTCGCCAGCGTGTGGAAGCTTGGGGTTCCCATTGGTCTGACCACGTTGGCCGAGGTTTCATTGTTTGCCACATCAGCTGTGATGATGGGGTGGTTGGGACAGGTTCCGCTGGCGGCACATGGGATCGCGCTGAACCTAGCGTCGGCCACGTTCATGGTGCATCTTGGGTTGTCAAACGCCGCCACCATCCGGGCCGGTAATGCGCTGGGACGCCGGGATCGGGCGCATCTGGAGAAAGGCGCAATTGCGGTGACGGGCATGTCGCTGGTTATGTCTGTGGTGACCGTCATCCTGTTCCT
Source organism: Ruegeria sp. CF8 (assembly GCF_056537285.1). Lineage (NCBI taxonomy): Bacteria > Pseudomonadati > Pseudomonadota > Alphaproteobacteria > Rhodobacterales > Roseobacteraceae > Ruegeria > Ruegeria sp. CF8. The sequence continues at coordinate 33,545 of NZ_JBQFRG010000013.1, read as the reverse complement.
CACATACGCCGAACCGCTGATTTCCCTGTTTATGGAGGCAGATGATCCGCAGCGTGGACAAATCCTTGCCATTGGAACCGGATTGCTTGCCATGGCGGCGTTGTTTCAGCTGGTGGACGGCGCGCAGGTCATTGCGCTGGGCCTGTTGCGCGGGCTGCAAGATGCAAAGATTCCCATGGTCATGGCAGCACTCAGCTATTGGGTCGTAGGTATCCCGGCGTCGTACTATTTCGGTTTCGTTCGGCAGATGGACGGCATTGGTATCTGGCTGGGGCTCGTGCTTGGCTTGGCCTTTGCTGCCGTGCTTCTCATGGCCCGGTTCTGGATGCATTCGGTGCGCCAAATGCCAGCAGCGGCTGAGCCTGCTTAGTCTTTACTCAGCCGATCTGCTTTTTTCCGAACCAGAACGGTGCGCAGGTCATGCATCGCCATCAGTAGCCTGTCTGTCACATTCTCAAGCTGGGCGTCGGTTGCTTTGGACTGAACCCATTGTGTGGTTAGGTTCAGATGGTCGATGGCACGGTGTATGTCGTCAATGTCACGCTGCGCCAGCAAGGCCCGGCGCTCTTCCATCCATTGGGCGATTTCTGCCTGATCACGCTCTGAAAGGGTCCGCTGCCCCTGCGGTTTGACGTCACCGTTGCGAATGTTGATGACTGCGATCTGGTCCATCTCAATCCGGCGTTGGCGATTTTCGGTATCGACCCGAAACACTGCAGCCCCGTTTTCACGGATGCGAAAGTAATATTCGGGAAGATCGGCAGACATGGTCACCTCAGTGATGCACAGAAACGCTGAATGCGGCTGCAGGCCTCGGTCAGCGCCGCATCGGACGTAGCGTAGCTGACCCGGAAATTCGGCGAAAGACCAAAGGCAGCGCCGAAGACAACGGCAACATCTGCCTCTTCCAACAGGGCTGTGGCAAACGCTTCGTCCGTGTCGATGACCGTTCCGGCAGGTGTTGTTTTGCCGATCAGACCGGCGATTGACGGATAAACATAAAACGCACCCTCTGGCGTCGGACAGCTGACGCCGTCGATCTCGTTCAGCATCCGCACAACCAGATCGCGGCGGCGTTTGAACATCTCGTTGTTCGGGGCCAAAAATTCCTGCGTTCCGTTCAATGCCTCAACAGCGGCCCACTGGCTGACTGAACAGGGGTTTGAGGTGGATTGAGACTGGATTTTGCGCATTGCCGCGATGATCTCGACCGGACCCGCCGCATAGCCAATGCGCCAGCCTGTCATGGCGTACGCTTTGGAAACCCCATTGCAGGTGAGTGTTCGGTCATACAAGCCGGGTTCCACTTCGGCAGGCGTGCAAAACTCGAAACCGTCATAGGCAAGGTGTTCATACATGTCGTCCGACATGATCCAGACATGCGGATGGCGCATCAGGACGTCGGTCAGCGCCTTCAACTCGTCACGGCTGTAACCGGCACCCGTCGGGTTCGAGGGAGAGTTGAAAATGAACCATTTTGTCTTTGGGGTAATCGCAGCTTCAAGCTGTTCTGCGGTAAGCTTGAAACTGTTCTCCAGCGTTGTCGCAACCGTGATCGGCGTACCGCCTGCAAGCGTCACCATGTCCGGGTAGCTCACCCAGTAGGGCGTGGGGATAATGACCTCGTCACCTTCGTTCATTGTCGCCATCAGGGCGTTGTACAGCGTTTGTTTGCCGCCGGTTCCGACCGAAATCTGAGCCGGGGTGTAGTCCAGGCCATGATCACGCTTCATCTTGGCGCAGGCCGCTAGTTTGAGCTCGGGAATGCCGTCTGGCGCGGTGTACTTGGTTTTTCCTGCCGCAATAGCAGCAACCGCGGCGTCTTTAATGTTCTGAGGCGTGTCGAAATCCGGTTCTCCCGCGCTCAGACGGATGACGTCGCGACCGGCGGCCTGCAGTTCAGCTGCCTTGGCTGTCATGGCGATGGTGGGCGAAGGTTTAACGCGTGACAGTGTCGCAGACAGGAAACTCATGGTCGGCCTCGGTTTGTATGTTCAACCTGACTGTCATAGGGTGCGCCCGAAAGACGTTCAAGCCGTATAGAAACTCTGAGTTGGAGATCCGAATGACTGATGAAAACGACTGGTATGGTCCGGATTCTGCAACATTTGGGGACCGTCTGGCCGGCGCGCGCGAAGCTGCCGGAATGACCCAGGCGCAATTGGCGCGACGCCTTGGTGTCAAAAAGGCAACCGTTGCTGACTGGGAAAACGACCTGTCCGAGCCGCGCGCAAACCGCCTGTCGATGATGGCTGGGATGGTCAACGTTTCGATCATGTGGCTTTTGACTGGCGAAGGCGAAGGTATGGACGCACCGGTGGACGAGGGCGAAGGCGGAATGGAGTTATCAACTGCCGTCGCTGAGTTGCGTGCCATTCGCGGTGAAATGCGCGCCTGCGCCGAGCGCGCGGCGCGGCTTGAAAAGAAAATGCGTCTGATGTTGGAGCAACGACATTGAGCGAACAGCGGGATGTGCGCATCAAGCGTATGAAAATGCGCTCGATGCGGCGCGGGATCAAAGAGATGGATATTATTCTTTCCGCTTACGCGGATCGTAATCTCGCCGATATGGATGACGCCGGATTGGACATCTATGACGCGTTGCTTCATGAAAACGATCAGGATCTCTATCAATGGGTAACAGGGCAGGTTCAGCCCCCCAGTCAGTTTGCCGATCTCGTTTCTGATATCGCACAAACGTTTCAAAAATAAAGACAATTCAAGCTTAACCGATTTTTCGGATTTTCGGTTCATCGTGTCTCAAACAGCACGACTGAATCGGAGGGTCGGATGAGTATGGAAATGAAGGTCTACGGACCGGAAACCAAGGGGTTCATGACCAGCTACCTTGAGGCGCTGGCCCTTGTGGAACGATTGCACCGGTTGCTGCTGGACGTCATCAAGGATGAGTTTGAGCGCGTCGGTGTTTTGGAAATCAATGCTGTGCAGGCGCTTTTGTTGTTCAATATCGGTGATCATGAGGTCACAGCCGGTGAACTGAAAAGCCGTGGCTACTATCAGGGCAGCAATGTCAGCTACAACCTCAAGAAACTGGTTGAGATGGGATACATGCACCACCAACGCTGTGAGATCGATCGCCGCTCGGTGCGCGTACGCCTGACGCCGCAAGGCCGGGAGATCCGGGATATCGTCTCGGATTTGTTTGCCCGCCACGCCGAAGGCTTGCAGGGACGAGGCGTGCTGGAATTGGATGGCATCGAAGATATCACAACCTCTCTGCGCCGCGTGGAACGGTACTGGACCGATCAGATCAGGTATATTTATTGATCAGGGGCGCGCATCTGACAGAACGAGGTTGTCCAACTCTCGGATCAACTTGCGGGTCATGGCCTCTGCATAAGCCTCAAACCCCAACGCGACTTCAACGAACGCGTTTGGACCGGAAATAACCCAGGTATTGTAGTAAGCCGAAAGCTCTCCGACTTGAACGTAACGGCGGTCTCCTGAACTTGGATCATCTGCACCGATAACAAGCCCGTTGATCGTAATGCCGCTGCCGCGCAACGCTGTTCTGACATCTCGGGGATGGGGCCCAAGGTTGTGTTTGCCATCACCTGAGAGATCCAAGGTTTGCCGCCAACACGTCTTTTGCTGGTTCAACAATTCAGCTCCAAATGCCATCGCAGACCCCACTGCCGTTCCTTCTGCCGTTGACCGCCTCGATGTCTGGATAAGGCGCGTACTGATGGTGTTCAGATCGGCCAAGGTTTGGATATCAGTCCAGTTGAGCAGCACCCTTTCGTGCCCTGGTTCTGTCCATTCATAGACCGCCAACCTCATGGATGTTGAACCATTCGCCAGCATCAGTTGACTGACCTCAGGATCGCGCAGAGCAGCGGCCAGACCCTCAAGCTGCAACCTGTATTCACCGCTATCGACAGATGCCGACACATCCAGACCCAAAGCCAAGGCATGGCGACATTGTGCAAAGGCGGGCCCTGAAATCAGGCAGAACAAAATGACCAACAAGCGCGTCTTCATTGGTCGTACACCTGCACTGCACCAATTTGCAGCCCGCTCAATTCCCGTTCCAGTTTTCTGCGCATCGCGCGTTCGAAGTCTTCAAATCCTTGTGCGACTTCCAAAAAGGCGCCCGGGCCATGCAGGACGTTGTTTTCGAAAAAAGGGATGAGAAAAAGTTCTCCTTCGAAATCTGCGGCGTTTATCACCAAACCATTGACGACGATGTCATGACTAAAGAACCGCTGATATGCGATCTGTGGTCCATAACCGTCATTATTGGATCCGTCTCCTGACAGATCGATGGTGCGAAACAGGCACGAAGGCGCGGTTTGGAACAGTTCGGCCCCAAACCGTAAGGCATGGCCCATAGCCGTGGCCGAGCCTTCGTTGGACCGGATCGACTGACTTATCCGGGTCGCTGCAGCCACCAGATCTCCGTGATTTTCAATCAAGCGCCAGTTTAGGATAACATGCTGTGTAGACTGCCCGCTCCATTCATAAACGGCCAGCGCAACAGGTAGAGGAGATGAGAAGAATGCGTCTTGCACTTCAGGTGCCAGAAGCGCTGCGGCCAGTCCCTGTCGCTGCAAAATGTCTTCCGCGTCGTCGACCGAAACCGAAATGTCCATCGCAAGTGCAAGGGCCAAACGGCATTGTTCAGCCTGCAGAGGGCCGGCCAACAGGGCCAACCCCATCGTTATGATCCACCGGATCACCAGTGGCCGGTGCTCTCCATGCTGGCCCAGGGCTCGGCTGGTTCCAGCGCGTCACCGTTTTGAAGCAACTCGACCGAGATGTTGTCCGGAGAACGGACAAAGGCCATGCGACCGTCGCGTGGCGGGCGATTGATGGTCACGCCGTTGTCCTGCAAATGCTGGCAAACCTCGTAGATGTTGTCGACACCATATGCTAGGTGGCCAAAATGGCGGCTGTCGCTGGGCAGTTTGTCATCGCCATCCCAGTTGTACGTCAGTTCGATTGGGGCGTCCACCTGCCCCGGAGGCGCCATGAAGATCAGCGAGAATCGCCCGGCCTCGCTGTCGTATCGACGGGTTTCCTTAAGACCCAGCAGCTCAAAAAACGCCATGGACTTTTCCAGGTCCTTCACGCGGATCATAGTGTGCAGATACGTCAGCGCCATCGTGGCCATCCTCTTTCGATTTGTTTTGCCAGCAACTTAGCGCACTGGTTTGACGTGTCGAGTGCACCTTGCGGCCGAAATAAAAAATTGCGCGGGTTGCGGCATATATCGCGGTTCCGGTGCTGCCGGAAGCGAGATATAGTAGGGGGCGACTCATTGCCAGAAAGGAAGATTTGATGCCGCTGTCCGCTGACCAACAGGCCGAGATCGAGGAGCAACGCGCGCAATCGCATCCCACACGTCGCGTCGTTTCAGCGGGAATGGAAGACCATTTGTACACCGCGCATCAAGTTCTGGATCACGGTTTTGTCCGCGTGATCGACTATATGGGCGATGACGCCGCGATCTGTCAGGCGGCCCGTGTGTCTTATGGTAAAGGCACAAAATCGGTTCAGAACGACGAAGGGTTGATCCGGTATCTGATGCGGCACTGGCACTCGACCCCGTTTGAGATGTGCGAAGTCAAACTGCACGTGAAACTGCCGGTTTTCGTGGCGCGCCAATGGATTCGGCACCGGACGGCAAATGTGAACGAATACTCCGCGCGGTACTCTATTCTGGACCGTGAGTTTTACATCCCCGCACCTGAACATGTGGCGGCGCAGTCCGAGGTGAACAATCAGGGCCGTGGATCAACGCTGGAAGGTGAAGAAGCCGCGCGCGTATTGGAGATACTGAAGGCCGACAGCACCCGCTGCTACGACAATTACGAAGCCCTGATCAGTCAGGACGGGCAACAGGGTTTGGCGCGTGAGTTGGCCCGGATGAACCTTCCCGCTAATATCTATACGCAATGGTATTGGAAGGTTGACCTGCACAACCTGTTCCATTTCCTGCGCTTGCGCGCGGACCCTCATGCGCAATACGAAATCCGCGTTTATGCCGATGCGATGTGCAAGATTGTCGCCGACTGGGTGCCGTTTGCTTACAAAGCGTTCGAGGATTACCGGTTGGGCGCAGTCAACCTGTCTGCTCAGATGGTAGAGAGTCTTCGGAACATGCTGGCGGGCGAGACGGTCACGCAAGAAAGCTCGGGCATGACCGCCCGTGAATGGCGTGAGTTTGAAGCGATCATCCGCAAGTAACGGCCGCTGACGCATAGCTTTTGTCTATACATCTTGTCATGGAACCGTTACATTGGTTCCATGATGCGAATTTTGAAACCCGCTTTACTGTGTCTGGTATCAGGCGTGGCTTTGCCCGTGCAGGCGCAGTCACCTATCGCTGAAATTCTGTGTGAACCCACACCCAGGTTGCACGAAAAGCTCAAGGGACAGTTCCGCTCCGAGCGCGTGGCAACCGGTATTCGCGGACCTGAGCAAATCATGGAGGTCTGGTCAAACCAGCGCGGCGATTGGACGATGGTCGTGACCTATGCAACTGGGACGTCCTGTATTGTTGCCATGGGCGACAACTGGATTGCTCATGACAAGCCGAAGCCCGCGCGAGGGTAATGGAACAAATCCGGTGGGGGGCGGGTGACGGCCGGAAATTGGCCGCCATCCTAAGATGTTTCAACCCGCGCAGTGCGGGGTGTCGTTACAACGGCTTTAAATCAGCTGCCATTTGGCGGCCGTCGCGTCCGTCCTGCAACTCGTACGAGACTTTTTGGTTGTCTGCGAGTCCGGTGAGGCCGGACCGTTCTACGGCCGAGATATGAACAAACACATCTTTGCCCCCTTCATCAGGGGCAATAAATCCATAGCCTTTAGTGGTATTGAACCATTTCACGGTGCCGGTTGGCATGTCCCGTGTCTCCTTCTACTTACGCATTGTCCCACAAATTGGTGGGGGCTGTGGTCAGCGTCATCGTAAACCCCACTGTTTCGCGTTTGCACAACAGTCCAATTTACATGTTTCGCCTTTTTCAACATTGCACGGTGAAGTAAAAAATCAAGAATAACTGCCAAAAACTGGCGTGATTGCACAAAATCGAAGCACGAGCAGGAGTATCAAAGAAATGAATCTATATGGGCTAAAGACCTGTGACACCTGTCGTAAGGCACTGAAATCTTTGCCAGATGCGATCTTTTTCGACGTCAGAAGTGACGGCGTGCCGGAGCCGGTGCTGTCGCAAGCTTTTGCTGAGTTCGGCAATGCTCTGCTCAATACAAGATCAACCACCTGGCGGGGTTTGGATGAGACACAGCGCGCAAAAGCACCGCTGGAGCTTTTGAAAGAACATCCAACACTGATGAAGCGCCCGCTGATCGAGGATAACGGTAAGCTGCTGTTGGGGTGGACCGCTGAAACGCGCGGTCAGCTTGGCATTTCTTAAACGGGTGCTTATCTGCCAAGGGTCAAGAATGAGGATTATCTATGCGTAATGCCGCAATGATTTTGGGCGTTATTGCCGGGCTGATCGGCATGATCGTCGGGTTCTTCGGATATGCCAGGGTGGTTGTGGTCGACCATGTCGGCGAGATCGACGGCGTCCTGAGCCAAGTCGACAACCCCGGCCTGATACAGGCCCTCTCGATCATCGCGCCCTTGCTGGCGGTTGCCGGTGGGGCAATGGCGCCTGCACGGGCTCTGATCGGTGGGGTTTTGTTGCTGATCTCAGCAGGTGCGATGTACTACGCATTTGGGTTTGGTGTCTTTACCATGTTCCCAATTGCCTTCGCCGGCGTGGCGGGCGTGCTTGGGCTGGCGGCAGGGAAACCGGATCAGCCCAAGGCACATTTCTAGATCACTTCAGGTTCAGGATCCGGTCAACCGAAAGCGGGCCTGAGCCATGAATGACAATCACAGCCAGCAGGAAAGTCCAAAGCGTCCGGTCATCCAGCAAGCTTACGTTGTTGGTGAAGTAGCTGCCCAACTCGGTCCCGTGGCCGGTCACATCCACAATGGTCTGGACCCAAACAAACCCAATCATGCCCAAGGCCGCAAATCGCGACAGCAGACCGATGACGATCAGAGCTGGCAACAGAAATTCGGCCCATGTGCCTGCGACGGCCACTGCCCAATGGAAGATGCCCAGTTGCGAGCTGTCATAGCTGACGGCTTCCATCGCTTTGGGGAAAATTTGCACGTAGGCTCCATCCGATGGACGCAGAAACCCAAAGATACCGCTGCCTAGCTTGGTTGTTGCCGAGTTCCAGTAGTACACAAGCAACGTCGCGGCAAATACCAAACGAGCCAAGCTTGGTGTGAGCCAGCCGGAGGTCACGCCCAACCGTCCCAGGGTGTTGTTGTGCAATGAGATCAGCGCAGTCATGTCTTCGGCCTTTCGATAGTCACAGAGGTTATTGCACCGCCCTGTAAAAGCAGTGCCAGAGTGGTTCCGAGGTCAAATTCGGGTGTTTCAGCAGCGGTTTTCTCAAACGCCGATCCGATCTTTTCCCCATTTTGCATATGCGCGATCCAGCTCGCCCCGCCCACTGGCAGCAAATGAGGTTCAGGGTCGTATTCGGGGCGCGTGATCAGCACATCCTCGGCTTGCGGTTGAGGCTTCGGGGCTTCAGCCACAGAGTTAAAGCGCCAGATCGCATGAATGGGCCATTTCGACCGGATCACTTGCATGGAAGGGGCAAACTGCAACCTAGCCAGCATGACCTGTTCGGGGTCTACAGCCAATGCCTCAGCCGGTGCAGGTTGGCTGTCGGCCGCGTGATAGGACTGGCGCAAGGCCAGTTCCAACCGGGCTATGTCGGGCAGGTAGCCAAGATGCGAAAGCTGCTGCATCCCCGCCAGAAAATCGGGAAACGCTTCGCCGTAGAACATCATAAGCGGTGAGGATGGCGGATGCTGGCGCAAGAAAATCCCGGCCAGCCCGTCCATATTCTGAGTACCCAACAGTTTAGCGATCACAGGGAACGCCTGATGCATCGCTTCGGTCAGAGAAACGGCAACGTTGTTGCGGTAGACGCTGAACCTGCGCCCAGCCGGTTGCGCGTCGGCGTCCAGCAGACCGGATGGAACCGGCGCGGAAGCATCCATCATGGCGGCGCGAAACTCGGACTGAGATACGCTCATGCTGGTACCCGCTCCAGTGCGGTCTGAGCGCGAACAGCTTCTTCGCGCAACACCGGCCAGTCGGGTACATCGGTGTCCCACTCGACCAGCAGCGCCTTGGGGCCCGACCGTTCGAGAACATAGTCGAGCAAGGCCCAGACCGGATCGACAACTTCGCGCCCATGGCTGTCGATCAGCAATTGATGGCCGTGATCATCTTCGTCCTCATCATGGCCTCCAAGATGGATTTCACCCACCTTTTCAATCGGATAGGCGTCGATATAGCCTTGGGGCGAGAAGTCGAGGTTGGTGGCCGAAACAAAGACGTTGTTCACATCCAGCAACAAGCCACAGCCAGTGCGTTTGGCAATCTCTCGCAGGAAATCGGGTTCCGACCAGGTGCTTTCTTCAAAAGCCAGATAGCTGGACGGGTTTTCAAGCAGCATCTGCTGCCCAACGGTGTCCTGCACTTGACCGATGTGCTCGCAGACCCGCGTCAGCGTCTCGTCTGTGTAAGGAAGCGGCAGGAGGTCGTTGTAAAAATGGCTGTCGTGGGTGGACCAGGCCAGATGTTCGGAAAAGCTGGCGGGTTTCAGCCAGCCGATCAGGTGTTTCAGCCGGGCAAGGTGATCTGGGTCCAAGGGGCCTTCGCCGCCGATTGAAAGCCCAACGCCATGGACTGAAATCGGAAAATGTTCGGACAGGTGGCGCAGCTGAGCCAAGGGGCGCCCACCATCGCCCATATAATTCTCGGCGTGAATTTCCAGCCATGCAACAGGCTGCGCGTGGTCAAGTATCTGAGCGAAGTGTTGCGGCTTGTACCCCACACCCGGCGCTGCGGGCAGGCGATTCGAGCGGAGCGCATCATCCAACATGGGTCAGTTCCTTGATCACGAAAGGGAAGGGGCGGGCGATCTGGCCCGCCCCTCTGAATTCGTTTGGTCGACCTTATGCTGGCAGGTCACGATCCAGTGCTTCCAGCGAACCTTTCCGCGGGGTGCCGTCTGCTTCGGCCGGCAGTTCGATGTCCGCGCAAGTTCCGGCGTCAACCAGGGTCCATGCGTTGCCCTGATAGTCTACGGTCGAGGTGCCCGCGCACGTGGTGCCGGGACCTGCGGCGCAGTCGTTCTGACCGGCCAGCGATACGCCATAGCACTTTTCTTTGGCTTGCGCGGTTGCTGTGGTTGCGGCGCCCGATACGGCGGCTGCGACTGCGGTTGCGATAACCAGGGACTTAGCTGTGTTCGACATCTCGGTAATCCTCTTGATGACAGGGTATGTCTGCTTGTGACACTGACAAAACTAGTGGCTTGTCGGCCAGAGTTGAATTCACGAGCCCGTGTCTCACAAGCGCGTCAGGGGGCGGCACGCCCTCTTGAAGCCTAATACATTGTTTTTGATGAAGAAAGGGTGAAATGTTACAATCCGGCCCCGTTTCAAGGGCCGGATTTCCAGCGATATGCCGCTGATTGTTACAGCAGATCTGGTGGTGTGGCGGCTTGCGACAGCTCATTTGTTACAACATCAAGCGGTTGAACCTGCGTCTGTTTTTCACCCAGACGTCGGACACTGACGGTGCGTTCTTCTACTTCGCGATGACCAACAGCCAGAATCACCGGCACTTTACTCAGCGAATGTTCGCGAACCTTGTAGTTGATCTTTTCGTTGCGAATATCTGCTTCAGCCTGGATACCAGCCGCTTTCAATGTGTCGACGACTTCCTGCACATAGGCATCCGCCTCTGATGTGATCGAGGCCACCACGACCTGACGCGGGGCCAACCAGAATGGCAGCTTGCCTTCCCAGTTTTCGATCAGGATACCGATGAATCGCTCCAGCGACCCAAAGAGCGCACGGTGCAGCATGACCGGTGCTAGCTTCTCGCCCGATTGGCTGACATAGGTCGAGCCAAAGCGCTCTGGCAGGTTGTAGTCCACCTGCAAGGTGCCGCACTGCCAATCGCGACCGATGGCGTCGCGCAGAACATATTCCAGCTTCGGTCCGTAGAAAGCGCCTTCGCCTTCGAAGATCGTGTAGCTCATTCCAGCCCGATCAAGCGCAGTCTTCAGCGCACCTTCGGACAAGTCCCAGCTTTCATCACTCCCGATGCGATTGTCCGGGCGGGTCGACAGTTTGACGTGCACGTCTTCAAAGCCGAAATCCTTGTAGATCGAAAGGATCAGATCGTTGACCTTCAGACACTCATCGGTCAGCTGCTCGGGCGTACAATAGATATGCGCGTCGTCCTGAGTGAAGCTGCGCACGCGCAAAAGACCATGCAGTGCACCCGAAGGCTCGTACCGATGCACTTTACCGAACTCTGCAATCTTCATCGGCAGCTCGCGGTAGCTGCGCAGACTGTGATTGTAGAGCATCATGTGACCAGGGCAGTTCATCGGCTTGAGCGCATAGTCGCGGTCGTCATGTGTCTTGGCGAGAAACATGTTTTCCATGTAGTTGAACCAGTGACCCGAGGTTTCCCACAAGGCGCGGTCCATGATGTCAGGGGTGTTCACCTCGACATATCCCGCCGCTTCCTGACGGCGACGCATATAGGCGATCAGGTTCTGGAAGACGCGCCAACCAGCAGGGTGCCAGAACACTGAACCCGGTGCGTGCTCTTCAAAATGGAACAGGTCCATTTCCCGGCCCAGTTTGCGGTGGTCGCGCTTGGCGGCCTCTTCCAGCATGTGCAGGTGGGCTTTCAGCTTTTCCTTGCCGGTAAAGGCCACGCCGTAGATGCGTTGCAGCATTGGGCGGTCGCTGTCGCCGCGCCAATACGCCCCTGCAACAGACATAAGCTTAAACGCGTCGCCCGGCACCTGGCCGGTGTGCTGCAGGTGCGGGCCACGGCACAGGTCCTGCCAATGACCGTGCCAGTACATGCGCAGCGGCTCGTTGCCCGGAATGGATTCGATCAGCTCAACTTTGTAGGGTTCGTTATTGGCGGTATAGAACTCGATCGCGCGCTGACGCTCCCAAACCTCGGTGGTCACGGGGTCACGCTTGTTGATGATCTCTTTCATTTTTTTCTCGATCAGGCCGAGATCTTCGGGCGTGAAAGGTTCCGCCCGGTCAAAGTCATAGTACCAGCCGTTTTCAATCACGGGGCCGATGGTGACCTTGGTGGCGGGCCAGATTTCCTGAACGGCGCGCGCCATGATGTGCGCCAGATCGTGGCGGATCAGCTCATTGGCTTGTTCTTCATCCTTCATGGTGTGGATGGCGATCTGGGCGTCAGCGTCAATGGGCCATTGCAGATCCCAGTGCTGGCCATCTACCGTGGCCGAGATGGCCTTTTTGGCCAGAGAAGTTGAAATATCGGCAGCCACCTGCGCAGGCGTGACGCCTGCGTCGTAGGTACGTGCATTGCCATCGGGAAAGGTGAGAGAGACGGATTTTGAATCCAGGGCCATATCGGCTCTCCTCGTCGGTTTGGCGCCCACTGAACGCCCGGTTGCGGGTTATTTGCGTTCGGCTCGTTTGGCAGGTGGTTGATCCTGTGTCAAGGGCAGGAGCGAGGGGCCAGCCCCTCGCGCACCCCGAGGTATTTAGTGCCAGATGAAGAGGAATCCGGGAATTGCACTTGGGTACGTGGCGTGCATGATGCTGCGAAAGGAAAGAGGATTTCATGGCAGCAACAAATTTTCTGGAGACGGCGCAAGGTCGCCGGTTGGCCTATCACAAAAGTGAGGGCGCGGGACCGACCATCGTTTTCCTGGGCGGGCTGAGTTCGGATATGGAAGGCACCAAGGCCGTACATCTGGAGGCCTGGGCACAGGCGCGGGGGCAGGCGTTTTTGCGGTTTGACTATTCGGGGCATGGTGAAAGCTCGGAAGCGTTTACCGATGGGTGTATCGGTGATTGGCACGAAGATACTATTGCGGCCGTGACGGCGCTGACAGATGGGCCGTTGATTGTTGTGGGATCCTCCATGGGTGGGTGGCAGGCGTTGTTGTTGGCCAAAGCGATGCCGAACCGGATTGCGGGCATGGTCACAATTGCTGCTGCGCCGGACTTTACAGAAGACGGCTACTGGGCGGCATTCAGCGATGAACAAAAGGCGGAGCTGGACAAAGTTGGTCAGGTGGAACTGCCTTCTGACTATATGGAACCCTACATCATCACAAAACGAATGATCGAAGACGGGCGGCAGCGATTGGTTCTTCGGGATCCGCTTCATCTGCCTTTCCCGGTGCGCTTTCTTCAGGGAACGGCGGACACGGCGGTGTCGACGGAAACCGCGGTGCGGCTGTTGGATCACGCGACCGGGCCAAATATGCGCCTTTTGCTGGTCAAAGATGCGGACCATCGCTTTTCGGACGGCCCCTGTCTGGGGCTGATTGAAGACGCGGTGCTAGATGTGGTGGGAGGCAACTGATGCGGCGTTTGGGCTGGTTGCTTGGGCGGTTTCTGTTGGCGCTGATTGTCGTCGGCGGCCTCTTCTATTGGTTTGGGCCGCGCGAGGAGGTGGATTTGCACCCAACATTCGACTCTCGCAAGTTTGGTGAGGGTGTTCAGGTCTATTTCGAAAGCACTGAATCAGCTTTTGACGATATTGTTCCAGGCGTTGAGAAGCGTGTGGTCTGGCAGGAGGGTTTCAAGGAGCAGCGCACACCTTACTCTGTGCTCTATATCCATGGGTTTTCTGCAAGTTCCGAAGAAATTCGTCCGGTGCCTGATCTGGTCGCCGATGCGCTTGGGGCAAACCTTGTCTACACGCGCCTGCAGGGTCATGGCCGCGATGGATCTGCCATGGCGGAAGGCACGGCCACAGGTTGGATGCAGGACACTGCCGAGGGGTTGGCTGCGGCACGGGCGGTTGGCGACAAGGTGATCGTTATTTCAACCTCTACCGGTGGTACTTTGGCGGCGGCTGCAGCGCTTGACGCGGATCTCAGCAAAGATGTTGCCGCAATGGTCTTTGTGTCGCCGAATTTCGGCGTGAATACAACCGCGGCATGGGTGCCGACGCTGCCATGGGCCCGGGATTGGTTGCCGATCCTTATGGGGCCAGAGCGTGATGTGTCCGGGCCGGATCCAGAGAAGAACACGTATTGGTCCGCCGTCTATCCTTGGGAAGCCGTCGTTCCGATGTCCGTTCTGGTTGATGTCGTTTATGCGTTGGATTTTTCCGAAGCTCTGGTGCCGGCCTTGTTTTGGTTTTCGGACGATGATCAGGTTGTGCGTCCCGACAAGACACATAACGTCGCCGAGGGTTGGGGCGCTTCAGCAACGGTCGAGTTGGTCACAATGGGGCCAGGAGACGATCCCGCATCACATGTCATTGCCGGGCGGCTGATGTCGCCGGGGCAGACCGATGCCGCCGTTGAGGGTATCCTGACTTGGTTGAAAGAACTGGGGATAGAGTAAAGCCCAACCGGAATTGAGGAGGCAAAATGCGAAAGCCGGGCAGCATGTGGAGTCTAGAGACCTTGGGTCGCGTTCGCTTGTCCCGGCATTTCTTCATGCGCGATTTTCTGTATTCGGAGATCGGCAATTTCCACCAAAAGCAGAATATTCCCGACAATCCGGACCTGGCGATCGAAACGGGGCGCGCGTTTTGCGAAACACTGCTGGACCCGTTGGAGGAAACCTTTGGCCGTGTCGCCGTGCGATCGGGGTACAGGTCGCCGTCGTTGAACCGGTTCGGCAATGAAAACCGGCTGAACTGTGCCCGCAATGACAACCCGCTGGAATGCCATATCTGGGATCGCGGCGAAGGCGATGCGCGGATTGCAGGAGCTTCTATCGTCATCCCCTGGTTTGCGGATCAATACGCGCAAGGGCGGGACTGGCGGGATCTTGCGTGGTGGATGCACGATCACCTGACCTATTCCGAGATCTGGTTTTTCCCGAAGCTTTGCGCATTCAATTTGGTGTGGCGGCCTAAACCGCTGCGCAGGATTGATAGCTATATCGACCCGCGGGGTTGCCTGTTGAAGCCGGGGGCGGAGCCCGATGAAGACAGATCCAAACGGCAGCTCCGGTACGCGGATTTCCCTGCGTTTCGCGCAATCGCCTATCCGTAAAGTTTCCCTTGCCCGATTGTGGCAAACCTTACATCCTGGCGGAAAAGGAAAGGGCTCGGAAAACCGAGTAAATGGAGGCCCCGCGTGATCGAGCCGCTGGTGTTCTTGCCTGGGTTGATGTGTGATGCCCGATTGTTTCGCCCTCAGATCGAGTTGTTATCGCGTGCGCGGTCTGTGACTGTCGCACCTGTGTCTGGCGGCGAACGAATTGAAGAAATCGCCTCGGGGCTGCTCGATCAACTGCCACATCGTTTTGCCCTGGCCGGGCACAGTATGGGTGGCGTGGTAGCATTGGAATTGGTTCGCAGGGCACCGGAGCGGGTTTCTCGCCTGTGTTTGATGGCCACTGATGCGCAGGCCGACACACCGCTAATGGCGGCCAGTCGGGAAGATTTGATCATTGGTGCGCAAGGCGGTCGTCTGGAAGAGATGATGCGCAAACTTGTGGGATCCGACGCCTTGGCGCCGGGGCCTCGGCGCATCCCCATCCTGAACGATCTTTTGGCGATGGCAGAGGGGCTGGGGGCCGAAGTGTTCGTGCGCCAGATGCGAGCCTTGCAACGCCGCCCTGATCAGCAAGCGGCATTACGGAAAATCAAGGTGCCGACACTGTTGCTGTGCGGCGCGCATGACACTCTTGCACCGGTCAGGCGACATTCGTTTATGGCTGATTTGATACCGGAGGCCGAGATGCTCGTTCTTCAAAACGCAGGGCATCTTTTGACCCTCGAAGCGCCTGACCACGTGAACGAAGCCCTGCAAACTTGGCTGAATGCTCAGTTGCGGTTCGACTATGGATAGAGTGCTGCGCGTTCATCTTTCGTTATCAGCAAGGGCGTCACAACGGGTTCGCCGGATTTCGAGTCGAAAAACGGTGTGTTCCTCCAGCGCCCAGACAGACGCGAAGCAGCAACGCGGCGTATCAGACCGAAGGCTGCAAACCTGATTTTTTCGTGTTTCTGTTTTCCGTCGGGTTGGGGCACAAACCCGCGCGTTGTGACAGGCCCCAGGACCGAAATGTTATCGGTGATCCTGCGAACCAGAAACCCGGCAAAGGGAAAGCTTGCACGTGGTGGCGTTGTTGCCAGCGGGGAATTGCAGCAGCTTGTGTACCATCGCAGCATCCCGTTGGGGCCAAGCTTCATTGCGGCCAGAAATTGACCGCCGGTTGAGATTTCGATCTCCTCCGGTGCCATCTGCAGTATGTCGACAGGTCCGGGGGCTGGGTCAGGTTGCTTGAAATACAGCTGTGCGGCGCGGCAGTCGTGGCAGAAACAGGCGACATGAGTCCCTTGCTGAACGCCCCTTGTGGAAATGTGCCCTTGCAAATTTCCGCACTGGCAGGAAAAGGCGAGGCCGCTATGCGCAGGCTCGCTCATTCCGTTTTACGCGACTTTGTTTGTGTTGGCAGCGCGGCGACGTGGCTTGCGGCTGTTTTCATTCATGAAATCAATCACAAGCGGGCGGATGTTGTCACGCCAGCTTCGGCCTGCGAAGATACCGTAATGACCTGCGCCGGGTTCCACATGGCTTGCCTTCTTGCTGTCGGGCAGACCAGTGCACAGATCAAGCGCGGCGATGCACTGACCGGGTGCTGAAATATCGTCATTTGCCCCTTCGACAGTTTTCACTGCCACATCCGTGATCTTGGACATGTCCACCTTGTGACCGGCAACAACGAACTCGTTCCGCGCAATCTCGCGGTTCTTGAAGACACGCTCGACGGTCGAAAGATAAAACTCGGCGGTCATGTCCATGACGGCCAGATATTCATCATAGAACCGGTTGTGGGCATCCATGTCCGAGGCTTCGTCCCGGATGACTCGCTGGATCTGATCCGAAAATGCCTTGGAATGGCGTTCGGCGTTCATCGACATGAACGAGGCAAGCTGCAAAAGGCCGGGATAGACCATGCGACCCACGCCTTTGTATTTGAAGCCGACACGCTGGATCATCGTTTCTTCCAACTGACCCATGGTGACGCGCCGTCCAAAATCGGTCACGTCGGTGGGGGTCGCATCCGGGTCGACCGGACCGCCGATCAGGGTCAGTGTGCTGGGTTGCGCTTTGGGTTCCACCTCGGCCAGGTAGGCAGTGGCCGCGAGGGTCAGAGGAGCCGGTTGGCAGACTGCAACAACATGCGTGTCAGGACCCAGCTCTTTCATAAAATCGACAAGATAGAGGGTGTAATCCTCGACATCGAACTTGCCCGCAGACACAGGGATATCGCGCGCATTATGCCAGTCGGTGATGTAGACTTCGCAATTGACCAGAAGGCTTTTGACGGTCGAACGCAGCAGCGTTGCGTAGTGGCCCGACATGGGCGCAACCAGCAGCACCTTGCGCGGTTGTTCTTCGCGGCCGTTGACGCGGAAATGGACCAGATCGCCGAATGGGCGCTCCAGAACAGTTGCAATCTCAACCAGATGGTCCTTGCCGTCTTCGCACGTAAAGGTACGAATACCCCAGTCAGGCTTCACGACCATGCGCTGGAACGTACGCTCAGTCACCTCACCCCAGGCTGCCATCCAGTTGAAAGCCGGGTTGGGTACCATCGAAAACATCGGGTAAGAGGCCATCGCGCTGGCCGTCGCACCAAGCCATTGGTTGGTGTTGCGCATGGTTTCCATAAGGTCGTAGGTCATCATGTAGCGCATAAATGGGGCCTCCTGAGTGTCAGCCTGAGAGTTCGGACCATTCGTCGCTTTGCCCCCCAGCACCCACGACGTTATTCTGCATAGCAGCGAGGTTAGGGGGGAATTGTTAAAATGACAACTAGCGAAGACCAAATGCCAGACGTATCAGACGAACACATTGAACGCCTTAAAGAAAATATGGACAAGGTCGAACAGCTCTCGAAGCGTTTGATTGAGGTCATGGCTACTAAAAAGCCGCACACCCCCGCGCTGGATGGCCCGAATCAAGAGCTTTTCGCACGAGCAGCAACGGCATATTGGGCCGAAGCTTGGCAAAATCCCGCCAAACTGTTGGAACAGCAGATAGAATTCTGGGGAAAGTCTGTTTTGAACTTTGCGGAAGCGCAGCAGGCATTGACCCAAGGTGAAGTGGAAGACGAAAACCCCACCCCTGGCGACAAGCGTTTCTCGAATCCCTTGTGGGAAACCAATCCCTATTTCCGTTTGATCCGACAGCAGTATCAAACCAACGCCCAGGCTATTGCGCAAGCTGTCGCCTCGGTCGACGATCTGGATACCAAGGACAAGCAGCGCTTGCAGTACTTCTCGCAGCAGATCATCGACATGATGGCCCCCACCAATTTTCTGGCCACAAATCCTGACGCCCTTCAAAAGGCGGTCGAGACGGAAGGTCAATCCTTGATTCAGGGGTTGGAAAACCTTGTTTCCGACCTGGAGGCCAATGATGGCGAGCTGGTTGTAAAGCTTGCAGATGAAAACGCGTTCGAGGTCGGCGGAAACCTGGCAACCACACCAGGAGACGTGGTGTACCGCAACCGGATGATGGAACTGATCCAGTATAAGCCTGCGACGGAATCCGTGTACGAGACACCGATCGTCCTGTTCCCGCCCTGGATCAATAAGTTCTATATTCTGGACCTGAAAGCGCAAAACAGCCTGATCAAATGGATCACCGATCAAGGGTACACCTTGTTCGTCGTCAGTTGGGTCAATCCAGACGAAAGCTATGCCGAAACCGGCATGGAAGATTACATTCAGGACGGCTTTTTGACGGCAATCGACGTCGCCAAGAAAATCTGCAAGGTCAAGCAAGTCAACGCGGTCGGCTATTGCATTGCGGGCACCACGCTCAGCCTGACTTTGTCGCTGATGAAGCAGCGCGGTGACAAGTCTGTAAAATCGGCCACACTGTTTACGGCGTTGACGGATTTCTCCGATCAGGGTGAGTTCACGCCTTTCCTGCAGAACGACTTCATTGATGGCATCGAGCAAGAAGTGAACAAGGAAGGTGTCCTTCGCTCGTGGATCATGGCGCGTACCATGTCGTTCCTTAGGTCACGCGACCTTGTCTATGGACCGGCCATTCGCAGCTACATGATGGGAGAGGTGCCTCCGGCGTTTGATTTGCTGTACTGGAACGGCGATGGTGCGAACCTTCCGGCCAAAATGGCTGTGCAGTATTTGCGTGGACTGTGTCAGCGCAATGAATTCGCAACGGACGGTTTTGAGTTGATGGGCCACAAGCTGACGTTGAACGACGTAGATGTGCCGTTGATGGCCATCACCTGCGAAACCGATCACATCGCTGCCTGGAAAGACTGTTATCGCGGTGTCCAAAAAATGGGTTCGCGGTCGAAGACTTTCGTGGTTTCAGAGTCGGGTCACATCGCCGGTATTGTGAACCCGCCGAGCAAGAAGAAATATGGGCACTACACCAATCCGGACCTGAAAGCGGATTCTGATACCTGGCTGAAAGAAGCAGATTTCCATCAAGGATCGTGGTGGCCCATGTGGGACGCCTGGCTGAAGAAGCGGTCCGGCAAACAAGTGCCAGCACGCGATGCAGGCGATTCGGACCACCCAAGCCTTGCACCCGCTCCGGGGACCTATGTTTTGGCAAATCCAAACGCCTGATTTCATTTTGAAACTTAATTTTTTCTGCGCTGCAGCAAGAAAAAACTTGCAATGCTGCGACGCAGCAATCATATTGTCCTCAAGCTGATGAAGCCCGGGGTGGGCCCGGACCGGCTAAAAGGATTAGGACAATGGCAAAGACCCAAGACTTTAGCGCGATCATGAAAGACATGATGGGCGCATTCCCGGTGGACACCACCGCAATGGAAGACGCATTCAAATCGACCGCTTCGCTGAACGAAAAGCTGTCGGGTGTTGCTCTGGAAGCTGCTGAGAAATCGGCTGAGATCTCGAACAAATGGACCAAAGAAACTCTGGCCAAACTGACCGAGATGTCGAAAGCAAAGGCAGAGCCTGCTGACTACGCAAAAGCAGCAACCGATTTTGCAAGCGCGTCGGCTGAAGTTGCAGCTGAAAACCTGGCTGCTTTCGCTGAAATCGCGAAAAAAGTTCAGACCGAAACCGTCGAGCTGCTGATGGCTGCTGGTAAAGACGCTGCAGAAGAAGCAACTGCTGCTGTCAAAAAAGCAACCAACGATGTGACCACTGCTGCTAAGAAAGCCGCAGCGGCCAAGTAAGAACGTCCGCGAAGCGCACCAAATCCTCCCATACGGTGCAATCGCGTTGGGCAGGTCGATTGACCTGCCCTTTCTTTTTGTGCTGCAGTCGCATAACCTGTGCTGCAACGCATCATCCTTGGGGAGGGTACCCGGTGTCGGACCAAGAAAAACCGCTGCTAATCAAGCGCTATGCCAGCCGTCGGCTGTATAACACCGAGACCAGCGACTACGTGACGCTCGAAGATATTGCGGGGTTTATCCGCGACGGGCGTGAGGTGCAGATCATCGACCTGAAAACCGGGGATGACCTGACGCGGCAGTATCTACTGCAAATCATTGCTGAACATGAAAGCCGTGGTGAAAATGTGCTGCCGGTGAACGTGCTGAACGATCTGGTTCGCAGCTACATGGTGCCGGGCGGGGGAATGATGCCGCAATTCCTGCAAAGCTCATTCGAGATGCTGCGCGAAAGCCAAAGCAAGATGATGGAGAACATGAACGCCATGAACCCGATGTCTCAGATGCCGGGTTTCGACGCGCTGCAAGCGCAGCAACAAGCGTTCTTGAAAGCCATGACAGGGGGCTTGTCCAGCGGATGGTCTGCGCCTGACACTGAAGAGGAAAAGGCCGAGCCCAAAGAGGATTTGGACGAAATCAAGAAACAGCTGGCAGAGCTTCAGCAGAAGCTATCCAAGTTGAACTGATATAGAAAAGAGGGGGCCCGCCGTTAAGCGGGCCTGTTTTTTCAGGTGCCATAGACAGGCATCGGGCCGGTCACTTCACCTACTGAGGCCAGCAAAATATCCGCGATCACGTCCAGTTCCTCGCGCGTCAGACGCACAGGAAGACGGACGTCACAGGCTTTCATCAGCATATCGCGCGTCTGCGGCAGTTCGAATGTTTCAGGAAGGAACTGCCAATTCCAAAAGGCGCGGGCATTGTCCTCGCTCAGACCAAAGACCTGAACTTTTACGCCGCGTGCCTCGGATGCGGCGGCAAAAGCACGAATCTCATCCTCGTGCAGCCCAACTAGATTGAACTGGATCGAGTCCGGTGCGCGCCGCTCGGGTGCCAGTGGGGCAGGAACATCGATATAGGGTGAGGTGTTGAGGCGCTCGGCCACATAATCGTGGTTTGCAAGACCGTCGCGCACACGGCGCGCAAGTTCAGGAATCTGAGGGCGGATTACCGCAGCGCTCAAATTGCTGAGACGCAGGTTATACAGCGGTAGTTTGTTCTGCCAGCGCGCAAACGCTTCTTCCAACTCGGGCGAGTTGTCGCCGTGCGGGGTTTTGTGCTTCTTCCAGTTATGTTCATACGCGCCGGACATGATGACAGCGCGAGCCACCAGATCGGCATCGTCTGTGACCAGAATGCCGCCTTCGCCTGCGTTGATCATCTTGTAAGACTGGAACGAGAAACAGCCGACCTTGCCAATAGTGCCAATATTGCGACCGTGCCACGTGGTGCCCAGCGAGTGCGCAGCGTCTTCGATCACCGGAATGTCGCGCGCGTCGCATAGCTCCATGATGGCGTCCATGTCGGACGTATGTCCGCGCATATGGCTGATGATCACGGCCTGAACATTGCCTAGCTTGGCTTCGAAATCGGCCATGTCGATGCGATAGTTTTCGCCCACTTCGCAAAGCACCGGAATGCAGTCAGCGTGCACGACAGAAGAGGGTACAGCGGCGAAGGTAAATCCGGGGATCAGAACGCGCGCGTCACGCGGCAAGTCCAGCGCTTTGAGCGACAGGAACAGCGCGGCCGAGCAGGACGATACTGCAAGCGCGTATTTCGAGCCCAGCAATTCCGCGAACTCGGCTTCCAGCAAGGCCACCGGGGCATCTTGCGGCGCGGTATAGCGGAACAGATCGCCTGATTGCATCAAGGCGTCGATGGCTTCGCGGGCTGCTGCGGGGATGGGTTCGGCGTCATGGACGTTTGGTGGAAGCGTCATATTTGGATTTCCCGAATTCTATCTTTGGGAAAGATAAAGGTAATCACATGGCAATCCAAGCCCTCAATCACAGGGTTGGCAAAAATTCACCAATCTGTCGTAATTTAAGTGGATCAGACCCCAAGCCGGTCGCGCAGCGCGTACCAGGTCATCGCAAGCACCAGCAGCGGATTGCGCAGCGCGGGACCGCCAGGGAAGGGCAGGGCAGGCACGCGCGCCATTGTGTCGAACCCTTCAGCTTGTCCTTGAATGGCCAGCGCCATCAGCTGCCCGGCGTGGGTCGCGGTGCCAACTCCATGACCGGAATAGCCCGAAGCGGACAGGATATTTGGCGCGACGCGGGCCAAATAGGGCATCCGCCGCATGGTGATGGCCAGCGTTCCACCCCACGCATAGTCGATTTTGACGTCAAGCAGGTGGGGGAAAATCTCGGTCATGGGTTTGCGGACCTTGGCGGCAATGTCCGAAGGGAAACGGTAGCCATAGCTTTCGCCGCCACCGAACAACAAGCGACCATCCGCACTCAGGCGGAAGTAGTTCACGACAAATTTGGTGTCCGCAACTGCGACATCCTGTGTCAGAACCCGCGCCGCATCGCTGCCCAATGGTTCGGTGGCAGCAATAAAGTTGTTGATAGGCATGACCCGAGAGGCCACGGAGCGGTTGAGGTTGCCCAGATAGCCGTTGCAGGCCAAAACTACATGCTCGGCCCGAACAGCCCCGTCAGAGGTTCGCACCACCGCAGGCCGGGAGTCAGCAATCCCTGTGACCTCGGTGTTTTCAAAGATCCGTACACCCGCTTTCGCCGCTGCTTGCGCCAACCCCAATGCAAAATTCAACGGATGCAGATGCGCCGCGCCCATATCCAAATAGCCGCCTTTG
This sequence comes from Ruegeria sp. CF8, assembly GCF_056537285.1. Taxonomy (NCBI): domain Bacteria; kingdom Pseudomonadati; phylum Pseudomonadota; class Alphaproteobacteria; order Rhodobacterales; family Roseobacteraceae; genus Ruegeria; species Ruegeria sp. CF8. The sequence continues at coordinate 10,461 of NZ_JBQFRG010000013.1, read as the reverse complement.
TAAGCCGGGGACGGGCAGAGTGCACGGCCTGCGTTTTCATCCAACAGCTGGATCTGATCATAACCGTAACGGTCAGTCAGATGACCGGCATGGTCGTGCAGTTCTTTCTGCTCTGAGGTGCTTAGTCCCAAAACCGCGACACCGGGTTTCAGATCACAAGCGATTTGGTGTTTGGTGATCAGAGACTTGACCAAATCCTTGGCGTCTTCGGCCAGATCCCACAGTTTGGAGGCATCTGCATCGCCAACCAGGCTTTCGAGATCCTCCTGATCCATCCGCTGCGCGCTGCCCAGCTGACCACCGTTGCGCCCCGACGCGCCAAAGCCGACGCGGTGGGCCTCAAGCAACACGACGTCGAACCCGGCTTCGGCAAGATGCAATGCTGCGGACAGGCCGGTATAGCCACCACCGACAACACACACATCTGCTTTAACGTCTTCTGACAGTGCGGGGAAACGATCCATCGGGTTCGCCGTCGCAGCGTACCAACTGGCAGGGTATTCGCCCTTGCGGTCATTAGAATAAAGCAGGTTCACGGCGCGTCTCAGACGTTGACCAGAAGATGCTCGCGTTCCCACGGAGAGATGACCTGCAGGAATTCCTCGTACTCGGCCCGTTTTACAATACCGTAGACGCGGGCAAATTCGGGTCCAAGAACTTCGTGCAGGGCAGTGGCCCTGTCAAACAGATCCAGCGCTTCCCCCATGATCTGAGGAATATCCCCTTCGCCTTCATAAGCGTCGCCATAAAACTGGCGGCGAGGGCGTTCTTGTTCGACCAGTCCCAGATAGCCGCAGGCAAGCGACAAGGCGATGCCCAGATATGGGTTGCAGTCCATCCCGGCGATGCGGTTTTCGACACGGCGCGCCGCCGGGCTGGACAGGGGCACGCGGATTCCGGTTGTACGGTTGTCGCGGGCCCATTCCAGATTGATCGGCGCGGCGTGGTCTTTCACATAGCGACGGTACGAATTCACATATGGTGCCATTACCGCCAGACCGGCAGGCAAGTGGTTCTGCAGGCCCGCGATGAAATGGTAAAACGCGTCCGTTTCACCGCCTTGCGGACCGGAAAAGATATTTTCACCCGTTTCTATGTCGATGATCGAATGGTGGATGTGCATGGCCGATCCGGGCTCTTCCTCGATCGGTTTGGCCATGAACGTCGCAAAACAGTTGTGACGCAGCGCAGCCTCGCGGATCAGGCGTTTGAAATAGAACACCTCGTCCGCCAGCTTGATAGGGTTGCCGTGACGCAGGTTAATCTCCAACTGTCCGGCTCCGCCTTCCTGCGTGATGCCGTCAATCTCGAACCCTTGATGTTCAGCGAAATCATAGATGTCGTCGATCACCGGGCCGAACTCGTCCACCGCAGTCATGGAATAAGCCTGTCGCGCAGCCGCCGGGCGGCCTGAGCGGCCCATCATCGGCTTGATGCCCTGTGCCGGGTCGACATTGGGGGCGACGAGAAAGAATTCCATTTCGGGCGCGACAACAGGTTTCCAGCCCTTGTCGTGATAAAGCTGCACAACACGCTTCAGAACATTGCGCGGGCTGTACGGGATAGGATTGTCTTCCCGGTCATAGGCGTCGTGGATCACCTGCAGCGTCCAGTCACCTGTCCAGGGCGCGGCGGAGGTGGTCGAGAAATCGGGCTTTAGGATCATATCCCGTTCGATAAAGCCATCTTCACCGGCAGCTTCACCCCAGCCACCAGTGATGGTCTGGTAGAATATGCTGTCGGGCAGGTGGAAATACGACTGCTTTGCAAACTTTGAGGCAGGCACTGCCTTGCCCCGCGCAATGCCGGGCAGGTCCGAGATGATGCATTCAACCTCATCCAGCCTTTGCCCGTGGAAATACGCTTTGGCGGCGTCCGGCAGTTTATCGGTCCAATCAGCCATCAGGCTCTCTCTTTCTTTAGAAACTCGGCCATCTGGCGCGCGATTCTGGCATTGTCATCGGGTGCAGTTTCACGGTTTGCGGCAGCTTGCATAAGGTCGTCGGGAACCACGCCTTTGCCGCGTGTGCGCATCAGGCCCGAAACAAAGCCGTTGGAAAACTCTGGATGCGCCTGAACGGTCCAGATCGTGTCCCCATAGGCCAGCATTGCGTTTTCACAGAATGCATTCCGTCCCAGAACACGCGCCTGTTCAGGAAGGTCTACAACCTGATCCTGATGCCAGGCATTCAGCCAGATCTTATCCCCGTTATAGTCGTATTCGGTGCGCCCCACGGCCCATCCGCCCGAGAATTTTTCGACCTTGCCACCAAGGGCCTGTGCGATGATCTGGTGACCAAAACACACACCAATAAGGGGTTTGCCGCTTTGGTGAATCTCTCGGACCAACGCTTCCAGCGGAGCAATCCAAGGCAGGTCTTCATAAGCGCCATGACGCGAACCGGTGATGACCCAACCGTCTGCGTCATCAGCCCCATTTGGAAAAATGCCGTCCACTACGGCGAAGGTTTCGAAATCAAACCCGTGTCCATCAAGAAGTTTGGGAAACAGAGCATCGTAATCCCCGAATTCACCCTGCAGCACATCGGGGGTGTGGCCGGTTTGTAATATGCCGATTTTCATGCGTCACCAAATTTGATCAAATTCATTCTAGCCGAGTCCGCGCAAGGCGGCAAGAGGGTCAAACCGCCTCAAGATAGCTCAGCCAGTGCGCCTCTGGTGGGATGCTCGAAAACCGTCTGACTTCCTGCCGTTTGGTCATGGCCAGATACCGGATCAGGTCGGCAGGGAACAGGCGTGCGATCATGGGGTCTGCCTCAAACCGGTCTATTGCCGTTGACCAGTCCGGCATCAACTGCGGCAAGTCTGGCAGATCATAGGCGTTTCCGGAAATCGGAGCAGGCGGTTGCAGCCCGTCTTCGATACCAACAAGTGCTGCACCCAACACCGCGGTCAGCATGAGGTAGGGGTTGATGTCCCCTCCTGCGACGCGGTGTTCGATACGGCGCGCGGATGGGTTTCCACCCGGAATACGAATGGCAGCGGTTCTGTTCTCGTAGGCCCAGCACGCCCCCGTCGGAGCATGAGCGCCCGACACCAGCCGGGTGTAAGAGTTGCCGTGCGGCGCAAAGATCAGTGTACTTCCCGGCATGGCCGCGACACAGCCTGCAACGGCAGACTTCAGAACCTGAGTGCCTTCTGATCCACCGTTGTCGAACACGTTGCGCCCGTCCTGATCCAGAACCGAGAAATGCACATGCATCCCGTTGCCTGCATCATCGGCATAGGGTTTCGACATGAAGGTTGCCGCAAACCCATGCTTGCGGGCCAACCCGCGCGTCAAGGTCTTGAAAAGCCACGTATCGTCAGCGCATCGCATGGCGCCTTGGTGGTTCAGGTTGATCTCAAACTGGCCGATACCGCTTTCTGAGATAGCCGTCTGCGCAGGGATCCCCATGTCGGCACAGCCGTCGTACAAGTCAGTGAAAAATTCCTCGAACGCGTCCATTTCGGCGACCGACAGAACGGCTTCGTCCGACATACGCCGCCCGGTAATCGGGTTCACCGGAGGTTGCGGTTGTGGGCCAGAGGCATCAACCAGAGTAAACTCCAGTTCGGTTGCTGCCATGACTGACCAGCCGCGTTGCGCATAACGGTCCAGCGTGGCTGACAACGCGTGGCGTGGATCTCCGGCAAATGGAACGCCTTCATCATCATAAAGGCTCATCGGCACTAGGGCTGTTTCACTCTCAAGCCATGGTACAGGGACTGCGCCGCGCTCGGTCGGACGCAACACGCCATCAGCATCACCGGTTTCAAAGACCAGGGGGCTGCCGTCGATGTCGGCGCCCCATAGATCGACGTTCAATGCCGAAAACGGCATTCGAACTGCGCCTTTGTCCAATTTGTCCGCATAGGCAGGGGGAACGCGCTTGCCACGCATCTGGCCATTCAGGTCACATGCGGCAACGCGAAAATTGTGCAGGGCGCTCAGGTCCATAGGGGGCTCCGTCGGTGCTGGTTCCCCGTGATGTACTTCAATGAACCTGTTTTGTCACCAAATTTGATCAAATTTTAGATCAGGAGACCAAGGCAAGGCCCCGCGCCGGTGTGATCCGGCGCGGGGTAAAGTTATTTACGCAAAACTGACGCCGTTCTCTTCCATCGGCAGTTGCGCAACAAGAACGCCCGACAAGGCATGGATCGCGTTGGCCAGCGCAGGTGCTGAAGGTGGAGTGCCGGGTTCGCCAACACCGGTCGGTGCCTCGGCGGACGGCATGATATGCACGTCGATCGCGGCAATATCGCCAATGCGAAGCGGTTCATAGTCAGGGAAATTACTCTGATCCACTGCACCGCTGGTCAGTGTGATCTGGTCACGCATCACATGGCCGATGCCGTATCCAATGCCACCTTCCATCTGGGCGCGCACAGTATCGGGGTTCACGGCAATACCGCAATCCACGGCGCAAGTGACCTTTTCGATCTTGATGCCGCTTTCCGGATCGCCCGAAACCTCGACCACTTCAGCCGCGTAAGACCCAAAGGACTTGTGAACTGCAACACCTAAAGCCCGGCCTTCACGAGGAATTCCCCAACCTGCCTTTTCCGCAGCCAGCTTCAACACCGCTGCCTTGCGCTGTTGGTCAGGGTTGTTGCTGTCGGACAAATGAGCCAGACGGAACTCCACCGGATCACGTCCCGCGCTCTGAGCGGCAAGATCCATCATGGTTTCCATGACATAGGCCGTGTGCGTGTGCCCCACAGACCGCCACCACAGAAGCGAAGTTGCTTTTGGTGTGTCCGTCAACCCCAAGGCCATGCCGGGAATTGCATACGGGCTGTCCGCGATACCTTCGATCGAGCTGTGATCAATGCCGTCATGAACCAATACCGCTTCGAAGGGCGTACCTTTCATGATGGACTGGCCTGCGACCTGGTGATGCCATCCGACGATGTCGCCTTGACCGTCCAGTCCAACCCGAACCTTGTGGCCGAACGCCGGGCGGTAATAACCGCTGCGGATATCATCCTCGCGTGTCCAAACCAGCTTGACCGGGCGTGTGCGATCTGTGAGCACAAAGGCCAAAGCCGCCTCGACCTGATAGTCTGCGTCCGGTGTTGCGCGGCGTCCAAAAGAACCACCGGCCAACAAGGTGTTGATCTGGACTTTCTCGGGCGGCAATTCAAAGACTGCGGCTAGGGCGAAATGTACGATGGTAGGAATCTGAGCCGCGTCGTGCAGCACAATCGTGCCGTCCTGGGCCTGTTCGATGGTGCAGTTCATCGGCTCCATCGGCGCATGCGCCAGCAGCGGGAAGTAGAACGTTTTCTCCAGAACCGTGTCGGCACCGTCGATCTTTGCTGCAACTTCGGTCGCGTCCGCCCCGTTGACGTTGTACTGGGGCGCGGCGTCCAAGGCGGCGCGGATCTCTTCCTCAATTTGATCAGAACTGCGGGTTTCGGCAGCGGAAACATCCCATTCAACCTCAAGCGCTTCGCGCGCCTGAATAGCTGCCCATGTGTTTTCGGCATAGACAGCCACACCGGCCTGGTTCGGCAGGGTCGCTGCGTTGATGAAGCCTTTCACTTGCTTTGAACCGCTGTCGTCAAAACTCTTGACCGTTCCGCCGCGAGCGTCTGAGCGTTTGATCATTGCAACCATTTGGTTGGGCAGGTGCAGGTCCATGCCGTAAATGGCCTGACCATTGCCTTTGATTGCCGAATCCTTTCGGCGCACGGCTTCGTTGCCGATCAGGCGAAACTCTGACGGATCTTTCAATCGCGGTTCGGCCGGGGCTTCGAGCTGTGCAGCCGCTGCAACAAATTCGGCAATCGGTGCCGACTTGTCGCCCGCTTTGACGATGCCCTCTTCGATTGTCACACCCGATGCGTCCACGCCCCAAGCCTGAGCGGCGGCATTGATCAGCATCTCGCGCGCTGCAGCACCGGCCTGACGATATTGTTGCCACGAGTTTGCAATGGCGGTCGACCCGCCTGTGCCTTGTGCCTGACCGAACGCGAGGTTGGCGTAGACCTGTGCATTGGACGGCGCAAATTCATACTCGATTTGGTCCATGCGCAGGCCGATTTCCTCGGCAATCAATGTGGGCAAGCCGGTCGCCGGACCTTGGCCCATCTCAATGTGCTTTGTGATTGCGGTCACGGTTCCGTCGGCATCAATTTTCACAAACGGATTGAACTGTGCGCTTTCCGCTGTTGTGGCAGCAAGCGAGCCGTCAGGACGAGCGCCAACCAGCAGGACGGCACCAGCAGCGGCGGCACCTTTCAGAAATCCACGGCGGGAAGTGTTGATGGTCATGAATCAGGCCTCCAGGATTTCAGACGCGCGCTGGATACCGGCGCGGATGCGTTGATAGGTGGCGCAACGGCACGCGTTGCCAGCCATATAGTCGTCGATCTCTTCCGCCGAAGGCTTGGGGTTTTCAGAAAGCAGCCCTACCGCCGACATCACCTGACCCGATTGGCAATAGCCGCATTGAACCACATCCAGCTCGACCCACGCCTGTTGAACAGCCGCGCCGATCTTGTCGCCGCCGACCGCTTCGATTGTTGTGATTTCGGCGTCTTCGACATCTTCGATGTACGTCTGACATGAGCGGACAGGCTCACCATTCAAATGCACGGTGCACGCGCCGCATGACGCCACGCCGCATCCGAATTTGGTTCCGGTCAGCTTCAACTCATCCCGGATCACCCACAGCAAGGGCGTGCCGGGTTCGGCATCGACCTCATGGGTCTTGCCGTTTAGTTTCAAAGTTAAGGACATTGGGGACTCTCCTGTTCGGGCTGGTTTCCAGAGTGGTAAACTGGCGGGTTTACTGATGGCATAGTTCCGCGCTCTTGTAAACTCTTGCGTTTACCTAGGGTTTGACCGCTCCCCGTCAATGGGTCTATAGCTCTGATATGAACGAATGCAGCACACCGAATGCGTCCAAGTACGCACAGATCATCGAAGCTGCCGTGGCCGAATTCCAGGAAAAGGGTTTTGCTGCGGCCAGCATGGATCGAATTTCGGCTCAGGCAGAAGTATCCAAGCGCACGCTGTATAAGTATTTTGAAAGTAAAGATAATCTGTTTCGCTCGATCGTTGTTGAGCTGTCCAGCCGTTTTGCCGAAGTGCTGGAAATCCGGTACGAAAAAGGCCGCGATATTCGCGAGCAATTGACTGAACTGGCCTGGGCCGAGGGACGGATTCTGATGCATCCCGACGTGATCGCCATGGCACGGATGGTGGTCAGCGAAACTTTGCGCAACCCCGAGCTTGCGGCAAAGGTCCAGGGGAAACTGGACAAGACACAGACCTTTATTGCGATGCTGAAAGATGCAGCCGAGGACGGGCAGTTGCAGGTTGATGATCCCGAACGCGCGGGAATCGAGTTTGTCGGTCTGATCAAGGCGCGGGCTTTTTGGCCGCTGATGTTCACGGGAGGAACGCTCAGCGAATCGGAAATGGCGCAAACGATCGAAAACAGTGTCGAGATGATGATCAGCAGGTACGGCGTTTCTTCTGCCTCAAACCGTGATTGATCTGACGCATTTTTATTAGGGCAGGGGTTTCTGCCCACAAGTCTGTTTTCCGCCTCACACTGCCCATCTTGAGGGCTTGCGTTGCGATACGGTGTTTGAACCCAATTTGCTTGACATAAAGTCATGTGCCAGCAGTGATTTTGCTAAAGGTTCTCCAGTAGTTTGAGGCATTTTCGAGCGATAGGGTTCTGTTGCCCGTAGCGGGTCAGCCTGGCATAAATAATCGTCTCTCTTGAATACCAGTCATCGGGCATTTCAACCAGATCGCCACGGTCCAGATAGGCATCGACAAAGCTACGCCACCCAAGGCCAAGCCCCTCACCGGACGCGGCGGCTTCCAGCAAATAGACATAGCTGTCGAATTCTTCCGAAATCGGCCAATTGGCATAGCCGGGATGCGCGCTTTGCCAGTCGGACCAGTCCATCCAACCATAGTTTTCCTTTTGAAGCTTCAAAAGCGGTGGCGGTTCGCATTTGCCCTGTAACGCGTCTTTCGCTTTGGCAACATTTTCGGGCGTTCCAACGGGCTTAATTTCTTCCTTACAGACGACGACATGTTCGTGCTCGGGCGGCGAAGAGGAGTATTCAAAAACGATATCACCTCCTGTCTCAACAGCAGCCTGAACCAGATTGTAAGCCGATGTCATAAAGCGCAGCTCGACATTGCGACCCAGCGCCTGCCGGAGTTTTCCGAAGCGGGGCATGAGCAACAGATGCGATACTGAATGTGAACACACCAATGTGACCCGATTCTCGACGCGCTCAAGATCCCGAACCGCGTTCTGTAATGCGTCAAATCCCTGAACGACTCCGGCATAGAACAAGCTTCCTTTAGCCGTCAGGCAAATCGGCGTTCTGTCCCGGTGAAAAAGATCTGCCCCAAAACGAATTTCCAGATTGCGGATGTGACGGCTGATTGCAGGCTGTGAGGTGTTAAGCTCTTCGGCTGCACGCGCAAACCCCTGCAATCGAGCAACTGCTTCAAACGCGATCAGAGAGCTTGTGGATGGCAGATTATACATGCGCGACGTCATATCAATTTCGATATGAGTAGAAGCACAAAAAAGCAATAGGAAAACTAGACGAAACAGGTCTAACTCTCGACTAGAATTCTCCAATGGAAAAGAAGAGCGATGAACACTTACGTAAAGCCGCCCAAGTGGGAAAACCCCAAGGTTAAACTGTTCCCGCATCAGGTGGGCTTCACTTGCCCTCCGCATGACTTTGACGCAGCCCCGTCGGACTTCCTGCGCATGGCTCCTCGGAGTGTCGGTGTTCACGGGCGTATGCTTCACGTGCCGGATTACGCCCATCGCCTTGACCAGCGCAAAAAGAACTTTGGCCTGCTGGAAGAATACATGGAATGTATGGCCAACAACGGCGCTGACGTCTGCGGGCAGGTCGGTTCGAACTGGGTGCACGCCAGTGGTCTGGGTGTCGAGGGCATCCGCCAACACATCGAAATGCTGAGCGACAAGTACGAGACACCGTTTCACATGTCGGGCTATGCCATGGTCGAGGCGCTGCGAGATCAGAATGTCGAAAAGGTTGCGCTCAACGCCTGCTATCACCCTGACAGTTGGTACAAGGGCACCGTAGGTTTCCTGAAAGAAGCTGGGTTCGATGTGGTCTGGGCTGGAAACTTTTTTGATCAGGGCTGGTTCGAAACACAAGAAGAGGTCAACGACTGTATCTGGTGCTTCGACGAAGATTTGGTCTGGAAAAGCTTTGACTACACCGCTGACAAAGCCCCCAATGTGGACGCCTATTTGATCAATGGTATGTGCAACTTCCGTCGCGCCTCGGACGGAATTGCGCAACGTCCGGTTCACTACGAAGTCGAACTGGAAGAACGTCTCGGCAAGCCGGTCATCGGTCATGACACCGCGCTCTACTGGCGCATTTTCAAAACCCTGGGCCTGGCCCCGGAAACCCAGCAGGGCAGCCTGCTCTCCTCACTGAAAGACTGAAGCGAATGCACAAGATTGTAGCTCTTTGGGGGATTCCCCGCTCCACCTCGACCGCGTTTGAATGGATGATGCGCCAGCGTGGCGATCTGGATTGCCTGCATGAACCTTTCGGCGAAGCCTGGTACCAGGGTGAAGACCCGATGTGGCCGCGGTACAAAGAAGGTGAGGTCACGACCCCCGGCCTCACTCTTGAAAGCGTGTGGGCGGATATCAAGGATCGTGCCGAAAAAGGCCCGGTCTTCATCAAGGATTTCCCCCATTATATCAACCATATGTGGGATCCTGAGTTTCTATCGCATTTCACCCACGCGTTCCTGATCCGCGACCCGGCCAAGACGATTTCATCCATGTACAACAAATGGCCGGACTTCGATGAGCTTGAGGTCGGTTTCCCCGAGCAGCGCGCGCTGTTCGACCTGCTGACGGCGCTGAACGGTGGCAAGACACCTCCGGTCGTTGACAGTGACGACTTGCTGGAAAATCCCCATGACGTAACCAAGGCGTTCTGTGAATCCGTTGGCATTCCCTTCATCAAAGAGGCGCTGACCTGGGAAGCGGGCGGCGACCCGTCCGAGCACAGTTGGTGGGATGGCGGCTCTTTCCATGCCAATCTGGCTCAGTCCACCGGACTGACACCGCAGAAACGTAAATATATCGAAGTGGCTGATGCTCCGGAACGTGTGCGTCGCGTCCATCGTCGGATGAAGCCCCACTACGATCACCTCTATAAGCACCGCATCCGCGTGTCGGAAACCGTTTGAAAGTCTTTGAAAAATGAACAAGCAAGTGAAAACTGAAGCGGCTCCGCGCCCCGCAAAAGTCATGCCCTACGGCCCGATCCCCGAGCTTTATGTGTCGTATGACTCGGCTGCGAAACTGAAGGTTGAGGCGGCGGATCTGACCAGCCATGACCTGAGCCCGCGCCAGATCTGCGATCTGGAACTGCTGATGAATGGCGGCTTCAACCCGCTCAAGGGCT
>NZ_JBQFRG010000012.1:0-135611 GCF_056537285.1 Ruegeria sp. CF8 | reverse complement strand
CTGCGGTCAGCGTCGTTTTACCATGGTCAACGTGGCCAATCGTGCCGATGTTGACGTGCGGTTTTGTACGCTCAAACTTTTCCTTTGCCATTCCTCAGGCGCCCTTTTGTGCTTTGGGGGACCCTTGGTCCCGTGGTTACATCTGCGCGCGCGAGATATTTGGTTCAGGGGGGAAAATCAAGCACATCCTGAGCGAAATACGCCAATCATGCCGGATTTTGCGTGACCTCAACGGACTCGAGTGGCTGGATCAGGCCTGGTCGCTTGTCGAACCACCCTTTCTCAAGGTGTTCTTCGGCCAGCCATTCCTCGACGCGGTCCGCAACTTTCAGGGCCAGACCGCTCATTTGTTCTTCCTTGGTGCGCTCGTGCCCTGACCCTTTCAAAGCACTTCCACCCGTTGTGTCTTCCAGCACCTGAAACTGCTTTCCTTTGGCCAGGAACTCTTTTTTCTTAACGTCATAGACATTGACCAACACAATCGCGGTGCTTTTGGGATTGTAGATTACGGGAATGCCGGGCGGGGCCAGCATATAGCCTTCCAGACTGATGCCGATGTCGTATTCCTGTGCCCCTTCATAGCGTCCCAGCCGAATGTCGACCGCATTCTGAATCGCCGCGGTCCATTCGTCCGGGGTGGCGTCTCGGCTGACCGGTCCCTGAACGGCCTTATCAGCGAAAGCGTAGTTGACGCGCAGCTTGAATTCCCCCAACGACTCGGGCTCTTCGTACAACTGCGTCTGCGTGCAAGCGCCCATCAGGGCCAATCCGGTGATCAAGGTCAGAATGCGCAACATGGTCTCGTCTCGATAGGCCTGTTTTTCTTTGATCTAGCGCACCGATGCGGCTTGTGCCAACCCGTATCGGCAGATTTCCACTTTTGCGATCACGAGAACTTGTAATCCCGCGGGAAACCGTAGGGTGGCTTTTTCCCAACGCTGGCGCGTTTCGACAGCCATTGGGACATGTCAGCCTCGTGCCGGGTTTTGTCGCCGCCCATGGACCATTTCAGGCCCTCTTCCCAGTTGAAGGTGGTGATGTCGGACAACCCGCCATCCAGCTCCAGCGTACCCTGCCGCCCGCGCGCCATGTTGTATTTCTGCAAGCGCACACCTTTGCCACGGGTCATCTCGGGCAGTTCTTCTGTTGGGAACACGAGGAATTTGCCGTTCTGAGACACGACCGCCACGTGATCTCCTGCGACTGGCTTGCAGATCATCGCCGTCTCGTCGCCTTTTACATTCAATACCTGTTTGCCGTTGCGGGTCTGTGCCAGCACGTCATCCTCGGGCACCATGAACCCGTTTCCTGCATCCGAGGCCACCAGCAGCTTACGCCCCGGCTTGTGGATCAGGATATCGATGATCTGCGCCTCGTTCGGCAGATCAACCATCAGGCGCAGCGGTTCGCCCATGCCCCGTCCACCGGGCAGGTTAGCGGCGCTGACCGTGTAGAATCGCCCATTCGAGGCAAACACCAGCAGGCGATCCGTGGTTTCCGCGTGGAAGATGAAGCGCGGGCCATCGCCGTCTTTGAACTTCAATTCACGCTTCAGGTCGATATGGCCTGTCATGGCGCGAATCCAGCCCATCTGAGAGCAGACGACTGTGATCGGCTCCTTGTCGATCATCGCCTCAAGCGGCACTTCTTCGACTTGTCCGGCCTCGGCGAACTGCGTGCGACGTGCGCCGCCTTCGTAGTCTTTGCCGAAGGTCTTCTTGGTCTCTTTCAGCTGCTCGGCAATCTTGGCCCATTGCAGGGCGGGATCGGCCAGCAGGTCTTCGAGGTTGGCGCGTTCCAGCATCAACTCGTCACGTTCACGCACAAGTTCCATCTCTTCCAGACGGCGCAAGCTGCGCAGGCGCATGTTCAGGATGGCGTCGACCTGAACCTCGGACAGTTCGCCCTCACCCGGCTTGGGCGTGACGTAATCAGACTCGTCGGTGGCACGGACATGATCGATGCCCCAATCCTCGCGCATCAGCGCGGCTTTGGGGTCGTCGTCATAGCGGATGATGTCGATCACACGATCAAGATTCAGGAAAGCAACGATAAAGCCCTCCAACACCTCCAACCGATGGTCGATCTTCGCCATGCGGTGACGCGAGCGGCGGATCAACACCTCTTGTCTGTGATCGAGGAAGGCGCGCAGCACTTCCTTCATCGAGCAAACCTTGGGCGTGACGCCGTCGATCAGCACGTTCATGTTCAGACTGAACCGCACCTCAAGGTCCGAGTTGCGATAGAGCATGCCCATCAGCACCTCGGGGTCCACGTTCTTGGAGCGCGGTTCAAGGATCAACCGGATGTCATCGGCGGATTCGTCGCGCACATCGGCGAGAATCGGGATTTTCTTGGTCTGGATCAGCTCTGCGATCTTTTCGATCAGCTTGGATTTCTGAACCTGATACGGAATCTCGGTGACGATGATCTGCCACTGGCCGCGCCCCAGATCTTCGACCTCGTATTTGCAACGCAACCGGAACGAACCGCGCCCGGTGCGATAGGCCTGCGCGATGTTCTCGGGCGGCTCGACAATGACGCCTCCGGTCGGGAAGTCCGGGCCGGGGACGTAGTTCAGCAGCGTATCGTCGCGGGCATCCGGTGTCTTGATCAGATGCAGACAGGCATCGCAAAGTTCGGCAATGTTGTGCGGCGGAATGTTCGTCGCCATACCCACAGCGATACCGCTGGCACCATTGGCCAACAGGTTCGGGAATTGCGCGGGCAGCACGACCGGTTCGGTCAGGGTGCCGTCATAGTTGTCGCGGAAATCAACGGCGTCTTCGTTCAACCCCTCAAGCAGCGCTTCGGCAACGATAGTCATCCGCGCCTCGGTGTATCGCGAGGCCGCCGGGTTATCGCCGTCGATATTGCCGAAGTTCCCCTGCCCGTCGACCAGCGGGTAACGGACGTTGAAGTCCTGGGCCAATCTCGCCATCGCGTCGTAGATCGCGGCATCGCCGTGGGGGTGATAGTTACCCATCACATCGCCCGAGATCTTGGCAGACTTCCGAAAACCTCCGGTTGCACTGAGTCGCAGTTCCCTCATCGCATAGAGGATTCGCCGGTGAACCGGCTTCAGCCCGTCGCGCGCGTCGGGCAAGGCGCGATGCATGATGGTGGAGAGCGCATAGGTCAGATAGCGTTCACCAATCGCGCGGCGTAGCGGCTCGGCCACCTCGCCCCCACCTTCGGGGGCCTCCATGTTGGGGTCATCGATCGTATCGTTCATATATGATGTGATACGACGCAAGCGCGTCTTGGTAAAGCAAGCAGCGGATATTTTGCTGGGGACAAGTCGCGCTTTTTGCAACAGGGGGAGGCAGCTGATTGTTTTCCCCCATCTTTCGACTCAGCTCCACTATTATGCTACCATTCCAACAATTGAATAATTGCTGCCTGTATTTTTGTTACGATTACCTTGGGGGACGGCCACTATGCGCCTGATACTTGTTACTTTTGCCGCTCTCGGCTGGACCTTTTACGTGATGAGCGGAGGTCCCGACTTTGAACCGCGCGGAGTGCGCGAAGCCAAACCTGAACGCGTTGCTGTTGCACCAAAACCTGCCGTCCCGGTGGTTAAACCTGCGCCAGTTGAAAACCTTGTCACACAAGCGGCCATCAAATCTGAACCTGTGGTGCCGATGACTGCCGAAGTGGTGGAAGTGACTGCCGAACCTGTCGCCGAGCTGGGCGAAGAAGAAACCAAAGCGCTGCTGTCGCAGGTTGCTGCCGGTCTTAAGGCAAACCCATCGTTGTTCAGCGACGAGAACGTAACTCTTACCTTGGCATCGCTGGAACAAGGCGTCGCCTCGATTGAACAAGTCACCACAGATGCCGAACTGCCAACAGTGGACCTTTCGGCAACCGTTGAAACACCCAAGGACATTCGCGAGATTTCGGGCACCCGTGTCAACATGCGAGACGGCCCCGGAACCATCTACCCGATCATTGGCAAGGCCCGGCTTGGCCAACAAGTCGAAGTGCTGAGCGAATCGGGCACAGGCTGGCTGCGCCTGCGCGTGTTGCCGGGGCAACAGGTTGGGTGGATTTCCGCATCACTGGTCCGGAAAACAACAAACTGACGCCAGAGTGTCATTGCCCTGCCGCAAACACCGCCATAGCTATTGGCGGGGTAGATGTGCGGAAGGCTTATGCAGAAATCGATTCTAATTACGGGATGCTCTTCGGGCATCGGCCTGGACGCGGCACACGGAATGCGTGCACGCGGCTGGCGCGTCTTTGCATCTTGCCGCCAGCAGCGCGATTGTGATCGACTGCGCGCACAAGGTTTTGACAGCCCAAGAATCGACTATACCGATCACCAGAGCATTTCGTCAGGATTGTCATCCATACTTGAAGCGACGGGCGGTACTTTGGATGCTTTGTTCAACAACGGCGCCCACGGCTTGCCAGGAGCGGTCGAAGACGTACCGACCGACGGATTGCGCCATATCTTTGAAACCAATGTCTTCGGATGGCACGAACTGACGCGCCAGGTGATTCCCGTTATGCGGGAACAAGGTCACGGCCGAATTGTTCAATGTTCTTCGGTTCTGGGCCTTGTCGCCTTTCCCTGGAGAGGCGCTTATGTTGCCACCAAATATGCCATTGAGGGCCTGACCGATACGATGCGGTTGGAATTGCGCGACACCGGCATCCATGTGGTTCTGATTGAACCCGGACCCATCACGTCGAAGCTACGGGAAAAGGCGATTCCGATGTTCGAAAAGTACATCGACTGGGAAAACTCGGCCCTTCGGTCAAAATACGAAGCTTCTTTGCTGAAACGTCTGTATGAAAGCAGCGGGCCGGACAAATTCGAGTTACCGGCCTCTGCGGTGACAAACAAACTGGCCCACGCGGTCGAAGCGCGACGCCCCAAACCGCGTTATTATGTGACAACACCGACCTATGTGGCCGGCGTGCTGCGGCGGATTTTACCCACAAAAGCCACTGACCGGATCCTCTCAGATATCTGAGGCGAAATTTCCCGTTCGCTTTTTGACCTGTCAACGCTAGATGGGTCATAATCGAAAAAACCGGACGGTGACTTGAAATGGACCTTTTGATGGTCGTACTGCTTTTGGCTATGGCGGCGGTTGTCGTTGTGCTGACCTTGGGCATTGCGAATTTCGGCAAAGGCGGCATGGAAGCCGCAAAGAAAAGCAACAAGATGATGCGGCTGCGTATCCTCTTTCAGTTCATTGCCGTGGTGCTGATCGTTCTATTCGTCTATCTGCGCGGACAAGGGGTGCAATAAATGGTCGTTCTCAACAAGATTTACACACGCACGGGCGACGACGGCAAAACGGCCTTGGGCAATGGTGAACGCGTGGCCAAATACGCGGGCCGTGTTGCGGCGTATGGCACGGTAGATGAATTGAACGCCTTTGTCGGTGTAGCCAGAAGCGAAGCCGAAGGTGAAACGGACGCGGCACTATCGCGCATTCAGAATGACCTGTTCGACCTGGGTGCAGATTTCTGCCGCCCGGACATGGACAAGGACGCCGAGGCCGACTACCCGCCACTGCGGATCGTGCCGTCTCAGATCGATCGGCTCGAGGCCGAAATCGATGCTATGAACGAACATCTCGAACCGCTGCGCAGCTTCATCCTGCCGGGCGGATCGCGTCTGGCTGCACATTTGCACGTTTGTCGTACAGTGTCGCGCCGCGCAGAACGGCTGGCAGTCGAATTGACAAATATGGAGCCGGTTAACGACGTTGCGGTCAAATACCTCAACCGCCTGAGCGACTGGTTCTTTGTCGCCGCACGTTGCGCAAATAACAACGGCAAAGATGACGTTTTGTGGGTTCCTGGCGCGAACCGCTGATCCCGAATTGCAGAGGATTCAGGTGGCATCGCCCGCCCCTCTGCGAAAAAAACCGCAAAACGCGACGTCCCGACGCCATGACGTGACGATTTTGCTCTGTTGTGCCACTGCCGCAGGCGCTATCTAGTCCGTCGAGAGCATTGGTGGAGTCGCCACAGCGGCTTGCCGTTTTTTTGAGGAGCATACGCAAAAATGAAGGTACTGGTGCCTGTCAAGCGCGTGATTGACTACAACGTTAAGGTCCGCGTGAAAGCGGATGGGAGCGGTGTTGATCTCGCCAATGTGAAAATGTCGATGAACCCGTTCGACGAGATTGCGGTTGAAGAAGCAATTCGTCTGAAAGAAGCGGGTAAAGCCGACGAAGTTGTTGCCGTTTCGATCGGCGTCAAGCAAGCACAGGAAACACTGCGCACCGCGCTGGCGATGGGCGCAGACCGCGCAATCCTGGTTGTGGCCGCTGATGACGTGCACACCGACATCGAACCGCTGGCTGTTGCCAAGATCCTGGCCAAAGTGGTTGAGGAAGAGCAGCCGGGCATCGTTCTGGCGGGCAAGCAGGCGATCGACAACGACATGAACGCCACCGGTCAGATGCTGTCGGCTCTGCTGGGCTGGTCGCAAGGCACCTTCGCGTCCGAGCTGGACATCGAAGGCGACAGCGCCAAGATCACCCGTGAGGTGGATGGCGGTCTGCAGACCATCAGCGTCAAGATGCCGACCATCGTCACTGTTGACCTGCGCCTGAACGAGCCGCGCTATGCGTCGCTGCCGAACATCATGAAGGCGAAGAAAAAGCCGCTGGATGAAAAAACCGCCGCTGATTACGGCGTCGACGTCACCCCGCGTCTGGAGATTGTCAAAACTGACGAGCCGCCGGCACGTGCTGCGGGTATCGTCGTGGGCTCAGTCGATGAGCTGGTCGAGAAACTCAAAGAAGCGGGGGCTGTGTAATGGCTGTACTTCTGCTGGCTGAAGTCAACAATGGTGAGCTGTCGATGGACGCCACCGCCAAGGCCGTCAACGCCGCGAAAGCTCTGGGCGATGTGACCGTTCTGGCTGCAGGTGGGTCCGCCGCCGCTGCCGGTGAGGCCGCCGCCAAGATCGACGGTGTGTCCAAGGTTCTGGTCGCCGAGGATGCCTCGCTGGGCCACCGCCTGGCGGAATCGACTGCGGCGCTGATCGTGTCGCTAGCCGATGGCTACGAGCACATCGTGGCCCCTGCGACCACCGACGCCAAGAACGTGATGCCGCGCGTAGCCGCGCTGCTGGACGTCATGGTAATCTCGGATGCGTCCGGTGTAGTTGACGGCTCGACTTTTGAGCGTCCGATCTATGCGGGCAATGCGATTCAGACCGTGAAATCCAACGACGCCAAGAAGGTTGTCACCCTGCGGACCGCGTCCTTCGACGCGGCGGGTGAAGGCGGTTCGGCCCCGGTCGAAACTATCTCGGTCCCGGCCTCTGAAGGTCTGTCGTCGTGGGTCGAGGACAAGGTTGCCGAAAGCGACCGTCCTGAACTGACCTCGGCTGGCGTTGTTGTCTCGGGCGGCCGTGGCGTCGGCTCGGAAGAGGACTTCAAACTGATCGAAACTCTGGCCGACAAGCTGGGCGCGGCTGTTGGCGCGTCGCGCGCCGCTGTTGACTCGGGCTATGCCCCGAACGACTGGCAGGTGGGTCAGACCGGTAAGGTTGTTGCCCCCGATCTGTATGTCGCTGTCGGCATTTCGGGCGCAATCCAGCACTTGGCTGGTATGAAAGACTCGAAGGTCATCGTTGCGATCAACAAAGACGAAGAAGCGCCGATCTTCCAGGTCGCTGACTTCGGCCTGGTCGCCGACCTGTTCCAGGCAGTGCCGGAACTGACCGAAAAACTTGGCTAATCAATTAGCTCTGTTTTTGACAAACGATAGTTGAAGGCCCGCCCAATGGCGGGTCTTTTTATTGCAGGTCGCGCAATACTGGAAGCAGGTGACCAGCAATTTCTCTGTGCGCGGAAGGACCAATCATATGCTCAGCCATCGGCTGTTGCAGCGTACCAAACAACACGTCTTCCAATGCACCTGACTGCGCTGTCACGCAAACCGAGCATTCGACAACGCTGGCACAGAGGGGTCGAAGCTGCTGGATCAAAGCAGCGTCCGGCAAGACAGAATCGCCTTGTGTCCCTTTCCCTCCGCGCACATGCAGCCAAAGCAGGATGACTTGCGGTTCAATCTGACGTAACAAATGGGACGTCGTGCGCACCCAAGCATCTCGCAGCTCTTGTTCAATTGCGGTGAAGCGTTCGTCTTGTGCTGCGCGGAGCCTGTTTAACAAATGCCTCACAAAATGAATCTCGGTGAAATCAACTTCGGGATAAAGCTGTAGCAGGTCCCGAGAAGGTTCCAAAAACCGATCATTCCGGCGCGGATGAACCCGGTAGAAGCGGTTCGACTGGTATGCCAAATCGGGTGTTTGAAAAACGCATACTTCTGCCTCATTTATTAGGTTCAACAACGCCCGATCACCCAGGAAGGCTTCGGCACTGCAAAAGAGGCTGCCGAAATTGATGCAGGACTGCCCCAATTGTTCGGCAAGCGCAGCTGGAAACGGTTGATCCACAAAACGACCAAAGGTCTCTTCTCCACCCAGGCACGCCACAAAAGGGGTGTTCAGATCACCGGCCGGACCGCGGAACCAAAGTTTTGAACCCTTGTACTGGCAAACGGAGTCCCCGCTTCTGTTTGTTTCATGAAAGCTCATATCAAGCCCCCCATTTTCTCACCCAGTTGCCATCTTGCGGCCTCAAGTGTTGAGAAAACCCTAATGCGCGCATTTGAAGCAAAATTGACAGGTTCGATCCCCTTGCCGCCTGCCCCGCTCTGCCGATACTGTCGCGATAACCTTCAGGGCAAAGGCAGCTGAGCATGGAAATAAAATCGATCGGAGTGATTGGCGCGGGTCAGATGGGCAACGGGATTGCCCATGTTCTGGCATTGGCAGAATACGAAGTCTTGCTGAATGATGTCAGTCAAGACGCGCTCAACAACGCCGTGTCAGTTATCGAAGGCAACATGGCGCGCCAAGCCTCTCGCGGTAAGATCAGCGACCAGGATATGCAGGGTGCATTGAAACGTATTACGACAACGCTTGAACTGCCGCGTCTAGGCCAAACCGATCTGGTCATCGAAGCCGCGACCGAGCGGGAAACGATCAAGCAGGCAATCTTTGAGGACCTGCAGCCGCATCTGCTGCCACATACGATTTTGACCTCCAACACGTCATCCATTTCGATCACACGTCTGGCCAGCCGCACTGACCGGCCAGAGCGGTTCATGGGGTTTCATTTCATGAACCCGGTACCGGTCATGCAACTGGTCGAACTGATCCGGGGCATCGCCACAGACGAAGAGACATTCAGCGCTTGCAAGGCTGTTGTCGACCGCCTCGGCAAAACGGCTGCAAGTGCCGAAGATTTCCCTGCCTTCATCGTCAACCGCATTTTGATGCCGATGATCAACGAGGCTGTTTATACCCTGTATGAAGGGGTCGGCAGCGTTCAATCCATCGACCAGTCGATGAAGCTGGGCGCGAATCATCCGATGGGACCACTGGAACTGGCCGACTTCATTGGGCTGGACACCTGCCTGGCGATCATGAACGTCTTGCACGACGGTCTGGCAGACACCAAGTACCGCCCCTGCCCACTGTTGACGAAATATGTCGAGGCTGGCTGGCTGGGTCGCAAGACCGAGCGTGGGTTTTACGACTATCGCGGAGAGGTTCCGGTTCCGACACGATAAAGGGGCCAGCCCCCTCGCCCGAATTTCATCCGGGCTCACCCCCGAGGTGCTTTCAGCCAGATGAAGAAGCGGATCAGGCTTTGTTAGATTGGCCCAAGGACATTGTGCGATCCCTTAGCCAAGCCATGAAGCCGCGCGGGTCACGTTCGAGCAATTCCATGTCTTCATCGCTGATCGCCTCGCCGATAACCGGCGATTGCGGTTTATTGCAGGACCGCACGATCTCATGCAGCAGCAAACCCTGGCGCAGGATCGGCGACAGTTTATTGGCAATCTGGTACCAGCGCGAATTGCTACCCGGGAAGAAAATCGGCAGCACCTGCGCGCCCGAGCGACGGATCATTTTGGCGGTGAACACGTTCCACTCCCGCTCAATGGCGGGACCAAACCAGTCATCCGAAGACATGACGACGCCCGAAGGGAACAAGGCCACCACACCGCCATTCTTCAAGTGCTCCATCGCCTTGCCGCGCATCTCCAGCATCTTGGCCTGCGCCTCGGGGTCGTGCGGGAAAGGCACCGGGATCATGAAGGACGTCGCGGCCTCATCCAGCCCGGTCAGAACCGAACGGGTCAGAATGCGGTAATCGCTGCGCACCCGTCCAATCAGTTCAGCCAAAATCATGCCGTCGACCATACCGTGCGGATGGTTGGCGACAACTACGACGGGGCCGGTTTTGGGAATACGGGCAATTTGTTCCTGTGGTGTGGTCAGGTCGATTCCCATAGTTGTGAGGGCACCACCCCAGAACCGCTGGCCGCGGTAGTATTCGTTCTTTTTTTCGAATTTGTTGACCATGCGCAAAATGGTCAGCTTACCTGTGCACCACTCAATCGCCCGAATGGCGGTCGAGGTCCAGGCATCGTCAAACGAGTTCGCATAGGTCAGGGTTCTACGGTCGTAGATTTCGCCCTCATCTGCGGTCCCATCCACCACCGGGCTTGTCTTGGTCTCGTGCGTCGTTTCCGCCAATTCCTGGTCTTCCCGTTTTCATGTCGCGGCGGGGCGGATTAGAACCCCTCTCCGAACTTGTCATTCACAAGCGCTTCCAGAGCTTCCGCCAATGCCTCAGCATCCGGCCCGGACGTCTCGACGTCAATAGTTGTTCCGCGCGAGGCTGCCAACATCAAAAGACCCATAATGCTGTCACCTGAGGCAGAAAGTCCGTCTTTAGACACTTCAGCATGGGCATCGAACCCTTCCACGACCTCGACCAGCTTAGCCGAGGCGCGGGCGTGCAGGCCCTTTTCATTAATGATTTTAAAGCTTCGGTTGGTCATGGTCGTCAATCCGGTCTTATTCCAATGTCACATTTTGTGCATTTATGTATTTCCGTCCAGCCTCCATCGCCTGACGCACGGCGTCGCCGATGGGCAGGTGGCGGCTTTTGGCCAATTTTATCAGCATAGGAAGGTTGGCGCCGTAAAGAATGCGTCGATCCTGAGGCGCACAGGCCCTTAGGCTGAGATTCGACGGACTTCCGCCGAACAGATCGGTGACAACAACAACACCATCGCCCATGTCTACACTGTCCGCAGCCTGACAGATCTCAGCCTGTTTGGCGTCACGGTCGTGTTCAGCTTCGATTGCAATGGCCACCAGACCGGGTTGCGGCCCAACGACATGCTGTGTGGCGGCCAGGTATTCCTGAGCCAACCCCCCATGCGCAACGATCACAATTCCGATCAATCCGACCTCACATTCAACGTCCGGCGTTCCATTTCGCGATGCCTAATTGCCACTTGCTGGCCACCTTCGGCAAGGGCCTTTGCCACGGCTTCGGCCATTGCAACAGAGCGGTGTTGCCCCCCGGTACACCCAAAGGCCACAGACAGGTGCGCTTTACCTTCGGCCCGAAATGCAGGCAACAAAAGATCTAGCAGATCCATGACACGTTCAAAAAACGGCAAATAGGTCGTGTCCGATTGCACATAGTGCGCGACATCCGGGTGTCGACCATCCGCTGCACGCAGCTCAGGGCGCCAGTAGGGATTGGCAAGGAACCGGCAGTCGAACACCATATCCAAACCGCGCGGCAACCCGCGTTTATACGAGAAGGATTCGATCGAAACCGCAAGGTGCCGCCCGCCCTTGGGTGCAAACCAGGTTTCAACCTCTTCACGCAACTGATGCACGTTCAAAAGGCTGGTGTCGATCAGCGTATCGGCAATCTCGCGGATCGGGGCCAGAAGTTCTTTTTCACGCCGGATGCCAGTTTCCGGGCTTGCATCTCTTGCGACTGGGTGGCGGCGACGGGTTTCCGAAAACCGACGCAGCAGAACGTCATCACTGCAATCCAGATACAGAACCGTCAGATCCACTTGCGCCATGCGACCCAGTTTTTCGGCCAACTCGATAAACCCGATGGTCGAAAAATCCCGATTGCGGGCATCAACGCCCAGCGCCATCGGACGCTCGCTATCGGCACTATCGAGCAGGCGCAGCAACAACCCCATAGGCAGGTTATCAATTGCCTCGAAGCCAAGATCTTCCAGTACGTGGATCGCGGTGGACCGGCCTGCGCCTGATGGGCCTGTGACCAATACGATCCGCCGTTGTGAAGTCATGTGTTCGGCCATTCTGCGTTTGCACGCCCATTTTTAAGCAACTGCATTAATGCTGCTGCCAAATTGGGGACGCCAGCGCCTCGAAGCAAGGGAACAGTTTGCCTCAGGACTTGAGCGGTGATTTGTTCGGGAAACCGTGCGGGCTCGTTCTGTGCCATATCCACGACATAACTCACCGGAGCTGACTCGACCGTCTGGGTTTTGAGAAGGCCGATGTGGCGTGCTTCGATCAAGCCGCGCAGGTGTGGAACGGCGGACGCAATGACCCGCTCTTCGACCATTTCAAGGATCACGCGATCATCTGCAACCAAGTCTGCCCCAAAGGCCATCATCCGCAAGGCCAACCCGGATTTACCCGTGCCAGATGCACCTATGATCAACACGCCACGCCCTTCAACCGAAACACAAGAGGCGTGAACGCACGCCTTGTCCATGTTTTTGGCGTCTGACAGCAAATTGGTTTGCATCGGTTAAACGGGCAGCCCCACCACGAAACGCGCCCCCAGAGGATCCGAGGTGATGTCGGCCTCGGTCGGACGTATGTTTTCGGCCCAGATCACACCCCCATGGGCCTCGACAATCTGCTTTGAGATCGCAAGACCAAGGCCCGAGTTATTGCCGAAGTGCTCGGCCGGGCGCTGCGAGTAGAAGCGCTTGAACACTTTGGTCAGCGCCTGTTCGGGAATGCCGGGACCTGTATCCTCAACAACGACCAAAACGCGATTGTCGCGCTGACGAACCCAGACGCGGATGGCATCGCTTTCCTCGCAGAAGGAAATGGCGTTGGTGATGAGGTTGACGAAAACCTGCGCCAGTCGGGCTTCGAGCCCATTGATGACAATCGGTTCAGATGGAAGGTCAGTGATGTAGTCGATGCCTTTGGAGCGTGCATCCTCACCCAAGTATTGGCCCAGATTGCCCAGCAGCTTGAGAAGGTCAAAGGGTTGCTCTTCTTCTTTGACCAGTTCCGCGTCAAGACGCGAGGCGTTCGAGATATCGCTGACCAGACGGTCCAGACGCCGGACGTCATGTTCAATCACATCCAGCAACTTGTCGCGCTGATCTTCTCGTTTGACCATACGCAGGGTGCCAACGGCAGATTGCAGGCTGGCCAAGGGGTTTTTGATTTCATGGGCCACGTCAGCGGCGAACTGTTCATTCGCGTCGATCCGATTGTAGAGCGCAGTCACCATACCCCGCAGCGCACGGCTGAGCCGCCCAATTTCGTCCGGGCGCGCGCTAAGATCCGGAATGCGGATACGACCGGGGTTGACCCCCGTACCGCGGTCCTTGCCCATTTCAGCCGCCGCCGCCAGATCAGCCAAAGGGTTGGCGATGGTCGAGGCCAGCACGAGGCTGAGACCTACGGAAACCAGAAGGGCCACCACAAACATCTGAAGAATGCGTTCCTGTTCGCGGCGGGCCAGCGCGTCGATTTCCCCTGCCGGCCCGGTGATGGCAACCGCACCGGCCGGGTTATCCGCATACAGGATTGGTGCGGCCGCAACGATCACCGTGTCCCCCGCGCTGTCTTGCACCGCTTGGACCTGCACTTGACCTTCCAGAGCTTGCGGAATAATCGCCTGAACACGTTGTGCCAGCGTCGGAGATTCCGTCTTGGTCGACCAGTTGAACAGGTTGGACAGGCCAATCCACACCGCATTCAGCGTATCGCTGATGACAGTGCTGCCAGTTTGCACTTCGGACTCCGAACGAAGAAGCACCGGCATGTCAGAGATTTGTGGCGCGCCACGCGTCCAACCGATCAGAGTGCCACTTGCGTCATAGACAAAGACTTCGCCGCCTTCGGGCAGTGTGAGTCCTGAAAGCGTATCCTTGACGTCCAAGTTGCCAGCATTTTGCGCCGTGCTCTGCGCGCCCTGTCGCAACTGAGTTTCAAAAACGTTGCTGACCAACTGCGCGTCGCCCAGCAGATTGCGCGCGGTTTGCTGCACCTTTTCTTTGCGCGAATCGTCCAGATACAGCAGGCCGGTGACCAGAATCACCAAGGCGATCAGATTGAACGTGATGATTTTGCGAGCCAAAGGCGATCCGCGCAGAGAAAACAGGTTCCTCCGGGAACGTTTTTCCCTCAGCTCGGCAGAATCGGGATCCTGGGGGATGACCCAGTCATCCCCAAGAACGACGTCACCGTCGCGCAGTTCTCTGGCTTCTTCGGTGTCGCGCACGAGAGCCCATTACCTCTTACAGGCGTCGCGCCTATTCTTCGTTGTACCGGTAACCGATACCATACAGGGTTTCGATCGCCGAGAACTCGGGGTCGGCTGCGCGCATTTTCTTGCGTAGGCGTTTAATGTGGCTGTCGATTGTCCTGTCGTCCACATAAACTTGATCATCGTAAGCCACATCCATCAGCTGATCACGGCTTTTGACAAAGCCCGGTCGCTGGGCAAGCGCTTGTAACAACAAGAACTCTGTCACGGTCAGGGACACGTCATTCCCTTTCCAGCTTACGGCATGGCGCAAAGGATCCATCCGTAGGTCACCGCGTTCCATAACCTTGGTGTCACTACTGTTGGCGGCCACTGCATCGCCGCTTGTTGCCTCTTGCCGGCGCAGCAACGCACGGATGCGTTCCACCAGCAACCGCTGCGAGAACGGCTTTTTTACATAGTCATCTGCGCCCATACGCAGACCAAGAACCTCGTCGATCTCGTCATCTTTCGAGGTCAGGAAGATCACTGGCATCTGCGTTTTCTGACGCAACCGCTGCAGCAGATCCATGCCATCCATCCGAGGCATTTTTATATCGAGCACAGCCATATCCGGCAGCTTTTTGTTGAACGCATCCAACGCGGCTTGGCCATCATTATAAGTTTCAACCTCGAAACCTTCGGCTTCAAGGGTCATGGATACGGACGTCAGAATGTTTCTATCGTCATCCACCAGTGCAATCTTTGACATCGGGCTCACCCCTATTCCTGCTCACTCGCGCAATAATTCGCTTATTTGTAAGGCATTGTTGGCGGTTTTAAGACGCCGAATCAATCCGTAACCTCGAATCGTGCCTTTGTTGCGGCAGGTCTGCGGCATATTTGCCTTTATGCCCGCAAAAATCTGCCCTCTTTTCGAACATTGAATTTGTGGTGGCGCTAAACTCGGACTTGGTTGCGCTAACTGCGTCAACCCGCCTGTTCATGCCCCAAATGACCGTGATAAGACGCGCCCAGCCGCCGGTTTGCCCGGCTCACTGCCCCAATGGCGCTAACGGTCAAAGCCCACGCGCCGCCACAGGAGAAGACACACATGACATCTGGACGGGTTAACCCGCAATTCCGCCTCGAAAATCAGGGCATCGAGGGTCTGGGCAATGTCTATTACAACTTCATGGAACCGGCGCTGATCGAAGAGGCACTGAAGCGCGGCGAAGGCACACTTGGCAACGGTGGCGCGTTTCTGGTCACCACCGGCAAGTTCACCGGTCGCTCGCCCAAGGACAAGCACGTCGTCAAAACCGACAGTGTCGCCGACACCATCTGGTGGGAAAACAACGCCGAAATGAGCCCCGAAGGCTTTGACGCGCTGTACGAAGACATGCTGGCCCATATGAAAGGCCGCGACTACTTCGTGCAGGATCTCGTCGGCGGTGCTGACCCCGCATACGCAATCAAAGTGCGCATGGTCACCGAGCTGGCCTGGCACAATCTTTTCATACGCCACTTGCTGCGTCGTCCGGATCGCGAGGATCTGGATGACTTCACAGCCGACTTCACCATTATCAACTGCCCCAGCTTCCAAGCGGATCCTGCCAAGCACGGCTGCCGTAGTGAAACGGTGATTGCGCTGAATTTTGATCGTAAGCTGATTCTGATCGGTGGCACCGAATACGCAGGTGAGAACAAGAAATCCGTCTTTACACTGCTGAACTACATGTTGCCGGAAAAAGGTGTGATGCCGATGCATTGCTCGGCCAACCATGCCGTTGGCAACCCGGTTGATACCGCAGTATTCTTCGGGCTGTCAGGCACCGGCAAAACGACTTTGTCGGCTGACCCGGCCCGCGTTCTGATCGGAGACGACGAACACGGCTGGTCGGATCGCGGCACCTTCAACTTCGAAGGCGGCTGTTATGCCAAGACAATCAACCTCAACGCCGAGGCCGAGCCGGAAATCTACGCGACCACCAGTAAATTCGGCACCGTCATCGAGAACATGGTTTTCGACCCCGAGACCAAAGAGCTGGATTTCGACGACGATTCACTGACTGCCAACATGCGCTGCGCGTATCCGTTGGAGTATATCTCGAACGCATCCAGCAGCGCTTTGGGCGGTCACCCAAAGAACATCATCATGCTGACCTGTGATGCCTTTGGTGTTCTGCCTCCGATCGCGCGGCTGACCCCGGCACAGGCGATGTATCATTTCCTCTCGGGCTTCACCTCGAAGGTTGCGGGAACCGAGCGTGGCGTGACTGAGCCGCAACCCACGTTCTCGACCTGCTTTGGCGCACCGTTCATGCCGCGCCGTCCGGAAGAATACGGTAATCTGTTGCGGGACAAGATCGCCCAGCATGGCGCGACCTGTTGGTTGGTGAACACCGGCTGGACCGGTGGCGCTTATGGCGTAGGCAGTCGGATGCCGATCAAGGCGACCCGCGCGTTGCTGACGGCGGCTCTGGACGGTTCACTGCGCGATGCTGAGTTCCGTAAAGACGCCAATTTCGGCTTTGACGTACCGGTTTCCGTACCTGGTGTCGCCGAGGTGCTATTGGACCCACGACGCACTTGGGACGATCAGGCCGCGTTCGACAAACAAGCCGAGAAACTGGTTCAAATGTTTGCCGAAAACTTCGAGCAATACCTGCCATTCATCGACGATGACATCAAAGCCGTTGCGATAGGCTAACGAGGTGCTGGATAAAGAAACAAGGGGCCTGCGGGCCCCTTGTTTGTTTTAGGCAAACACGAGTTCAATCTACCCTTAGTTGTATGTCACAAAAAGCACATACAAGTGCGTTGTTTCAAATTGCGATCTGGGTTACCTGTTAGTCTCAATGAGACGAAAAAGCCCGGCACATCAGCGCCGGGCATTGACTGAAAGGACTTTGTGGCAGCTCAAAAGCGTACACTCACATCGCGGGATTGAGCAACCTAATCAGGCACCTAGTCTATTTAAATGGGGATGAGTGTCAACATGGGACTCGCTGGGTATTCTTAGGACCAGTGTGGCTCAAATGGTCGCAGACAGACGACAGTTGGCTCAGGAAATTGCAGGAAAAACATGACGGAAATCTCGAAACTCACCGAACTTCGCAAATTGATGCAAAGCATGGAGCGGACCCTTGGTCTGGAAAAACTATCTCCGGTTGAGCGCGACATCTATTACGCAGCGGAAGAACTGTCAAAATCTGATAAAGAAGTACGTACATTCGGTTTGATCGAGCATACCTTGGTTCAAAGCGTTTCGCGCCCGACCTTTTTCCGCGCACTGAAGTCGCTGGTTCAAAAAGGATACCTTTCGCAAAGCGGCAGCGCCAATCGGGGGCGGTATATCGTTAATGCACCCAGATGACGCCTGTACAACACGCACGGCCCGATAATGTCCGTGCGCGCTTGGGCAATTGATACGTTCGCGGCCTCGTCGGCCTATGTGGTGGCGTCATTCCTGACATTCGCCTTTCTGATGCCTCTTCAGAATATGTACTTCCCGGAATATCCAAGCCGGGCGAGCCTTCTGTTTCTGCCTCATGGCGTGCGGGTCCTTTCTGCGTGGCTATTAGGGTGGCGGGCGATCTTTGCCTTGTTGCCGGGCGTATTCATCGTCTTTGCTTACTTGGGGGGAACTGACGTTTTCCTGCCCAGCCGCCTATTGGCCATTGCCATAGCGGTCACAACCGTTCCTGCAGTGTTCTATCTGTTAAAAACCATCGGATGGGACCTGTTCCCGCGGCCCGACCGCAAACCCTGCTGGGCCTGCGTCATGGGTGTGGGCATCATCACGTCTTTCCTAGTCTCGGGCCTGACCAATCTGGCTTTCGGCAGTGCAACCGTCGAATATATTGCCTTTTTGATCGGGGATATCTCGGGCTTGTTCTTCCTGATGCTGGGACTTTATTTCGCGTTCCGTTTTGCCGACAAACGACGTGGCTGAGACATCACCCCATCAATCCGCGCCGCAGCAGGTTTAATCCAGCCACCAACAACACAAACAGGGTCGCCTTGCGAAAGCTGGCCTGATCGATTCGGTCCTGCAGCCTGGTGCCAACCCACATCCCCACCAAGGCAGGAAGGATCAGGATAGCGGAAAACGGAAGCGTTTCTGCCCGCAAGATGCCTGACCCCAAATGTGCGGCCAACAGAAGTACCGCGCCAAGCCCATAAATTACGCCCTGAATGCGGATCTGTTCCTTTTTTGGCGTGTTCAAAGCCATCAGATAAGCAACAGTTGGCGGCCCCCAAACACCGGACATTCCGCCAGCAAAACCCGCCACACCGCCCACAGCAGCCTCTATGCGGGCGGATGGCTGGTTCAATACCAGCTGAACCCCCAAAACCTGAAACAAACAAAAAACCGAAACCAGACCACCGATCAAAAGCAACGAAACCGAACTGGGGACCATGGTGACAAGCTGCGCGCTGAGAACCAACATCAGGCCCCCGACGATCAGAAATACCCGAAAGTGCAGGATCGAAGAATAAGCGGCCGCTGCGCCTCCGCGCAAAGCTTGAAGCCCGTTTGTCACAAGAGTCGGCAGGATAAGCCCGGCCAGGGTCAACTCGGGGGTCAGGAACGAATTCAGCCCTGACACCATGACCATGGGCATGGCGAAACCAACAATGCCCTTAATCCATCCGGCAGCAAAAGCTACTGCCATGGCAAGTATCAGTTCTTGCGGAGAAAGAATGGAAAACAGGGTCATGCCCCCTAGATACCATCTGGGAATTCTTCTGCATTGCAAAAATAATCCGGTAATTTTTGAACTTTTTCGTAGCGTAATAAGTATTTTTGTTGCGCTGCACGTGCAGCATGATATGACCAGACGACCGAGGAAAGGACGCGATTCATGGCCCACGACGGACAGGATATGACCGAAATGACAACCGCTGCAGTTTTGCCCGATCTTCTGGATTTGACCCGGACCGCCGTGCCCGCGGTAGAAGCTGTCGTTGAAAAGGCCCGCGAGTCCGTGCGCTCTATGGTCACTTCAGATGGTCGCGTCTCTGGTGCTCTGATCGAGGCGAACCAGACAGCGGCGCACGGTCTGGCCTGGCTGGCTACCTACACGCAGTCGCTGCAGCAAATGCAACGCTGGGCCGAGGCCCTGCAAGCCGAAGGAAAATTTGGCGAGGTTGAACAACTGCTGCACCAGATCGCGTTTGGCGAATATCTGCATCAAGTCGCCGGTGGCATTCCAATGAACCAGGGCGAAGTCGTACGCCTTCAGGATATGGGGCTGGGCTGGGACGCGCTGTCGGGCTTTCAATCGACCGAAGTTCAGACCCTGATGGCGCAGGCCAATTCTCAGGCTGCACGCAGCCGTCTGGTAGAATTGATGCAAGACCAGGCTGGCGCCACCATGTTCGGTGCCTCTGGTCTGGACGAAGAACTTGAGATGATCCGCGACCAATTCCGCCGCTATGCGCAGGAAAAGGTCGAACCGCATGCCCATGAATGGCACCTCAAGGATGAATTGATCCCGTTGGAGGTCATCGAAGAACTGGCGGAAATGGGCGTTTTTGGCCTGACCATCCCCGAGGAATTCGGCGGGTTCGGCCTATCCAAAGCCTCGATGTGCGTGGTGTCCGAAGAACTGTCGCGTGGCTATATCGGTGTCGGTTCGTTGGGTACACGATCCGAAATTGCGGCCGAGCTGATCATTGCGGGCGGTACGGAAGAGCAAAAGGCAAACTGGTTGCCAAAACTGGCCAGCGCCGAGATCCTGCCCACCGCCGTGTTTACCGAGCCCAACACCGGCTCGGACCTTGGTAGCCTGCGCACGCGCGCTGTGAAGGATGAAAACGGCGATTATCAGATCACCGGCAATAAAACCTGGATCACACACGCGGCACGCACTCATGTGATGACTCTGCTGGCGCGAACAAACCCCGACAGCACCGACCACCGCGGCCTGTCGATGTTCCTGGCCGAAAAGACCCCGGGCACCGACGAGAACCCATTCCCCACCCCCGGTATGACTGGTGGCGAGATCGAAGTTCTGGGTTATCGCGGAATGAAAGAATACGAGCTGGGCTTTGATGGCTTCCACGTCAAAGGTGAGAACCTGCTGGGTGGCGAAGAAGGCAAAGGTTTCAAGCAGTTGATGGAAACCTTCGAATCTGCCCGCATCCAAACCGCGGCTCGTGCGATCGGTGTGGCGCAAAGCGCCTTGGACATCGCGATGCAATACGCGATCGATCGCAAACAATTCGGCAAGTCTTTGATCAACTTCCCTCGTGTGTCTGGCAAGCTGGCGATGATGGCGGTCGAAATCATGATTGCACGTCAGCTGACCTATTTCAGCGCATGGGAGAAAGACCACGGTCAGCGCTGTGACCTTGAAGCCGGAATGGCCAAGCTGCTGGGCGCCCGTGTGGCCTGGGCCGCAGCCGACAACGGGCTGCAGATTCATGGCGGCAACGGTTTTGCACTGGAATACAAGATCAGTCGCGTTCTGTGTGACGCGCGCATTCTGAATATTTTCGAAGGGGCTGCTGAAATTCAAGCGCAGGTCATCGCACGCCGGCTGCTTGGCTAACGGTTTACAGCACCCCGTTTCCCCAACTGACCCGGCCACTGTGCCGGGTCTTTTTCTTTAGTTGGGCGGCTTTGCAGGCGCCACTGTCCACAATTCTTCTGTGAGGAAAAAGAAATGCATCCGGCACACCCCCGCGCATAGGTCCTTAACTAGGCAAACTTCCCCTTTGCATCCGCTTTGATCCCCGATAGAGCACCGAGCGAAACCAATCCCGTCCGAGTGAGGGTGAGCATAAAATGACTCGACGATTCTTTGCGCTTTTGTCGACCCTTGCAGCACTTGTATTGGGTGGTTGCACAGTCAGTCAGCCGACCGCCACCCAAAGCGACATCGACGCGTTGACACAAGCCATCCAGTCGCTCGGGCCACAGGTCGATCCCGTCGAAGCGAAACAGGCTGCCACAATCTCCTACACCTATTCTCTGCAGTTGGCGCGGGAATGGAACATCACGGATCCAGCCATCATCCACAACGCCAAGATCGCCAACGGCTTTCGTGAGTTTGGCCTTTGCAATGACTGGGCGCAGGCCATGACCACGCGTCTGCGGCAGGAAAACTTCAACACGCTTGATTTACATTGGATCACGTCTCCGCCTACGCAGTTTCGGATCATCCATCATTCGGCGTCGATCAGCGCCAAAGGGGATTCGATGGATAAAGGCATCATCCTGGACCCGTGGCGCAACAGCGGTGCATTGTATTGGGCACAGGTGCGTGAAGACACAAAGTACAACTGGAGGCCCCGCCTTGAGGTGCGGGAGGAATTGCTGAGCGGCGCTATCCCCTATTGAGGTTTGCCAATTACACTTAATTGGTTAAGACCCTATGATGACCCGCCTGATCTTTACGTTGCCCCTGCTCGCCTTGTTCCAATGCGAAAAGGATGAAACCGTCGCTGCCTATGGCGCGGCGGATCAAACATGGATCCTGCAAGAAATCGATGGGCAGCCTTATGAAGCCAGCGCGTTGCTCCGGTTTCCCGAGGAAGGGAAAATCGACGGAAACGCCCCCTGCAACAGTTACAACGGCACGCTGAATGCGCCCTACCCGTGGTTTGAGATCCAAGACCTGAGGGCAACGCGGGCCGCTTGTTCCGGGCTTGAAGCCGAAGGTATCTATTTTGCCGCCCTGATGGCCATGACCCAGTCCGAAGTATCGGGCAACGTGCTGATCCTACGCAATGAGGCGGGGCACGAGATGGTTTTCACAGCCGTCGAGTGACCTGATCCACAAACCGCGCCCTTGCTTCGGGCAGAGGATTGTGCCCAAGCGACGGTGCAACACGGTTTTCCAGGAAATAGCCGGTTGTGCGCAGGGCTTCTGCGACCTCAAGATCCGGTGCCGTGCCCTCGCCCCTTAGGCAGGGAGGCAGCGGCAAAAGCTTGTCTGCCCACTTCCCGGCTCCATTTGCGCTCACAGCGCGGCCCGTTTTGGGTGACACGTAAACCAACTCTTCGGTTGAACCGGTCGCGGCGCAGACCGTCAGATCAAGGCCAAAACCCAGTTCGTCCAGCAACGCCAATTCCCATCGCAGATATGCCAATGGCCAGATCTCATCCTGACCCAGCAGGTCCATCAACTGTTCCGTCCTCGCGTAAAGCGCCGGATGTGGTTCCCGTTCAGGCAGACAAAACGACAATAGCGCAACAACCGTATTGAGCCCGGACAAGGCCAGCCGTCCTGAAAACGCCGCCGCCGCACGGGACCGCAGAGGTTCGACCTGAAAGGTGCCGATATGTTCTTCCAAACGAGCTCGCCATAACACGTCCAGTTGCGCGCCAGGTTGCAGGATGGGCGCGATCTTGCGACTGGTTCCGCCGCGCACCACACCGGCGTGACGCCCGTGCGCCTCGGTGAAGACCTCGATTATCGCCGCGGTTTCACCATGGCGTCGAGAAGTCAGGAGTATGCCGTGATCGCGCCAGTCCAAAATTTCGACCTTACCTCTGGTTAAGTTGGACCGCAGAAAATCCCAAGCGGGACAGCCACGCAAGAGTTGAAACTCTTCTAACTCTCTTCAGAAAGAGGTTCTTTTTCCGCAACCGCCATAGTTTTGTGACTTCGCGCCAGACGGCTTGCGCTTGATCGCCCATCCCCCACTTGCAGTTCAAACAGAAGGGGCCGCGCTATGACTGATGACGAACCGCAACCCGTCGCCTTTTACGACGAACATAAAATCTGGACTCCTGATCCAACGGCTGCCGACATGCAGGTCTATGACACCTTTGCCTCGGCTGTTGTGGATTTATTGCAGCTGTTGGATGACAACAAACCCATGTTGTCGAGGGATGTCTACGCACGCTTTTTTGCGTCTCTGCTGCATCTGTCCAGAGTGTTGGGTGAATACGAAGATGAATGGAGCCGGGAAAAATAGCTCAGTCAGTGACTGCACATAAACTGAAAGGCAAATACCCAAGGTCGTACTGCACCTGTGGCATTTCAAGAAACACGTTGCACCGGCGTAACTCGGGCATTAATGTTCTCTATATGTTCCATTAGAGGATTCCAACAATGTCACTTAACTATGTCATGATCGGTTCAAACGACGTTGTTAACGCACGCACGTATTATGACGCGGTTGTGTCCAGTATAGGCGGCAAAGTCGTCGCCGAATATATGCCTCATGCCGTCTGTTACGAGCTGCGAGGCGGTGGGTGCATGTGGGTAGCGACGCCGTTCAACCAAGAAGCCGCCACTGTTGGAAATGGCAATATGGTTGGCCTTGCGTGCCAAAGCAAAGAAGAAGTGAAAGAAGCACATGCAGCCGCTTTGGCCAATGGCGGGACAAACGAAGGTGATCCGGGCGATCGCCCGCGATATGGTCCCAATTTCTTTGGTGCCTATGCGCGCGACCCGGACGGAAACAAGATGAGTTTTGTTTACCTGGGTGAAGATGGCTGACTGCTGAAACCAAGCTTTGCATCGGCTTCACAGTCTGAAAGAGAGTTTACTCCAACCCCTCTTCATCCAGTAAATGCCGTCCTTGCCGGTCCTCGACCTCGATCACCCAGAGATCAGGATCAAAGCTGCGTTGTTTGGTGATGGCGGCATCCACATCCGTTTCATCCCCGCTGGACAGTTCGACCCATTTGCGCGCGCCAGACATCAGGTCAAAGCTGCGTTGGAATGCGATTGCCTGCCCGTCCAGCGTGTTGAGCTTGACCAGAACGGCCCCAGCGGTGTCGTCACCATGGGCCACAACAAACGCCGGGATTTCCTGAAACCGAAGCCGCGCCAGATAGGCATGGACCCAGAATTCAGCAGTTAGCCGGGTCATGCGTTGCCGTCTTTGAAGTCCAGACCCATCTCTGAATACCGCTCGGATTCTTCCAGCCAGTTCGGCCGGACTTTGACCTGTAGGAACAGATGGATCTTACGGTCCAGGAATTCTTCCAACTCGGCCCGCGCCGCTTGACTGACCGCTTTGATTGTCTCGCCGCGCTTGCCAAGAACGATGCCCTTGTGGCCGTCGCGCATGACGTAAATGACCTGATCGATCTTTGCGGAACCGTCTTTACGCTCTTCCCAGTTTTCAGTCTCGACAGTCAGCTGGTACGGCAGTTCCTGATGCAGGCGCAGAGTCAGTTTTTCGCGCGTCATTTCAGCAGCGATCATGCGCAAAGGCAGATCGGCGATCTGATCTTCGGGATAGAGCCACGGTCCTTCGGGCAGTTCCGACGCCAGCCACTTGCGCAAATCATCTACACCATGGCCCTTTTCAGCCGAGATCATGAAGGTCTCGGCAAACGGATAGCGGGCGTTCAGGTCGCTGGTCAGCGCCAACAGTTTTTCAGACGGCACCTTGTCGATTTTGTTGATCGCCAGCGCGATGGTCCGGCCTTGCCCGATCTCTTCCAGACCTTCAAGAATGCGTTCAACCCCTTCGGTGATACCGCGATGTGCCTCGACCATCAGGACAACAACATCTGCATCCGCGGCCCCACCCCAAGCAGCGGCGACCATGGCGCGGTCCAAGCGGCGGCGGGGTTTGAACAGGCCCGGCGTGTCGACAAACACCAACTGCGCGTCACCCTCCATCGCCACGCCGCGAATGCGCGCGCGCGTGGTTTGCACCTTATGCGTCACGATCGAGACCTTGGCCCCAACCATGCGGTTTAAAAGGGTGGATTTGCCCGCGTTGGGCTCTCCGATCAGGGCGATAAATCCGGCGCGTGTGGTCATATATCTGGCGTTCCTGTGTGCAATTGCGCTCTGCTATAGCAGAAAGGGTCTGTGGGCCAGAGGGATTTGTCGCATTGCAGCCATGCATCAGCAGTGGCAGGACGTGCACAGACACCCAGCCGGTCCCAGCCCGGTGACACATCCGTTCAGTGAGGTCCTCATGAAACGTCGCGAGTTTCTTCTTGGAAGCGGTGCTGCCGCTGGCGTGGCCGGTTTAGGCGGTTTGTCCGTGGCAGCCACTGGTTCCACGCAAGAACTGGTGCTGCAGCCTGCCAGCTACAGGTTGCGCGATCAACTGACCACGGGGATGGTCAGCCTGTCGCCGGACGCACCGCCACAGGTTCTTTATGGAAAGCAGGGTCAGAGGATGCGACTGACGGTACGCAATACTTTGCCCGACTATACCGCGATGCACTGGCATGGGCTGCGCATCACCAACGAAATGGACGGCGTGCCCTACCTGACCCAAAAGCCCATCGGCGAGGGTGAGAGCTTTGCCTATGAATTCACGCCACCGGATGCCGGGACGTACTGGTATCACCCTCATTGCATGACGATGGATCAGATAGCCCACGGCCTGACCGGTGTCATGGTGATTGCCGAGCCCGAAAACCCCGGCTTTGACAGTGAGCAAGTGATCAATCTGCGCGATTTCCGGCTGGATGAAGACGACGCGTTTCTGCCCGCTTACACCGCGCGCGGCGCGGCGCGCGCAGGAACGTTTGGCAATGTTCAGACTGCAAATTGGCTGACAGAAGCTTTGTATGATCATGCGGCGGGCAGTCTTGTGCGGCTGCGTGTGGTCAACACCGACACGACCCGGATCTACAAACTACATTTTGAAGGTGCCGAGGCCCGGATCATCGCCTGGGACGGGCATCCGGTTGAGGTTGACCTGGCTTTACCGACCGCGGACGCGCCCCTTTGGTTAGGTCCGGGACAGCGGGTGGATTTTGCGGTCCGGATGCCAGATAGGGAAGGTCAATCCGCAGATTTGATGGCGAAGTTTCCCGGGCAGAAGCACCGAGCCATGGCACGCTTGCGGGCAACAGGGCAATCAGAAGACCGCAGCTTGAAAGAGCTACATCCTTTGCGAGTCAACCCCGTACAACGACCCAATCTGGATCAGGCAGAACTGCACGAGTTCGTGTTCGGCTGGACGCCCGAAGGAGGTGCCCCAAACGACGGGTTCTGCGGGTCGCTGGGTTATAGCTTTTGGTCTATCAACCGCACACCGTGGCCCGGGGATGCAGCGCAGGGCACCGGACCGTTGGCCGTGCTGAAGCAGGGCAAGAGTTATGTCCTGCGACTGCGCAATGAATCGCCCAACCTGCATCCGATCCACCTGCACGGGTTGGCTTTTTTGCCGCTGAAATCGAACCTCCGTCAGCTGCCGCCATTGATGACCGATACAATGCTTTTACTGAAGGATGAGATCATCGACATCGCGCTGGTTGCGGACAATCCCGGTGACTGGGCGTTTCATTGTCATGTGATCGAACACCAGAAAACCGGGCTGGCCGGGTTCATTCGGGTCGCTTAAAGACAGGGTAAGTGTTGCCAGTCCGAAAGAAAGGGGGCCAGCCCCCTCGCCCGGATTCTATCCGGGCTCACCCCCGAGATATTTTTGGCCAGATGAAGTGGATCTGGTCAGGTGCAGCAGATCACTGCGGCAGGGAGGACAGCAAAGCCTTAGCCGCTGCCTGTTCGGCTTGCCTTTTGGAACCCGCTGTGGCCAGTGCCTCAGTGCCGTCCTGAAGACGGGCGGCGATGGTGAAGATCGGGGCGTGGTCAGGGCCGCTACGCTTGATCTCGACATATGAGGGCGGTTTTTGACCTCGGGCCTGCGCCCATTCCTGCAACGACGTTTTGGCGTCGCGCGCGTCAGCTTCCACCGTGTGAATGCGGTCGCCCCAAAGGGCCAGAATGACATCGCGCGCTGCCTCGAACCCTGCGTCGCGGTAAATTGCGGCAATCACGGCTTCCATTGCGTCGCCCAACAGGGCTTGTTTGCGGCGGCCACCAGATAACATCTCGGACCGGCCCAGCTTCAGCACCCCGCCCAGATCGATCTGGCGGGCCACATCGGCGCAAGCCTCTTTCCGGACCAGTGCGTTGAATCGGGGGGCCAATTGGCCTTCGGATGCCGTCTTGTCGGCCTCAAGCAGAGCCGTGGCCATGACAAGGCCCAGCACGCGGTCGCCCAGAAATTCAAGCCGTTGATTGTCGGGCCTTGTGGACGACGAGACCGAGCCATGTGTCAGCGCACGTACCAGCAATTCAGGATTGGCGAACTCATACCCCAAACGCTGCTGGAACGCCTTTATTTCAGCTGAAAGCTTCAATTGACCGCCTTGAAGAACCGGTCACCGCGCCAGGTCCAGAAGAACAGCATCGACCGGCCAGCAGATGAGAACATGATGCGATCAGCCCGGCCGATCAGGTTTTCGTAAGGCACGTAGCCTACGCCACCCGCAGATTGGGGAAGGCGGCTGTCGGCAGAGTTGTCGCGGTTGTCACCCATAAAGAAGTAGTGGCCTTCGGGCACGTTGTAGATGCCGGTGTTGTCCGATCCCTGGTTCCCGATATTCAGCACGTCATACGAGACGCCGTTGGGCAAAGTTTCAATCAGGCGCGATTTTTCGCATGCACCGCCAATACCAACAGGTCCGTTTTCGCAGCGAGGGCGCAGGCGTTGCGGGCCTTGCGGCTCGGCAACTTCAGTGAATACGCCATCAGGCTGCTGAGGAACCGGAACATCGTTCAGGATGATCTGACCTTCGCGGATCTGGATACGATCACCCGGCAAACCAATCAGGCGCTTGATATAGTCGCGACCTGTGACCGGATGACGGAAAACGATGACATCGCCGCGCTCGGGCTCGCCACCCCAGATGCGGCTGTCACCGTCACCCTGCATCCATCCGCAGATATCCTCGGCATCCACGTTCAGTCCAACGCTTGGGATGATCAGGCTCGGACAGGACGCGTAGGAATAGCCATAGGTCATCTTGTTGACGAAGAGGAAATCACCGATCAGCAGCGTTTCCTTCATTGAGCCCGAGGGGATCCAGAACGGCTGAAAGAAGAGGGTGCGGAATACGCCCGCAATCAACAGAGCATAGACGATGGTTTTGATCGTCTCCCAGATGCCGCTTCCGGTTTTGGCTTCCTCGGCCATACTGCTCTCTCCAGTCTATGCGTGGTTGGGGTGCTACATGCGGGTCAGGTGGGGGCAAGTCAAGGCTGCGCGGGCGCTTCTTGAAGCGGACGCGCCTCGATCACCACAAAGGCCTGTGCCCAGGGGTGATCATCGGTCAGGGTGACGTGGATGATCGCCTCGTGCCCGTCAGGGGTCATTTCCTTAAGGCGTTCGGCGGCCCAGCCGGTGACGTGCATGACAGGCTGGCCAGTGCGTAGATTGGAGACCGCCATGTCTTTCCACGAAATGCCCATGCGCAGGCCGGTGCCGAGCGCCTTGGAACACGCCTCTTTCGCCGCCCAACGTTTGGCGTAGGTGCCAGCCGTATCATGGCGGCGCTCGGCTTTGCGTTGTTCGGTTTCAGTGAAGACACGATTGCGGAAGCGATCACCAAAGCGATCAAGCGTGCCTTGAATGCGGTCGATATTTGCAAGGTCTGTGCCGATGCCGAGGATCATGACAACCGTACCGTCAGGATCTTGTAGCTCGCGACACCAAAGAACCCGGCAAAGGCGAAATCGAACCAGCGCCGGGCGCGGCGGTAGGTGCGGACCATACGCACGGAAGAAAACAGAAACGCGTAGCCGATGAAAATCAGCAACGATCCGGCGTAAAGCATGGCGAAATAACCCAGCAGCATCGACAGGCTGGCATCATTGGGCGCGACAATGGCATAGATCGAGCCCCAGCTGAGGATCGCTTTGGGATTGGTCAGGTGGATCGCAGCACCCTTGGCAAAGATCGTCGGAAGCGAACCGGTGACAGGTTTGCCCAAGGCGACCTCATCCGAGTTCATCGCGCGGCGCAGGGCCTTGAAGGCCAGCCAGCCAAGATAGGCGACACCGACGTACCGGATCACTTCGAACACCCAGACATTGGCCAGCATGATCGCCGACAAACCCAGCGCAGCGGCTATGCCCCAAGCGGCAGATCCGGCACAGATGCCCAGCGCAAAGACGAGACCGGCGCGGCGGCCTTCGTTCATCGCAGTTCCGGCAATACCCATCGTGGCAGGCCCCGGAGAGCCGCCGGCCATCAGCCAGGCCAGCCAGATGGCCACAAAGCCGGGCGTGATCACGAGCGGGCCTCGTCCATCAGGCGGCGCATTTCCTGAATGGCGGGGGTGAGTCCCAGAAAGATCGATTCACCAATCAGGAAGTGACCGATATTCAGCTCCTTCACTTCGGGGAAGGCGGCAATCGGTTGTACGCTGTCATAGGTCAATCCGTGCCCCGCATGAACCTCGAGCCCCAGAGAATGGGCAAAGGTGGACATTTGGCGCAGCGCCTCAAGCTCGCGGGCGGCGTCTTCCTTACGGCCTTCGGCATGTGCATCGCAATAAGCGCCTGTGTGCAGCTCGATCACCTCTGCACCAATGCGATGTGCAGCCTCGATCTGGCGTTGATCGGCAGCAATGAAGATCGACACGCGGCAGCCGACATCGCGCAGCGGCGCGATGAAATGGGCCAGTTTGTTTTCCTCGCGCGCAACTTCCAACCCGCCTTCTGTGGTGCGCTCCTCGCGCTTTTCGGGGACAATGCAAACCGCATGGGGTTTGTGGCGCAGAGCAATTTTCTGCATCTCGTCTGTCGCGGCCATTTCAAAGTTCAATGGCACCGACAGAACCTCCATCAACCCGTCGATATCAGCGTCCGAGATATGGCGACGGTCTTCGCGCAGGTGGGCGGTGATGCCGTCGGCGCCTGCCTCTTCCGCCAGTTTGGCGGCGCGCAGCGGATCGGGATAGGCCCCGCCCCGTGCATTGCGCACGGTGGCGACGTGATCGATGTTCACACCCAGACGCAGATCGTTCTCAGACATCTCTCGATTCCTTTTTCAGTTTCGCGGCGGAGCCTAGTGGCTTTGCCTCCGGAACGGCAGTCGATTTTTCAGCCAAACGTTTGATTTCCTCGAACTTCGCTTTGATCCTGGCGCGGCGGCGTTGTTGATAGGTGAGGATAAGTGGCAGGCTCAGATAATAGCAGATCACACCGGCCACAATGCCGGGAATGATGCCGCCAATCATATAAGGGAAAAAGACGTCATCGTAGAACTGGTCCAGCCCACGCCAGTCTGCCACGCGGTCGGTGAACAAGGCCAGAAAGTTGTTCTTTAGGTCACCGATGGCATCGGCGAACTTCCCCATCAGCCCCTGCGTGTCACCCTCTTCGTATTTGGTGCCCAAAAGAAAATGCCCGGTTTGAAGGCAGATGACACCGATTGGCACATAAGTCAGTGGATTTCCAAAAAACGTACCGCTGAGCGCCGCCAGGATATTTCCCTTGATCAGACGCGCACCAATGGCTGCGACCAGAAAATGCAGCCCATAGAACGGGGTAAAGGCTGCGAAGACTCCTGCCCCAATACCACGCGCAATTCGGTCAGGGGTGTCCGGCAGACGGCGGACACGATGTTTTACATAGTGAAAAGCGCGGGTCCACCCGCCGCGCGGATAGACAAACTCCGACGCGACTTGGACAGCAGAGCGTCGGTCTCGGCGCTTGAATACCACGCGTGATCACCCCTTCTCAGCCAGCCGCGGTTGCGGTCTTGGTCCGGTCTCTGTGCCGTTCGACGGCTGCAACGTCGCTTTCCGCCTCGAGCATCAGCATCAGTGAGTGCAGCTGTTCAAGGTCGCGCAGTTCGACATTGATCAACAGACGGTAAAAATCCGGTTTGCGGTCAACAAATTCCAGGTTCGAAATATTGGCCTTTTTCTCACCGATCAATGTGCAAATTCGCCCCAGAACCCCGGCATCGTTGCCGATGGTCAGATCCAGCGTCGCACCGTACACGGCTGGGTGGGTGCCTGAATGCCAGTGCAGATCGACCCAGCGGTCGGGTTCACCTTCGAATTCGCTCAGCCGGTCGCAGTCGATGGCATGTACCACCACGCCTTTGCCCCGGTAGGTGATGCCAACGATCCGCTCGCCAGGCAGAGGCTGACAACACGGCGCACGGTCGAATTTCTGACCCGGCTCAAGGCCAATCACCGCGCGACGCAGCGGAATGGCGTCACCGTCGTCTTTGGCCAGTTCCGGATAGACGGCTTCGACCACCTCATGCGCCGTCAATTCCGCGCTGCCCAGACGGGCCAACAGCTCGTGCCGGTCTTTCAGACGCAGGTGTTTGGCAGCCGTATCCAGCGCCTTGTCCGTTGCCTTGCGGCCAACATGTTCGAAACCGGAACGGGCCAGTTCCTTGCCCAGCTTGATGAACCGCTCTCTGTCGACCTCGCGCAGGGCGCGTCGGATGGCAGTTCGGGCCTTGCCGGTGACAGCAATCTCAAGCCAGGTGACCTGCGGTGTCTGACCATCAGCTGTGATAATGTCCACCGACTGACCATTCTTAAGCCGTGTCCACAGCGGCACACGAATGCCGTCTACCTTGGCCCCGACACAGGCATGGCCGATCCGGGTGTGGATGGCATAAGCAAAATCAATCGGCGTTGCCCCACGCGGCAGCTTCACAACATCCCCTTTGGGCGTGAAGCAGAACACCTGGTCGGAATACATTTCCAGCTTGACCGCTTCGAGAAAATCTTCGTGATCTTCCTCATTGTCGAACTGCTCGGTCAGGTTCGAAATCCACTTGGCCGGGTCAACGGCAAACGGGTTCTCGGTGCGCACACCGTCGCGATAGGACCAATGCGCCGCAACGCCGGTTTCAGCCACGTCGTGCATCTGACGAGTACGGATTTGAACTTCGACTCGTTTACCGTCACGCCCCGAGACAGTGGTGTGAATCGAACGGTAGCCATTTGATTTTGGCTGGCTGATGTAATCCTTGAATCGCCCCGGCACCGCGCGCCAGCGCTGGTGAATCGCGCCAAGGGTGCGATAGCAGTCTTCCTCGGACCCCGTGATGATGCGGAAGCCATAGATGTCGGACAGGCGCGAAAAGCCCTGA
Organism: Ruegeria sp. CF8; assembly: GCF_056537285.1. Classification (NCBI taxonomy): domain Bacteria; kingdom Pseudomonadati; phylum Pseudomonadota; class Alphaproteobacteria; order Rhodobacterales; family Roseobacteraceae; genus Ruegeria; species Ruegeria sp. CF8. The sequence goes on along the minus strand of NZ_JBQFRG010000012.1, from coordinate 103,413 downwards.
TCCTTTTCCTGCATCTTACGCCAGATCGAATAAGGTTTCTTGGCGCGGCCGAAGACCTCGGCCTCGATGCCGGCTTTTTCCAACTCGTGCCGCATATCGCCGGTGATGCGGTGGATCACGTCACCGGTTTCGCGTTGCAGCGTGATAAAACGCCGGATGATCGACTGGCGACCTTCGGGATTCAGCACACGGAAAGCAAGGTCTTCCAACTCTTCGCGCATCCATTGCATACCCATCCGGCCTGCCAATGGCGCATAGATATCCATCGTCTCGCGCGCTTTGATCACCTGCTTTTCTGGTCGCATCGCCTTGATCGTGCGCATGTTGTGCAGACGGTCAGCCAGCTTTACCAGAATAACCCGCAGATCCTTGGACATGGCCATGAACAACTTGCGAAAGTTCTCGGCCTGCTTGGTCTCGCGGCTGGACAGTTGCAAGTTGGTCAATTTGGTCACGCCGTCGACAAGCTTAGCGACTTCATCCCCAAACAGTTCGGCGACCTTGCGATAGTTGGCTTTGGTGTCTTCGATCGTGTCGTGCAGAAGCGCCGTAATAATAGTCGCATCATCCAAACGCTGTTCGGTCAAGATGGCGGCAACTGCAACGGGATGCGTAAAGTAGGGCTCACCGGAATGGCGAAATTGCCCGTCATGCATCTGCTGGCCGAACTCGTACGCCAGCGTGATGCGATCAGCATTTGTCTTGGGATTGTAGTTGCGGACCAGCGCAATCAGGTCGTCTTCAGAAATCATCCGGTCCGCACCTTCGTTTTTAGGGCTTACCCCTGTCCCTGAGCCTCCATCAGAGCGCGCAGGAGTTTTTCTTCGGACATGTCGTCCATGGCAGGCTTGTCCGATTCGGCACCCATCAGCAGCGCCATCTGATCTTCTTCCGGCTCATCGACCTCGATCTGGGTCTGGTTGGCCTCGATCAGACGCTCGCGCAAGTCATCCGCGCTCTGAGTTTCGTCGGCGATTTCGCGCAGAGATACGACAGGGTTCTTGTCGTTGTCACGGTCAACGGTAATCGCAGCACCAGCGGAAATTTCGCGCGCCCGATGGGCGGCAAGCATCACCAGCTCGAACCGGTTTGGAACCTTATCTACGCAATCTTCAACCGTCACGCGGGCCATGGGGCGCTCTCCGTTTCTGAATCCATGTCAGGAAGAGGTTTATCTAAGCGCGAATCCGCGCCTTGACAAGCATGAAATGCTGCATTTGCGAGGATCACAGCGGTGTGACCGCCTCAACTTCGGCCAAAGGTAAGTCGGCGATCATCTGCGAAACCGAGCGTTCCAGAACCGGATGGCACCAGTCGGGCGCAATATCCGCCATGGGAACCAGCACAAAAGCGCGATCCTGCAGGCGCGGATGGGGCAGGATCAGTTGATCGGGTGCTTCGTTCTGCTGTGCGTCAGGATGTAACGTCAGCCAGCGATCGAACATCGCCCGATCCGGCAACACCAGATCGTCAAAGCAAACAAGATCCAGATCCAGCGTCCGCATACCCCAGCGTTGTATCCGTTCGCGCCCGAACTCATGTTCAACTGCATGAAGCACGCGCAAAAGTTCGGTTGGTGACTTCTCGGTGGCAATCAGGGCCGCCGCATTCACATAGTCAGGACCCGCACCCACGGGGAAACAGGGGGTTGCAAAAAACCGGCTGACTGACCGAATCACCACCCCCTGACGCGCAATGGCGTCAAGTGCATTTCGAAGTGTCATTGCGGGCTCATTTCCTCTCAAACTGAGATTTGCACCCAGCGCAACAACGGCATTTGACAACGAATTGCTCATCTAGCACCCTATATTCGACACATTGCATACTTGCGATAACCGGCAAAAGTTCTAATTATAGACCGACAGAACGCGCCAATTCATCACTCACTCACTCATCTAGCGGTGCGGTCTGTATTATACCGGAAGGGACTATTTATGTTTTATAAGGACGAACGGCTAGCGCTGTTCATCGACGGCTCGAATCTTTATGCCGCGGCAAAAGCACTCGGTTTCGACATAGACTACAAACTTCTGCGGCAGGAATTCATGCGCCGTGGCAAGTTGCTTCGGGCTTTCTATTACACAGCGCTCCTGGAAAACGACGAGTATTCGCCGATCCGCCCATTGGTTGACTGGCTGCATTACAACGGCTTCACCATGGTCACGAAACCGGCCAAGGAATACACCGACAGCATGGGGCGTCGGAAAGTCAAAGGTAATATGGACATTGAACTTACCGTTGATGCCATGGAGCTTGCGCCGCGTGTGGATCATATTGTGCTGTTCTCGGGCGATGGGGATTTCCGCCCGCTGATCGCCAGCCTGCAACGCCAAGGCGTGCGCGTTTCCGTTGTATCGACCATCCGCAGCCAGCCACCGATGATTTCGGACGAACTGCGCCGTCAGGCCGACAACTTCATCGAACTGGAAGATCTGCGTGACGTGATCGGTCGCCCGCCACGTGAAATGCCGGCCGAGCCGCGCAACGTAGCGATGGCCGGCAACAGCTAATCTGGCACACGCTTTTTTGATGGGGAAAAATTCGCGCGGTCAGGACCAGGGTCCTGGCCGCGCTTCTTTAACAATGAACAGGTGCTGAAACACAACTTGGCTAGCATCGATTCGTGTCAGTTGAATGACGATCTCCTGTCTGGACCAAGGCCGGGAAAAGACTTACCTGTGCCCTAAGGAGACACTCAATGACAAAGCCACCACTGACACTTTACCTTGCCGCTCCCCGGGGTTTTTGCGCCGGTGTGGATCGCGCCATCAAAATCGTTGAAATGGCCCTGCAAAAATGGGGCCCTCCGGTCTATGTGCGCCACGAGATTGTGCACAACAAGTTTGTCGTCGACGGGCTGCGGGCCAAAGGGGCCGTCTTTGTCGAAGAGCTGCACGAATGCCCCGATGATCGTCCGGTGATCTTTTCTGCCCATGGCGTACCGAAATCGGTTCCTGCCGAGGCCGCCAAGCGCGAAATGATCTATGTCGACGCCACCTGCCCGCTGGTCTCGAAAGTGCATGTCGAGGCACAGCGCCATGCGGATGCAGGGTTGCAGATGATCATGATCGGCCACAAGGGCCACCCCGAAACCGTTGGCACCATGGGACAGTTACCCGAAGGCGATGTTCTGTTGGTCGAAACCGTCGAGGATGTGGCCACGGTTGATGTGCGCAATCCCGAAAAGCTTGCCTATGTCACCCAAACCACCCTGTCGGTTGATGACACCAAAGACATCATAGCTGCGCTTCAGACCAGGTTCCCGGCAATCGTCGGACCACATAAGGAAGACATCTGCTACGCCACCACGAACCGGCAAGAGGCCGTCAAGGCCGTGGCACCCAAGGCAGACGCCCTGTTGGTTGTGGGCGCGCCGAACTCATCGAATTCGCGCCGTCTGGTTGAGGTCGCCTCGCGCGAGGGCTGCAAATACGCACAACTGGTGCAGCGCGCCACCGAGATCGACTGGCGCGCGCTCAAGGGCATCTCGACTGTGGCTGTCACCGCTGGTGCATCGGCCCCAGAGCTTTTGGTTAACGAAGTGATCGACGCCTTCCGCGCGCATTACGATGTCACTGTGGAATTGGTTGAAACCGCCACCGAAAACGTCGAGTTCAAAGTGCCGCGCGTCCTGAGGCAACCAGCGTGATCGGAGTACCAAAGGCACCGCTTTATCTGGGGTTGGCAGGGCTGATCCCGTTTGTCTGGGGTGCGTTGACCTATCTGAACGGCGACCTGAACGCTTGGGGCACACAGAACCTTGGCACGCGGTTTGTGGGCCCATATGTGCAGCTGTTCTATGGCTCGGTGATCCTGAGTTTCATGTCTGGTGTTTTGTGGGGGTTTGCCACCAAGACCTCGGGCAGCAAGGCAGGTCTGTGTTACACACTGTCGGTCCTGCCCGCGCTTTGGGCCTTTTTCATGACGGGCGGCGGGCCGGTGCAGGCGGGCACAAACCTGATGTACGGGTTCGCCGGTTTGCTGGTGCTGGATGCCCTGTTTTCTTATTGGCGGCTGACACCGGTTTGGTGGATGCGGTTACGCGTCCTGCTGACCGCCGTTGTTCTGGCCAGCCTTGCCGTCGGAGTATACCTGTGACCGATAAACGCACGATCGACGCATATACCAACAGGGTGGCCGAATACCTGAACATTCCCCTGCCCGAAGCACAGCTTGAGGCCAGACAAGCATTTGTAGATGCAGTCGTCGCAGGTGGACATGTTCTGGATCTGGGATCCGGGCCGGGATCAGATAGCAGTTTCCTTTTGCGTCAAGGATTGACGGTAAAGGCGCTGGATGCGACGCCTGCCTTCGTGGATCACGCCCGGCAGAACGGAGTGGACGCGTATCTGGGCACGTTCGATGACGTCACCGAAATCGCTGTCTATGACGGTGTTTACGCCAGCTTTTCTCTGCTGCACGCACCACGCACAGATTTCCCGCGACACCTGAAGGCGATTCACTCTGCTCTGAAGCCTAAGGGGCAGCTTTTTCTTGGCATGAAGCTGGGTACAGGAGAGCACAGGGACGAGTTGGATCGGTATTACACCTATTATACCGAAGCCGAGATCGAAGAAGCACTGACCCAAGCCGGGTTCACAATTGATCGCTCGGTCAAGGGAATGGGAACAGGTCTGGCCGGGTCTTACGAGGGTTTTATTCTGGTGTTCGCCCATGCCTGATTTGTATGCCTATACCGACGGTGCCTGTTCCGGCAATCCCGGCCCCGGAGGCTGGGGCGTGTTGCTGCGCGCGATGGACGGGGACACTGTCTTGAAAGAGCGTGAGTTAAACGGGGGCGAGGCCGAGACAACCAACAACCGAATGGAACTGCTGGCCGCCATTTCCGCGCTGGAGACGCTGGAGCGCCCGTCTAAAATCACTATCGTGACCGACAGCGCCTATGTGAAGAACGGCGTCACCGGCTGGATCTTTGGCTGGAAGCGCAATGGCTGGAAAACCTCGAACAAGAAGCCGGTCAAGAATGTCGATCTGTGGCAACGTCTGGACGAAGCACAGGGACGGCATGATGTGACCTGGGAATGGGTCAAGGGTCACGCGGGCCACCCCGAGAATGAAAAGGCCGATGAACTGGCTCGTTCCGGCATGGCCCCATTCAAACCCAAGAAGGCGCAGGCGTGACCGCGCTGACACTGCTGGATTATGCCTCGGTCCTGATCTTTGCACTGACCGGGGCCTTGGTGGCAAGCCGCGCGCAGCTGGATCTGGTGGGGTTTGCCTTCATGGCCTGCCTGACGGCAGTCGGGGGCGGCACCGTGCGTGATCTGTTGTTGGACCGGCACCCGATCTTTTGGATCGGCCAGCCGGATTACATCCTGATCGCCGTCGCGGCTGCGGTATTGGTTTTCTTTACCGCACATCTGATGGAAAGCCGTTACAACTGGCTGGTCTGGCTGGACAGTTTCGCTTTGTCGGTTGCAGTCGCCGCCGGTACTGGCGCTGCACTTTCGTTGGATCAATCCGGTGTCATAGTTGTGTTGATGGGCGTGACGACCGGATGTCTGGGCGGGTTGATGCGCGATGTCGTCTGCAACGAGGTTCCGCTGGTACTGAAACAGGGCGAGCTTTATGTTTCATGCGCATTTACAGGCGCGCTGACAGCGGTGATTGCTGTCCGGCTTGGATTGGAACCCGCGCTCTCACTGGCTCTTTGTGCGCTGGTTTGCTGGGCGTTGCGGGCGGGTTCTTTGACGTTTGGATGGCAATTGCCCGTCTACAAAAGTCGCCCGCCACGCAGCTAGGCCAGCCGGTGGACGCAACAGAACTGTGCTGATACCTCTTTGGGCAGTACAATTCGGCGAGGCCCATGATGACCCTCAGATTCACATCCCTAGCAGCTTGTCTGGCTCTGCTGGCCTCGTGTGGCGACTTTTATACGCCTGTCAGTTTCGTTGCACAGGGCGACCAGATCATTGCGTCAGGCACGATTGATGAAACAACGCTTTCGGCATTTGAGGAAGTCGTTGCTGAAAATCCCGATGCCCGAACTCTGGTCCTGCAATACATCGAAGGATCAGTGGATGACGATGCCAATGTCATCTTCAGCCGCGAGGTGCACAAGGCCGGTTTCGATACAGTCGTACCCTCAGATGGTCTGGTTGCCAGCGGGGGCACCGATCTGTTTCTGGCCGGAAACCGCCGCATCTTGCAACCGGGGGCCTGTGTCGGCGTTCACAGCTGGGCCGGATCGGGATTGGTCGCGACCGAGTTGCCCGAAGACGACCCGGAACATGACCGATATCTGGACTATTTCAAAGACATCGGCGTGGATGAAGAATTTTACTGGTATACCCTCTTCGCAGCCCCGGCCGAAAGCATGCACTGGATGACCGCTGCTGAGGCGAACCGCCACGATATGACCACCAAGGGTGCCCCGGCCCTTGGTTCGGCTACGGTGTGCGACGCGCGCTGAATCAACGCGACAGCAAGCGCGCACCGATCTCCTTGACGAATTTTGCGGCCACCATCGCGGTCATACCGTACGGGTCGCGATGCGGGTTCAGTTCGACAATATCCGCACCGACCAGTTGGCCTTCGAAGCGGTGGATCAGGTTGATGACCTCGCGTGTACTCAGCCCACCGGGTTCGTGATGTGAGACACCGGGGGCAAAGGCCGGGTCAAGTGCATCCAAATCCAGTGACAAATAGACGGGTCCATCAAAAGAAATTTGCAGGTCGGCGCTCCAGTTGCGCATATCGATCACCTCGACCCCAAACTTGTTGGCTTGCTCGCGCTGATGGGCGTTCATGGTGCGGATGCCGACCTGTACCAACCGGTTGACCGGGCAGTTCTCCATCACCCGCGCAAAGGGGCAGCCATGGCCCAGCGGCCCAATATCCTGTTCGTCATACAGATCGGGATGGCTGTCGATATGCAGAATGTTCAGCCCTTCGTATCTGTCCGCATGGGCCTTGATCAGCGGATAGGCCACAGAATGATCCCCGCCCAGAGACAACAGGCGCGCGCCGGTTGCGATCCGCTTGGCTGCTTCGGTTTCGATCCGGTCAATCGGCTCTTGGCCACGCATTTCGAACACGTCCAAATCGCCGGTATCACGAAACCGCTCGGTCGCGCCCAGATCGATGCCATCCTCGGCCGTCAGATTGGCAGCACCCGAATGCAGCGCCTCGCGAATTCGTCCGGGGGCGAAAGCCGGGCCTTGCAGGAAAGAGGAATGCAGATCCAGCGGCACGCCCATCAAAGCGACATCACCCGGTTTCAGATCGTGCTGCATCGGCATCCTCCCAAATCGTTTGGACGCGATCTGGACGGACAAAAGACCCAAGGTCAAGCGGTTATCGGCGCAGATAGGTTTGCCAGATCCAGATCACCAGTAGCGCGCCTAGGACTGCGCCAACAAAGCCAGACAGCCATCCCATGACTGTTACCAAAAACCGCAGCAGAAACCCTCCGATCAGAGCGCCAACAATCCCAATCAACATGGTCGTCGGGATATCTGCCTCGATCCGCATCAACCGGGTGGCCAAAAAACCGGCGGCTGCTCCGATGATGATCAGGGCGACGACGGGCATCTTACTTCCTCCAATGGGTCGGTACGATGATCAAAGCCCCGACAGATGAAATCACCGCGTCCAATCCCGGCGGGCCGAAGCTTATGCCAAACATAATGCGCACAAAATAAAACAGGAACGCCCCGCCCACACAGATGATGATCGATGGGAGATAACCGTTGTGTGTAAATCCCGTTTTTTCTGACAGATAACCCACGATCCCGGCAATCACGACGGTGCCCATCATCACCATGAACATATGGCTTTACTCCGAAGACAACCGAGTGCCGGTCGGTATCGCCCAGCCCCGCAGAAACGTTTCCCTATCCTGCGCGCCTTTGCCTGCCCTTTGCAAGCGCAGCAGTTCAACAGCACCCTGCCCGCAGGCCACGTGCAGATCGTCGTTCAAAACCTCGCCAGAAGCGCCCTGCCCGTCTGCGACGCGCGACGCAAGCACCTTGATCCGCTCACCGTCCATTTCGGTCCAAGCCCCCGGAAAGGGCGACAGGCCGCGGATCTGCCGATCAACCTCAACCGCCGGGCGTTTCCAGTCAATGCGCGCCTCGGACTTGTCGATCTTAGCGGCATAAGTCACGCCGTCCTCGGGCTGAGGTTCAGGCGTAAGTCTCGACAGATTGGCCAGTGCATCGACGATCAACGCGGCCCCCATGGTCGACAGGCGATCATGCAGTTGTGCGGTGGTTTCATCGGGTTCGATTGCAGTTACCTGCCGCAACAGAACGGGACCAGTGTCCAGACCAGCCTCCATCTGCATGATGCAAATCCCGGTCTCAGCGTCGCCGGACATGATCGCCCGATGGATCGGCGCGGCCCCGCGCCAACGCGGCAACAGGCTGGCATGGATGTTCAGGCAACCCTGTTTGGGCGCATCCAGAACAGGCTGCGGCAGGATCAGGCCATAAGCTACGACAACGGCCACATCCGCGTTTAGCGCGGCAAAGGCGTCCTGCTCCTCGGTAGACTTCAGTGAAACTGGATGGCGGACGGGAAGGCCCAGTTCCTCCGCCCGGGCGTGAACGGGCGTGGGGCGGTCTTTTTTGCCGCGACCAGCAGGGCGCGGCGGCTGACAATAGACGGCGGCAATTTCGTGCCCAGCCTCATCCAGCGCATCCAGCACCGGAACTGAGAATTCGGGCGTTCCCATGAAGATGACGCGCATGCTCGCCTCCGGAGTTGTTTCGGGTGCGGGGCTGAAGCCCGCCTTACGTCAGTTTCTTTGCTTTACGCAGCAGCATGTCGCGTTTGACCTTACTGAGCCGGTCGAAATACATCTTTCCGTTCAGGTGATCGATCTGATGCTGTACGCTAGTGGCGTCGATCCCGACAAAGTCACGACGGTCCACCATGCCCTGTTCGTTCACGTATTTCACAGTCACTGCACGCGGGCGTTTGATCTTGGCTGACACACCGGGCAGGTTCGGGCTGGCTTCTTCATGTTCGCGAAGCTCAATCGAGCTGTGCAGGATTTCCGGGTTGGCCAGACGCACGGCCTTGCCCCGCTCAGCCGATCCATCAACCACGGCCAGACGCAACATCACACCGATCTGCGTCGCAGCAAGGCCAACACCGGGCATTGCCTCCATCGTGTCGATCATGTCGTCCCAGATCGCCCGAATTTCATCGGTGATTTCTGCCACCTCATCCGCTTTGGTGCGCAGACGTTTGTCGGGCCACGGCAAGCAGGTGCGCACGGTCATGAGCGTGCTTTCTCGCGTTTCAGCTTTTGCATCTTGCGCGTGATCATCTGCCGTTTCAGCGGTTTGAGATAGTCGATGAACAGCTTACCGTTCAAATGATCGATCTCATGTTGCACGCAGGTGGCCCAAAGCCCGTCAAAAGTCTCCTGCTGCAGATTGCCATTCTGATCCATCCAGGTGACATCCACCACTTTGGGGCGGGTCACTTCGGCATATTGATCGGGGATCGACAGGCACCCTTCCTCGTAAACATTGGTTTCATCCGATGATGCGATGACCTCGGGGTTGAACATGATCAGTGGGCGGGGGGCTTCACCCTCTTCCTTGACGCAATCCAGAACAATCAACCGATCCAGCACACCGATCTGCGGCGCGGCGAGGCCGATGCCGGGCGCGTCATACATGGTTTCCAGCATGTCGTCAGCCAGTTTGCGCAGCTCGTCCGTAAGGTCGCCCACGGGCGCACAGACCTTCTTCAGGCGGGGGTCGGGATGGATCAGGATATTGCGTTTCATGGGGCTGATTTAGGCCATCCCGTCCCGCGCCGCAACGCCCCCCTTGCACCTGCCCGATTTGCGGTTAGCTTTCGACCAACAGAACGGAGCAGACATGACTTTCAACGACCTGATCGACCGCCGGGGCACCAACAGTTCCAAATGGGACAAGATGGAGATGTTTTACGGCGTCTCACCCAATGACGGGCTGGCCATGTGGACGGCCGATTCCGATTACCAAACAGCGCCTTGCGTAATCGATGCGGTGCGCAAAGCCGCTGATCATGGCGTGTTCGGGTATTCCTGGATGCACCCGGATTATCTGGCTTCCGTCCAGTGGTGGATGAAGACCCGCCATGACTGGGAAATCGATACAGATTGGATTCTGACAACCCAAGGTCTGGGCAATGCAATCGCGCTGTCGCTGGATGTCTGGACCGAACCCGACGATGGCATCGTGATTTTCACCCCCGTCTATCATGAGTTTGCGCATAAGGTGAACAAATCAGGCCGCCGGGTCGTCGAATGTCCGCTAGTGCGGGAAGGCGACAGCTATGGGCTTGATCTGGACGACGCGCAGTCGCGGCTGGACGGGTCCGAGAAGATGCTTTTGTGGTGTTCGCCACAGAACCCGTCGGGGCGTGTCTGGACGCCAGATGAACTGCGTGCCGTGGCCGCGTTTGCCGAGCGGAACGGTTTGATCCTTGTGTCGGACGAGATTCACCACGATCTGGTCTATCCCGGTGCCAAGTTCGTGCCGATGGATGTGGCCGCCCCGGATGCGCGACCCTGGACAGTGACGCTGACCGCTGCGTCAAAGACCTTCAACATCGCCGGGCAGCGGACCGGCAACATGATCATTCCCGATCCCAAACTGCGCGCGGCAATGAAGCATCGGTTGCAGACGCTGGACTATGACCCCGGCTCTTTGGGTGTGGCGATGATCACTGCGGCCTACAGCCCCGAAGGAGCCGAATGGGTGGATGCGCAGATTGCACATCTGGAAGGCAATAAGCGTTTGTTCGATCAGACCATCGCCGAAATTCCGGGTCTGTGGTCTATGCCGTTACAAGCAACCTATCTGGCTTGGGTCGATTTCTCGGGCACGGGCATGGATCACGCTGAATTTGTCCGCCGCCTACGCGAGGACGCGCGGATCGCAACATCCTCTGGCCCCGGCTTTGGTAAAGGTGGAGAGACGTTCGAACGCTTCAACCTCGCTACGCAACGCGCGCGGGTTGAGGAAGCTTGCTCCCGGCTGAAACGGGCTTTCGGAGATTTGCAGTAAGACATGCGGCGGCTGGGGCTGATAGGTCTCGCTCTGTTGATCGCGGGTGCCGGCTGGGTTGGCTGGCACCGCTTTGGCCCGCGCCCGCCTGCGCCGCCAATGGCACCCGAAGCCACGCGCATTGACCATATCCTGATCGAGAAATCTGCTCGCCGCCTGACGGCCACGCTGGACGGGGCAGTGGTGATGCAGGCTGACATTGTACTGGGCTTTGCTCCGGATGGGGACAAAGAGATCGAAGGGGACGGTAAAACGCCCGTCGGGCTGTTCAGGATCGATCGGCGCAATCCAAACAGCGCCTTTCATCTGTCGCTGGGCATTGACTATCCGCAACCCGACGACATCGAACGCGCACGCCAGCAGGGTACGGACCCCGGAGGAGACATCTTCATCCATGGCCAACCCAACGGGGTGGCCGGTTTTACGCTGCCCGGAGACTGGACATTGGGCTGTATTGCGCTGTCAAACGCCGAAATGGCGCAGCTTTGGACTCTGACTGAAACCGGAACGACCGTCGAAATCCGGCCCTAGTCCTCGTGCCCCAACAGGGCAATCGGTGCATCCGGCGCGCGATAGAAATCCAGCGGAGCCTTGTCATGGGCCGCAGTGCTGCGCTTGAACTCATACCGCATCTCACCACCCTCATCCTCATCCGCGACGATCAGGCATTGGTAGAGGTGGTTGGCCCCATCGTAGATATCGACCAGCCCACGCAGGCGGGGTGTCGTTTCGGCCTCAACAGTGAAGCCGTCCTTCCACAATTTGAGGATTTTATAGGTATTGTTGCCCATTTCCACCCGCAAACGGCTGGCTTTCTTCAACGTGGTGATTCGGGCCGCGTCCAACTCGGCGCGTATTTCCTTTGAAACATAAGTACTCATTAATCCGTTCCCCCGTGAATGACATCTATTGTGCGGGAACGGTTGTAAAAATCCAGTGAACCACATCACAGAATTCAGCGCGATTGCGAATTGTTGCACAGAAATCCCAACCCTGATTGTGCGCGAATGCAGGGCAGTTGCGCGGGCGTTCGGATAGGCACAGGGCGGGCATGGACCTATCTTTGGTCAAACGCCTACGCGGAGGAAAAGAAATGGGCCTGCTGGTCAACGGAACATGGCATGACACTTGGTATGACACAAAGTCTACGGGAGGCGCGTTCAAACGCAGCGCGGCGCAATTTCGCAACTGGTTAACGGCTGATGGAAGCGCGGGGCCGTCCGGCAAAGGCGGATTCAAGGCAGAACCCGGGCGCTATCATCTCTATGTCAGTCACGCCTGCCCCTGGGCGCACCGCACCCTGATCTTTCGCGAATTGAAAGAGCTAACTGACCTGATCTCTGTCTCAGTTGTGCACCCTGACATGCTGGACAAAGGCTGGACCTTCGTGACGGACGATCAAGGCGCAACAGGTGACGATCTTTATGGCCTGGACTTTGCGCACCAAATCTATACCAAGGCCGACCCGTCTTATTCCGGTCGGGTCACGGTGCCGATCCTGTGGGACAAGCAGCAGGAAACCATTGTCTCGAACGAGAGTTCGGAAATCATCCGCATGTTCAATTCGGCCTTCAACGGGATCACCGGCAACACCGATGACTACTGGCCCGAGGCGATGCGGGACGAAATCGAAGAGGTCAACGCCCGCATATATTCAGACGTGAACAACGGCGTCTACAAATCGGGCTTTGCAACCTCGCAAGAGGCCTATGACGCAGCTGTGGGCCCGCTGTTCGACACACTGGACTGGCTTGAAGAGCGCCTGTCCCGCAATCGCTATCTGATGGGCGACCGGATCACCGAGGCTGACTGGCGTCTGTTCACGACATTGATCCGTTTTGATCCGGTCTATCACTTGCATTTCAAGTGCAACAAGCGTCGCCTGATCGATTACCCTAATCTTTGGGCCTATACGCGCGAGCTGTATCAATGGCCCGGTGTCGCGCCCACGGTGAACATGAACCATATCGTGCGCCACTATCACTACAGCCATGACAGCATCAATCCGTACCGGATCATCCCAACCAATCCGGTGTTGGAATACATGGAACCGCACGGACGTGATCAACGCCCCGCTGCGTAATGTTCCACCATCGCCGCCAGGTCCTCTGGCGGCGTTTCACTTTGCACATAGGCGCAGGCATTCGGACTGTGGGCAAAGATCGACCCGTCCGAGAAAAAGGTGGTGTTGGTGACAAAGATCACCCGCGCCTCGGGGCGGCGATAGCTGGCAAAATCAGCCACAGCCAACGCACTGCCGCTTTCCAAAACCAAATCCAGCACGATGATTTCAAAATCCGTGCCATACAGCGCCAGAATGGCGGCCTCCTGCGTCTCGACCAGCGTGACCTCGGCGCCTTGCCGCTCCAGATGCCTTTTCCAGACCCGACCAAGGTCGGGGTTACTCTCAACAATCAGAACTTTCATTTGCAACAACCTCGGCACTTGATATGGTGAGTGGTGCCGACCCCCGTGGTCCGTGATCTCGTTATTTCCTTAACAAAGTGTTAACAGCGGCCCCACAGGTACGTGATCACACGGATTTGCTTGTGTAAGAGGCGAAAATCCGCTTGAAACGCGCCAAAATCGGTCATTTCCCACAGAGAGAGCAGATGAGCACATTGGATCACGGTCTGGACCCACGCGCCGCGCGCGACCACGGTGGCGGACTGGACAGAGCGATTGCCAAATATGGCGGTCAACGCGCCGACTGGATCGATCTGTCGACCGGCATCAACCCGCACCCGTATAAGGTGTCAGGGCTTATAGCAGGGGACTGGACGGAACTGCCGGACCACGGGGCTTTTGAACGCCTGAGCGATGCAGCACGCCGGTTCTGGAACGTGCCGGATGGGGCAGCGATCCTTCCTGCACCAGGGGCATCCGCCGTCATCGCTCGTATCCCAGCGCTGGCCACATCCGGCACGGTTCAGATCACGCCACCCACCTATAACGAACACGCGGCCGCCTTTTCAGCTCAGGGTTGGAATGTTCAGGCCGACACAGCTGGAGACGCCCGTGTGATCGTGCATCCGAACAACCCCGATGGGTGGATCTGGCAGGAAAGCGATGTCACAGCGCAGTTGAGTGTGATTGATGAAAGCTTCTGCGACGTCACACCGGACGCGTCTCTGATCCATCTGGCGGACCGCCCCGGCGTGATCGTTCTGAAAAGTTTTGGCAAATTCTGGGGGCTGGCCGGGATGCGTCTGGGGTTTGCCATCGGGCGGCCAGACATGATCAACCGGCTGAACGATTTGACCGGTCCGTGGTCCGTGTCGGGCCCTGCCCTGCGCATTGGAACCCAAGCCTTGTCAGACGGCGGTTGGGCTAACGCCACACGCGAGCGTCTGACTGATGAGGCCGCGCGCCTGGATGCGTTGGTGACGGAAAAGGGCGCTCAGATCGTTGGTGGCACCAGCCTGTTCCGCCTGTACAAGGTCGACGACGCCACCAATTGGCAGGACAGACTGGCACAGAACCATATCTGGAGCCGCATTTTCCCCTATTCAACCACATATCTACGCCTAGGCCTGCCACCCAAGGATGGATGGGACAGATTGGCGGCCGCGCTGTGAGCGTTGGCCTGATGCTGGTCTGCGCCATGTGCCTGGACGCCGCACTGGGAGAGCCTGACTGGCTCTGGTCTCGCGTCAAGCACCCGGCAGTGATGATCGGCAATCTGATTGGCTGGCTGGACAAACGGCTGAATGACGGGGCCGCGCGACGATTGAAAGGCGTTTTCGCGCTGTTCCTGTTGGCTTGTGGCGCATGGATACTTGGCTGGGCGCTTTCGTTGCTGGGACCGGTGGTCGAGATTCTGGTTTGCGCGATCCTGTTGGCACAGAAATCTCTGGTCACGCATGTGCGTGCTGTGGGTGACGGGCTGTTGACTTCGCTGACCGAGGGGCGGGCACAGGTGGCGATGATCGTCTCACGCGATACCCGCGACATGACCGAGGCGCAGGTGGCGCGTTCGGCTGTTGAAAGCGCGGCAGAAAACCTCAGCGACGGGGTGATTGCACCCGCGTTCTGGTTTCTGGTCGCCGGGTTGCCGGGGCTGCTGGTCTACAAAGCCGTGAACACCGCCGACAGCATGATCGGGTATCGCAACGAAAAGTACCTTGAGTTCGGCTGGGCTTCAGCCCGGTTTGACGACCTGCTGAACCTGATCCCTGCCCGCCTGACCTGTGTGCTGATCGTGGCGCTCTCAGGCCAACGGTCGCGCTGGCGCGAAATTGTGGGGGATGCGCGCCGCCATATCTCACCCAATGCAGGCTGGCCCGAGGCCGCGATGGCCCGCGCGCTGAACATCGCCCTAGCCGGGCCACGCAGCTATGATGGAAAGCTGCGGGACCTGGCCTGGGTCAATGGCGACGCGCCGCGCGAGATAGGGGCGGCGGAGGTTTTCCGCGCATGTCACATGTTGTGGAGCGTTTGGGGGCTTGCGCTTGGGCTCGTGTCAGTGTGGGTTGGGGTCAATCTGGTTTTCTGACGGGTCTCTTCATGCGTTTTCTTTCCGGCCTGGTTGCCGCCGCTTTGCTTGCTTCTCCTGCCTTTGCCCAATGTGGCGGTGGGTTCAATTCCTTTGTCAAAGGGTTGAAGACCGAAGCCATGCAACAAGGCTTTGACAAATCCACCGTGAACGCGTTTTTCAAAGGCGTGCAGCAAGACAATGCGGTACTCAGGGCTGACCGGGCGCAAGGGGTGTTTCAGAAACCGTTCATCGAGTTTTCGCGCCGCCTGATTTCGGCCAACCGGATTGAACGCGGGCAAGCCATGTCGCGCAAATACGACGCGGTGTTTGACCGGATCGAACAGGAATACGGTATCTCACGCGGGGTGCTGCTGGCCTTCTGGGCGTTCGAGACTGACTTTGGCTCGTTCCAGGGGGACTTCAACACTCGAAACGCGCTGGTGACTTTGGCGCATGACTGCCGCAGGCCCGAATTGTTTCGCCCGCAAATCTTCGCCGCCATCGAACTGTATCAGAACGGCGATTTCGACCCGGCGCGCACGACAGGTGCATGGGCCGGAGAGATTGGAATGGTCCAAATGCTGCCGCGCGACATTTTGGAAAATGGCGTAGATGGTGATGGTGACGGGCATGTCCGCCTCAAGACCTCGGCTGCCGATGCGCTGATGTCCGGGGGCAAAATGCTGTCGCATCTGGGTTGGCGTCCGGGCGAACCTTGGCTGCAAGAAGTCACGGTGCCCGCGCAGATGGACTGGTCCCTGTCCGGTCCGGGTAAACCCCGCTCGGTTGCAGACTGGCAAGCCATGGGCGTACAAGCGCGCAGCGGGTCGTTGGCCAACCTGCCTGCCTCGCTTATCCTGCCGCAAGGGCGCAATGGTCCGGCCTTTCTGGCCTACCCGAACTTCGACGTCTATTTCGAATGGAATCAAAGCTTTGTCTACGTTCTGACCGCCGCCTATTTTGGTACAAGACTGGAAGGCGCGCAGATCTATGACGCAGGCAATCCGGCGCAAGGTTTGAACAGCGCGCAGATGAAGCAGTTGCAAAGCAAATTGCAGGCCAAAGGCTATGATGTCGGAAAAGTCGACGGCATTCTGGGCGCCGGGACGCGAGCAGCTGTGCAGGCCGAGCAGCAACGCCTCGGCCTGCCCGCAGACGCGTGGCCGACGGTCGCCTTGCTAAGTCGGCTTTAACCTGACGCGTCGCGCTTAGTTGTCGTCGAACACCGGGCGCGGCGCACCGGCTTCGTCCAAAGCGACGAACACGAACTCTGCCTCCGTAACCTTTTTTCCATTCTGCGATTGCCTCGGGCGTGCCCAGACATCCACGTGAACGCGAATGGATGTACGCCCGACATGCGTCAGCGCCGCATACAGCGTCACTTCGTCCCCAACCTTGACCGGGTGCAGAAACTGCATCGCCTCGACGGAAACGGTCGCCGTTCGACCCTGCGCCACGCGCGCCGCCATATTGCCCGCGGCCAAATCCATTTGCGACATCAGCCAACCGCCAAAAATGTCGCCGGCCGGGTTGGTATCTGCTGGCATCGCTATCGTGCGAATGACCAGAACACCCTCGTCCTGTTGGCGGCCATGCGATCCGCGTTTTTTCCCTAAAGCAAGCCGGTCGTCGGTGTCTTCTGCCACAGGTTAAATCCCCTCCTAAGCCATTGACTGGCATGGTCGTGTGTTCAGTCTGGCAAGATTTCCCACCAAAATGAAGAGAGAGCCTGCTTTGCGCTCAGGTTGCGCACCTCAAGTCCGAAAAGCTTTACTCGGGCCGGACCGGATAGCGGTCTCCTTTCTGATCAATCAGGATCAGCCGCTCACCACTTTTTACATAGAGATCACACCGGCTGAACCCGTTGCGATAGGCGATACAGACGCTGCCATCCTCGGCGATGGAATAGGTGCCGAAAGCCGAGTCTCCGCTGGCATATGTATAGGAATAGGCCCCACCGGCCGAGAATTTGGCCTGACCATCATCATAAAACGTAAGCGTGCGCCCAGCCAAACCGTCAAGTTCTGCAGGGGTCAAAGGAACGTCATCGGCCTTGGTGGGCCAGTCTGCAGCACAGGCCGAGCTTGCCGCGATCAGGGTGGGGATCAGAAAGCGTAACATGATGCCAAACTAGCGCGATACGCGTGCAACGCTCATAAAATTGCAGTGAACGGTCAGGCTACCATCTGCTCGGCCTTCTTGAGGTCGACCGAAACCAGCTGGCTTACGCCCTGTTCCTGCATCGTGACACCGAACAGCCGGTCCATCCGCGCCATCGTCACTGCGTGGTGCGTGATGATCAGGAACCGCGTATCGGTCTGGCGGCACATTTCGTCCAGCAGGTCGCAAAAGCGTGTGACGTTGGCGTCGTCCAGCGGCGCATCGACCTCGTCCAGCACACAGATCGGTGCGGGATTAGCCAGGAACACACCAAAGATCAACGCGGTCGCGGTCAGGGTCTGTTCCCCACCCGACAGCAGGCTCAGGGTTGATAGCTTTTTGCCCGGTGGCTGGCACATGATCTCAAGACCGGCATCCAGCGGATCGTCGCTTTCCACCATGACCAGATTGGCCTCACCACCCCCGAACAGGTGCTTGAACAACATAGCGAAGTTGGAGTTCACCTGTTCAAACGCGGTCAGCAACCGTTCGCGCCCTTCGCGATTGAGGCTGGCAATACCGCTGCGCAAGGCTTTGATCGCCTCTTCCAGATCCGCTTTTTCGCTGCTGAGTGTATCAAATTCTTCCTGAACTTCTTTGCTGTCTTCTTCCGCCCGCAGGTTTACCGCACCCATAGCATCGCGTTGACGCTTGTGGCGGTTCACCTCGGATTCCAGTACATCCGCAGCGGGCATCTGGTCGGGGTTCACGTCCAGCTGGTTCAGCAACTGGTTCGGGGTCAGCTGCTGATCCTCGGCGATCCGTTCTGCCGCAGCGACGACGCTTTCCTTTGCCGCGTCACAGCGCGCTTCAGCCGCCGCGCGGCTTTCGCGCGCTTCCGAAGCCAGGCGTTCCGCTTCACGTTCTGCCAGAACAATCTCACGCTGCTGGGTCTCAGCCTCGGCCAGCTTGTCCGCAGCCTCTGCCCGGCGCGCCTCGGCGGCTTCGATCAATTCGTTCAGCTCTTCCCGCGCTTCGGCAATCTCACCGGGTGCGGCCATGGCGTCGGTCAGCTCTTCTTCCGAGCTTTCCTTGCGCTCGGCCAGTTCCGAGATCCGTTTTTCTGCGGTTTCCAATCTATGCCGCCACCCGCTGAGGTCTTTTGTGACCTCCTGCGAGCGGCGGGTGCGCGCATCCCCCTCACGACGCAGCTCATCATGGGTCGAACGGTGGGTCAGCATCGTGATCCGCGCCGCCTCGACAGTTTGTTTGATGTCTTCGACCTCGGCACGTGCACTGTCGAGATCGCCCAAGCCGCTCAATGCGCCCTCGGCTTCGCGCAGTTGCGCGCGGGCCGCCATAGCGTCTTCTTTGTGGCGATCTACGGCAAGGGTCAGGGTCTCGAGCTTGCCCTGTGCCAGATTACGATCCGCTTCGGCCCGGCTGAGCAAGCGCGCGGATTCGGCCATGCGCTGATCCGCCGCGCGGCGGGCTTCACGCGCACGGCGGTCGGCCTCGGTCACATCCGCCAATTGCCGCGACAGCGCCTCATGCGCGGCGCGGGCGCCATCTGCTTGCGCTTCGGTGCGTGTCAGTTCCTGCTTCAGCGCTTCCAGCTTGTTGAGTTGCTCCAAACGCAGTGCCGCTGCGCTTGGGGCATCCTCGGCCCATGCACGGAAACCGTCCCAGCGCCACAAATCACCGGAACGGGACACCAGCCGCTGGCCCGGTTTCAGCGCTGCTTGCAAACGCGCGCCCTGATCGGCATCCACAAGACCGATCTGTGCAATGCGACGGCTAAGACGATCCGGACCCGAGACGTGCAGCGCCAGCGGTTCGACCCCATCTGGCAAAGGCTGATCGCTGTCATAGCCTGCCACCTGCACCCAGCCAGATGGGCCATCGCCCTCGACCAAGGGTGCACGCAGATCATCAGCCAGAGCCGCGCCCAGAGCCTTTTCAAAGCCCGGCGCAACCCGCAGCAGATCCAGCACTTGGCCACCTTCGGCGGTGTCGCGTTCCACCAGCTTGGCCAGCGCCGTGGTTTCGGCCCGGATCGCGCCAAGCTCACCTTCGGCCTCAGAACGCTGCGCGCGCGCTTCGGCCTCGCGGGCCTGTGTTTCGTTGCGCAACTCATCTGCGGCTGCCAGCGCCTCTTCGGCGGCTTCAGCGGCTTCGCGGGCTTCTTCCTCACCTGTCTGGGCGGCTTCAAACGCCTCGCTGGCGCGGGTCACAGCGGTTTTGGCCTCATCAACTGCCAGCCGCGCCTTTTCCTCTTCACCCTCAGACCGGGTTAATGTCTTGCGGCTGTCTTCGACCAAACGCTGGGCTGACTGGTGCCGTGCGACAAGGCGGGCCATGTCTTCGGTCTGTTGTGACAGGTGGTCTTCACGGTTTTGCAGGATCGAGGCTGCCTCACGCGCGATTTCTGCCGCCTCGGCCACTTTTTCTTCATGACCTTCAGCGGCCTTTGCCAGCTCGCGCGCTTCCCATTCCAGACGCTCGATCATCTGCCCTGCATCGCGGTTCAAACCGGTTTCACGCTCAATGTCGTTACCAAGCTGCTGAATACGGTTTGTCAACGTCTCAATGGTCTGCCGCGCGCGGGTTTCCTGATCGGAAAGTTGATCGCGCTGCACCTGCTGACGTTGCAAAACCGCAGCTGCGATTGCCTCTTCTTCACGAAGGGGCGGCAAAGTTTCTTCGATCTCGGCACGTTTTGCAGCGGCAGAGCGCGCCTCTGCTTCGGCACGTGAAGCTTCGGTGATACGTTCGCGCAGCTTTTCCTCTGCCTGCTGGCGGGTCATATCAGCCTCTTTCCAGCGCCGATAAAGCAGCATCCCTTCGGCCTGACGCAGTTGCTCGCCGATTTCACGGTATCGCGCGGCCTGACGGGCCTGGCGCGCCAACTGAGCCAATTGCCCACCAAGCTGTTCCAAAACGTCATCGACGCGGGTCAGGTTCGCCTCGGTGCCTTTCAGCTTCAGCTCCGCCTCGTGCCGACGCTGATACAGACCCGAGATCCCGGCAGCTTCTTCCAAAATGCGGCGGCGCGCGCGCGGTTTGGCGTTGATCAATTCGGCAATGCGGTTCTGCCCGACCAGAGCAGGCGAATGCGCGCCAGTCGAGGCGTCCGCGAACAGCATCTGCACATCACGCGCGCGCACATCTTTGCCATTGGTCTTGTAGGCGCTGCCGACATCGCGGGTGATGCGCCGGACGATTTCCAACTGATCACTGTCGTTGAACCCCGACGGCGCAAGACGTTCCGAGTTGTCCATGGTCAGGACAACCTCGGCAAAATTGCGCGCGGGTCGCGTGGCCGCGCCGGCAAAAATCACATCCTCCATCGCGCCACCACGCATGGATTTGGGTCGGTTTTCGCCCATCACCCAACGCAATGCTTCCAGAAGATTGGACTTGCCACAGCCGTTTGGCCCCACCACACCGGTCAGCCCGTCCGCGATGATCAGATCGGTCGGATCAACAAAGCTTTTGAAGCCGGTCAGTTTGAGCTTGCTGAAACGCAATGGCGACGTGTCCCATGATTCCTATGAGTTGAAAGTCTGCGCAAGGGACAGGGTCCGAGTCAACGGAGTTGCGCAGGATATGGGATATCATTTTGAGTTATCCACAATATCTTGCCGAAATACCCAAGAACACGCGTATATCAATAAGGGGTGCACTCAAAGACCTGATAGCCGTAGTCATCCCCAACGTTTTCGTAGATGCCATAGTCGATGCATTCATAGTTGGGCGTAGAAACAGCGGTCAGCAGCAAACGCTCGCCCGCGTCTCGATCACAGCCCAAAACACCAACCGTTACCGCCGCATCGCCCAGCACATCCAGAATCGGACAACCCGAAACCTGAGCCATCGCAAGGGCGGCCCGGTCTCGGACCGGACCCAGCCGTGGTGCGTATTGCGCGTTGACCCGAACCGCTTCGGCCAACTCACCGCGCACGCGCACGTCGAATACGCTGCCATTCACCGCCACGCGCGTGGCAGGCACTTCGCGGAAATGAGGGGTTCCGGCCGCACAGGCAGCCAACAACAAAGGGGCAAGACACCGGATCATGCCGCAGATTTGCAGCATTTTGGTTAACAGAACCTTTCTGTGCCTCAGACCCGCAATACTTCACCCAACCGTCGAATTCCCTCCCGGATTGCTGCCTCGTCAGAATTTGAAAAACTCAGGCGAATGGTATTTGCGCCGCTGCCATCCGGGAAGAATGCCTGACCCGGCACAAAGGCCACTTTCACCGTGTCCAACGCACGCGCCAGCAATTCAGACCCACTGACCCCCGCAGGCAGCGTGACCCAGATAAACATACCGCCCTCGGGTCGGGTCCATTCGACCCCCGCGGGCATATGCTGTTCCAACGCGTCCAGCATCACATCGCGACGGCTTTGATACACAGTACGCACTTTGGGAATATGGATGTTAAAACACGCTTGCGCCACGTCATGCACGGCCATCTGGTTGATAGTCGCCGAATGCAGGTCCGCCGCCTGCTTCAACAGAACCAGCTGAGAGATGATCGGCTTGGGTGCCACGACCCAGCCCATGCGCAGTCCCGGCGACAGGGTTTTTGAAAAGCTGCCGCAATAGATCGTCCGGCAGTCTTCAACAGATCCTTTGCGAGCCAGTTCCAAAGACAGGATCGGTGGGATCGGATCCCCGTCATAGCGCAACGCCTGATAGGCACCGTCTTCGATTATGGCGCAATCCAACTCTTCTGCCAGATCCAACAAAGCTTCCCGACCTTGCGGATCCAGAGTTTCGCCTGTTGGGTTGGCAAAGTCCGCCGAAAGGTAAGCGAATTTCACTGCCCCGTCCCCTGCAGCGGCTTTGTATTCTGTGGCCCCGCTGTTGCCGTTCAGCCGATCAAACCGGGGTTCATACGCGTTGAACGCAGCAAGCGCGCCCAGATAGGTGGGCCATCCGACCAAAGCCGTGTCGCCCGGCGACAGAAACAGCTTGCCCAGATAATCCAGCGCCTGCTGGGACCCTGACGTGATCAGGATGTTGTCGATGTCACACGCCACTCCGATTTCACGCATGTGCTGCGCCAGCCATTCGCGCAGCGGGACATAACCCTCGCTGACCGAATATTGCAGCGCTTGTGCTTGTGTTTTAGGTCCCAGCGCCGCTTGAAAGGCTTGTGCAAACGCATCGGCGGGAAACAACGCTGGATCCGGAATGCCGCCCGCAAAAGAAATGATCCCTGGTTGGTCGAGCAGTTTCAGCAGTTCTCGGATTTCTGATGCCTTCATCCGGGAAGCCCGGGTGGCAAACAAGGGATGTTGTGACATGAGGCTCCTCCGATCTCAGTTCCGGGCAGCCTATGGTCAGATGATTTAAAGTCAATAATACTGACCTATTATTTCAACTGATGTGAACAGGTGTTCTTGAACGTGCCCCATGTCCGTGGTCAAATGACTTGACCAATTGCGGAAACAACATGCCCTTTCACAAAGTTGAAACCGAAAAACTGTCGCTTGCCGTTGTTCGCCAGATCGAACTTCTGATCCTGCGCGGCATCCTGCGTCCCGGCGAACGTCTCCCTTCGGAACGTGAACTGGCCGAGCGGATGGGAGTGTCGCGCCCATCTCTCCGCGACGCAATATCTGAGCTTCAGGCGCAAGGGTTGCTGACCGCCAAGGCTGGATCTGGGATCTACGTGGCCGAGGTTCTGGGATCGGCCTTTTCCCCTGCACTGATCCGTTTGTTTGGCAGCCATGACGAAGCGGTGTTTGATTACCTGTCTTTTCGCCGCGACATGGAAGGGCTGGCAGCGGAAAGGGCAGCACGCCAAGGATCCGAAAGCGACCTGAAAGTGGTTCAGGCGATCTTTGACAAGATGCAGGCGGCCCACGACCGGAATGCAGCGGATGACGAGGCGCGACTGGATGCTGAATTCCATATGGCCATTATCGAGGCCAGCCATAATGTCATCATGTTGCATATGATGCGCTCGATGTATGATTTGTTGGTGCAGGGCGTGTTCTATAACCGTCAGACGATGTTCCAACAGCGCGCCACGCGCGAAGCGATTTTGGACCAGCACCGGGCGATCAATGACGCGTTACAGGCCCGCAATCCTTTGGCCGCGCGCACCGCAATTGAACAGCACCTTGATTTTGTCGAACGCTGCATGGCCGATCAAAGGAAGACGGACCGAAACGAAGCCATTGCACAACAACGATTGCAACATGAAAACGGGCGCACCTAAGCGCCACCTTAAATTGCCACTCGAATGTGGAATAGGCCGCGACTAAGCGGCCCCTGTTGCAGCGAGCAACAGGTGGCGCGGAAAAAGTTTTCCACTGCCTTCTCCCAAATGATGGTCCGGGGCCAGTGTTGTCAGGGCCGGGTCAATGAACAGCCTTGCTCCACGATCCCGAAGACGTTTGTGAAGCATCACATGTTCACAGACCCGCTGCCCCTTTTCGTCGCGGCAAGAATAGCGCAAGCCACGCAGCGCGCGGGTTTTGTACAACCCGGCACCCCCGAACGCGCTGTCGACCGGAATAAGCGGGGTTTCGGCCGGTATATGAAACTGGCGGTCATAAACCGCTGACTTCAACAAAGCCCGGCGCCATTTGCGGCGACCGAACAACGGCCTGCGCGTGCTCTGAATACGCTGCCATACATCTTCATCACACCAGCCGGGGCAGCGCAGAGCATAAATGTCGTAGTATGCAGGTTTGGAATTGGCAAAGACACCTTCCCACAAAGGGGCAACCCTTTTTGCGGCTGTCAGAACCGCCTGAACGTCCAGGCGCGTATTCGGGCCATTCAGATCCAGCACCAGGGTCAGCTCGTGATCATCATCTTTCTCTTCCAGCCTGTTGAGCACGGCATTTCTGGCCGCTGTGATGCGCTCAATCCGGTCAGGAAATCTTGAAACAAGCCCGTCCATCTGAATGATACCGACTTGCCGGTTTCGTTCAGCGTAGTCGATCAGCACTCGGTCAGTATCGTCGGCATTGTCATTGGTTGCGATGGTGACCGAGTACCGGTGCAACTGGGCGGACAGGTTTTCTATCCTGCTGATCGTGTCGATCAGCGCCGCGCCACCATTTCTGACCACGCCAACAATATTCATCGAAACTGCGTCGCCCGACACGGTCTGTCTTTCCCTGTATTATCACGCTAGCTGCAAAGCTTTCCTGTCGACCAGTTCCCCAACGGTTGGCAGGATTCGGAGTGTTATTCAAAACAAGCAGAACTCATCACAAAACAAAAGACCCGAAAGCGAAACGCCCTCGGGTCAACTGTATCATTTGTCTGGCGGGTTAACCGTCAGTGCAGCTTGGTGCCTACATCCGCAATCGACGCATCGATCAGTTTGTTGGCCTGTGCTGCGGTCATTTGCTTGGCCAGAACCGAACCTGCCGCAGCAACTGCGACCGAAACGGCTTGGTCACGCACTTCTTTCACAGCAGACGCTTCAGCCGAAGCAATCTGATCCTGAGCTGCAGCCAGACGGCGTTCAATCGACTTTTCAAGGTCAACCTTCGCCTGTTCAGCTGCCAGAGCCGCATCTTCCTTGGCCGCTGCAACGATGGCATCAGCCTGCCCCTGTACTTCGCGCTGCTTGCGCTCGTACGAGGCCAGCAAGCTGCGTGCTTCTTCGTGCAGGGCGCGTGCTTCGTCCAGTTCGGACTTGATGCCTTCCGCACGGTTGTCCAGCGCGCCACCGATCATGCCGGGGACCTTGAAGTAGAACAGAACCGCAATGAAGACGATAAAGCCCAGAAGGACGACAAAGTCCGTATTGCCAAGCGAAAAAAACGGGCCTTTGGCCGCAAAGGCCGGGCTGGCCGCACCAAAAGTCAGGATAAGGGCAAGAGTGTTCCGCATGTCACTTATCCTTTCGTCTGAGCATCTACGGCACCGGCAATGGCATCCGCATCCGCTTCGCCGCCAAGTGCTGTGACCAGTTCGGCAGCCGTGTCCTTGGCAACCACTTGAATGCTTTCCAGCGCACCGGCACGGATTTCGGCAATTGCCTTTTCCGATTCAGCCGCTTTTGCAGCGATTTCCGCATCCGCCTTTGCAATCGCGTCATCCAGACCAGCCTGAATTTCGGCGCGGGCTTCCGCTGCGATACGCTGTGCCTCAGAACGGGCATCGGCCAGCGCCTTGTTGTAGGCTTCTTCAGCCTCGACCGCCTTGGCCTTCAGATCTTCGGCCGCAGCCAGGTCGTTGGTAATGGTCCCCTGACGTTCAGCCAGGATTGCCGCGATGCGAGGCAGAGCCACGCGGGACAGGACCAGAAAGATGACGACCAGCGTAATGACCAGCCAGAAAATCTGGTTGGGGAACCAATCGAAGCAGAGCTGCGGCATACCGATGGCAGAGCCATAGGAGTCAACGCACGAGCCAGCTACTTCTTTCGTAATGGGTTCAGTCGCCATGATGTCCTCCGTCGGAACGTTGTCTTTACAACAGGTGGGCCGCTATGGCTTGGGCCCACCTGCGCGTAAGGATCAGGTTCCGCAGATTAGACGGCGAACATCAGCAGCAGCGAGACCAGGAATGCGAAGATCCCCAGGGCTTCTGCGAATGCGATACCGATGAACAGGGTTGCGGTCTGCGAAGCAGCCGCCGAAGGGTTGCGCAGGGCGCCGGCCAGGAAGTTGCCTGCAACGTTGCCCACCCCGATTGCGGCTGCGCCGGAACCGATTGCTGCCAGGCCTGCGCCGATGTGTGCGAGATCGCCTTCCATGATGTATCTCCTTACGAATTGGAAGTTTCGATGTTTGAGTATCGGACCTTAGTGCGAAGGATGCAGCGCATCTTTCAGGTAAACACAGGTCAGAATGGTGAATACGTAGGCCTGAATGAAGGACACGAGGACCTCAAGACCATACATTGCAGTAATCGCCAGAACGGACACGGGCGAGATCACGGCAATCGCGGCAAAGCCTGCGAAAACCTTGATAACCGCGTGGCCTGCCATGACGTTACCGGCAAGACGAATAGAGTGGCTGACAGGGCGTACGAAGTACGAAATCAGCTCGATAATCGCCAGGATAGGGCGCAGCGCCAGCGGCGCGCTGGACACCCAGAACAAGCCCAAAAAGCCCGCGCCATTCTTGACAAAGCCCAGAATGGTCACGGCCAGGAACACAGCAAGCGCCAGCGGGATGGTCACGGCGAAATGCGATGTGGTGGTGAAAGACGTCGGGATCAGGCCCAGGAAGTTCGCGCAAACGATGAACATGAACAGTGTCATGACATAAGGGAAGAACTTAACGCCTTCCTTGCCACAGATGTCTTCCAGCATCTTGTAGATGAAGCCGTAGGTTAGTTCCGCGACAGACTGCATCCGGGTGGGGACAATCGCGCGCTTGGACGTGGGCAGCACCAGCAGGGCAATAACCGCAAGGATCGCAAAGAACAGCCACAAGGTCACGTTGGTGACTGTGAACATGCCGACAGCACCGTCGCCGAACAGCGGCTTGACGATGAACTGATCCATCGGGTGGAATACCAGGCTGCTGCCTTCTGCTGCGGTGGTCTCAGTTGCCACGTTCAGTCCCTCTCGTCCTTCTCGGCAGCCGTTGCCGCCGTTTGTTTCTCTTGAACCTCTTTCGCGCTGCGGAGCATAACCTTCACGCCCGCGACAAGGCCCAGCAATGTGAACAGCACCAGAAAAATCGGGATCGTCCCGAGCAGGCTGTCCAGCCCGTATCCGATGCCAAACCCGATCCCAAGACCGGATACCATTTCGATGACCATCCTCCAGGCAAGCTCGCCCCCGGATACGTCAGCATCTGCACGGGGCTTTGGCGCTTTGGCCTTTTTCACCGCTTCGATCTTGGCCTCCAGCTGCGCCATACGCTGCTTTTGGTCGTCATCGGTCACGGGCGTTTCCCTCGTACAGTCTTGGGCATGGTGCTAAGGCGCGACGGGCGCAGAGTCAACGCTCTTGAACGCCCTGATTGACGCAGGTTAAGATATTGTTTTTAATTCACTTAATCGACGCCGACATGATGCCGGAGAGTCACCGAAACCTTCCCCAGCCTCAAAATGCATTGAATCTGCATATTCAACCAAAGAGTTGATTATTCGCGCAGGATGGGTTGGCCGCGCAGGTTTGCGCTTTCGTCCAGCAACCACGCGCGGAAGGCCTGCACCGTTCTGCGACGCACCGCACCAGCGCCCAATACCAAGCGGAAGCTGCCCTCGCGGAACCCAATGGGAAAACACCGGATCAAGCGACCAGCTTGCAGATCACTTAGGACACAATCTTCAGACCCCAGAAAAACGCCCAGCCCGCTAACGGCTGCCGTCAAAGACAGATCCGTTTCCATTCGCCAACTGTTCACGCGGGACTCTGGCATTTCAAACCCCGCCAATTCTGCCCAGCGCGGCCAAACTTCCCCGATCCGGTCGCGATACAAACGATAATTCAGCACCTGTTCGGGGCTGTCCCACCCCTCGGGCCTAAGATCCGGTGTGGCGTAGGTAAATAGTGGTTCGTCGCTGATCAGGTCGGACGGAATATCCAGCACACCCCGATGTGCAAACCGGATCGCCAGATCCGCGTCATGTCGTTCGACATCTGCCAACGCCCGCGAGGCCTCCAGCCTTAGATCGACCCCCGGGAACGCTGAATAGAACCCCGGCAGCCGGGGGATAAGGTATTTCATGGCGAACAGCGGCTCACAACTGATGGTGAGTGTGCCCTCGGGCCTTTGACGAACGATCTCAGTGGCCTCCGCGATTTCATCAAGGGCACTCATGACACGCAACAGCAAGCCGCGCCCTTCCAAGGTCAGTTCGACACCACGCGGCAAATCCCGAAACAACGAGACGCCAAGCCGGTCCTCCAACCCACGCACATGGCGGCTGATAGCAGAATGGCTGACGTTCAACTCTTCGGCTGCCCGGCTAAAGCTTTGGTGCCGCCCGGCTGCTTCAAATGCTTTCAATGCGTTCAAGGGAGGTAGTGTTCGAGCCATGCTTTATATGTGCTTTTTTAGCACATAATAAGTCAAGTAATTGATTTTGATTGACCGCTCGATTTGACGCATTTTTCCGCAAAAACAGCGATAAAGGTGTCCTCATGGAAAAAATTCAAACAAGTTTCTCCGTTATTTCATATCTGTTTTTCAAACATATACTGCGGAAATGTCGCCCGGCTTCGCGCTCTCGGAAAAACGCAACACCTTTGCCGCCAAACGCGCACATGGCCCGTGACATCGGCCTGACCACAAGCGCAGCAGAGCAGTTAAACCTGCGCTTCCCCACCGACACCTATCGCCATCCGATGCTGTAACGCCCTTTCCGCCCCTGCCCCAAGCGGTTATGACAGGGCAATGACTAATCCGCTCGACACTGTGTTTGCTGCCCTCGCCGACCCCACGCGCCGTGCCATTCTGGCAATGCTGCTAGAGGACGACATGGCCGTGACAGATGTCGCAGAACCTTTTGAGATGTCATTGGCAGCGATCTCAAAACACTTGGTTATCCTGACCAAAGCCGGGTTGATTTCTCAGGAAAAGCGCGGGCGGGTGAAATGGTGCAAGCTGGAGCCCGACGCCCTACGCGCCGCTTCGGTTTGGATGCAGGGGTTCGGACAATTCGAACCCGTCAATCTGGACGCGTTCGAACGGTTCCTGGAAGTTGAGCTTCCGACGTCGGACGACGCTTAACGCACCACAAAAACCGACATGCTGGCATGTTTGGCCAGATAACCCGCGTGACTTGAAAAGATATAGTCCGTGATCCGCGGAGCGTGGGTTCCCACGATGATCAGATCAGCGCCCAGCTCTTCTGCGGCCCGGGTCAGGTCGCTGTCTACTTCGGCGGCGACGTCGACAGAATGAATTTTGCGAGTGGCAACCTTAGCACCGCTTTCGACGGCGAGCGTTTCAGTAAACTTCGCAAGATCCTTGTCGATCTCGGCTTCGGTTGTTGTGGATTCACCCAAATGGGCACCGGTGACACTGACCAGAGTGATTTTAGCACCTTGCCATTTCGCAACTTGCGCCGCGATATCAGCAGCTTTACGGACTTCGGGCGGCAAGTGCCGGTCTATCGGCAGCATGATATGCTTAAACATAATCTCCTCCTCTCACCTAAATCTCAGTGTATTGGAGGGACCTGCCCCGAACCTTGATCTGGCTCAACAAATTCTACATTTGGAATGCATTTGAGATTGGAAGCACCTTCTAGCGAAAGTGCAGCGCTATTCTGCGGTCCTTCGCACCGGCATTGCACGCGGCGCTTCCTCTTTCAACAGCATCAGCAGAGCGATGACTGTCAGCGCAACACCGCCCAATATCAAGCCTGTGGGTACAGCTTTGCCCAAAGCGATTTCCCACAAAATAACCCAACTTGGCACCAAGTAGGTATAAGCCATGACCTTTGCTGACGGCAGCCTCAAAGACGAGAACTGCACCAAGACAAAGCTGGCAGCCGTTGCAAAGAACGAGATGTAAAGCAAACCGATCCAAACGATGGCCGGCAGCGCACTCCAGTCGGTTGCTCTCAGATCAGACCAACCGAACACGGTCAGCAGCAGGCATCCGGCGACCAAAGTGCCAAAGGTGAACACCACGGCCGGTTCACCACGATTCAGTTTGCGAACCATCGGTGTATAAATTGCGTGGGCGACGCATCCCCAGAAATAGATGATCTCACCGCTCCCTATCTCAAAGGCGCGAAACATCTGCCAATCGGCCCGAAAGATCACCCACAGTGCACCCACGGCCCCAATGGTCAAAGCCAACGCCATACGCGGTGTGGTAATCTGTCGTAACAGAACCCATCCCGCGACTGCTGAGACAACCGGTGTCAGAGTGAACACCGCAGCAGCGCTGACCGGTGGGGCCGTTTGCAATCCGTAGAACATCAGTACGAAATAGGTGGCAAACAGCCCACCCAACACCAGGTAACGCCACGGGGCTTGCGCGGCGCTACGCGGCAAACCAGTTGTGGCCAAAGCCGCCACGCCAATCACCACAGCCGCAATCGCAAATCGGACTGCATTCAGCGCGGCAGGCGCAATTTCGTTCGCGATCATGGATCCCAACGAAAAACTGCCCGCAACTAGAGCTGAGAAGGTCAGCATGGCCAGATGACCACGCGCCTGAGGGTTCATGGCTGCCAGCCTTTGGCTTCTTCTTTGAGAAAACTGAGGAACGCCTGCACCTTGGTGGTGCGGTGTAAATCCACGTGAGTCACAAGCCACAGGTTCCCGAACCACTCAGGAAGCGGGTCCATCACCTCGACCAGGTTGTCGTGGCGGGCCGCTTCCCAGCGGGCCATGAAACCTATACCCGCCCCGGCCAGGACAGCTTCGCGCATGCAAAAGTTGTTTGTACAGCGGAAGGTTATGCGACCGGCGGGAACAGTTGCACGTAGCCAACGGGTGAACGGCGCGCGGCTGCTTTCGTCGTCAGAACTGACGAAGTGATGGTTGCCGAAATCCTCAATACCTGACGGTTTACCAAAGCGTTCGACATATGCGGTGCTGGCGTAAAGGCCGACTTCTTCTTGTCTAAACGGTTGTACCACGTTGTCGGGCTGATCCGGGGCTGATCCTGCGCGGATCGCCACATGCGCCTCGCCGTATTCCAGACGGAAAAGCCGGTCGCCGGTCAGGTAACGCACGATAAGATCCGGGTGCATCTTTTGAAACGCCGTGAGTGTGGGCACAACCAACGGCGCGAGTGATCCTAGCGATGTCACTACTAATTCGCCTGAAACGTCATCGCCCCGACCCTTCATCCGACCAACAAGCTGGTTGAACTGGTCTTCGGTGGCCTGTGCGACGCGCAACAGATCGTCGCCTGCCTCGGTCGGCGTGTACCCTCGTGCGTGACGCTGGAACAATTTTACACCCAGCCGTGCCTCGATCGCATCAATGTGGCGGATCACAGTGGCGTGGTGAACACCAAGAACTTCGGCCGCGCCGCTGACCGTCCCCATACGCGCCACCTGATAGGCGGTCCTCACTTCGTCCCAATTGTCCATGGCAATAACATCACTGTGCAATTTCCAACAATAACTGTTGATGTATCCGAGTTTTGTTCACAAACGCAATAATCATATTGGGAGCAGGACAAGATTTCCCTGACCCAAAGGACCTGAACAATGACTAAAACCATCCTTCATATCGACTCATCCGCCCGCCGCGTGGACTCGACGACCCGCGATCTGTCCGGCCGTGTGGTCCAGCAGCTGGGTGCAGAGCGCATCATCCGCCGCGACCTGGCCACACCCCTACCGCTTTTGACCGAGGACTGGATCGCCGCCAACTTCACCCCGGCCGATCAGCGCGACGATGTACAGCGTGACCGACTGGCCCTGTCCGACGAACTGGTGTCCGAACTGCAAGACGCCGACACCATCGTGATTGGGCTTCCGATCTACAACTTTTCGGTTCCTGCCGCATTCAAAGCCTGGGTAGACTTGGTTGCCCGCGCGGGTTTGACCTTTTCTTATAGTGAAAACGGCCCCAAGGGTTTGCTGGAAGGTAAACGCGCCATTCTGGCGATTGCCTCGGGTGGTGTACCTGTCGGCTCCGAAGCGGATTTTGCCACCAACTATGCCCGCCATGTTCTGGGCTTCATCGGCATTCATGACGTAGAGGTTATCGCTGCGGATCAGATGGCGGTGAACCCGGAAGCTGCATTGGAAAGCGCCCGGAAGGCCGTTGCTGAACTGGCAGCCTGATTGGCTCTGGTCAAAAAGAATTGAAACGTCCAGTCTGCCGGTAATTCAAAAGAGCAGGCTGGACGTTACTTATGAAGAAAATCGGCATTCTGGGCGGTGTGGGCTGGGCTTCGACCGTCGATTATTACCGGGCCATTGCAGAAGGCGCAGGGCGCCACTTCGCGCAACTGGGTCAAGGCTCTCCTTTACCAGTCCCGCCCATGACCATTGAATCCGTCACTCAGGCCAAGACACGCGCTTTGCGCGGTGTCGCCGGGGATGAAGCAAGCTGGGCGGAATTTGACAACGTGTTCCGCGATGCTCTGCTGACTTTGGAACGCGCGGGCTGCGACTTCGGAATCATCGCCTCAAATACGCCGCACGCCCGGCTGCACGCAATCCGGCAAGGCGTTTCCATGCCTATTCTCAGTATCTTTGACGCAACCGCCGACGCCACGGCAAGCACCGGCGCATCCAAGGCTTTGGTCTTGGGAACTTCTGTGACGATGCGGGCCACGAACTACGCAGATCGGTTGGCTGCCGAGGGTATCACTGCAAATAATCGCCTGCCCGAACCTGAAATAACCGAGATGCAGGCCATGATTGACAGCGACTTTTATGGAGGCGCGTCCGATACGGCGCGAGCGCGATTGCTTGCCTTTTGCAACAAACACGCAGCCAGAGGAACGGCAATTCTGTTGGCCTGTACCGAGCTGCCACTGGCGTTTCCGGCCCACCTTGATGATCCGGTTTTTGAGGCGGAAGGGCACCTGTTCGTCAACCCATCAGCCGCACATGTCTCTGCTGCGCTGAAAGAGGCGCTCGGGTGATCAGGGCAACCAGGTCACCTCACATCCGATGCGATCAAAGAAAGCCATCACGTCAGATTGCTTGAGGGCCACCGTGCGATCATTGACCAGCGGATGCATGTAGATCACTTCGGCTTGCCGGGCCGCTGCGTCCATAAAGAAGCGGACATTGTTTTGAACCCCGTTGATCATCGCCAGCGGACTGACTGCCCCGGGACGAATGCCGAGATTCTGCATCAGCCGGTCTGCCGACCCGAAAGACAGGTTTCCAACACCCAGATCCGCACCCAGCGCCTTAAGATCGATTTCGCGGTTTTGTTCGAGCGTTACCAAGTAGTTGCGCTTTTTCTTGTCGCGCAAATACAGGTTCTTAACCCGTAACGCATTTTCGCCGGGAACCATGAACTGATCTTCGACTGCTTTCGAATCCTCAACCGTGCGCAGCGGCACATGCGTATGCAGACGATAGGCCAGACCCCAATCATCCAGCTGCGCCAGCAACGCATCGGAACTCAATGGTAATGTGTCCTGAAAAGCGGATGAAGCGTCCATACTGGTCTCCTTGCACTGAATTTTCCGCGCTGTGCCACAGAACGCACCAGCCTGCAATCAGTGATCGGGAAGACCCTGTGTATCCAGTTCTGTAGGATCTGTTTGTCGCCTGCGCTCAGTTTGACCAAAGGCCCAAGCGCTGCGCTTTGCTTCAACAACACCGGAAAGTGCTGTAGCGTTCCGCCATGAAAGTCACGCGAAACACCCCTGACCAACTGATCCTGTCAAACACGCCATGGTTCATCGGCATCACACTGGTCTTCTTCATACTTGCCTTTGTAGGTGCCGGCCTGTTCATGGCCAGTGAAGGTGGCGAGGGCATTTGGTTCGGCCTTTTCTTCGCTGTTTTTGGGGGCGGAATGGGCCTGGGTGCTTTCTGCGCGTTTGTTCGACGCGTTCAGGTCGTGTTGGATCGTCGTGACAACAGCATCTTGATCCGCCGCCAATCCGTATTTGGCTATGAGGCCGTCGAACATACGCTGTCCAGCTTGTCTCATGCAGAAGTCGAAAGCACGAAATCCAGAAACGGCAAGCGCACGTCGACGATGTATCGCCCGGTGCTGATACTGGACGAGGGAATGAGCGCCGGCCGTCATCCCATTGTCGAGGCATATGTCAGCGGGTCAGGCTCGCATCGGCTGGCTGAGGCTGTGAATGGCTGGCTGCCCGCGTCCAATCAGGGTGACCAAGACGTCAGCGTGGGCTAGAGGTTAAACCGCGTTCCAACCACAGACGTTCTTCAGGTGAAACCAGCTCGGACATGCGTGCGTCGTACCTGGTCATGTCATCAGTCGTCAATTTGCCTTCCCACTTGTTGCTGGTGCCCGAAGAAAAGAACTGAGCGAAGTCGTGAAACCCGCTGGTGAAACCGGGAGTTTGCTCCAGACGTTGCGCATTGTTCTTCATCGACCCGAAACTGCCTGCCTCGGCGATGTCATTGATAAGCTGCGGGCTGATCTCGACATCCATGATGTTGGCTAGGCGCGCGACTTGTCCGGGCAAATCGCGGCTAAGCTCTGCGTAGTGCAGGAAATGAATATTGGGCAATTCACGGAAAGCCCAAAAAGATCGGAAATGATGGACAAATGATCCAAGTGTCAGATCGTCGGTGCCTTTCGATGAAACGGGACGATCCAGAAACATGGAAAACGCTTCTGAAAGATCATCGGGAAAGAGGTAATCCAACCAATCGGCCTTCATATTCTCGACATGACTGCGCATTGAGAAATGCACGTCGACAGGATGGCGGTGCACAACCAGATACTGCGCATCAGGCGAGAAGGTAATTCCATCCAGCGGCGTATGTGTCTTGATGCAGCGCCGATGGGTTTGCGCGCCCAGCGTATTTGCCTGCTCAACACGGTCGCGAAAGCCGCAATCCAGCCATGGCGATATCTTGTTGTCGTATACGCTGGGATCGGCAGTTTGCGTGATCAGCATTCTCACCAATGTCTGCGTCCACGTGGTGCCGCATTTGGGCGGCGTGCATACGAAGACGTCGTCAGACCGTATCTCGAAACCGGACCAGATATCGGTGTTTGTCACCTCACCAACATAATCCGTTGTCTTTTGCGGAAGATCGTCCCTCATCGTCCTCTCCCCGAATTGGTTTCGATCAGAGTACCCTACACCAGCAGGCTTCACACAGCTTATCTTGACTCACCCGGCCCCAGGGCGTAAACGACCGCCAAACATCCGGAAGCCTTTCGATCTTCCGGTCCCTTGAGTCGTTCAGGGATCGCCCCCCACCAGCGAGTTTCGCCCGTGGGGGCGATTGTGTATTTAACCGGTGTTTCCTACGTAGGAAGTGCCATCAGATAACCGGCTTAGGAGGCCGAAGGCATGTTTGAAAATCTATCCGAACGCCTCTCTGGCGTCTTTGACCGGCTGACCAAACAGGGCGCGCTATCCGAGGAAGACGTCAAGACCGCGCTACGCGAAGTGCGTGTGGCTCTGCTTGAGGCCGACGTCTCGCTGCCAGTAGCCCGCGCTTTCGTCAAAAAGGTTCAGGAACAGGCGACAGGTCAGGCTGTTACTAAGTCGATTACCCCAGGCCAGCAGGTCGTGAAGATCGTGCATGACGCGCTGGTCGATACACTGCGCGGCGAGGAAGACCCCGGCAAGCTGAAGATCGACAACCCGCCTGCCCCGATCCTGATGGTCGGTCTGCAGGGCTCGGGTAAGACGACGACCACCGGTAAGCTGGCGAAACGCCTGAAAGAGAAAGAGGGCAAGAAGGTCCTTATGGCCTCGCTCGACGTCTATCGCCCGGCGGCGATGGATCAGTTGGCGGTTCTGGGCACGCAGGTGGGCGTCGATACCCTGCCGATCGTTCCCGGCCAGAAACCCGTCGATATTGCCAAGCGCGCCAAGCAGCAGGCGACACTGGGCGGCTATGACGTCTACATGCTCGACACCGCGGGTCGTCTGCATATCGACGAAGTCCTGATGGACGAGGTCGAGCAGGTCCGCAACGTGGTGGACCCGCGCGAGACCCTGCTGGTCGTCGACGGCCTGACCGGTCAGGTCGCCGTCGAAGTCGCCGAAGAGTTCGACGCCAAGGTCGGCATCTCGGGCGTAGTTCTGACCCGTATGGACGGTGACGGCCGTGGCGGTGCGGCGCTGTCGATGCGTGCCGTCACCGGCAAACCCATCCGCTTTGTTGGTCTGGGCGAAAAGATGGATGCGCTCGAAACCTTCGAGCCCGACCGGATCGCCGGTCGCATCCTGGGCATGGGCGATATCGTTGCCCTGGTCGAAAAGGCCCAAGAAACGATGGAGATGGAACAGACCGAGCGCATGATGAAGCGCATGGTCAAAGGTCAGTTCAACATGAACGACCTGAAAATGCAGCTGGAGCAGATGATCCAGATGGGCGGCATGCAGGGCATGATGGGCATGATGCCGGGCATGGGCAAGATGGCCAAGCAGATGGATCAGGCCGGTCTGGACGACAAGATCCTGCGCCAGCAGATCGCCATGATCCAGTCGATGACCAAACGCGAACGCGCCAACCCACAGCTATTGCAGGCGAGCCGCAAGAAACGCATCGCGGCAGGCTCGGGCATGGAGGTCAGCGACCTCAACAAACTGCTCAAGATGCACCGGCAGATGTCGGACATGATGAAAAAGATGGGCAAGATGGGCAAAGGTAAGATGCTGAAACAGGCCATGAAAGGCATGTTCGGCAAAGGCGGCCCCTCGCCCGAGGATATGGCCGCAGGCATGGACCCCAAGGCGCTGGAACAAGCGGCTAAGGCGATGGGCGGCAAGATGCCCGGCGGCCTGCCCGGATTGGGCGGTGGCATGGGTCTGCCGCAGGGCCTCAGCGGGTTCGGCAAGAAAAAGTAAATGACACCCCTTTCGGCATATCCTTGGGAGGCTCCGGCCACCGGTCCCGCAGCCGCGCTGTCCGCGCGGCTGGGTGCGCTGGTGCCGCGCATCGAGACCACGCGTTTAGTGCTGCGCGCGCCCGAGTTGCGGGATTTCGAGAAGTATGCCGGGATTCTGATGTCGGACCGCGCGCGATTTATGGATGGCCCGTTTGATCGCAATGGCGCCTGGCAGGATTTCACCCAGTACGTCGCTGGATGGATGCTGCGCGGCACGGGCGTATGGACGGTCGAGAACAAGGCCACCGGAACCGTCGTCGGGTTTGTTTCGGTCGGCATGGAATTCGGCGATCAGGAGCACGAACTGGGCTATATGCTGACCGCCGCAGCCGAAGGCCAAGGCATCGCGACAGAAGCGGTGGCAGCAGCACGCAGCTTTGCGCTCGATACTCAGGACCTGCCTTCTCTGGTCAGTTACGTCGATCCCGACAACGCGAAATCCGCAGATGTCGCACAGCGCGTGGGTGCAAATCGGGACGCGCAAGCAGAACGCGTTTTTGACGAACCCGTGCACGTTTACCGTTACCTCGCATCGGATAGTGATGGCGGGATGGAGGCATACGCATGACCTCGTTCACCATCCCCGCCGTCGAGAGTGAGCGACTGATCCTGCGCGCCCCACATCTGGACGATCTGCCTGCGATGACCGCGTTCTTTGCGACCGAGCGCAGCCATATGGTCGGTGGGCCTAAGGATGAGCTTGGCAGCTGGGACTCGCTGGTGAAACGCCTCGGACATTGGGCTCTGAAGGGCTTTGGACTGTGGCACCTGACCGAAAAGACCAGCGGCGCATTTGTTGGATGGGCCGGAATGATCGATGCCCCCGGCTGGGCCGAGCCCGAGCTGGGCTGGACCCTTATGGCCGAGGCCGAAGGCAAGGGGTTAGGATTTGAGGCGGCGCAGGCGGCACGCGACTATGCGGCACGGCATCAGGGGCTGAACGGCGTGATCTCGTACATCGCACACGCCAACGACCGCTCGCGCGCTTTGGCAGAACGCCTTGGAGCCACGCTGGAGCTTGAGAATGCCGAACTACTGGGCAAGCGCGCTCAGATCTGGCGCCACCCGCAGATTGACCTGACCACCGAAAGGACCGGCCAATGACCAACCCCGTGACACAGGCTGCCACGCTGTTGAAAGAGCATCGCGAAAGCATCGACCGACTGGATGCGATCCTTGTCTATACGCTGGGTGAGCGGTTCAAGCACACGCAGGCCGTTGGCAAGCTCAAGGCCGAACACGACCTTCCCCCGTCTGATCCTTCGCGCGAAGCAGCGCAGATCGCACGGCTAGAAGACCTGGCGAAAGAGGCCGATCTGGACCCCGATTTCGCCAAGGCTTTCCTGAATTTCATCATTCAGGAAGTCATCCGACACCACCGGAAACACCAAGAGTGAACCTCCGGTTCAACAAACACCAGAACTAACCGGCACCTAAGCCGGCTCAACAAAAGACACGCCTCCGGCGTGATGCCATTCAAAGGAGATACCACCATGGCAATGAAAATTCGTCTCGCCCGCGGCGGCTCGAAAAAGCGTCCCTTCTATCGCATCGTGGCTGCTGACAGCCGTATGCCCCGCGACGGCCGTTTCATCGAGAAACTGGGCACCTACAACCCGCTGCTGCCGAAAGACAGCGAAGAGCGCGTGAAAATGAACATGGAACGCATCCAGTACTGGCTGGATCAGGGCGCCCAGCCCACCGACCGTATTGCACGTATGCTGGAAGCTGCCGGCACTCGTGAAAAAGCCGAGCGCAACAACCCCAACAAGGGTACCCCGGGCAAGAAAGCTCAGGAACGCGCAGAAGAAAAAGCGGCCAAGGCTGCTGAAGCTGCCGAAGCGGCTGCTGCACCGGCTGAAGAAGCGGCTGCAGAAGAATAAGCAGGCATACGCGTGCGGGATCAGACTTTCACCGACGATTTTCGCACGCAGTTCGATCTGTTGTTGCGGCTCCGGCGCGATGTGCGCCGGTTCCGCACCGATCCCGTGGACGAGGCAGTGCTGGCGCGCTGCCTCGACGCATTTCAACTGGCCCCTTCGGTGGGGCTCAGTGAACCCTGGCGCGTGATCCGCGTCGAAAGCGAAGTGGCGCGATCCGCCGCAACAAAGAATTTCCAAAACGCCAACGATGACGCGTTGGCTGGGTATTCCGGCGACAAGGCGCAGCTTTACAGCCGCCTGAAACTGTCCGGGATGCAAGAGGCCCCCGTACAACTGGCCGTATTCTGCGATGACAGCACCGACAAAGGCATGGGGCTGGGTGCGGGCACGATGCCCGAGATGCGGCGTTACTCTGTCGTTTCGGCAATCACCCTGTTCTGGCTGGCCTTGCGGGCCGAGGGGTTGGGCTTGGGTTGGGTGTCGATCCTGGATCCCGACCAAATGATACGCGATCTGAAGGTGCCGGAAGACTGGCGACTGATCGGATACTTCTGCGTTGGATGGCCTGAACAGGTATCAGACACGCCGGAACTGGAACAGGTGGGCTGGGAAAACCGCGCCCGAGCTCTGACGATCGAAACACGGTAAGGCCCCATGTTCGGATTGATTCGACTTCCCATTTTGCTGCTGATCGCCTTTATTGTCGGCGTGTTCTTCGAACGCAACAATCAACGCGAAGCCTGCGAAGGCCTTGGCGAATGGAGAAACGGGATTTGTTTGACAACAGGCGCGTCCAATGAGTGATCTGATCTGCGTCGGCAGCGTTGCAGGATCTTACGGCGTGCGCGGCGAAGTGCGCCTGAAAAGCTTTTGCGCTGTACCCGAAGATATCGAACACTACTCTCCTTTGACAGATGAGACCGGCGAACAACGCTATCCGGTTGTTCTGACACGCGCAATCAAAAACGGGTTTGCGGCACGTCTGGGCGGGATCGAAACCAAGGAAGAGGCCGATGCGCTGAACGGTCTGCGCCTGTTTGCGCGGCGCGACCAGTTGCCTTCGTTGCCCGATGATGAGTTTTATCACACTGACCTGATCGGGCTTGAGGTCTATGACACCGGCGGCACGTTGCTGGGCAAGGTTAAATCCGTACAAAACCATGGCGCTGCGGACTTGCTGGAACTGCATGGGCCGGGTCTGAAATCCACCGTTCTGCTGCCTTTTACGCTGCAAGTGGTACCGACAGTGGATCTTGAGCAAGGCCGTATTGTGGCTGACCCGCCCGAAGGTCTTATCTGATGCGGCGCATATTGCTGCATCTGGGCCTACACAAGACAGGCATGACCGCAGCACAGTCGTTTCTGCATGAAAACCGTGAATTGATCTGGCCCCGTTTTGCATTGGTTTTGCCCTACAAGACCCGCAAGTCCGGGCTGAGCGAGGCTGCTACACGCCATTCAGTCTATCGGCTTGACGCAACTCTGGCCGGATTTGGCGGCCAGTTTCACGCCTTTCTGGACGATCTGGATTTTGGCGAACGACGGGGTCTGGTCCTGAGCGAAGAAAACTTCCTGGGCCTGCGCCCCAGCAGAAACCGGGAAGAAGGTTATGGGGCCGCACCCGAACTGGCCGAGACGCTGGTCAGTGTGCTGCGCCGGCGACTTCTGGGCGACGAGGTCGATATCACTGTCTACCTTTCTCTGCGCCAACGCGATGCATGGCTGCGCAGCCTGTGGGCTCACGATTTGCAACAGTCTCGGATTGTGCAGGATCTGGACGGCTTCAGCTCTGAATTGGCGCATCTGCCGACGTTGCAGGATACTGCCGACAGAATAAGGGATCGGCTGCCGTCCGTGACCGTCGAGACCGCATTTATGGAGCATTTGCAGGACAGTCATTTTGGAGCAGGTGCGCCGTTTGCAAGTTTCCTGGATCTGCCGCCCGAGAAAGCTGCGCAGCTCGTGGGCCCCACGCGCGAAAGCCCCAGCTTTTCTGACGAGGTGTTGCAGGAAATGCTGTCTTTGAACCGTTCATCACTGGACGAAGCGGCATTGATCACCCAGAAGAAGGCTCTGATTCAAACCGCCCAGACCGAACTGGCCCGCCAGATATGACAGACACTCCCAGCAAATCCCACGGCCGCAAAGCGATCCGGCCGACTTTGAAACCACGTGAACTAATGACACCGACGCCGGATTTGCACGGGGTTTGGAAAGCAAAGATCATCACGTTGTTTCCGACAGCCTTTCCTGGAGTTCTGGGCGAAAGCCTGACGGGCAAAGCATTGCAGGAAGGCTTGTGGCAGCTTGAGACGGTCGACCTGCGGCAGTTCGGCGTTGGTAAGCACCGCAATGTCGATGACACGCCAGCCGGTGGCGGTGCTGGCATGGTGCTGCGCGCGGATGTTCTTGGTGAAGCTATTGAACATACGATGGCGGGTGTGCACGGCAACTGGCCGCTGATCTACCTTAGCCCGCGCGGACGACGCATGGACCAGCGCATGATGCAGAATCTCGCGCAATGCGACGGCATGACCTTGTTGTGCGGCCGGTTCGAAGGCGTAGATGAGCGTGTATTGGAGCACTACGGTGTACAGGAAGTATCGCTGGGTGACTTTGTAATGACTGGCGGTGAAATCGCAGCGCAAGCGCTGATCGACGCGACCGTTCGTCTGATCCCCGGCGTACTGGGCAATCAGGCTTCTACCGAGGAAGAGAGCTTTTCCTCGGGCCTACTGGAACACCCGCAATACACACGTCCGGCAGACTGGAAAGGACGCCCAATCCCCGAGGTTTTGATGTCTGGTCACCATGGCCGCATTGCGGAATGGCGTCACAAAATGGCAGAAGACGTCACGCGCGATCGACGCCCCGACATCTGGGCAGAGTATGTAAAATCCAAGCCCGGGAAACTGGATTAAAGGACGGGAATGTGGCGGGGATGCCGCAGACTAATTCTTTGTCATATTGCCATTTGAAGTTGAGCACGCCTCAATTTATTCACTTTTTAGGTCCATAGGATACGTGGGCGATTAAGACTGAAGTGAGACTGACTACATTATGAAAAAGTTATTTCTTTGCGCAGTGTTGGCTGCTTCGGCCTGCACCACAAAACCACTTGGGATGTCTGTTCCCACACAAGCTGGCCATAATCTACACTCTGCGCGGGTTGCGGTCGATTCCTGTTCTCAGGAAGCAGATGAAGGTGGCAACAGTGCCGTCATCGGTGGCTATGCGACCAACATTCTTCTTTGGGGAATAATTATCGGGCCAGCCGTAACCGCGCCGGTTCAAGACGAGTTACGCGTACAGGGTGAAATCGATCAGGTGGACCGCTGCCTGCGCGAACGCGGGTTTGAGCGTCGCGAACTCAGCGCGGGTGAGTCTTTCTGGTTGCGCAACGCCTTTGGCGAAGAACGCGAGCGGCGATTGGACCATTTGGTCAGCGGCGGTACGATCGAGACTTACGGAACGCCGAAGATCTAAGGGCCGGCCTTCCATCTGGCCCAGCTTTCCGGCGTGCCGTTGAAGGCGTTGATGTCCACCCTGCCCTGAACCCCTGGCACCAACCCGGTGCCTGTGTACTGCCAGATCCGCCAGACGGTGCGCGGGTAAACCTCACGTGGGTGGCCGGCAACCGAACGCAGCCAGAACTCGGTCTTGGGCAGGCGGCCTATGTCGGTATCCTCGAAGAAATCCACCGTGGTGTAGACAATGGGGCGACGACCATAGTGCCGTTCCAAAATGTCCAGGAACCGTTGCGCCTCGGCGCGAACGGTCTTGCCGTCGGGACGCAAGGTGCAGGTCTTGGAATGTGGTGTCCATTCCATATCCAAAACATGCGGTAAGTCCGCGCCTTTGGGAACGTTGCGGATGAACCAACGGGCCTGTTCACGGGCCGAACGACAGAAATAGTAGTAGTGGTAAGCCCCCCAAGGCACACCGGCACCCTGGGCGCCGCGCCGGTGGTCCTCGAACATCGGATCGGCCACATCACCACCTTCGGTTGCTTTCATGAACACAAAGCTCACACCCGATGCTTTGGCCCTGCGCCAGTCTATAGCCCCCTGCCAGCGAGAGACATCCAGACCGTGGACAGGGTAAAGACCAGGATGACGACCCTCCCATTCATGCGGATCGGCATCACCGAAATCGGGGTAAATCACGGACGGCGCTGTCCGGTCCACGCCCGGCACAGGCTCCACCGCCTGAGGCTTCGGGCCACCGCGTCCGCATGACACAAGCAAAGCAGCCGAAACTGCCAGCACAAATGCAATTCGCATCCTTGAAGTCCTGTTTTAAATTCTGCTCTTTCAATTTGCTTCAGAATGCCCGATCCGGGGGGTAAGGCAACGCTGCAATTTACGACTGGCGGATTCCCACCTGTATTGCCTGGCAATTCGATGCGATTTGCTCTTGATCCCTGCGCGCAATCCCCTTAAACGACCGCAATCCGGTGCCGCAATCTGCGACTCCGGTGTTTTGGTTTGCATCATGGCGTAACGCCCCGCTTTCTTCGGCAGGGAGGTGTCAGATGAAACCAGACCCAAGGAACAGTCGATCTGACCTCTGGCGGGCTGCGTGCAGGACCCGATGAAGACCAAGAGCTCTCAGGCCGTGCCCAAACTTCGTGGACCAACCACGAGCAGATAGGAGTACCTGCGATGGACCTGATCGCACAGCTTGAGGCGGAACAGATTGCCGCCCTGGGGAAAGACATCCCCGACTTCAAAGCCGGTGACACCATCCGTGTCGGCTATAAGGTGACCGAAGGGTCGCGCACCCGTGTGCAGAACTACGAAGGCGTCTGCATCGCGCGCAAAAACGGCGAAGGCATCGCCGGATCGTTCACCGTTCGCAAAATTTCGTTTGGCGAAGGCGTGGAACGTGTGTTCCCGCTGTATTCGACCAATATCGACAGCATCACCGTTGTCCGCCGCGGCCGCGTCCGTCGCGCCAAACTGTACTACCTGCGCACCCGTCGCGGTAAATCCGCACGTATCGCAGAGGTCACCAACTACAAGCCCAAGGCTGGCGCCGAGGCGTAAGGAGCGGAAAGATGAAAAAAGACATCCATCCCGATTATCACGTCATCAACGTCAAAATGACCGATGGCACCGTGGTTCAGATGAAATCCACTTGGGGCGCAGAAGGCGACCAGCTGGCTCTGGAAATCGACCCCTCTTCGCACCCGGCATGGACCGGTGGCTCGTCGCGCCTGATGGACGCTGGTGGCCGTGTGTCGAAGTTCAAAAAGAAATACGAAGGTCTGGGCTTCTAAGCTCGACCCGCTACAAATGCGAAAGGCCGCCCAATTGGGCGGCCTTTTTCTTTGCTCCTGCAAGCAAGGATCTAACCAAACACGTAAAAGCAAAGCTTGTTACCGTCCGGGTCACGCACATAAGCGCCGTAGAACCGGTCGGGCACACGCTGCCCGGGTTCGCCTTCGTCAGTCGCGCCAAGGCTGATCGCCTTGTTGTACAGTGTTG
The DNA here is from genome assembly GCF_056537285.1 of Ruegeria sp. CF8. Lineage (NCBI taxonomy): Bacteria > Pseudomonadati > Pseudomonadota > Alphaproteobacteria > Rhodobacterales > Roseobacteraceae > Ruegeria > Ruegeria sp. CF8. The sequence continues at coordinate 58,998 of NZ_JBQFRG010000012.1, read as the reverse complement.
AGACAGCCTCTTTGGTGTCGGCAGGAAAAGATATCATATTGCCATTTCCGGACGCGCAGTCGTTGCCGTCATAGGGTTCGCAAACGGCCAGCATTGGTGCCGCCGGATTATTGCCAATAAATACGATACGACCCGCGTCGATCAAAACTTTGGCACCTTTGTCCTCGAACAGTGAGGTATAGAACGACTTGGCGGCGTCCAAGTTGGAAACACCGATGGTTACATATCCGATCATATACGAACCCTTTTGAATGCTGCATGATTTCCAGCACATAGTCTGTTAGGGTTCGCCGGGTTACAAGTCACGAAACTGACATCACCCCAAGGTCAGATCCAGTAAGACAGCGCCACCGGCAGAACTAGTATCGTCGCCAGCGTCGAGACCAGAATAAAGCCTGCAACGTCCGGCCCGTATTCAGGGACATGCTGATCGATGAAAAGGTAAGTCGCCACGGACGACGGCATAAGGCAACACAGGATAACCGCGCCCCGTTCCGGTCCCGTAAACCCGAACAGCCAAATCAATGCGCTGGCGATAGCAACAGCCATGGCTAAGTGCATCAGCGTCAAAAAGATCGCCCGCCCCAGGCTTTTCACCTGCAATGTCGCCAAAGTATGGCCCAGAGTCAGCAGCATCAGCGGAATCGACAGCCCTCCGAGTATATCAAAGGATTTTGCAATCGGCTGCGGTAGACTGGTTCCTGTTGCCATCAGGATCAGTGAAAGCGCCACAGCATAGATAATAGGTGAAGAGGCCAGTTTCCGGGGCGAGAACTCTCCGGCAGGGATCCACATCCCGACAGTAAAGATGCTGATCAACACAACCACGACAAACGCCATGGTATAGGCCATACCCGCATCACCCAATGCCAGCAGAGTGATCGGCAAACCAATATTGCCAACATTTCCATGCATCAACGGAGTCAGAAACGCCCTGACCGGCAGGCGCAGGGCCTTTAGGGCGACAAACCCCAACACGCCGAACCCTGCCACCGCCAAAGCGGCTGCGGTCATCATGTCCAAAAAGGTGCTCACCGCCAACTTGGTCGTCGAAAGGTGCGAAATAATCAGCGTAGGATAGCCCACCTTTGAGACGATCCCACCTATCACCTTGTTGTCAAATGGGGCGTGAATCAGCGCAAGGCCATAACCGATTCCGGCGCAGATCAGAACCGGCAAGACCACGTTCAAAACGTTAAGGAACAGGTGCTCCAAGCCATATTCTCCCTGCTGAACCGGTATGCGGACTGTGAATCAGGGCCGGTGCTTTGGCAAGCGCCCTTCTGTAACCTGCGCGTCGCGTTGAGTTTTCCAAATTAGGGTCTGATATTGCCCCAAACCGCCGCTTGAGGTTCTTTTCTTCCAACGCGACACAACATATAGTGGGTGCCAACAACGTGTAGTGAAGCACGGCGGGACTTGGGAATACAAGCATGGCACATATCATTGTGGTCGGGAACGAAAAGGGTGGCGCAGGCAAATCGACCGTGTCGATGCATGTGGCCACCGCGCTGGCCCGATTGGGACACAAGGTCAGCACGCTGGATCTGGACCTGCGGCAACGCAGTCTTGGGCGGTATTTCGAGAACCGCAACAACTTCCTCAAAAGCTCGGACCTGACCCTGCCCAGCCCGCGCCATCACGACCTGCCCGAGATCGACGCCGCCACGCTGAAACCAGGCGAAAACATCTATGACCATCGCCTGTCCGCCGCCGTATCGCAGCTGGAAAGTGACAGCGATTTCATCCTGATCGATTGCCCGGGCTCTCACACCCGGCTCAGCCAGGTGGCGCACTCGTTGGCCGACACGCTAATCACGCCACTAAATGACAGTTTCATCGACTTCGACCTGTTGGCGCGGATTGACTCGAAGGGTGAAAAGATCCTCGGCCCATCAGTCTATTCCGAAATGGTGTGGAACGCGCGTCAGCTGCGGGCACAAGCCGGGCTGAAACCCATCGACTGGGTTGTGGTTCGCAACCGCGTTGGTACACAGCGGATGGTCAACAAAGAAAAGATGCAGCGCGCGATCGAGATGCTGTCGCAGCGTATTGGCTTTCGTGTCGCTTCGGGCTTTTCCGAACGCGTCATCTTCCGCGAGCTGTTCCCTCGTGGCCTGACCCTGCTGGACCTCAAGGATATCGGCGTCAAGCAGCTGAACATCTCGAACATCGCCGCCCGTCAAGAGCTGCGTGATATGATGAAAGAGCTGAATTTGCCGGGCGTGGAGATTGATTTCTGATCCAATACTTTGTCGACTGCTGTGCGGTCGAAGCGGACCTTCATGAGCGTTGAAAAATTGTCAGCTTCTTGCGCTGAAGTGCCAGCAGAAGTGAGTTTCTGCACTAAAACTTAACCAATTGGCGAAGTGATATTGACACAGTGCAGGATGCGTCATAACTTAACCAAATGGATAACCATTTGCATTTGCAGTTCCACGCTCTTGCTGACCCTACCCGATTATCTGTCGTGGAGCGCTTACTGCGGGACCCAGCCAGCGTCAGCGAACTAGCAGAGCCTTTTGACATGGCCCTGCCGGCATTTACAAAACATCTCGGGGTTCTGGAACGATCAGGTCTCATCACGAGCGAAAAAGTCGGCCGAGTGCGAACCTGCTCGATTAACCCGGCAGCGATGGGCCAGCTTGAAAGATGGTTTTCGGATCGCCGCGCGCTTTGGGAAGCGCGCCTCGACAAACTTTCCGAACATCTCACCCACAGCAAAAAGGACTGACCCATGGATATTCACCACGAGACCGTGTCGCTGAAAAAATCGCTGCCAGCATCGCCCGAGGACGTTTTCCGAGCCTACGCGGACCCGAAAGCCCGCGAGAAGTGGTCCGCACCTGACGACACAACCGAAATTCGAATTCTGGAAAGCAACGTCCAAACAGGCGGTTCGGAGACGGGCATATGCGGCACACGCGGTGAGGAACTGAATTGGCGCATGGATGTCGCTTACCACCTCGTTGAAGAAGGAAGGCTTATCACCTTCACCGAGGAGCTTTGGGAGGGCGATAACATGCTGACCATCGCGCTCATCACATTTGACCTGACCAAAGCGTCAGATGGAACCACTATTTTGCATCTTACTGATCAGGTTACGTCGTTTGTAGGAAAGGGCGGCGTCCAAGGTCATCGCGACGGCTATACGAAGGCACTTCAGAATCTGACCTCGATGCTGACTGAAAAGGTCGCATAATTGCGCAGCAGGAGCTTTGTGGCTGCTCATTCTTCCACGCGGCGGAGCTACAATGGGCCATTCGAGCGGCGTGCAGCAATTAGTAGGTCCGGGCTCAATCCGGCCATTGGTTGAAGTCTGAACACAATCGACAACCCGAGCAATCACACCGCTCACGTCCAGCGAAATTAAGTCGTTCCGCAAGGTCTATCAACTTAGGAATAGGCTCAGTTTCAATCGGTTTCTGATGGCCCGTCGGGACTGTACACCGTAAACAGCTCTTTCGGTTCATTCACACCGCGCAGCATATAGCGACCAACCGAAACAAGCTCTTGCGCGCAGGGTTGCGCAGCACGAGCGACGTCGTCCGAGATCAGAATCCTCTGGCCCAGAGAACGGTGCATCCCTGCAATACGGGCGGCCTGGTTGACGGCCGGGCCGATGACTGTGAAATCCAACCGAGTCTCGGAACCGATATTGCCATAGAGAATTTCGCCCGAATGCAGGGCCAACGTGTAATTGGCTACTGGCTGACCTTGCTCCTGTCGTTGGGTGTTCAACGCATCCATACGCGACTGCAACAGAGGCACGGCGCTCAGCGCGGCGCGGGCGTCTTCGTCTATTTCGCCAAGATCGAACATAGCCATCAGTCCGTCGCCCATGAATTTAAGGATGTTTCCGCCCCGGTCATGCACCACGCCCACGGCCACCGCCAGATAGTCGTTCAGCATGTCGATGATCTCATGCCCTGGAAGGTCTTCGGACAATGTGGTGAAACCCTCGAGGTCGAAATTCCAAATCACCGCATCAATCTGCTGCAAAGACCCGCGCTGAATTTCGCCAGACAGAACCCGACGACCAGCATCCCGACCCAGGTAAACCCGCATCAGATCCTTGGTCAGGTTCTGGTTCTTGGCGGACTTGAGCGCCAGTCCCAAATGCGGCAGTACGGTGTGAATTTGGTTCAGATCGCTGTCGTCAAACCCGGTCGGCGCGTCGCTGGTCCAGGACATCAGAACACCATCGCTGACCTTCTTAGCTCCGCTAGGGCGCAACTGCTGGGCCCCTTCAAAAGATAAGCCCGTCGCGTAATAATCTGTCGCTCCGATTTCCCGCAGATCATTGAGCAAGGGAAAGCGACTGGGTTCATTGTGGTCGACCAGTTTGACCCGAATTTCATCCAGATCTTCATGCAACAGGGCATAGAGCGGGCTTTGCTGCCAAACCTCGCTGGGTTCATCGGTATTTTCAAACCGCTCGGACTCACCACCTGTGCCATTGTACCAACTGTAACCCATACCGCCGTAAACTGGGTGCAATGTGGACTGCGCCGCGTGAAACCGCATCAACGGAATGCCCATATCAACCAGCCGGGCGCAAAAGCCTTCCAGCAATTCTTCCTGCCCGGCACCTTCAAGCCCCTTACTGACCAACCAATCGATCAGATCGTGCGTAGGAACCGAGGAAGAATCTAACGAAGTCATATTTGTGTCCGTATCAAGCATGGGTCCAATTTGGGGATCATACACATCAATTGCCAGTGGTCAGTCCAAACCAGCCAATCTTTGCAGCATCTTACGCAGCAGAGCGGCTTCTTCCGCATCGAACAGGCCCGACAGTTTCGCATCATAGTCTGCGGCGACGCCATGCAAGTCACGATACACGGTTTGCCCAGCGGGTGTTAGTGTCAGCCATTCCGCCCGCCGATCCGCTTCGTCGCGCGTTCGTTTCAAATACCGACGCTGTTCCAGCTTGGCGACCGCGCGGCTGATTTTGGTCTTGTGCATTCTGGCACGTTCGCAAATCTCTTTCGCGGTCATCTCGCCAAACAACCCGAGATGAAACAGCACCCGCCATTCGGTTCTGAGCATCCCGTAACGGCCTTTGTAGACGCTCTGAAATTCCAATGACGCCTGTTCAGCCGCCTGGTTCAGCAGGAAGGGCAGAAAATTCTGCAGATCAAACTCATCATTTTTTTTGGATTCTACGTGTGTCATGCTTGTTAGTTACAAAATCAACTATTACCCGACAAGCAGCAAACGGAGGAAACCATCATGAATCGTCCGAGTGATCCGCACATGCTGACACAGGCTGCAACGCCGGTCGGCACACATGCCGGCTATATGCCCGGCTTTGGAAACGACTTTGAGACCGAGGCCCTGCCCGACGCTCTGCCACAGGGCATGAACAGCCCGCAGCGGTGCAACTATGGCCTTTACGGAGAGCAGCTGAGCGGCACCGCCTTCACTGCGAACCCGCCCGAGCGCACCTGGTGCTATCGCATTCGCCCATCAGTAAAGCACTCACACCGCTACGAAAAAATCGACCTCCCCTATTGGAAGTCTGCGCCGTGCATCGACCCGGATGTGATCAGCCTGGGCCAATACCGCTGGGACCCGGTACCGCATTCTGATGAAGGTCTGAACTGGATGACCGGGATGCGGACCATGACCACGGCGGGGGACGTGAACACGCAAGTGGGCATGGCCAGCCACATCTATCTGGTCACCGAATCCATGGTGGATGACTATTTCTTCTCGGCCGATTCCGAGCTGTTGGTTGTTCCGCAGGAAGGACGCCTGCGTTTTGCGACCGAGCTGGGCATCATCGATCTGGAACCGAAGGAAATTGCCATCATTCCACGCGGCCTGCTGTACCGGGTCGAGGTTCTGGAAGGCCCAGCGCGCGGCTTTGTCTGCGAAAACTACGGGCAGAAGTTTGAACTGCCGGGCCGTGGCCCCATCGGAGCAAACTGCATGGCCAACCCGCGCGACTTTAAAGCGCCTGTTGCCGCGTTTGAAGATCGCGAAGCCCCGTCGACCGTGACGATCAAATGGTGCGGCCAGTTCCACACCACCAAGATCGGGCACAGCCCGCTGGATGTGGTTGCATGGCACGGCAACTATGCGCCCTACAAATATGACCTTCGCAATTACTGCCCGGTTGGCGCGATCCTGTTCGACCATCCCGACCCGTCGATCTTTACGGTTCTGACGGCGCCCTCGGGCCAGCCCGGCACGGCCAATATCGACTTTGTTCTGTTCCGCGAACGCTGGATGGTGATGGAGGACACGTTCCGCCCGCCGTGGTACCACAAAAACATCATGTCCGAGCTCATGGGCAACATATACGGCCAGTATGATGCGAAACCTCAGGGCTTCGTGCCCGGTGGCACAAGCCTGCACAACATGATGATCCCGCATGGCCCCGACAGGGAAGCCTTTGACAAGGCATCATACTCCAACCTGGGGCCGGACAAGCTGGACAAAACGATGTCGTTCATGTTCGAAACCCGCTTCCCGCAGCATCTGACGCCATTTGCCGCCACCGAAGCGCCGTTGCAGGATGACTATATCGACTGCTGGACGTCGCTTGAGAAAAAGTTCGACGGAACGCCGGGTAAGAAATGAGCTTGGATATCTGGTTCACCTATGTGGCAACTGTCCTTCTGCTGATGAGCACGCCGGGACCCAGCCAGTTGCTGATGTTGTCGAACTCAGCCACCAACGGGCTTCGGCGCGGGCTGTTCACCGCAGCCGGGGATCTGACGGCAAACTTTCTGCAGATGTTGGCGGCGGGGCTTGGCCTGGCCGCCCTGATTGCCACATCCGCCACCGCGCTGACAGTCATCAAATGGCTGGGTGTGGCTTATCTGGTTTACCTTGGGGTCAAACAGATCCTCAAGGCGCGCGGGTCTGATGCGCAAACCGCGCCCAAGGCAAGTCGCAAATCGCTTTGGATGCAGGGGTTTATTACCTCTGCCGCTAATCCCAAAGCTGTGGTCTTTTTTGCGGCGCTGTTCCCGCTGTTCATTGACGGAGCACTGCCCTTCTGGCCGCAATTCGCCATTCTGTCGGCCACCTATCTGGTCATGGACGGGTTGTTCCTGACCGCATATGGCGGCAGCGCCAGTTGGCTGGCCCGCCGTTTGCAAGGTCCGGCAAAGCTGTGGCTTGACCGCATTGGCGGCAGCTTCATGATCCTGGCTGCTATCTTGTTGGGGCTGAAATCCCTTCGCCCTTCAACTTAATCAACAAAACAGGGACATCGTATGCCTCTAATGACATCCTGGGTGACGTCGGCCAATGACGCGACACATCCGTTCCCACTGAACAATCTGCCTTATGGCGTCTTTTCGACCGAGGGTGATGAGGCCCGGTGCGGCGTAGCCATCGGCGACATGATCCTCGACGTCACCGCCGCCGAAGCCAAAGGGTTGATCACCCTTAGCGATGAGCCTTTGTTCGACGTGCCGTTCTGGAACCCGCTGATGGAAGAAGGCCCTGCTGTCTGGGCCGCCCTGCGAGAACGTCTGATCAGCCTTCTGGCCGAGGGTTCGGACGAGCAGAGCAAGGTTGAACCATTGCTTGTCCAACAAGGCGATGCCGAGATGCACCTGCCCTTTGCGGTCAGCGAATACACCGATTTCTACGCGGGCCGGAACCATGCCTTCAACGTGGGCACGATGTTCCGCGGGCCGGAAAACGCGCTGCCGCCGAACTGGCTGCACATCCCCATTGGCTACAACGGCCGCGCGTCTTCGGTCGTGGTATCAGGTACGGATATTCGCCGCCCCTGGGGGCAACTGAAATCCCCCGATCAGGACCTGCCCGCCTTCTTGCCCAGCCGCCGTTTTGACATCGAGCTTGAGATGGGCGCGATTGTCGGTACCCCTTCGGATGGCCCGATCTCGGTGCAGGAGGCGGACAACAATATCTTTGGCTATGTCTTACTGAACGATTGGTCGGCGCGGGACATCCAGGCTTGGGAATACCAGCCGCTGGGCCCGTTTCAGGCGAAAGCCACCGCAACCTCAATCAGCCCCTGGATTGTCACCAAGGCAGCGCTTGAGCCTTTCCGCTGCGACACGCCAGCCCGTGAGTTCGAGTTGCTGGATCACTTAAAAGACTGCGGCCCGATGCTCTATGATATCGATCTGTCGATCACCATGGCACCGGCCGGGCAGCCTGCCACGACAATTGCACAGACCAACTATAACCAGATGTACTACTCCGCCGCGCAGCAACTGGCCCATCACACCACATCCGGATGCCCGATGAATGCGGGCGACCTGCTGGGATCCGGAACCATTTCCGGGCCAACCAAACCTGAACGCGGTTCGTTGCTGGAACTCAGCTGGGGCGGAAAGGAACCTCTGACACTGGACAGCGGCGAAACCCGCAGCTTCATCGAGGACGGCGACACACTGACCCTGACCGGCGCGGCCAATGGCGACGGCTATATAATCGGCTTCGGTGACTGTGTTGGCACCGTTCTGCCTGCCCTTACTTCCCCTTTCGAACGATGACGCACTGACTTCATCTTTTTTCCAAATACTCCCGCCGGAGGCTTCCAACCGCAGCCTTCCGCGCAAGCGCAAAAGGACAAAACCAATATGGCCAAAGCATTCGCGTCCCAGGGGGACATGTCGGAGAAAAAGATCAGCTTCACTGAAGTGGGCGAAGGGCTCTATGCCTTTACGGCCGAAGGCGACCCGAACTCGGGCGTCATCATCGGCGATGACAGCGTGATGATTGTCGAGGCGCAGGCGACACCGCGTCTTGCCAACAAGGTGATCGAATGCGTCCGCTCGGTCACCGACAAACCGATCACGCATGTTGCCCTGACCCACTACCACGCAGTACGAGTTCTGGGCGCAAGCGCTTTTGGCGCTCAGCAAATCCTGATGTCAGACATGGCGCGCGCCATGGTCGTGGAACGCGGGCAAGAGGATTGGGACAGCGAGTTCCAACGCTTTCCGCGCCTGTTCGAGGGACACGAAAGCATCCCCGGCCTGACCTGGCCCACCACCACGTTCAGCGACACGATGACCGTCTATCTGGGCAACCGTCGTGTGGACCTGATGCATCTGGGCCGCGCACACACCGCCGGGGACATCGTGATTCATGTGCCGGATCAGAACGTGATGTTTACAGGCGACATCGTCGAGTACCACTCGGCCTGCTATTGTGGTGACGGGCATTTCAGCGACTGGGGTGACACGCTGGACGAAATCAAGTGGTTCGACGTGGATGCCATTGCACCAGGTCGGGGTGACGCGCTGGTTGGCAAAGACATGGTAAACGCCGCAATCGAGAACACCCGCGATTTCGTCAGCAGCACCTACCGCCCGGCCGCCAAGGTGGCTGCACGCGGTGGCAGCCTGAAGGAAGCCTGGGACGCCGTACGCGCCGAGTGTGACCCGAAATTCGCTGACTACGCGATCTACGAACACTGCCTGCCGTTCAACGTAGCGCGCGCTTACGACGAAGCGCGCGGTATCGACACGCCGCGTATCTGGACCGCCCAGCGCGACCTTGAGATGTGGGAAGCGCTGCAAGGCTGACAAAAACGACCCGGTTTGATCCAGATCGTTTTACGCGGCGGGATTCGATGAAACCATAAGCCGAGGCCTCCGGCGCCTGCCGCCAGGGGGCATGATATGCAGCACATTGGTGCATCTGCTTTGGGGGAGCCCATGAACAAGATCTTTGAAACACCGCTTTACGGCTATGAACGCAGCCCGGACCAAGACAGCCCCACGCCCGTCAGGCGCAAGGTCATCGTGATTGGCGCCGGTCCGGTTGGTTTGGCCGCTGCCATTGATCTGGCCCAACACGGTGTCGAGGTCGTGGTTTTGGACGAGAATGACAAAGTCAGTTTCGGCAGTCGCGCCATTTGTTTTTCTCAGCGCACATTGGAAATTGCCGACCGTCTGGGATGTGGACACCGCTTGGTCGACAAAGGCGTGTTGTGGGATCGCGGCAAGGTCTTCTTCGACGATCGTCAGGTCTATGACTTCAACCTGCAACCGGATGAAGGCTACGCCAATCCGGCTTTCATCAATCTGCAGCAATACCACTTTGAAAATTACTTTGTTGAGCGTGTGCGCGAGCTTCAGGCTGAAGGCGCACCGATTGAAATTCGTGGGCGTAACAAGGTCGAGGCTATTGGCACGCACGAAGATCACGTTCGGATGGAGGTCGAAACCCCAGAAGGCCCCTATACGCTTGAGGCTGAATGGCTGATCGCTTGCGACGGAGCCACCTCTCCCACCCGCCGGATGCTGGGCATTGATTTCGAAGGGCGTGTGTTCGAAGACAACTTCCTGATCGCGGATGTGATCATGGATGCCGATTTCCCATCAGAACGCTGGTTCTGGTTCGATCCGCCATTCAATCGGGGGCAATCTGCGCTGTTGCACAAGCAGCCTGACAACGTCTGGCGCATCGACCTGCAATTAGGCTGGGACATCGACAAGGAGCGTGAAAAGCGCCCCGAGAATGTCATCCCCCGCCTCAAGGCGATGTTGGGCGAAGACGTCGAGTTCCAGCTGGAATGGGTCTCGATCTATACCTTCCAGTGTCGCCGCATGGAAAGCTTCCGCAAGGGGCGTGTTCTGTTTGCGGGCGACAGTGCGCATCAGGTCAGCCCCTTTGGCGCACGCGGGGCAAATTCGGGCCTTCAAGATACCGACAACCTGTGCTGGAAACTGAAACTGGTGCTCGAGGGCAAAGCGCCTGAAAGCCTGCTGGACAGCTACAATTCCGAACGGGTGCAAGGCGCGGACGAGAACATCCAAAAATCCAGCCGGTCGACCGATTTCATCACACCAAAATCCGAGATGTCGCGGGTTCTGCGCGATGCGGTTCTGGATTTGAGCGAACAGTACGAGTTTGCCCGACCTCTGGTGAACTCGGGCCGGTTAAGCCAGCCCTGCACCTATGACGGGTCCTCGTTGAACTCGGCCGATGCGCTGAACGGCCCGGCCTGCACACGCCCTGGATCGGCCTGCCCGGACGCTCCGCTGGGCGATGAATTCCTGCTGCCCAAGCTGGCCGGCAAGTTCACCTTGCTGACCATTGATGCCGATGCCCCAGACGCTCTGGAAGAGGATGGGGTTGAAGTCACCCGGCTGGCACTGTCGGTCAAAGACGACCTGACGTTGGCGCTCAAACGTCGTTACCTGGGTGATGCAACCAGTGCAGTGTACCTGATCCGCCCGGATCAGCATGTAGCAGCGCGGCGCGACAGTTACGAAGAAAAAAGTTTCCGGCATGCGATCCGCAGAGCCTGTGGCAAGGAGTAAGCGCAATGTCTGACCTGATCCTGACCCCCAATTTCGACAACGCCGACGACTTTTACGCCAACCTTCTGGCGGCGCATGAAGGGCTTGAGAAAGTCGACAGCGACGCTCTAAATGCCCGGCTTGTACTGGTGTTGGCCAATCACATCGGCGACGGCGCGGTTCTGTCCGATGCCATTCGCGCGGCTGCGTTGTCGGACAGTTAACGGGTTCCCACGTGAGCAGTGTTGTCCTCTATGACTACTGGCGGTCCTCGGCCAGCTATCGGGTGCGGATTGCCCTGAATCTGGCAGCCATCGAATACGACGCAGTTGTTGTCGATCTGGTAGGCGGCGAACACAAAGGCGCTGAGCATTTGTCACGCAACCCGCAAGGGTTTGTGCCAGTTCTGGAGATCGACGGGCAACGGCTGACACAATCGCTAGCAATTCTAGAATATCTGGATCAAACGCGGAGTCTGGGCCTCTTGCCTTCCGACCCGGTACAGAGGGCCAGAACACAGGCGCTGGCCTACGCGATTGCGGTGGATATTCACCCGGTCTGCAACCTGTCTGTCGCACGTCACGCGACCTCGCTCAGCACTGACGCCGCCGACATGCCCGGAGATTGGATGCGGCACTTCATCCAGCCAGGCTTGCAAGCATTTGAGACCATGTTGGGCGCGTTTGAACAGACCCCTTATTGTATCGGTGCGCAGCCTGGCCTCGCAGACATCTGCCTGATCCCTCAACTCTACAATGCACGCCGCTGGCAGGTGGATCTGTCTGACATGCCGCGTGTTCTAAGTGTCGAAGCCGCCTGCGCCGATCATCCGGCCTTTGTTGCAGCGCATCCCGACGCGCATGCACCTCAATAACCCTGCACAGAGCCTGTGTGTCTGTGCGCCTAGGCGTCCAGCCTGATCGGACTTAGCTTTGGGCCATCAAAGCAAAGAGGTTCCCATGCCCGAGATCACCGGCTACCACGCCCATGTTTATTTCGATGCCGACACGCAGGATACGGCGCAACAGGTCTGTGAAGAGGCCGCTCGGCTATTCCCGGTTCAGATGGGGCGTATGCATGCCCGCAATGTCGGCCCCCACCCGCGCTGGAGTTGCCAGTTGGGCTTTGCCGCCGATGCTTTTGATCGGGTCATGCCTTGGCTGATGCTGAACCGGCAGGGCCTGACCGTGTTCACCCATCCCGAAACCGGTGAACATCTGGAAGATCACCGAGATCGGGCAATCTGGATGGGTGAGATGCTGGATCTGAACCTTTCGATCTTCGACAAGCTTTAGTCTAGTGCCCTTGCCTGATCCCGCAGGACGAATTTCTGTACCTTGCCCGTAGAAGTTTTCGGCAGGGTGCCGAACACGACAGTCTTTGGTGCTTTGAAATGGGCCATGTTGTCCCGGCAGAAGGCAATCAGCTCTGCTTCGGTCGCGGTTGCATCGGGCTTCAGCTCGACAAAGGCACAGGGCGTTTCGCCCCATTTTTCATCTGGACGCGCGACCACAGCCGCCTCCATCACAGCCGGGTGTTTGTAGAGGATACCCTCGACCTCAACGGACGAGATATTCTCACCGCCTGAAATGATGATGTCCTTGGATCGATCCTTGAGTGCGATATAGCCGTCGGGGTGCATGACACCCAGATCGCCGGAGGCAAACCAACCACCCTTAAAGGCCCCGTCTGTGGCGTCCGGGTTCTTAAGGTATCCTTTCATCACCACGTTGCCCTGCATGAAGATTTCACCCATGGTTTCGCCATCCGCAGGCACGGGTTCCATCGTATCGGGATCGGCGACCATCAGGCCAGAAAGCGCCGTGTACCGCACACCCTGCCGTACTTTCAAAGCGGCGCGGTCTTCCGGACCTTTCTCATTCCATTCGTCTTTCCAGGCACAAACGACCGAGGGCCCGTACGTCTCGGTCAGGCCGTAAACATGGGTGACCTCGACGCCCATCGCCTCCATCGCTTCGATCACGGCCGCAGGCGGCGGGGCACCTGCAGTCATCACCTTGATCTGGTGATCAAAGTCTTTCAGCTCATCCGGCGCATGGGCGAGCATATTCAAAACAATCGGAGCACCGCAGAAATGGGTGACTTTCTCATCGCGGAACGCTGCATAGATCGGCTCGGCCCGAACGGCACGCAGACAGACAGACACACCCGCATTAGCCGCCATGGCCCAAGGGAAACACCAGCCATTGCAGTGAAACATCGGCAATGTCCACAAATAGACGGAATGTTTGGGCATATCCCAATCCAGCAGATCCGACTGTGCGTTCAGGGTGGCTCCCCGGTGATGATAAACAACCCCTTTCGGATTGCCTGTGGTGCCCGAGGTGTAATTCAGGGAAATCGCATCCCATTCATCCTCTGGCAGGGACCAGTTGAACTCTGGGTCGCCTTCATTCAGTAGGGCATCGTATGTCAGACTGCCCAGTGTTTCACCGCCGTCAAAGCTGGGGTCTTCGATATCGATAATCAAAATGTCACGCTCGACCTGTTTCAGCGCCTTTTTCACAACGCCTGAAAATTCCGGGTCGACCAGCAGTGCCTTGGCTTCGGCGTGATTTAGTATGAAAGCGACGATTGGTGCATCCAGGCGTGTGTTGATGGCGTTTAGAACAGCGCCTGCCATTGGCACACCAAAATGAGCCTCATACATTTCGGGAATATTTGCTGCGATGATTGAAACGGTATCGCCTTTGCCGATGCCACGCGCACGCAACGCGCCTGCCAGTCGCCGGCACCGGGCATAGGTTTCAGCCCAGCAATACCGGCGGTCCCCATACACCACCGAAGGGTAACCCGGATAGACCTGCGCCGTTCGCTCAAGGAACGTCAGCGGCGACAAAGGCGTGTAGTTGGCCCGGCTTTTGTCCAAATGACGCTCGTAAATGTTTGTGGCTGTCACCTGCTGATCCTCCCAAATCAAAGTCCGCGCGACTTGAGCATAAACTTGGTGCTCTGACAAATCCGTAGTAATACGATAGCCGCACTTTCTGGCAATATGGGATGGCGCGATCTGGCCCTACTTACAACGGGCCTTTCGCGGTGATCTGAAGCATCTTAAACACAGGCGGGGGTATGGCCTGACCAGAAGCCCCTGAAGCGCATCTCAGTGAAAGGACTTGTCATGGACGGCACGTTCAACGAAAACGATCTTTCCCGCGTGGTCGAGGCCGACCGCGCTCATATCTGGCACCACCTGATTCAGCATAAACCCTTTGAAACCAATGACCCGCGCATCATTGTCGAAGGCAAAGGCATGCGCGTCTGGGACCAGAAGGGCAAAGAACACCTGGATGCTGTTTCCGGTGGAGTGTGGACCGTGAACGTTGGCTATGGCCGCGAATCGATCTGCAAGGCCGTCTATGATCAGTTGATGAAACTGTGCTATTTCGCCAACTCGGCAGGCTCGATCCCCGGCGCGATCTTTGCCGAACAGCTGATCGACAAGATGCCGGGCATGAGCCGCGTTTATTACACCAACTCCGGCTCTGAGGCGAACGAGAAAGCCTTCAAAATGGTCCGTCAAATCGCGCATAAGCGCTATGGCGGCAAGAAGACCAAGATTCTGTACCGCGACCGCGACTACCACGGCTCGACTTTGGCAACCATGTCGGCCGGCGGTCAGGATGAACGGACTGCGCAATACGGACCTTTCGCACCTGATTTCGTCCGCGTGCCGCACTGCATGGAATACCGCAAGCACGAACTGGACGGCGCACCGGAAGAGAATTTCGGCGAATGGGCGGCGGATCAGATCGAAGAGGTCATCCTGCGCGAAGGTCCCGACACAGTAGGAGCCCTGTGCCTTGAACCGGTAACGGCTGGCGGCGGCGTAATCGAAGCACCCGAGGGCTACTGGCAGCGCGTGCAGGAGATCTGCAAGAAATACGACGTGCTGCTGCATATCGACGAGGTTGTCTGCGGTGTTGGCCGGACCGGCACATGGTTCGGATACCAGCAATACGGTATCAAACCCGATTTCGTGACCATGGCCAAGGGTGTGGCCTCGGGCTATGCGGCGATTGCCTGCATGGTCACAACCGAGGAAGTCTTTGACATGTTCAAAGACGACGCGTCGGATCCGCTGAACTATTTCCGCGACATCTCGACCTTTGGCGGCTGCACGGCCGGACCGGCAGCAGCGATTGAGAACATGCGCATCATCGAAGATGAGAACTTGCTGGGCAATTGCACCGACATGGGCGACCGCATGATGGGCAACCTACAAGCGCTGATGGAAAAGCACAAAGTCATCGGCGATGTGCGCGGCAAGGGTCTGTTCCTGGGGGCCGAACTGGTCACTGATCGGGCGACCAAAGACCCGATGGACGAAAAGCGGGTTCAAGCCGTTGTCGCCGATTGTATGGCGCAAGGCGTGATCATCGGTGCCACCAACCGCTCGATCCCCAGCCGCAACAACACCTTGTGCTTCTCGCCCGCGCTGATCGCCACGGCAGATGACATTGACCAGATCACCGATGCGGTCGATGGCGCGCTGGGGCGTGTTTTCGGGTAAATTATTTTAAGAAACACCAAGGAAAACCGGCGCTGAATAAGCCGGTTTTTTTTCGTCCAGCGGACCTCTATGCGGACAAGGCCGCCGTTCGATCTTTTCGAACGAAGGTCCGCTTCCCGTCTATCTTCGATCCTCTAAACCTACGATGAGCCAGAAACCCTCCGCTACGCAACAGGTCTAAACCGTCCCAAAGAAGCTAACGCCAGACAAGCAGCACCACTTCAAATACCGCCGCACTAGGGATATCGGATTTTGTCGGAACTCCTAATCCGAAGCGTTTCGGGCTTAAGTTGCGGCACGTATTCCCACTAGTGCTTTCGGTGGCTTTGGGTATACGTGTCGCAGAAAAATTCAATCAAACCCTGAAACGGCCTTGGTGTAGATAGAAGAACCTTCAAAAGAACATTTTCTCAAACAGCTTGATGAAATCCACTTGCCCAGACTTTAAGGCTGCCTTCTGAAGAGCGGGGAACTCATCTGGATTGTTGTTAGTTAGTTCCTTCAAAAACCTAAAACACGAACTTCCATCCTGAACCCTGCCTAGCTGAAGGGCACGCACAAAATACTCATCGTAAGAAAAAAAGTAAGGCAGCACCAGGTGGCGTGGTTGATACGATGAAAAGAGGTTTTCGTCAGCGATCCTGCAATAAGCTTCCAATATTTTGGGGTCGTCCCCGAAGTTAATGAGTGAGGTCACCACATCTGAATATTGAATGCTTGCCTCGTTGGGTAGTTGGCTCCGCAGCGCGGGCTTGACGAGATTTGAAGCGGTGGTTCCATAGTCTACGTCAAAATCAACATTGGCCGCGCTTTTTACCAATCGATCTAAATTGAACCTTGAACTGGTTGGTGAGTTCGATGTCACTGCTTGGGGAACCAGTCCTTTCAAGATATACAGCTGCAAGATACCTGGATGCCCGTCGTTTCCAGTTGAGTTCAAATCGACTTTGTTCTTCTCAAGCCACTTGATGTCCTCTGCTTTTTCGATACCCAAATAGGAGATTTCTAGTAGGCCGCAGTTTGCTGGAAATCTCTCAATGGTTTCTCTCGAAGCACTCAGGAAATCTTGGCCGAGAACGCCTCGCGCGCGCTTCACACATGGAAGGTCCTGCCTCGACAGATCGAGCCGTCTAATTTTCCAAAGACCCGTCTTTACAATATTTGCACGCTCGAAGAAATCAAACTCCGCTGGAGCTACCTTGACACAACTTGCGCCAACACAATCGGCGGAGGAAGCTTTACCCGGTGGTTGGGATAGAACGACGAATGCCGCTTCCCAATCAAAATCCACCGGCAACAAACCGTTGTCGATGTAATATTCGGCCTCAGAAAGGTCAATATTCCAATAATCGGAAACACTTGTGCTATTCAGTGCATTGTCAAAGGCAATTAAGAAACCGTCGACGAACTCTTCTTCGTCTGCCTGCGCTACACTTAGATTGGAAAACAGCGAAATAGTCGCAAGGGCAACTGCACCCAAAAGTATTTTCACGTTTGCATCCTTCTTCAATCGACTAAGATACTTTGTCGACTATCACTGATAATTGCTAGGGGTGTTCTGACGGAGAATTGTACCACCCTCATTTCTACTGCATGGATTACGAGGGGTCGGCGTGGCTGTCATCGTGCTTTAGTACGGCGTACCCCACTTAACTGGTTCACCGGTATGCTCAAGAAACGGAGTACCAAGAATGGCAAACAAGCGAACGAAGCTGAAAAAAATTTTGAAATTACGGGGATTAAGGTGTTGAGCAATGCGACCGAA
This sequence comes from Ruegeria sp. CF8, assembly GCF_056537285.1. Taxonomy (NCBI): domain Bacteria; kingdom Pseudomonadati; phylum Pseudomonadota; class Alphaproteobacteria; order Rhodobacterales; family Roseobacteraceae; genus Ruegeria; species Ruegeria sp. CF8. Next base: position 41,450 of record NZ_JBQFRG010000012.1, on the reverse strand, counting down.
AGCGGCGCTGACACCTGCGACGCTTGACCTATTGTCTCCTCGCCTTGATCGCGTGGGAGGTTTCGACGACCTTGGAAATCAGCCCTGTCTTTGGAGGCCAGTTCAGCCTGAATGACGGGAATGTCACCTTCCCATTCTGGCTGATCAAATGGTAGCTGACCGACGGGCTGACATTCAGCACAGGATCGGGTTTTGCCCGAATTCGCGCTGGCGGCGAATGGCAGGTTCGACGAGCTGCAACGAGACCCTATGTTAGATGTTGGCTTTTGGCGTACCGCACCAGTTCAGTTAAGATGCAGCATTTCAGAGGTATGGGCTCTAAGCCAACACTCTCTACGTTCAAAGCCAAAAAGCCGCTCCAATCGGGACGGCCTTGAACTCGCAATCTCTCGAAAGAGGATCAGGCAGTGAGAGCGGCCAGCGTTTGGCCCGCTCTCTGTTGTGCATTTTGCCCAAAGCGGTTCGTCAATGCCTCAGGCTGTTCCTGCTATTTCAACATGTCGCTGTTCCAGCTCGATTTGCCTCTTCACCGCCACAGGATCAAGATCGCTTTCAGCGGGCGTGTCGATTCCAAAATGGCCGAAATTGTCTTCTCCGCGCACCAGCATTGCCGTATCGAGATCATGTTTGGTCTGACGTACATGCGCCGCAAGATACTGGATATTCAACCCAATTCGACGATCCTTACTTTTGTTCGGCATCGAGGCATGAAGCGTCCAACCATGGTGAAAACTCGCCTCGCCCGGACGCAGCGGACAAAGCTTGGCCTGGCTCTCATCAACACCAAGAACAGTCTGCCCCTGCAAAAGAACGTTATCGTCGTCTTCCGTTGTTTCATGGCTCATCACACCGTTCGCGTGACTTCCCGGTAGCATTCGCATGCAACCGCTTTCCTCGTCCGCTGGCGACAAGGCGAGCCAAGCGGATACCTGGTCGTCGTGGCTTAGGCCCCAATACGTCAGATCCTGATGCCAACTGACATGCGAGGTCGAGCCAGGTTCTTTGATGATATAGGTAACATTGTACAACAGAATGTCGGGCCCGATCAGCGCTTCGATAAGATCGAGCATCAAGGGGTGCGTAGCAAGCTTGTACGGCGAAGTTAAAATTGTGTGCGCTTTGGACTTATAATGCATGGACGCGCCCAGCTGGCGCTCGGCCCATTCCATTGCGGCCCGGTGTTCTTGCGCTTCGACTTCAGTCAGGATCGGAACACCACCTACATAACCGTCCCGATTGTAAGCGTTCGCCCAAGTTCTTACCCTTTGGTCGATTCCCATAGTCGCCTCCCAAGAAATGACTAAGCAATCGTTAGTGGAAAAACATGACCTGCCAAGCCTGTTTCGGTTTTGGTTTGCGTCGGCGCTAATGAAAATTGAAACATACCGTACCGAATGCGCGCTTGGGGCTTTCCAACCCATGATGCAAAAAAGCCGCCCCAAGCGGGACGGCCTTTCATTCACTGTCTCTATTCAGAGGATCAGGCAGCCAGAGCGGCCTGAGCTTTGGCGACGATCGCGCCGAACGCTTCCGGTTCGTGCACGGCCAAGTCAGCCAGAACTTTGCGGTCCACTTCGATACCGGCCAGGTTCAGGCCGTTGATGAAGCGGGAATATGTCAGAGCTTCGTCATGCGAACGGACAGCAGCGTTGATACGCTGGATCCACAGCGCGCGGAAGTTGCGCTTGCGGTTCTTACGGTCGCGGGTTGCATACTGGTTGGCCTTGTCGACGGCCTGACGGGCAACCTTGAAGGTGCTCTTGCGGCGGCCATAGTAACCTTTGGCAGCCTTGATGACCTTCTTGTGACGGGCGTGAGTTACGGTTCCACCTTTAACGCGGGACATCTCTTAATCTCCTCTTAGCGGTCGTAGGGCATGTAGCCCTTGACGATCTTGGCGTCGGGGGCGGACAGGGTGGTGGTGCCACGGGCGTCGCGGATGAACTTCTTGGTCCGCTTGATCATGCCGTGCCGCTTGCCGGCCTGGCCTGCCATGACCTTACCGGTCGCAGTCACCTTGAAGCGCTTTTTAGCGCTCGATTTGGTCTTCATCTTAGGCATTTCCGTCTCCTTTTTCGGGTTCGGTTTCAAACGCGACTCGGCATGCCATCTCGGCCGGTCACGCGATCAGAAGCGCCATTTACGCAAGTTCCGTCATACTGGCAAGGGGGATTCGACCAGAATCTGCGCTTTGTGCGTGGCTGGTCCGACACCGGGGCGACTGTCGCCGCCCCGGTGGATTGGGTTAGTGGCCGAACTTGCGGATTTCACCGCTTTTCAGCCGTTCTGCATAAGACGCCAGTTCCTGACGCACCACTTTCATCAGGAAATAGAGCGCAAAGACGTTCACCACAGCCATCGCAAAGATCGCCGCATCCGAGAAGTCGATGACAGGACCAAGGTTAGCCGCCGCACCGATGACCACGAAGACGCAGAAGATGATCTTGAACACCAGCTCTTTGGTGTGACCTTCGCCGAACAGGTAAGTCCAGGCTTTAAGGCCGTAGTAGGACCAGCTGATCATGGTCGAGAAGGCAAACAGAACAACGGCAATCGCCAGGATGAAGGGGAACCAGCTGAACGCGCTGCCAAAGGCGGCAGAGGTCAGGCTGACGCCGGAATTGCCATCAACGGTGGCAATGGCGTTACCCGCCTCGTTCAGCATGTAGTTGCCCGTCGCCGGATCGACGATCAGCTGCTGTGTGATAATGATCACCAGCGCCGTCATGGTACAGATCACAACGGTGTCGATGAACGGTTCTAGCAACGATACGAAGCCTTCGGTGATCGGTTCCTTGGTCCGAACAGCCGAGTGTGCAATTGCGGCCGAGCCCACACCCGCTTCGTTCGAAAACGCCGCACGGCGGAAACCCTGGATCAGCGCGCCAACCATGCCGCCTGCAACACCGAGCCCCGTGAAGGCACCCGCGAAGATCTGACCAAAGGCCCAGCCGATCTGATCAGCGTGCATGATGATGATCACCAGCGCCGCCAGCACATACATCACGCCCATGAAGGGTACGACCTTCTCAGTCACACGCGCGATCGACTTCAGACCACCTACGATCACCGCAAAGACAATGGCTGCAAAGACCAGACCCGTGATCCAACCGGGGTAATCCCCCACGATACCTGCGATCTGCTGATGCGCCTGATTGGCCTGGAACATGTTGCCCCCGCCCAGCGCGCCCAGGATACAGAAGATCGAGAACAGAACCGCGAGGATCTTACCCCCGGGCAAACCCAGTTCGGCAAAGCCTTTGGACATATAGTACATCGGGCCGCCAGAGACGGTGCCGTCCTCGTATTCGTTGCGGTATTTCACGCCCAGCGTACATTCGGTAAATTTTGACGCCATGCCCAACAGGCCCGCGACGATCATCCAGAACGTGGCCCCCGGCCCACCAATCCCGATGGCAACCGCCACACCGGCAATGTTACCCAGACCAACAGTACCAGACAGCGCCGTGGCCAGAGCCTGAAAGTGACTGACCTCACCGGCGTCATTCGGGTCGGAATAGTCGCCTTTGACAAGGCTGATCGAGTGCCCAAAGAAGCGGAATTGGACGAACGCGAAATACAGCGTGAAAACAGTGGCCGCGACCACCAGCCAACCCACGATCCACGGAAATCCGGTTCCCGGAAACGGAGCGAAGATAAAGCTGACAAAGGGTCCGGTTGCGTCTGCAAAGGCCTGGTTGATCTTGTCATCCAGGCCCGGAGCCTCTTGTGCCGAAGCCGCGGTGGCCATGAAAGCGGCAATCGCCGCAAGATACAGGTGTTGTAGCGTTTTCATTTTCCTGCCCACCTCAATTTACTACTGTGACCGGGACGTCGGCATGCATCACAAGGTTCTGCGTCGAACTGCCGAAGATGCGTTTCTTGATACCATCCGCCGAAGCCCGACCCACAACGATCTGGGAGCCGCCATTTTCAACCGTGATAGCATTCAGTGTTTCCGCCACATCGCCATGTCGAACGACGCCATGCGCCTCGAATCCAGCTGCTTTGAGGGCATCAACGGCAGGTGTCACGATACGTGACGATGCCAAAGCGACCTCTTCCTCGCGCCGTTTGTGGCGCAAAGCGTTTTCTTCCGGTGTTTGGAATGTGTAAGGGGACCATTCTATCACATAGGCGACCAGCAGTTCGCATGTTCCGATCAACTTTGCTAGATCTTTGGCAAAGGCAATCGCGCGCTCACCGGTCTCTGTCCCGTCGAGTCCTATGACAATCTTTGTTGTCATCTTGTTCCTCCGTTATTTTTGTTCAGTCCGGGGCCCGTGCCCCCGGCAGGACAGCCGGAACTTGGAACTTTGGCTAAGACTGCCCTTAGGTCATTTATCTGGAAATTCTACCCACGAATGAAGCCCATTGTGCCAAATTCGCCTGCACGGGTCAAATTTCGCTTATAAATCAAGTTTTTCGCGCACAAAAAAAAGATACGGCCGCTTCGCCAGCGGCCGTAAGTCGCTTTCCGCAACGCCTCGGGAAAGGCCTACTCAGGATCGGTGCTGTAGATGAGGCGCTCGTCGCAGGGGGCCACGCGAAGGATGTTGGTGGTGCCCGGAACGTTGAAAGGCACGCCCGCCGTGACCACAATCTGATCCGCCTCGGACGCAAACCCCCCGGCACGTGCGGCGCGGGCTGCGTTGACCACAGCGCCCTTGAAGCGTTGCAGTTCGGGCGTCATCACGCAATTGCAGCCCCAGCTCAGACACAACCGGCGCGCCGTGCCGCGTTGCGAGGTCATGGCAATGATCGGGACGCCGGGACGCTCTCGTGCGGTTAGAGAGGCTGTTGTACCGCTTTGAGTGAAACAGCAGATGGCCTTGATGTCTGTCTTTTCTGCGATCTCACGGGCTGCTGCGACAATACCATCAGCCACGGTGCTGCCTTTGGCAGTGCGCGAGGCGGAGATGATCTGGGTATAAGTCGGGTCGGCCTCAACCTCGATGGCGACCTTGTTCATGGTTTGCACGGCTTCGACCGGATACGCTCCAGCTGCCGATTCCGCGCTAAGCATGATGGCGTCCGTGCCTTCATAGATCGCCGTCGCCACATCCGATACCTCGGCGCGGGTGGGCATCGGACTTTCAATCATGCTTTCCAACATCTGGGTCGCCACAATGACCGGTTTGGCCGCGCCTCGACACCTGCGGACCAGACGTTTCTGGATTGGCGGCACAGCAGAGACCGGCAGTTCCACGCCCAGATCACCCCGCGCCACCATGATCCCGTCCGACGCATCAAGGATGTCGTCAAACGCCTCAACCGCAGCAGGCTTTTCAATCTTCGACAGGATCGCAGCACGACCGTCAGCCAAAGCCCGGGCTTCGAACACGTCCTTGGCACGCTGCACAAAGCTCAGCGCCAACCAATCGACACCCAGCTGGCAGACAAACTCCAGATCATCCCGGTCCTTGGCCGACAACGCCGCCAGCGGCAGTACGACATCCGGGACATTCACACCCTTGCGGTTTGAGATGGTGCCGCCAACTTCGACCGTGCAATTGGCAAAATCCTGACCGCAGTCTCGAACCGTCAGGCGGATCTTTCCATCGTTCACCAAAAGGCGCGCACCGGGTTCAAGCGCCGCAAAAATCTCGGGATGCGGCAGGCATACCCTGTTTATGTCTCCGGCGGCGGGATCAAGATCAAGGCGGAAGGCCGCACCTTCTTCCAACTCTTCCGCCTCATTGGCAAAGACGCCAACGCGCAGCTTTGGCCCCTGAAGGTCAGCCAGAATGGCAATCGGACTGTCCAGATCCTTTTCGACCTGCCGAATAATCTTGTGCCGTTCGCGGATCTCATCATGGCTGCCGTGGCTCATGTTCAGTCGAAACACATCGGCCCCGGCCTCGTGCAAAGCACGAATGGTGTCATAGTCACTCGACGCCGGTCCCAGCGTCGCCACGATTTTTACATTTCTCAGGCGTCGCATTGGTCTTGGTCTCCTTACGTCGTCTTACTTGCAGGTCAGGGTGCAGCAAAATGTTACCGCAAACATCTGCTGAGTGCTTATTGCGCAATTCCCTTTTCAAAGCAACTGCCCTACACCTGCGACAAACTAGATGACAGGCTCATGACATACACCCCATTTTTCGTCCATGGCGCGGATCGCCCGTCCCGCTGGCTGATTACATGCGACCACGCGACCAATACCGTCCCACCAGAAGTGAACGGAGGCGACCTTGGTTTGCCGCGTGAAGATATGGAACGTCACATTGCCTATGATGTCGGCGCTTATGAGGTCTCCAAACATCTGGGTGAGATTTTGGACGCGCCGGTGATTGCCGCCAATTTCTCACGCCTCGTGATCGATCCCAACCGTGGCGAAGACGATCCGACCCTGTTGATGAAGCTCTATGACGGTTCGATCATCCCCGGCAATCGCCACGCGGATGTGGCCGAGCGCGAACGGCGGCTGAACATGTGCTATCGTCCCTATCACGAGGCGCTGGCGCAGATGGCCGCCCTGCCCCACGCGGTAATTATCTCGATGCACTCCTTCACCCGCCAACTGCGCGGGCGCGAGCCACGACCCTGGCACATCGGTGTATTGCACACGCCGGATGAACGGTTCTCGCGCCCACTGATCGAGCGGCTACAGGCCGAAGATGACCTGTGCGTTGGCGTCAATCAACCCTATACCGGCGTGCTGCCCGGAGATGCGATTGACAAGCACTGTTCGGCGTTTGGTCGACCCAATGCCCTGATCGAGCTGCGCAATGACCTGATCGGCGACCACGAGGGGCAGCGAGAATGGGCCGAGCGTTTGGCGGTTTTCTTGCAGGACGCGCTGGATTCCAGCGACCTTTGAAGACGAAGGTCGTGGTCTGCGATCCTCACCCCACGCCATTGTGAGCACACCGTCTGATCCCCATATAATGAAAGAAAGGGGATCGTCGTGACACATGAGTTTCTGACAACGTTTTTCGGCTGGATGGCCGCCCTCAATATCACGGTTCTTCTGTTCACCACTGTCATGGTCCTGCTGTTACAGGATTGGATTGCGGGCATTCATGGCAAGCTGTTCCAAATGGAGCAGCCAGACGTGAAACGTGCGTATTTCAGGTATCTTGCCAACTATAAAATCCTGACTCTGGTCTTTTGCATTGTGCCCTGGCTGGCATTGAAACTGATGTAGGCGGGCCAGCCGGCTTATTGTAACAAGGCTGCGGGGTTGTTAGGTCAATCACAGCACACAAAGCCACCCGGAGCAGCCTTATGGACAAGCAAACCGAAATCGAACTTCAGGCCGCCGCGTTTCGTCGGTTGCAAAAACACCTGATGGAAGACCGCACCGACGTTCAGAACATCGACATGATGAATCTGGCCGGTTTCTGTCGCAACTGCCTGTCGCGCTGGTATCAGGAAGCAGCCAATGAAAAAGGCATCGAAATGGGCAAGGACGAAGCCCGCGAGGTGTTCTACGGCATGACCATGGATGAGTGGAAAGCCAACTATCAGACCGATGCCAGCCCTGAGAAACAGGCGGCTTTCAAAGTCGCTTTCGAAGAAAATGTAACGAAAAAGGGCTGAGCCAAAAAAAAGCCCGCCAATCGGCGGGCCTTTTCTTTAGATCGCCGCCTTGCGGCTTTCGTCCAAATAGATTTCACGAAGGCGTTTGGCGATTGGCCCCGGCGTACCATCGCCCAGCGCAACCCCGTCAATCTCGACCACCGGCATCACAAAAGCACTGGCCGAGGTGGTGAAGGCTTCATCCGCGTCTTTGGCCTCATCAATTGTGAACAGACGTTCTTCGATTTCCATCTGTGCTTCTGCAGCCATACGCAAAACTGCCTTGCGGGTGATTCCGTGCAAGATATCGTTGGACAGCGGGCGGGTGACAATCTTGCCGTTTTTGACGAAATAAGCGTTGTTGCTGGTGCCCTCGGTCACATAACCGTCTTCGACCATCCAGGCATCGTCGCAGCCTGCTTTTTTGGCCATCATCTTACCCATTGACGGATAGAGCAACTGCACGGTTTTGATGTCGCGGCGGCCCCAGCGGATATCCTCGATCGAGATGATTTTGGCCCCTTTCTGTGCAGCCGGACTATCAGCCAGCCCGGGCTTGTTTTGCGTAAACAGAACAAGGCTGGGTTTAGTATTTGCGGATGGGAAAACAAAATCCCGGTCGCCATCGCTTCCGCGCGAAACCTGCAGGTAAATCAACCCTTCTTCGATGCCGTTCAGCTCAACCAGCTTGCGGTGGATCTCAAGCAATTCATCCTTGGTGCATGGCTCGGCCATCTGCAACTCGTCCAGCGAACGCTTCAGGCGAACCGCGTGGCCTTCGAAATCGATCAGCTTGCCATCCAAAACGCTGGTGACTTCGTAAACCGCGTCTGCAAACAGAAAGCCACGGTCAAAGATCGACACCTTGGCTTCGGTCTCGGGCAGGTATTCGCCATTTACGTAAACGGTTCGGGTCATGTTTGTCTCCTCAGCCCCAGAGCGCGGACACCGGCGGGTGTACTCCGGCGTCGTCAAAAATCAGCGGGGTGTCGCGGTCTTCGGCCAACAGAAGCGGCCCGTCAAGGTCTGTAACCATCGCACCCTGCGCCAGCAATGTCGCAGGGGCCATGGCAAGTGAGCTGCCGACCATACAACCCACCATGATGTCATAGCCTTCGGAGATTGCGGCCTTGCGCAGTTCCAGCGCTTCGGTAAGGCCGCCGGTTTTGTCGAGCTTGATGTTGATGACATCATATTTGCCCTTCAACTTGGGCAGGCTGGCGCGATCATGGCAGGATTCGTCCGCGCAAACCGGCACAGGACGGTCCATACCAATCAGCGCATCGTCGTCCCCCGCGGGCAAAGGTTGCTCGACCAGTGCCACGCCCAAACGTACCAGATGTGGGGCGAGGTCGGCGTAAACCTCAGCAGACCACCCTTCGTTCGCGTCCACAATGATCTTTGATTTAGGCGCGCCAGCCCGCACGGCCTCAAGCCGGGGCATGTCGTCAGGCGTACCCAGTTTGATCTTCAACAGCGGACGATGCGCGTTTTCGGCGGCTTGTGCCTGCATCGCTTCAGGCGTATCCAGCGACAATGTGTAGGCCGTGATCTCGGGGCCGGGCACCGGCAGGCCTGCAAGATCCCAAGCACGTTTGCCAGCGCGTTTGCATTCCAGATCCCACAACGCGCAGTCTACAGCGTTTCGGGCAGCACCCGCTGGCAGCAGATCCCTCAGCGACTGTCGGGTAAAGTCTGCGGGCAGACCGGCAATCTCGGCTTCAACCGACTCGAGCGTTTCATCATATCGCGCGTAAGGAACACACTCGCCCCAGCCTTGATGCGTTCCGTCCGAAACCCGAACCGTCAGCACCTTTGCTTCGGTTCGCGACCCACGCGAGATGGTGAAGACTTGCGCCAGCCGAAACACATCACGAGAGACTTCTATCTGCACGAAATCGCCCCTTCATCTTTTTCCAAATACTCCCGCCGGAGGCGGAAAACCCGCCACCGGCACGTGTCTCAGATCACATCGCAGCCAAGGCGTCCACCAACTTGCCGGATCCAAAGCGGAACGGGTCTGTTGCAGGCAGGCCCATATCGGCCTCGATCTTGGCCAGATAAGCCGTCGCGTCCTCTTCAGACATATGCTGAGTGTTCACCGAAACGCCAACAACCTGACAATCCGGGTTCGCGACCTTGGCCAACGCCAGCGCAGTGTCACGCAGGGTTTCCAGAGATGGTTGCTGATAGGTCGGCAAACCACGCATGTGTTCGCGGGTTGGTTCGTGGCTCAGGATCAGGGCGTCCGGCTGACCACCATGGATCAGTGCCATCGTCACGCCGGAATAAGACACGTGGAACAGCGAACCCTGCCCTTCGATCAGGTCCCAGTGGTCCTCATCGTTGTCGGGCGTCAGCCATTCGATCGAACCCGCCATGAAATCCGCAATCACCGCGTCAAGCGGAACGCCATCGCCGGTGATCAGGATGCCGGTCTGACCGGTCGCACGGAACGTCGACTTCATACCACGCTTGCGCATTTCGGCATCCATCGCCATGGCAGTGTACATCTTACCAACCGAGCAATCGGTGCCTACAGCCAGGCAACGCTTACCTTTGCGCTTGATTCCGTTGGCAATCGGGTAATCCACCTCGGGTACACGCACGTCGTGCAGCTTTTGACCGGTTGCTTCGGCGACGGCCACCAGATCGGGTTCGTCGCGCAACAGATTGTGCAGGCCCGAGGCCAGGTCGAATCCTTCCTCCAGCGCCATGACCAGAACCTTCTTCCAGTCCTGGCTGATGACACCGCCACGGTTGGCCACGCCGATAACCAGTGTCTTGGCACCGGCTTCTTTTGCCTCGGTCAGGGTCATATCCGTCAGACCCAGGTCAGCCTTGCACCCCTCCATGCGGTATTGGCCGACGGCGTTTTCAGGGCGCCAATCTTTGATGCCCACAGCCACTTTGGCCGCCAATTGGTCGGGCGCATCGCCCAAAAACAGCAGGTACGGTGTCTCGATCATTGCGGTCACTCCTTTGATTCCGGCCTAAGCTAGAGAAGCGGTAGAACGAGCGTTTCGCGTTTTTATCCGCCCAGATTGTTTAGTGCGCGATTTTCTTGCACAAGTTTGCCAAGCAGCGCAAAAATCTTCGAAGTTTTCAAAGTGACTAAACTTTAATCACCTTCTTCCGTGTGCTCCATTGTTGCATTCTGCAACCGCATTGCCGCAGATGCACAATCGCTCTTGCGCCGCCATGCGCAATTTAATACCTCAGTGAGCAGGAAAATCGCAATTTCATTACTCACACGAGGTCCAGATGAGCTTTCGCATCCAACCTGCCGCACCAGCGCGCCCAAACCGTTGTCAGCTTTTTGGCCCCGGGTCGAACACCAAGCTGTTCCCCAAAATGGCCGCTTCGGCTGCGGATGTGATCAATCTTGACCTCGAGGATTCGGTTGCGCCTTCGGACAAAGATGTTGCGCGCGCCAATGTCATTGAGGCGCTGAACACCGTTGATTGGGGCAATAAATATATGTCCGTCCGGATCAACGGGTTGGATACGCCCTATTGGTACCGCGATGTCGTCGACGTGCTTGAGCAGGCAGGCGACCGTCTTGACCAGATCATGATCCCCAAGGTCGGTTGTGCAGCAGACGTATACGCAGTCGATGCTCTGGTCACGGCCATCGAACGTGCCAAGGGCCGCACAAAACCGATCAGCTTCGAGGTCATCATCGAATCTTCTGCCGGCATCGCGCATGTTGAAGAAATCGCAGCTTCATCCCCCCGCCTGCAAGCCATGAGCCTTGGGGCAGCAGATTTCGCTGCCTCGATGGGAATGCAAACCACCGGCATCGGCGGCACGCAGGAAAACTACTATATGCTGCGCGACGGTGAAAAACACTGGTCTGACCCGTGGCACTGGGCGCAAGCTGCCATCGTGGCCGCCTGCCGCACCCATGGCGTATTGCCGGTGGATGGGCCATTCGGTGATTTCAGCGACGACGAAGGCTATATCGCGCAGGCCAAACGTTCAGCGACTTTGGGCATGGTCGGTAAATGGGCGATCCATCCCAAGCAAATCGCACTGGCCAATCAGGTCTTTACCCCATCGGACGAAGCCGTTTCCGAGGCGCGCGAAATTCTTGCGGCCATGGAGCAGGCCAAGGCAAATGGCGAAGGCGCCACCGTCTATAAGGGGCGTTTGGTCGACATCGCCTCAATCAAGCAGGCTGAAGTCATTGTGGCGCAGGCCGAACTGATTGCGGCAGGCAGCTAAGTCAAAAAAGGGCGCTCAATCGAGCGCCTTTTTTTGTTGTTTCAACGACCAAATACCTCGTTGGGCGTCCATGTGAAGCGTTCACCTTTCTTTCCTGACTTCATCATCAGGCAAGAGGTTCCCAGCTTCTGGAAGTAAACGATCTTCAACGGATACCAACCCGCCTTGGGCACTTCCACTTCGGTACGCTGATTGGCTTCGCAGCCTTGAATGCCGGATACACGGCCAATCTGTTGGCCTCCTACCCAAGCCTCGATCCCGTCATTGGACCACGTTTCCAACTCGTAAACCCCCGGCGAGTTGAACCGCATATAGCCCGTCACTTCGGCGGCAACATTGTAAGCCTGGTCGAACGTCATAACGTCTTCGCCCTTGCTTGTGTCCCTGTAATCCAACCCCCGCAATGGTTGTCCGGGCTTCGCTTTGGACAATAGGCTTTTCGCCTGACTCAGATCTCGGATCTTCTTGTGCTGGTTGCCCGTACCAAAGTACTTCACGTTCAACCCTGCCTTCGGGCTGGGTTGCGGACTGGCAGGTTGCAGTTTCAGCGGTGCAGACCAAGCGGCCCCGGCAACCACCGACACGGCAATTGCGGCTGCCAATGTTTGAACAAGTTTCATCGTTATCTCCCTGTTTGCGTGCCGTTTTGGCTAGGCTTATCCCCTGGCAACGTCATTACAGTGACACTAGGCCCTGAATTTTTACCCTGCAAGAGAGTGAAGCTTCACAATTTCAGACGTTACGCGCGCAAGTCCTTGGGCGATCCCATAACCACATACGACGTGATCGACGTAACATGGGGCAGTGTTCCCAACACCTCGGTATGAAAAGTTTTGTAGGACGGCAGGTCGGCGCATTCGACCCGAAGCAGGTATTCGATAGTGCCCGTGATGTTGTGGCATTCGACAACCTCGGGGGCTTGTTGCAGGGCGCGTTCAAACCCCTCTTGCGCGGCTTTTGTGTGCTCACCCAAGCCAACACCGATATAGGCAACAAAGCCCACCCCCATGGCAGCTGGGTCCAGAACGGCGCGATACCCAGTGATAACCCCAGCCTTTTCAAGCTCTTGCACGCGGCGCAGACAGGCCGAGGGCGACAGACCGACGCGTTCGGCCAATTCGAGGTTACTGATCCGCCCATCACGCGTTAACTCGCGCAATATCTGGCGGTTTATCTGATCATTCTTCGTCATAAGTTGCAAACTTACCGAAAAGACGCACGAAAAAGCAATTTCATTTTTTCAAACCCGGGCAATACTGCGCGCCATGACCTATGACATCCTGATGGCCCTGATCGTCTTTGCCTTCGTGACCTCGATCACGCCGGGGCCAAATAACCTGATGCTGATGGCGTCGGGCGCAAATTTTGGTTTTCGACGCTCAATCCCGCATATGTTGGGCATTGGCCTGGGGTTCACGGTCATGGTGTTGCTGGTGGGTGCAGGGTTGGTACAGGTGTTCGACAGGTACCCGATCAGCCACACCGCATTGAAAATCGTTTCCGTCGTCTATCTGCTGTATCTGGCTTGGAAGATTGCACATGCCGCACCGGCCAAAGGGTCCGAGGCGTCGGGTGTCCCCATGACATTCCTGCAAGCGGCCGCCTTTCAATGGGTGAATCCCAAGGCGTGGGCCATGGCCCTGACAGCAACGACGGCATATGCCCCCAATCAGACGCTGCACGCGATCCTGCTGGTGGCCCTTGTTTTTGGCGCGGTCAATCTACCCTCGGTCAGCACCTGGACGGTCCTTGGGCAGCAGATGGCACGCGTGCTGACAAATCCGCGCAGGCTGGTGACCTTCAACTGGACGATGGCTGCGCTGCTTATTGCCTCGCTCTACCCTGTTCTTTGGCCGCATTGAGTGATGATGACAAGCCGTGGTTCTTAAGCTATTCCGCATAACATCTGACACGCTATGCGGCATGCAAGAAAGGTACCCCTGATGGCCAACCCACTCTATGATGGTTTGTTCGGCGTTCACGCAGGAAAAGACACATCTTTTTTGTATTTGCCTGATGGTGAAACGCTCAGTTATCAGGCGTTTTTGAACACCGCGGCTCAGATCGCGCATGTATCGGCAAAGCTGGGTCTGAAACCCGGGGATCGCGTGGCCGCACAGATCGAAAAATCGCCCGAGGCGTTGGCACTTTTTGCCGCCTGTGCGCAGGCTGGCCTTGTGTTCCTACCGCTCAACACTGCCTATACTGTCGATGAGCTCACGTATTTCATAGAAAACAGCGGCGCGTCTCTTGTCGTTTGTGATCACTCCGTTCTCGAAAAGCTAAGGCCCGTAGCGGCCCGGCTTGACGCACAGGTTGAAACCCTGAACGCCGATGGTTCGGGCTCTTTGATGGATCACGCAAAAGATATGCCCGTGCATTTCCAGACTGTTGACCGCGACGGAGAGGACTTGGCCGCATTCCTCTACACATCCGGAACCACGGGACGGTCGAAGGGGGCGATGCTATCGCAGAACAACTTGTTGTCCAATGCGCAAACATTGGTCGAGGAATGGCGCTTCACCTCTGACGATGTGTTGCTGCACGCCTTGCCGATCTTTCATACTCATGGGCTGTTTGTGGCAACTAACGTCATGCTTGCAGTGGGGGGCAGCATGATCTGGCTGCCCAAATTTGATCTGGACCAGATCATCGATTGGATGCCGCGCGCCACGTCGATGATGGGCGTTCCAACTTTCTACACCCGACTGCTGGGAGACACGCGTTTCACCAAGGACCTGTCGGCCCATATGCGGTTGTTCGTGTCCGGCTCGGCGCCTTTGTTGGCAGACACCCATGTGCAGTTCGAAGAACGCACCGGCCACCGTATCCTGGAACGCTACGGCATGACCGAAACAAATATGAACACGTCAAACCCCTATGACGGAGAGCGCCGCGCCGGAACAGTCGGATATCCTTTGCCCGATGTCGAGTTGAAGGTTTGCGGCCCCGACGGCAACACCCTCCCGCAAGGAGAAATCGGTGTCCTTGAGGTGCGCGGCCCCAATGTCTTCAAAGGCTATTGGCAGATGCCCGAGAAGACCGCTGCGGAACTGCGCGCGGACGGGTTCTTCATCACCGGTGATCTGGGGCGCATTGATGAGGATGGGTATGTCCATATCGTCGGGCGCAACAAAGACCTGATCATCTCGGGCGGCTACAACATCTACCCCAAAGAGATCGAATTGGTTCTGGATGACCAGCCCGGCGTTCTGGAAAGCGCGGTGATCGGTGTGCCGCACCCTGATTTCGGCGAAACCGTCCTGGGTGTGGTCGTGGCCGAGCCCGGCGCGAGCCCCGATTTGGACCAGATACAAGCTTCAGTGTGCGAAAGCCTCGCGCGGTTCAAACATCCGCGCAAATTGATCGTGATGGATGAGCTGCCCCGGAACACCATGGGCAAAGTTCAGAAAAACATCTTGCGTGATCAGTACAGGGACATGTTCACAAACGCCTAAGACCGCGCGCATTTACGCCCTACCCTGGGATTTCCAGCCTAGGATACTGAGGCAGGCAAACAAAACTGCCGCCACACAGACAATCGATGGTCCCGCAGGGGTGTCAAAAACATAAGCCGCTCTTAGCCCTGCAACGGCTGAAAACGCGCCGATCCCGGCGGCAATCAGAGCCATGGACTCGGGTGAACGCGCCAAGTTGCGGGCCGCTGCGGCCGGAATGATTAGCATGGCCGCAATCAGCAGAACGCCCACGACTTTTATCGCCACAGCCACGGTGACAGCCAAAGACAGTGTCAGGATCAACTGCTCTCGCTTAGGATCAAAGCCGCTGGCATAGGCCAGTTCCTCGTTCAGCGTTGCCGTCAACAGCTGCGACCAACGCCACGTGATCAGCGCGACAACCAGCGCGGCACCGCCCCAGATCACGATGAGGTCCGAGCGGGAGACCGCAAGAATGTCACCGAACAGATAGGCCATCAAATCGATGCGCACGCCGGACAAGAACGACACAGCCACCAAACCAAACGCCAAGGCAGAATGCGCCAGAACGCCCAACAGGGTATCCATCGCATAGCCGCGACCGGCCAACAGGGTCACGGTCAGCGCCATGATCAACGCAACGGCCAGTGCCCCGGTGAAGATCGACATCTGAAAGGTCAGCGACAATGCCACGCCCAGAATCGCGGCGTGTGCCGTTGCATCCCCGAAATAAGCCATGCGCCGCCACACGACGAAACACCCAAGAGGGGCCGCTGCAAAGGCCACGCCGACACCGGCAAGCGTCGCGCGCGTCATGAAATCATCAAGCATTATTCAGCCGCTTCCTTGGGTGGGTGGTCATGATCATTATCATGATTGTGGTCATGCTCGTGCCGGTACAGCGCCAGCGCACCACCGGTGCCTGTGCCAAACAGTGCCCGGTATTCTGGCGCCGACGCCACAACCGCCGGAGAGCCTTCGCAACAGACATGCCCATTCAGACAAATCACCCTGTCCGAGGCGCTCATGACCACGTGCAATTCGTGGCTGATCATCAGGATGGCACATCCGGTTTCACGGCGCACCGCCTCAATCTGTTGATAGAAACTGGCCGACCCGCGTTGGTCGAGCCCTTGAGTCGCCTCATCCAGCAACAAAACGTCAGGCCGGTTGATCAACGCCCGCGCCAGCAGCACCCTTTGGAACTGTCCACCAGACAACTGCGACATCTGGCGGCGCAACAAGTCCGGCACACCCGCAGTTTCCAGCGCTGCAACGCACTGCTTGCGCGACACACGATCGGTCAGGCGCATGAAGCGCTCAACTGAAATGGGAAGCGTCGGGTCGACATGCAGTTTCTGAGGCACATAGCCGATCTTCAGGCCGGACTTACGGGACACTCGTCCCGCGGATGGCCGGGTCGCCCCTATAATGGCCCGCAGAAGGCTGGTCTTACCTGATCCGTTTGGACCAACGATGGTGACGATCTCACCCGGTTCAACTGCCATATCAACATGGCTCAGCACGGTATGCGCCCCATAGCGCACGCTGAGGTTCTCAACGGTGATCAAGGCCATCTTTATGCCTTTTCGGTGCAGTCGGGGCAGAGACCCTCGGCTTCTACAACCGTACGTTCTATCTCGAAACCCGCCGCGCGTGCGGCAGCACCCAGAACACCTTTGGCGGGGGCTGATTGCGCTTCGGCAACGGCATCACATTTTCTACAGATCATGAATGCCGGAGAATGCGACTGCCCCGGATGTGAGCAAGCCACAAACGCATTCAACCGCTCGATCTTGTGGACAAATCCGTTCTGCACCAGAAAATCCAACGCGCGATACGCAACAGGCGGTTGTGAACCAAACCCTTCAGCGCGAAGCCTGTCCAGAATTGCGTAAGCGCCAATCGCGCGATGCTCTTGCAGCAGCATTTCAAGAACTTTGCGGCGCACCGGCGTCAGGCGCAGCCCTTCAGCCGCACACCGGTCTTCAGCCGAGGCCAGGGCCGTCTCGACGCATGTCTGATGGTCATGTTCCTGAAACCCCACCGGAGCCGTATCTTCGGCCGGCACAGGGCGTGCATCACTTGTCATGTTATTTCATATCATGTATTGCCACTCGCAACGTTATAAAATCACACAGAGGGTCTGATGTCCAGAAAGCTTCTTCCATTGTCGATCACGGCTGCATTGATGGGTGGAACGGCCCTTGCGGACGCGCCAAATGTTGCAGTTGACATTGCACCGGTCCATTCGCTGGTCGCCCGTGTTATGGACGGCGTCGGAACCCCGGACCTGATCGTTGCGCCGGGCGCATCGCCGCATGAATACAACCTGCGCCCGTCCGAGGCCGCTGCGCTGCAAGAGGCTGATCTGGTGTTCTGGATGGGCGAAGATCTGACGCCATGGATGGAGAACGCGATCGATACGCTGGCTGACGGCGCAACCGTCACATCCATGCTGGAGGCCGATGGCACTGTTCTTCTTGATTTCCGCGAAAACGCTCTGTTCGAGGCGCATGATCACGGGGACGAAGACGAACATGACCATGACGACCACGCGGAAGACAAGGATCACGACGATCACGACCACGGCGATGATCACGACCATGAGGACCACGCCAAAGATGATCATGACGGACATGACGAGCACGATCATGACGATCATGCCAAAGACGACGACCATGATCACGAAGAACATGCGGACCATGATGGGCATGATGATCACGACGATCACGACCACGAAGATCATGCCAAAGAAGATGGACATGATCATGAGGAGCACGCTCATGACGATCACGCCAAGGATGACCATGATGATCACGACGATCATGGCCACGAAGGGCATGCCCATGGCGACCATGACCCCCATGCCTGGCTTTCACCGGCAAACGCAGAAACCTGGCTGAATGTGATCGCGGCGCAGCTGTCCTCGGCTGACCCCGACAACGCAGGTGCCTATTTTGCCAATGCCGCCGCCGCGCGCGAGGAAATGGCTGCGCTGTCTGCAGAAGTGGCTGAAACACTGGACCCAATACGCGGTGGCAGCTTCATCGTGTTCCACGATGCCTACCAGTATTTTGAGGATGCCTTCGATTTCCCAGCCGCTGGCGCAATATCGATTGGCGACGCATCCGACCCCAGCCCGGCGCGTATCGCCGAGATTCAGGGGCGTATCCGCGACGAAGGTATTGACTGCGTTTTGACAGAACCGCAGTTCAACCCAGGCATCGTTGAAAGCGTCATGGGTGGCGTAGAAGCGAAGACCAGCGTGATTGACCCCCTTGGGTCCGATCTGGAACCCGGTGTGGACCTCTACCCAAACGTCATTCGTAATCTTGCAAAATCCCTGGCCGAGTGCCTTTGAATCTGTCGTTTCAGCCCGACCACGGTCGGGCTGTTTGCAACCCGGGGTAACGCTTTTTGCGAGTATTTCAGTTGGGTGACAGCGTTACTCCGGGCGCTCAAACAATCACGTCAACATGTGGTTTAATGAAGACACGCCATCAATCTTGGTTGGCGTTTATAGCAACTCAAACCACGCAACGCTCAGCTTGTGTTGCGATCCGATTGTACAATCCAGTCCAAAAACTGCGCGGCCCCAGCCTTGCCAGAGCCCGATGGGGTAACCGAACAAAAGTACCCTCGTGGCGTCTCGCGCTCATGATCGCAAGCGCGTACCAGCGATCCATTTGCAAGGTATTCTCGCATCAACGGGTACCAGCCGATTCCAACGCCGAGCCCGTTCAAAATTGCGCGCAGGTAAACCATGTAACTGACATACGTGTCATGAGGTGGCGGTTGCGAAATAACAAACCCAGTTCCGGCGAAGAAACGATTCCAGTCGCCACGATGATCTGCGCTGTTGAGGTGCAGTAGTTTCTGTTCCGACAGCGATTGCAAATCGAAGGGCGCGCGGTTGTCCAACAGATCAGGATGGCACACGGCGATCATGCTTTCCTTGAAAATCAAACCGCTTACGGTTTGCGCCAGCCCCCCTTCCCCGAACAGAATAACGACATCGCAGGCGTTTGGGTCAAAATCGTCGTTCTGATCTCGCGTCATGACCTGAAGTTTGACTTCCGGAAAGATGGCCTGAAACTCGGCTAACCTTGGCAGCAGATAGTGGCTAGTGAAGCCGATACTTGCACTGACCTTTAAGGTGTCAACCGCGTGACGGCTCTGCAACGCTTCAAACCCGTCTCGGATCGCCTCGAAACCTGCGCCTACGGCTTTGGCCAGAAGGGCTCCGTCCTCGGTTAACGTCAGTTTCGGCTTACTTCGAAGGAATAGCTGCGTACCCAGCTCTGCTTCAAGGGCGGCAATTTGACGGCTGATCGCTGGCTGCTGGACGTTCAGTTCCCGCGCGGCCCGCGAAAAACTCAAATGTCGCGCTGATGCATCGAATGCATTGATCTGGTGAAGAGGGATCGGCCGCGTCACAATCATTCCTCAGGTGAATGTATTCCATTCATCGTTTCCGTCTTTCCTCAAATTTTCAACCGCGAAATGATGCTGGGGACAACGCGAGGGGAACAAGGTTTGCAGAAACGTATTCTGGCGCTTGGTGGAGACGGCATTGGCCCGGAAATCCTGACCTACGGGTTGCAGACCGTTCAGCAGCTTGCAGCCCTTGCCGGGATCGAGGTTGAGGTCACACACGGGCTGCTTCACGGCGCGGCGTGGGAATCGCATCAGACATTTTGTACCGACGACGTTCTACAGCAGGCCCGGCTATCTGACGCTGTTCTGGTCGGCGCTGTTGGTGGACCTGAATGGGACAACATCCGCGTCACCGGAGGCGCCGAATGCCAGGACGGGCTCATGTACTTACGTCATCATTTGCAAACCTATCTGGGTTTGCGCCCGGCACGTGCGTGGGCACCTTTGATCGACAGAACGCCGTTTCGCGAAAATCTGGCACACCAGACCGATGTCCTGATCCTGCGTGAAATGTGTGGCGGCGCCATGTTTGCAACCGAACGTGGACGACGCGACGTAGGGGGTCTGCGGCAAGGCTATGACCTGACCGCCTATGACGAGGCCGAGGTGGCTCGCTTCGCCCATGGGGGATTTCAGCTTGCCCGGCAAAGGCGCGGCAGACTTGTCAGCTGCGACAAATCCAACGTCATGGAAAGCTACAAACTCTGGCGCGAGGTTGTGGCAGAAGTATCCCGCGACTATCCGGATGTCGTGTTCGAGAACATGTTCGCGGACAATTGCGCCTATCAGCTGATGATGCGACCACATGATTTCGACGTGATCCTGAGCTGCAACCAACTGGGCGACATTCTCAGCGACCTATCGGCGGTTTATGCCGGTTCGTTGGGTATGCTGCCCTCTGCCTGCCTGTCAGCCAACCCGGATCAAGGACTGGTCTTTGGAATTTACGAAAGCACCGCCGGATCAGCCCCTGATATAGCAGGCCAAGGCATCGCAAACCCAATAGGAACAATCTTGTCCGTCGCGATGATGTTCACCTACAGTTTTGGACTTCCTGAATTCGAAACCAAAGTGGAAGCGGCAATAGACGCCACCCTGAAAGACGGCATCAGGACACCCGATATTGGCGGTTCCGCCACTGGGTCCGAGGTGACGCGAGCGATCCTTGAAAGGCTCACCGGATGAGCGCGTTCGACTATGTGATCGCCGGGGGAGGTTCGGCCGGGTGCGTGCTGGCTGCGCGACTGGCCGAAGAGCGCGACGTGTCGGTCTGTCTGGTCGAGGCAGGCGGTCGCGGACGTGATCTTTTTATTCAAATGCCCGCAGGAAACGGGTTTGTCTTTGGCAATCCCAAACTCGATTGGGGATATGTGTCAATTCCCCAGGCGGGTTTGAATGGGCGGGCAATTTACTATCCACGCGGCAAAGCGCTTGGCGGGTCGTCGATTGTTAACGGCATGATCTATATGCGTGGTGTTGCCGCCGATTATGACGCCTGGCAACAACCCGGTTGGAGTTTCGCCGAGGTTCTTCCTTATTTTCGTCGGTCCGAAGGGTCACGTGACAGGCGTGATGCCTGGCATGGCACAAATGGGCCTCTCAAGACCGAACCGGCCCGCAATTTTGGTCCGATGGACAAAGCCTTTATCGACGCCGCGATCTGCGCGGGGCACCGTGAAACCAGTGACTTCAACGGGTCTGAAAGGACTGGTGTAGCCCGGAATGACAGCACGGTCAGCAACGGCGTCAGGCAATCTGCAGCTATATCCTACCTTCGAAAAACACCACCAAACCTGACTATTCGAACGGGAACCCATATCGCGCGGATCGTGACGCGAGGCGGCAGGGCAACAGGGGTTGAAACGCTTGCGGGTGAAGTAATTGAAGCCGAACGCGAAGTGATCTGTTGTCAGGGCGCTTTTGGGACACCGCAGCTTTTGATGCTGTCGGGGATCGGTCCGGCAGATCACTTGCGCTCTCACGGGATCAAGGTGGTGGCCGACCTGCCTTCGGTTGGTGCGCATTTGTCTGACCACCCAGATGTTTCAATGCAATGGGGATCAACGCGGCACGACCTGAGCCACGCCAGGTATCAACGCCTCGATCATGCTATGAAACTGATGCTCCACTGGCTGGTGAATGGCGGCGGCCCCGGAGGTGGTGCGTTTTTCTCGACGGTTTTGTTCCACGCTTTTGAGGATCCGAGGTTACCCGAGCTCGAGGTTTTCATGACGCCAATGGTTGTTGAAGAAAACCTGGGAAACGGCGCACGGGAAGATGTGCCCTTGCTGCAACGCTTGGGGCGCAGGTTGTTGGTACGGGGGCGCAAAATGGCGCGGCCCGGCGTTCAGATCGACATCAATCTCGAACGTCCGCGATCAGAAGGATCTGTTCGATTGGCCTGTGCGGATCCGCGGAAACACCCGCTGATTGACCCCAACTATTTTTCCGACCCCCACGATATCGACGTCCTGCGGCGGGGCGTTGAGGTCATGCGCGAGATCATGGGGCGAAACCCGATTGCCAAACTCGTAACAGAAGAGCTCGGCGTCTGGAAAAACGCCAGAACCGATGCCGAGATCGAACAGGCCATTCGAAACACCGCTTACACAGGCCACCACCCTGCCTGCACATCCCGAATGGGTGAGGTTTTAGACAATGAGCTGCGCGTGCACGGGATCGAGGGGCTGCGTGTCTGCGATGCCTCAGCCATGCCGCTCCAGATCACAGGCAATCTTTATGCAACGGTCGTTATGATGGCCGAGAAAGCCGCCGACATGATCCTTGGTCGCCCCCCACTTACGGCCGAATACCCGATGGAGCACGACACATGAGTGACATCCGAACCTTCAAATTCTTTGCTGGCAATACTTGGCATGAACCTTTCGGTGGCACCTATATCGACAGCGAAAACCCGGCCAATGGCAAGGTCTGGGCCAGAATACCCGATTGTCGTCAGATGGATATAGAGCTTGCGGTCGCCGCCGCGAAATCGGCTTTTTACGATGGGCCTTGGGGACGGATGCAACCTGCAGAGCGAGGTCGCATTTTACGGAGAATGGGAGACGTGATTTCCCGCCATGCCGACAGGTTGGGTCAGGTCGAAACCCGCGACAACGGCAAATTGCCTTCGATGATCACGCCCGGTTTACGAGAAGGCGCGTGGCTGGTGGACAGTTTCCACTACTACGCCGGTATGTGCGACAAATTCGAGGGTCGCGTCATCCCGGCCGAGGCTTCGAACATCCACAACTATGTAAAACATGAGCCCTTCGGTGTCGTGGCGCAGGTGCTGCCCTGGAATTCGCCTCTGGGCACTCTTTTCTGGAAACTCGCCCCGTGTCTGGCGGCAGGCAATACGGTGGTGATGAAGCCATCCGAGCAATCCAGTTGCTCGACCCTGGAATTGATGGCGGTTTTACTGGAAGCGGATTTGCCGCCCGGCGTGTTGAATGTTGTCACAGGGTATGGTGCGACAACGGCCCAACCTATGATTGAACATCCCGACGTGCGCATGGTCAGCTTTACAGGCGGCACAGCCGGAGGGCGCGCAGCCGCCGTTGCCGCAGCCAAAAGCGTTAAACCCGTGGTGATGGAATTGGGGGGAAAGTCACCTCAGATCGTGTTGCCGGATGCTGATCTTGATCTTACCGTCAATGGGGTGGCTGCGGGGATTTTCCCACCGGCGGGGCAAAGCTGTATAGCAGGATCACGCCTTCTGGTGCATCGGGACATCATTGATGTGTTCTCGGAAAAGCTAGTTAAAACGGTCGCAAAAGCCCGTGTCGGCGACCCGCTGGACCTAGCCACACAGATCGGCCCCATAGCCAACAGGCCGCACTACCAGCGCGTCCTGCAGCACATAGCAGACGCTGAAATCGCCGGGCACAGGCTGTTGCTTGACGGCAGAACGGCCTGTCGATCCGAAGGCTACTACATCGGCCCAACCATTTTTGCCGACGTACCGAACGACGCAAAACTTGCGCAGTCCGAGGTATTTGGACCCGTCGTCAGCACCGAGAGCTGGGAGAACGAAAAAGATGTGATCCAAACCGCCAACGATACGCCCTACGGTCTTGCTGCGGGCATCTGGACCCGTGACGTGGCCAAAGCAATACGGATGGCCGACCGGATCGAAGCCGGCACTGTGTACATCAACAACTACTTCAATGCGGCGACCCAATCTCCTGTCGGGGGGTACAAACAGTCCGGCTATGGGCGCGAAAACGGCTGGGACGGGATGCGGTGCTTCTTACAAACCAAATCCGTCTGGCTCTCCACGGACCCCAATCAGCCTGACCCGTTTGCATGAACGGTAGAATTGCGCAGCAGAGGAAAAATGACATGAACGGCACTTTCGGCGACGGCGGCAGATCAACACAACATATCCGTGCCGCTGCGGCTCTTCGGCCGCTGCTCACCATGCGGATACGTGCGGGGGAAAGGGTCAGGTTCCACGCAACTCTGGGTACGGTTTCATGACCGCAATTTCCCGGCTGGCGCAGTTTGCAGCCCATGCAGTTCCCCCAACTGATCTGCGCGAAGTGATTGCCCCGGCAATCGCCGACTGCTTTGGATGCATCCTCGCCGGGTCGACAAGCGAAGTTGCCATGCGCGCGACCCGGGCCTTGGCTGGGTTTGGCGCAGGCCCCTGCCCGTTATTTGGCACGAACCTGACCCTGAGCGCGCTCTTTGCCGCTCAGATCAATGCGATCGCTGGTCATGCTTGGGATTTGGATGACTGGGAGGAGCCGGGCAACACGCATCCTACCGTGGTGTTGCTGCCCACCCTTCTCGCGGCCAGCACGTTACGCCGCACCACCGGGGCAGAACTGTTGGCGGCTTATGCAGTCGGCACCGAAATCATCATGCGCCTGGGCGAAGCAGTGACCTTGGATCATTATGCGCGTGGGTTCCATTCCACGGCTACACTAGGCACGATCGGCGTTGCCGGGGCGGTATCGCGCCTGTTGGCCTTACCGGCGGATCAGGCTGCGCACGCCCTTTCATTGGCAACCTCGACAGCGTCGGGCTACACGCTGCAATTCGGGTCAAACGCAAAACCGTTGCAAGCCGGATGGGCGGCACGGAATGGTCTGGAGGCAGCTTTCTTGGCTGCGCAAGGCGCCACGGGTCAACCGCACGTTCTTGATCACGCACGAGGCTTTGCCGGGCTGCAAGGAAACTACGATACGCCTGTATTAAACGCTGCTATGGGTAAGTTGGGATCGCCTTGGGCTTTGGGTGAATATGGCCTTGTCCTTAAACCCTGGCCCTCTTGCGGGTATACACATCGGCTGATGACCGCTGCGGCAAACCTGCGCCCGATGGTCAACGGAAGGCTTAGGGACATCACCGCGATTGATACCCGCTTGCCCGACTTCCACGCCGAGATTTTGCCGTTCAATCACCCCACGTCACGCGCGGAAGCCTTGTTTTCAATTCCAGCTTGCGTTGGTCAAATTCTGGCCTCTGGCAACCTTACGCTTTCAGACAGCGAAGACGCATTCTGGAAAACACCTGCGGTTTCAAGATTGATCCAATTGACGCAAGTGACAGCCGAACCCGCACGAAACCCGAGCCTCAATTATGACCCCGATCAGCCCGATCTGCTGCGCATAGAGTTTAATGACGGGAGCGCGGTTTCGGAAGCCTGCCCTTTCCCACTTGGCGCATCGCATAACCCGATGACCCACGTGCAACTGGCCGCAAAATACACCGCGCTCACAGGACAGCCGGAACGC
Organism: Ruegeria sp. CF8; assembly: GCF_056537285.1. Classification (NCBI taxonomy): domain Bacteria; kingdom Pseudomonadati; phylum Pseudomonadota; class Alphaproteobacteria; order Rhodobacterales; family Roseobacteraceae; genus Ruegeria; species Ruegeria sp. CF8. The sequence continues at coordinate 16,078 of NZ_JBQFRG010000012.1, read as the reverse complement.
GCATTCAACGACCTTCTTACATGGCCTGAAGCACAGGACAGTGCCACGTTCTTCAAGGGATATTCAAATGAACCAGCGTAGACGATCAGGTGGCCGTGCGGCGCGACACCAAGCGAGAAACGATGGGGCCGGGTCCGGACCGACACGCGCGATCTGGCCTGGAATTGAGGGCGGGCAATATGCGCCCCTCACTCAGGCCGAGATTGAAATGGTTGATCACACAGCCATGCGTATTCTCGAGGAAATTGGCGTGAAAGGCGCGACACCGCGGTGCATCGAAACACTGTGTTCAGCCGGTGGGTCCCTGACAGATGACGGGCGTTTGTTGTTTCCTGAGGCAATGGTTCGAAAGACCCTTCAGATCGCAGGTCGTGGCTTCAAACTCTGCGGTCTGGATCCCGCAAATGACATCGACCCCTCTTCGTCGCGCACGCATTTCGGCACATCGGGTGCTGCCGTCCACATCATCGACAGTCAAACAGGCAAAATACGCGACACAACGCTTCGCGACCTGTTCGACATGGCACGCTTGGCCGAACAACTGCCGAACATCCATATGTTCCAACGCACTGTTGTCGCGCGTGACATTACGGACCCGCGTGAAATGGACCTCAATACGCTCTACGCCTGTCTGAAAGGAACAAGCAAACCCACAGGAACGTCTTTTGGATCGCCGGACGTCATGGAAGAAGCTGTCCGAATGCTTGTCATGCTCATGGGCGGGCCCGATGCCTTGCGTGCACGACCGCCGGTATGCGTGTCGACCTGCTTTATCGTCCCACCGCTGACATTCGCCGAAGAAGCACTTGGCGTCATCGAATGTGCGGCGCGACACGGTATTCCGCTCAAGCTTGTCTCGGCCGGTCAGGCTGGTGCGACCAGTCCAGCGCCATTGGCCGGGGCTGTGGCGCAACAAACCGCCGAGGTCCTGGCCGGGATTGTTTATGTCAACCTGCTGAACCCCGGTCACCCGGCCACGTTCGGAGCGCTGCCATTCGTCAGTGATCTGCGGACAGGGGCCATGTCCGGGGGGTCTGCCGAGCAAGGTTTGCTGATGGCCGCCTGCGCTCAAATGGCGCGCCATTATGATATCCCATGCGCTGTCAGCGCCGGCATGACCGACAGCAAACTGCCCGATTTTCAAGCTGGGTACGAAAAGGGATACACCGAACTTCTGGCCTCACTTGCTGGCGCAAATCTGGTCTATGAAGCAGCAGGAATGTACGGTTCGCTTCTTGGCGCATCGCTCGAAAGTTTCGTATTGGACAATGACCTCATTGGTTCAGTGATGCGGGCGACCCGCGGGTTCGAGGTATCGGAAGACACATTGTCACTTGAAACCATCCGCGATGTTTGCGTCGGAGGACCGGGGCACTTTTTGGGTCACGCGCAAACCATAAACCGAATGGAAAGCGACTATTTCTACCCGGCAATGGCGGACCGCAGAACGCCGCAGGAGTGGTCTGAGGCACCTGATAAAGATGTCCTCGAACGGGCCCGACTGCGCACGCAAGAACTGCTTGCCAATCCAAGCCCTACGCATATCCCCAAAGACATAGACAAGGAGATACGGCAACATTTTCCCATAAGGGACCTGCGGTAACGTTGGTGAAACTCTTAGGCCTAACTTAAAGGTCGAGGTATTTGCAGCGCTATATCAAACGCGGTTGAAACGCGGCGCATCTGATTTAAGAAAGCCGCGCCACAGGGGCCGTTCGACCGCACGTCACAGAAATTTTGATATCTTGTCGAGCGTGGCTTTGCTGACTGCGACACCCGATTTGCGCGCGATCTGGCGCTTTGCACTACGGCCATCTCCGGGCAAATGCGCAGCTTCTTGAGTACGGATCGCGCCAACCAATTCGGCAACCCCAGTCTCAAACCCACTCGACGCCGTCGCGCTTGGATCAATCGCAATGAAGAACTGACCTGTCTTCGGGGGGCCGCCCACAGTTCCTGAAAACGGTGATGCGTTGATGCCTAAAGTGGCACCTGTCAGAGCCGCTGCCAAAAGTTCTACCATCAAAGCCACACCAACACCCTTGTAACCACCTGACGGTGCCATGGACCCCTTCAATCCAACCTCAGGATCGGTTGTTGGATTGCCGTCTGCGTCCAAGGCCCATCCCACCGGTATTGGCTTGCCTTCACGCGCATGTTTCATCACTTCGCTTTTGGCGATGGTACTGGCGCTCTGATCGATCAGCAGGGCGGGTTCACCATCGGGACCAGGCGCGGCAATGGAAAAAGGATTGGTGCCCACCACAGGCTTTGACCCGCCGGACGGCGCGATCGAGGCGGGGGCGTTGGTGAACCCCAGCCCCACCAGCCCGGCCTGGGCCAGCCGATAGGTGTGGTAGCCCAAAACGCCACAGTTGTAGCTGTTTTTGATGGCCAGCACTGCAACACCCTGTTCTTGGGCCGCTGCGATCAGGGCCTCGAACCCTGTGTCGATGGCCGAATGCGCAAAGCCGGTTGCGGCGTCAACGGCCACCACGCCGGGTTTGGGGCGCGACAGAACAGGAACCGCCAAACCATCGACCTTGCCGCATTGCACATGCTCGCAATAGATCGGGATATAGGCCAGCCCGTGACTTGCAACGCCATCAGCTTCGGTTGCTGCCGTGGCTTGCGCCAGCGGGCGGGCGTTTTGTTCGGATGTCCCAGCCGCAACGAGCGCGCGGAAGGACAGGTCTTCGATCTCAGCAAGGGTCAGAGTTTGTGTGTCGGTCACTTTGGCGTCTCTTCAATCATTGTCAGAAAGCCCGGACCCTGCACCCAGCAGGCGGGATTCCTCGGTTGCGGGGGCATAAGTGCGGTGGGCATAGCGGTTCAGAATGTCCCAATCCTGTGGGTCAGGATAGGCGCGCGTCTGTTGTTCACGCAGTGTAGTCGGCGTGCCGCCTCGGGAAACCACGACTTTGTTGGCCGCTTCGGGCAAATCGTCCGGGGCCATGAGCCAATCTTTACCTACAACACTCTGCACAGTGTCGATCTCAATCGTCAGCGCCTCATTCAAAGTGCGTGCAGCGTGGCAAGCAAATGGCAGCATCAGAGCGGGCGCTGTGACACTCCGCATTTCGATTGGACCTGTCTTCAGTAGGTGGGCGGCATCAGACAACAAAGGCCCTACAGATAGTGGGCACAACGCACCTTCACCTTGCAAGAGGCGATCAATCTGCTCGGGCCGATGCGCCGCCGGGTCTGAAGCCATCCCTTGCTCCAACAGCTGGGCCAAAGCCCCTGCCCCATCCAGCCCCTGCGCACACAGCCAGCGGGTCGCCTTCGACGCCTCTTCAGCTTGCCCCCAGGAATAGCCCGCGCCACGGGTGGCCCGTTTGGCGGTTGCTTCCATCTCGTTGAGCGAAAAATTCATGTTGGTTCCTGCGGGTAAACCCAAAGATCCGCGTTTTCAGAAGTCAGTTCTCCCGGGTAAGGCGCACCGGAATACATACAGATACGCACCCACCGATCCGAACGGGGGTCAAAATGGGTTGCCCCAAAGAATGACAGCTTTGCCCGCAGCATGTCGATGGGCAGCACCTTTGACCCAATCGTGTTGTCCCGGATTTCACCATAGGGCGCGGATGGGGTCATTTGAACGCGTCGGATCGTGTGGCGATGTTCCGGGTGGCGCAACAGAAATTCGGCCACGGGCTTGGTGTTTTCCCACCCGCCCAGCGCGTCATAGGCGGATGCCGCATCGCGCGCCGGGGCAAGAGGTTGCTCGTAGTCTGCGATCGGTTCATCAAACCGTTCCCCCATGCGGGGTTCCAGCTTTTCTTCAGAAACATACCACGCCCGCGCGCAATTCTCGCGGACGTCCCAGTCCAGATGCAAAGCCCAGGCATATGTTTCCCGGATAAGATAACGGACTGCCCCGATAGGCATGGTTCCATCAATCACAAACGCCTGCGAGCGGATGTCTGCCATGCACGAGGCTAGCCCGTCCACCAAATCGCCATAAGGCTCCAGGATCAGCGACGCCAGCAACTCCTGACCTTCCTCGCTCAACACGGTTTCTGACCAGTCCACCAGTCGATTCCACGGTCGATCTGCGGTCAAATTATCTTGGCTCAGATACTCGGAGATCAACAACAGGTCAGCCTTCAACGCCTCGAGCTTTTTGACCTGTATCGGATGATCAGACCGCCACCACGAGACCGACAGCCGGCTGCGGTCGAAAACATCGCGGAACCGCGCGATCTCGGCCTCGCTGGCCACTTCCACAGACCGAACCCGCGCTATCGCCTCTTCCCGTACCATGATCCAGTTGTTGAACAGAACAGGGTGGTTGACGATGAACGGTGCCATGCCAAGCCCGGTGGAGTTGCCAATCCCCAGCCAGCGGGCAATCTCTGGGTCCAAAGTTGCGGCCTGATCGCCGCCTCGGACATTCGCCATATGCTGCACCAGATCCCGCACAAATGCCCGAGTCAAAAAGACCGAGAGCATTTCAACCTGGAACGGGGCCTGTGTCTCAGACCGGTCGGCAACTTTTTCCCGATCCGCCGCGCCAAATTTACCCGAGCCATACACGGCAGTTGTCCGCATCAGGTATCCGACCTGATAAATCTGCTCCACATCCGGCTGCTGGCCTGCGGCCAAAGACTCCACAACGTGGTCCCAAAGGCGAACCGAGCGATTGGCACGAGACAAGGACAGCTCACTCTCGCTTACCCGTCCGGCCTCTTGCAGGGGGACATTTTGAGAAAGGCGTTCGATGTCGGCCTCGGTCGGGATGCCGTCGAACAAAGCAAAGGTGGCATCCCACGCTTCGGCAATCACCCGATCTGACCGTTGTTCCGGCGGCAAGTCATGAGCAAAGGCCACAAGTGAATACGCCCGGTCCGGCCCTTGAGCAGTATAAACCGCCCGACCAACCCCATTGGCGTCAATGTTGAAGACAGGCCGTGTGAACGACCAGTCTTCCCGCGCCATCCGGCGGGTCAACTGCCGCATGAAACTCAGGCGACACTGGTGCAACGACCCCAAGCGCGACAGCCGCATAACGGTGGTGGGGTCTCGTCTTTCGATCTGTGTCTGCGCCTGAGTGTCCATTCAACTACCCCTGAGCCCCGAAATTCTCGGCAAAGAACCTGTACCAGTTTTCACCCATGATACTGGCCACTTCTTCATCGTTCAGACCGGTCGCACGCAACCCGGCTTCGATGTTTCCAAAGTCCCGATTGTCCTGAAACCAGGACGGCATCGGGGGGAACCCGGGGTTGCTGGCCGACCCCTCACCATAATCGATCTGCTTCGACCAGCGGCCAACCCGCATCCATTCAACAACGCTGTCGGGCTGATCCTGACAAAGATCCGTACCGATCCCGAGATGTTCCGCTCCGTATTTCTCAGCCGTCCGCGCGATCATCTCGCAGAAGCTTTCAAGAGTGCAGTCCGACTTGTCCTTCAAGTGATGAGGATAGACCGAAAATCCCAACATCCCACCGTTTTCAGTCACCGCACGTATCACTTCGTCGCGTTTGTTGCGCAGGGCCGGGGCCCAATCAAACGGGTTTGCGTGGGTGATCGCAATCGGACGCTCGGACAGTTCTGCCGCCTCGATCGTGGACCGGTCGGCTGAATGGCTCATGTCAACGACAAGCCCGACCCGGTTCATTTCCTTGATCACCTGACGCCCCATGCGGGTGATCCCGGTGTCTTCGGCTTCGTAGCAACCCGTCGCCAACAGCGATTGGTTGTTGTAGGTCAGCTGCATGAATCGCGCGCCCAGTGTATGCACGATTTCGACCAAGCCGATGTCATCTTCTATGGGCGACGGGTTCTGAAACCCGAAGAACACTGCCGTGCGCCCGGTTTCCCGCGCTTTGTCAATGTCGCTGGCCCATTGACCTTTCATGATCAGGTCCGGGTATTGTTCGAACCAGCGGTTCCACTTTTCAAAATTCAGAACGGTTTCGCGGAAGTTTTCATGATAGGCGATGGTGACGTGGATCGCGTCTACGCCCCCTTCGCGCAATTGCCGAAAGATCTTTTCGGACCAGTTGGCGTATTGCAGCCCATCGATCCGCATCAGATCGGCTTTCCGGCACTGATATATGCGGTTTTGACCGTCGTGTAGAACTCGGCCGCAGCCTTGCCCTGTTCACGTGGACCATAAGAGCTGTCACCGCGCCCGCCGAAAGGCACGTGATAATCTGTGCCCGCTGTTGGCAGGTTCACGGTCACAACCCCTGTGCGTGCATTGCGCCGGAAATGTGTTGCTCGGGCCAGATTTTGCGTGACGATGCCCGAAGTCAGTCCGAAATTGGTGTTGTTGACCGTGGTCAGAGCCTCATCATAGCTGTCGACTTTGATGACCGAGGTCAGCGGCGCGAACATCTCTTCCCGGTTGATGCGCATGTCGTTGGTGGTGTTCAGGAACACGCCGGGGCTCATGTAATACCCATCATGCGGCATGTCCAAACGCTGTCCACCGCAAGCCAGTTCAGCCCCTTCGGATTTGCCCAGATCGACATAGGCCAGGTTCTCGGCCAGTTGCTGGGCGCTGACGACAGGGCCCATCTGAGTCCCCTCTTCCAGCGCGTGCCCGACTTTCATCGCCTGTGCTCCGGACACCAGTTTTTCAACAAACGCGTCATGTACGGCGGCATGAACCACCAGTCGCGACGACGCCGTACATTTCTGACCGGTTCCCCCAAACGCACCGCCCAACGCCAGCGAAACGGCAAGGTCTAGGTCAGCGTCGTCCATCACGGCCAGCGCATTTTTCGAACCCATCTCCATTTGTACCTTGGTCAGGTTCTGGATGGCCGCCGTCGCGATCCCCTTGCCCACCGGAACCGACCCCGTGAACGAGATGGCATTCACCTTGGGACTTTCCACCAGCCGTTGTCCGATGGACCGCCCCGAGCCCATGACAAGGCTGAACAGACCCTTGGGAATATCCTGACGGTTGATGATCTCGGTCAGGGCCACGGCAGAGGCAGGCGTGATGTTAGCGGGTTTCCAGACCACTGCGTTGCCGTAACACAGCGCCGGAGCGATCTTCCACGAGGCTGTCGCGGTCGGGAAGTTCCACGGGCTGATGACGGCCACAACGCCAACCGCCTCGCGGCGCACGTCTATCTCGATGTCAGGACGCACGGAATCGGCGTTCTCGCCGATCTGACGCAGGCATTCAGCTGCGTAATAGGTAAAGAACTGCCCGGCGCGATAGACCTCGCCCTTCCCTTCTACAAAGGGTTTGCCTTCTTCGCGGCTGAGCAAGGTGCCAAGCTCTTCGGCGCGCGCCATCAGCTCATTACCGATGTTCATCAATACGGCCTGCTTGCGTTCGAGCCCGTAAGCGGCCCATTCGGCTTGTGCGACGCGCGCCTGATCCAGTGTCGCCTCAAGCTGATCCGCACTGGCTTGTGCGAAATGGCCGATCAGGTCGCTCAGGTCCGACGGATTGCGGTTTTCGATTTCACTTTCACCGGCAAGCCATTCGCCAGCGATGAGGTTCAGGTTGGTCACGACGGGCCTCAAGTTCCAGAAAGTTTGCCCGAGAATGGACTTTTGGAGGCATATCAGTCAAATTCAAATAAATTTACCAAACTTCAGGAAAACTGAAATTTGACAATCAAGATTGAAATGCTGCGTTGCTTTTGCGTTGTCGCGCAAACGGGTAACTTGTCCGAGGCTGCCGACCGGCTGGGACGTACCCAATCCGCTGTCTCGATGACCCTCAAGCAATTTGAAGATCACCTGGGGAAAAAGCTGTTTGTCGGCGAACGTAAAAACCACCTGTCCGCTTTGGGTGAGCAGGTGTTTGAGTTATCCCTCAAACAAGTTCGCCAGTTTGATGAGACAGTCCAATCCATCGAAGCTGCTGCCCACGCTGCCAATGGGTTGATCCGAATAGCGTCCGTTCCCTCGGTCGCCGCGTTGATTTTCCCTTCCGTACTTGAACACATGACACAATGCTTTCCCGGAGTGAAAGTTGAACTTCGGGATGCAGATACGCGACAGGTTCTGGATGCACTTGCAGAAGGTAAAGCCGACATTGGAATTGCGTCTGGCTTTCATCCAGTCAAGGGCGTCAATGCGTATCCCTTTTTCGAAGATCAATTCGGTCTGGTCTGCTCAGCTGACCATCCGCTGAACAAAATGGCCGATCCGCCGACCGTGGATGAGGTGGTAACACCCACATTTGTTCGAAATGCCCTGTGTGATCTTATTGAAGCACAGGAATATGTTGAAGCGCTGGAAGGGACCAACGTTACGATTCACAACACCCAGTCACTGATAGCAATGGTGGCAACTGGAAAGTGGATCACCATTCTTCCCCAAACAGTCGCGCGTATTATCCCCAAAAGCATGGCCTTTCGCACATTGTCCGATCTACCCGACAGGCGACAGGTCTATCTGTATGCAAAGGAAAAGCCCCGCTTCAAAGCATTGGCGGACGCGTGTAGCACGTTTATTCTCTCCAGCAACCTATCCTGAAGGCTGCAAATTTTCACCTCAGTGCCAACCCTTAGCCGTTCTGACCCGCTTCTTGCACAATCCAATCCCGAAAAGCTTTTAGCTGCGGCCGTTCAATTGCATCGGATGGGTAGACCAGATGGTAGGATCTTGAAGGTGCAAAATCATTGTCGAACGGTCGGATCAACTGCCCGGATTGTATTTCAACTTCGATCAGAGGAAGCAAGCCAAGGGATACACCCTGACCCGACAACACCGCTCTGAGAAGGACACTGGAATCGTCGATAGTCACACCGGGAAGGTGGTCGCCGGTTTCCACCTCGTGTGCATCGAACCATTCCAGCCAGTCGACTTGATCCTTCCAGTGCAACAGAGGTAAGCGCAGCAGATCCGCAGGCTTCAAAGGGCGCGCACTCTCGGCGATCAGAGTTGGGCTGATGACGGGCGACGTTGGAAATTGCAGCAGCGGTTCCGATGTCAGTCCCGGCCAATCTCCGTCCCCCCATGCCAACATCATGTCGGTCTGACCATCCGAAAACTCCACCCCGCCTGGGGAATACTGAAGATGCAGGCCAGTTTCGGGGAAACGTTGCCAAAAGCTGAACAGGCGGCGGGACAACCATTGCGACCCGATCAGCGCGCCGACGCCGACCGTTATTGACGATCTATTCGCAGTCTGGCGCGCGTCCTGCACAGCCCGGTCAAGCCGCGCAAACACCGCTTCACAAGCTTCGGAAAACTGCCGCCCGGCGTTGTTTAGAACAACTGACTGCGCGTGGCGCTCGAACAAGGTGCAGCCCAGATGAGCCTCGAGCGATTTGATCTGCGAACTCACGGCTGTGGGCGTCACGCCCAGCTCTGTCGCTGCGCGTTTGAAGTTTCTATACCGTGCGGCAATCCAAAAGACACGGACCGCCCCGAGCGGTGGAACATCAAAAGCGCTTTGCGTCATGAGGTCAATCTGAAGTTACCCTAGATGTAAAGATTCTATATCTGTGCAAAGGGGTCAGTGCAATGCAGGCTAATGCTGAACAACATCCCCGCGATGCGGCGCCACTTGGGCAAGCCAGCCAGGAGAGACCTCAGATGCCACGAGATTTGCCTTTGCAGGCCAAATATTACACTCAGCCGGACTGGTTCGAAGTTGATAAGGAAAAAATCTTCTTCCGAAGCTGGCAATGCGTGTGTCATGTGTCCGAAATCGCTGAGCCGGGCGATTTCAAGACGTTTACCATTGTGGATGAGGACATCTTTGTCATTCGCGCGCAGGATGGTGGTATCAATGCGTATTACAATATCTGTCGCCACCGGGGTCACCCATTGGTCGAAGGGTCAGGCAAGGGCAAGAGGGTGTTGGTCTGCCCGTATCACGCGTGGACGTATGAAATTAACGGCCGACTGCGCCGCGCACCCGGCTCGGTCGAAAGTGACGGCCTAAGCTGCGACCAAATCAATCTGCGTAAAATCCGGGTCGAAGAGTTTTGCGGGTTTATCTTTGTCAATCTGGACGAAAACGCCGAACCCATGGGCCCCGATCTAGAAGAATACCGCCAGAACCTGCTGAGCTTTCACCCCGACCCCAGCCAGCTGAAATTCGTTTGCGAAACCGAGATTGCACACGACAGCAACTGGAAGCTTTCGGTGGAAAACTACAACGAATGTTACCATTGCCCGACCGTGCATGCGAGCTCTTTGACCCATGGCGTGCTTGAGATGGACGGGTACACAACAGTCCCGCACGGCAAGACAATCTGGCATGATGGCAAGGCACAGACGAAGAACGAAAAGCAGTATGACTACGATCTGAACGCCAGCCCACGCGCAGATGATTATGGTGCTTATTGGATCTTTCCCAATGTATCGATGTGCTGTTACCCCGGAGGGTACTTTACGATCCGTCAATTTTTACCTTTAGCCTGGAACAAGACGATCTATCGTTACCGGTGGTTCTCGAGCGGCGATATCGCGGACGAGGATGTGATTGCATTGATGCACAAGCACAAGGAAACAACCGGGGCCGAAGACGAAGTGGTTGTGTCGAAGATCCAGAAAGGCATGCAAAGCCGCGCATTCGAGCCAGGGCCCTATGTTATCGGTGACGGCTGCGGCGCGATGAGTGAGGTCGGGCTGCGCCATTTCCACAATTTGTACCGCGAAGCGTTGGGAGAGGCGTGATGAGTGACGTGATCCGTCAGGACTTGGCCGCGCTTTACCGCCTTGCTCATTATTACGGCTGGACCGACCTGACATCGACCCATATCTCGGCGCGTCTGCCAGAAGACCCTGACCATTACCTGTTGAACTCACATGATTTGATGTTCGACGAAATCACAGCGTCGAACCTGACCCGCATGTCGTTCGACGGGCGGGCCGTGGATGACGGGCCGAACAGCGGTAAGATCGTCAATCTGGCCGGGCACATCATCCACTCTGGCATTCTGTCGGCCCGGCCTGATGTGAATTACGTGATCCACAGCCACACGCGCGCTGGCGTTGCCGTTTCGGCCATGCCCAATGGGTTGTTGGCTTTGTCCCAACACGCGGGATTTGTCCTGGGTACGCTGTCGAGCCATCCTTATCAGGACTCCACAGCGGTTGAGGACGAAGGTGCCCTATTGGCGCGCGACCTTGGCAACAACTTTGCCATGTTGTTACAGAACCACGGGCTATTGGTGGTCGGGCGCACGGCGGCAGAAGCCTTTATTTATCACTACTACCTTGAGATGGCCTGCAAAATTCAGGTCGATATTCTGAGTGCGACGGACAAGCCCATCACGATCACAGCCGATGCGATGGATGCCTTGCACGACTGGGGCGCACCGCAAAACGGACCACATGGGGGCGTCCAGTGGCCAGCACTGATGCGTATGCTGGATCGAAGCGTGCCGGAGTTCCGGTCATGAGGGACAACGACCTGATCCTGGCCCAACGCGATGGTGCCTGTCTGACTGTCACGATCAACAGACCAGCGAAGGCTAACTCACTGACACCCCCGATGCTGGTGCGTCTGCGTGACATTTTCCTTCAAGCCGCCAATGATACAGAGCTGCGGGCCGTGATCATTACTGGCGCGGGCGGGCGCGTTTTCTGCGCTGGTGCGGATCTCAACACACTTTCTACTGACGTGAACGGTCCAGACCCCTGGGACGAAATGGCCCAAGCGCTCAGAGCCATCCCGGTACTGACCTTGGCTGCCATTAACGGGCCTTGCATCGGCGGGGGTATGACACTGGCCCTTGCGTGCGATATCCGGGTTTGCGTACCCCAAGCACGGTTTTCTTACCCGGTGCTCAAGAACAATGTTTTGCCCGGTCAATACGATGTAAACAGGCTGCAAGCCCTGATTGGCCCGGGTCGGAGCGCAGCGATCCTTTTGGGGGGCGACGCCGTCAGCGCAGAAGATGCAGCCATGTGGGGTCTGGTCGACCGAATGGTGACGCAAGAGGTTTTGTCAGACACCTGCCAAGCGTTGTGTGCCCCTGCCATCGCCTCTACCGACGGGCATCTGAAAACCCTGAAATCCATGCTCGGAAGGAGTTCTTGATGAAAGGTATCCGAATTGTCGACATGACATCCGTCTTGTCCGGGCCGTTCTGCACGTGGTTGATGGCCAGTCTGGGTGCCGACGTCATCAAAGTGGAAAACCCGGCCGGCGACCTTGCACGCACAACTCCGCCGTTCGAGAATGACATCAGCCTCTACTTTGCATCCCTGAACCGCAACAAGCGCTCGGTCGTTCTGGACCTGAAAACTGAACAGGGCAAGGAAGCCCTGCACAAACTGCTGGCCACGGCAGATGTGTTTGTCGAGAACATGCGGCCCGGTGTGCGCGACCGGTTGGGATGCAGCGACGCCGATCTGAAACGGATCAACCCACGCCTGATTTCCGCCTCGATCAGCGGGTTTGGGCAAACCGGAAGCCTTTCGCACCGCCCGGCCTATGACATCGTTGTCCAGGCAATGAGCGGTATGATGAGCATAAACGGAGAGTTGGACGGAGACCCCACCCGCGTCGGCTTTTCGATAGGCGACATCTCGGCCGCCCTGTTCACCACCATCGGCATTCTACAACGTCTGTACGAGCGCGACGCAAAAGGGATTCAAGATACCAGCCATCTGGATGTGTCTATGCTGGCCTGTCAGTGGGTTTGTCTGGAAAACGCGTTTGCCCGCTATCTCAATGCCGGAATCGTTCCAAAACCCATCGGCTCACGCCACCCGTCCATGACCCCTTTTGAGCCCTATCCGACAGCGGACCGGGATATCGTCATAGGTCTGGGCAGCGACAAGGACTGGCCCCGGTTCTGCGAGGCCATTGGGTATCTTGACCTGCTGGACGACCCGCGTTTTCAGGGGGATGAGGCCCGGCTGGCCAATCGCGATGCCTTGGATCAGGTCTTGGGCGCACACCTGAGACAGCACACGGCATCTCATTGGATACAGATTTTGATCGACAACAGCATTCCATGCTCGGTGGTCGAGAACATCCAAACCATTGCAGTCAATCCTATCGCAGAAGAATACGCCGCCTTTTCCACCGTAAGCGCTGAGGGGAAAGATATGCGTTTTGCGCGCAACCCCATTGCTGATCGCGGCCTTCAGGAAAGCCCGGCACCCAGCCTTGGACAGCATACGAACGAGGTTCTGTCAGAACTGGGGTATGACGATGCTGCCATCGCGGCTTTGACGCGCTGAACTCAAAACCCTCCGACGAAGACAGGACCATTCGAATGCCCGTGTTTCAAACGCCAGACGGCACAACGCTGTACTACGAGGTGACCGGGACAGGCGACCCGATCGTTTTTGTTCACGAATTCGGAGGCGACTATCGCAGCTGGTATCGGCAGATATCAGAACTGTCGCGGTCTTTTTGCTGCATCACATATTCGGCGCGCGGGTTTCTTCCGTCTGAAATCCCTTCGGACCGTTCCCAGTATGGGCAAGAGCAATCGACCGGCGATCTCTTGGCTCTGCTCGATCATCTGGACATGGAAGCCGCGCATCTTGTGGGAACGTCAATGGGCAGCTTCACCAGTCTGGATTTTTCGCTGAACCATCCCGATCGCGTACTGAGCGTGACGCTGGTTGGCAACAGCTCGGGCCCCCGGGACGCGGACGAGCGGGAAAACTATCGGAAAACCTGGGTCGGGCACGAAATCCAACTGCGCAAAGACCGGGGCGGCGATGGAGCCGTTGCTGTGCTGGAGGATGACCCCGCCTACCAAAGCTTTCAGAAAGAAGACCCCGAAGGGTGGTCAACATATGCTGCAAACCTGCGCGATCAGTCCTCCGAAGGGGCGGTGCATGTGCTGTCCACGTTGCATTGGAACCGGCGTTCGTTGTTTGACGACGTTGCTCGGCTGGAAGCTTTCGACAAGCCCGTCATGCTCGTGACTGGGGATGACGACTATTATCTGGTCGGCGAAACAAACTCTTTTTTGAACGACATCCTTCCCGATGTCAGATGGCATCGCTTTCCAGCAACCGGTCATTTGGTCAACATCGAACGGGCCGAGGCATTCAACAGCCAACTGGCCGGGTTTGTTGGGAAACAGGAATAGAGGACCTCAACCCCTCTGGGGTTCCAACGTACAATCTAAGCCCATATCGACTATGTGGGCTTGGGTCATCTGGGTGGCAATTGTGTTGAGATATGAGAAACGGCCAGTACACAAAAGCACCGGCAAACTCGGCCATTCATTCGTTGAGAGCGCTCAGAGCTACCCTCGTTGAAACTGCGGTCAGCGGCAGTGGGATAACCTTGACCGAATTGACGTTTTGAACGACCGTCCGATGTGACACGTTGCAGGAAGGGGTGCCCCATGAGCAATCAACCCAACGAGGCAGACAAAACACTTCACCGCGATGGATCGAACATTCTGATCATCATCTCTGACGAGCATCGCAGGGACGCGATGGGATGCATGGGGCACCCAATCGTCAAGACGCCAAACCTGGACGCTTTGGCTGCACGAGGTACGCTTTTCACCAATGCCTACACGCCATCGCCCATGTGTGTGCCAACCCGCGCGGCAATCGCAACCGGTGATCACGTTCACAAAACCCGACATTGGGACAGCGCCTCGCCCTATGATGGACGGATCCGAAGCTGGATGCGTCACTTACGCGATCAGGGGGTTCAAACTGTGTCCATCGGCAAGCTTCACTTTCGGTCGACCGAGGACGACAACGGTTTTTCCGAAGAAATCTTGCCAATGCACGTCGTGGGCGGGGTCGGATGGCCCATCGGCCTGCTTCGCGAAACCCCTCAACCTTATGACGCGGCAGTCGAATTGGCCGCCGACGTGGGCGTTGGGAATAGCACTTATACTGACTACGACCGAGACATCACCAAAGCCGCCGAAGCGTGGCTGCACAAACAAACAGGCTCGGATCAACCTTGGGCCGCGTTCGTGTCACTGGTTAGCCCTCATTATCCGCTCACGTGCCCGGAGGCGTATTTTGCCATGTATGATCCCGCACAGATCGACCTGCCGGTTGGTTACGAGGATCATTTCCGGCCTGAGCACACCGAGCTGCGCAATGTCGCCGAGTTTTTCAATTACGAGAAGTACTTTGATGAGCAAAAAATGCGTGAAGCGAAAGCCGCCTACTATGGCCTGACCAGTTTCATGGATGATTGCGTCGGCCGCATCCTGAGCGCTCTGGAGAAAAGCGGTCAGGCAGACGACACGGTGGTCATTTATGTTTCGGACCATGGGGACATGATGGGTGATCAAGGGTTTTGGACCAAACAGGTGATGTACGAACAATCCGCCGGTGTGCCCATGATCCTGGCGGGGCCCGGTGTTCCTGAAAAGCGCAAGGTAGCCACGGGGGCTTCATTGGTGGATCTAGCCGCGACTGCGGTAGACGTCACTGGTGTTTTTCATGACGAAAGAAGTCGCGCTTTGCCAGGTATTTCTCTGCGCGAACTGGCCCGTAGTGAAGACAACCCGGACCGCACAATCCTGAGCGAATACCACGATGGCGGATCCACCACGGGGACGTTCATGATACGGTGGCAAAATTGGAAATACGTTCACTATGTCGGCCATGAACCGCAGCTTTTCGATCTTGCAAAAGATCCCAACGAGCTGCGGGATCTTGTTGCCTTGCGCGCGGATGACCCGCAGACATTGGCTGCACTAGCAGAAGGCGAATATCGTTTGCGAAAGATCTGCGACCCCGAGACCGTTAACGCTTTGTGCTTCGCGGACCAGAAGGCGCGCATAGCCGAACTGGGCGGAGTGGAAGCCTGCTTGACAGCCTATTGCTTCAATCACACGCCCACGCCGGCCGAGCAGGACAAGATGCGTGAAGCGAGCGCTTTGTAAGATTGGCTTTTGGAGAATTCGCAACTGAATCGGACCGCCGCTGAACCCAAGAAAAAGAATATGCGATGGTCAAACGCGCTAAAGAACCACCAAGGGAAAACAGTTATTTAAGCTGTGGATAGACAAACTTTCGGAGCGCTAAAGACAATTCGGATTGACCGAGCTTTCCCGATTTTGGTTGCGGGGAGAGGATTTGAACCTCTGGCCTTCAGGTTATGAGCCTGACGAGGTGAAGACGTTAAGCAATTGATCCGGGGGATCAATTGTAGTCTGAACGGGCTGCTGTGGATTTTCCGACCTGGTTG